>CAVTNZ010000060.1:0-105999 GCA_963736185.1 uncultured Gammaproteobacteria bacterium | reverse complement strand
TGTCAGTTCTTCAACGATTGCAACCGCAGCGGGCGCAGCCGAACGGGTTGTCGGCCGCTCAGACACGGGAGGCATTAGCGGGCGACTGACAACACGCGCGGCTCGTGCGAGTTCCTGTTCCAAAGGAAGGATGTACTCGAATGCCAGCCGCGGACGACTGGCAACGATTGCCGGAGCCTCGATGCGAATATCCTTCTCGATTCGGAGGCCGACAGATTCCGCGACAAGGCGCGTCATTCCGGTGAGGTCATTGCTCCTTATCGCAGAATTTAGCGCTTCGATATACTCGCGCTTATTCTCGGCTATGCGCTGGAACAGGGGCTCCGGGTTACCAAGGACCTTCTGCACCTGGTCCATCATAATGGCGCGGCCAAGGCGTCCATTGCCGTCGTTGAACGGGTGAATTCCGACGAAACGCGCGTGGTAGAAAGCAACTGCGGCGCATCGTTCCAGGTCATTCGCTGCCTGGGAGAACATCTGCCTGGCTTCGACGGCCAGGCGGGCATACTCGATCTGGATACGCTGGGCGTCCGCCCCCAGGTGGCCTCCAAAGATAACCGTCTCCCCTACCCTGCGGACCCGGTTCCTTCCGGGTATCGTTCGAGCGGTGGCTGGACAAGGTGCTGCCCGCCGATGTCCAGATGCGCGAACCGCTCGGCAGCGACACCGCCTACTGGACCGCGGCGGACCAGGCCGCCGCCGCCGCCGTCGCGGGCGTGTCGAGCGCGGAGTTCCGGCGCACCCGCCAGCTGCTGCTCGATCCGGCGCGCCCGCCGGTGATCTTGATCGCCCGCGGCGCGACCGCGCGGCAGACCGCCGAGGAATTGCCGCTGCTCGAGAGCCTCCCCGCAGCGCGCATGGGAGCGGGCGAACCCGCGTGGATCTCGGAGGAGCTCCGGGATCTGTACGGCTATCGGCTGGGCGGCCCGATCGAGCTGCCGCTGAACGGGCGCGAGAAGCGCTTCGTCGTCGCGGGGATCTGGCGCGACTACGCCCGCGCAACGGGCGCGGTGGCCATCTCCCGGGACGCCTATGTCGCCGCAACGGGGGACCGCAATGCGAACGAAGGCTCGGTCTGGCTCGACGTACACGCCCGCCCCGCAGCGGTCATCGCGGGACTGCGCAGCGCCCTGTCGCATGGCGATCCGGCGCGCGATTCGGCGCTCGAGATCACCACGACCCCGGAGCTGCGTGAGCGCTCCCTCAGGATCTTCGACCGCGCATTCGCGATCACCTACGCCCTCGAGGCCATCGCCGTGATCATCGGACTTGTCGGCGTGAGCTTCGCCGCCGGTTCAACCGTGCTTGCGCGCCGCGCGGAATTCGGCGTGTTGCGGTATATCGGGATGCGCCGCCGCCAGGTGCTCGGCATGCTGGCGAGCGAGGGCATTCTGATGAGCGCTTGTGCGGTCGCCTACGGCCTGGCGCTCGGCGGCATCCTGAGTCTGGTGCTGGTGTTCGTCGTGAACCGCCAGTCCTTCAACTGGAGCATCGAGCTCGCGCTGCCGCTGCGCCAGCTTGCTCTCCTGTCGCTCACGTTGATCGGGGCTGCCGCGGTCACGGCGGTGTGGAGCGGTCGCGCGGCCACCCATCGAGATGCCATCGGCGCCGTGCGGGAGGATTGGTGACCGCCGGACCGCGTCGATCGGAGGCGCCCCTGGCGCGGATCTCGGTGCGGATCCTCGCACCGATCTTGGCCGCCGCGGCCCTGGGCGCCGCCGCCCGCGGGGCGGCAGCACTCCCCCACTACGCGCCGGTGGTTCCGGGCCTCACCCTGCGGTTTCCCGGGGACTTCGGCAGCCACCCGGATTTCCGTACGGAATGGTGGTATGTCACCGGGTGGCTGACGACGGCCGGCGGCCGGCCGCTCGGCTTTCAGATCACGTTCTTTCGCTCCAAGCCCGCGCTCGATGAGCGCAATCCGAGCGCATTCGCCGCGCGCCAATTGCTGATCGCGCATTGCGCGATCAGCGATCCCGGGCACGCGGGCCTATGGCACGACCAGCGAATCCGGCGCGCCGGATTCGGTCTCGCCGAGGCCGAGCCGGGGGACACCGACGTATGGATCGATCGATGGGCGCTGCGCCGCCGCGGGGACGCCGGCAGCGCGGACGGCAGCTACCTCGTGAACGTCGACGCGGACGAACTCTCCCTGCATTTGAGCCTCGCCGCGACCCAGCCGCCGCTGCTCAACGGCGACTCGGGCTTCAGCCGCAAAGGCCCCGCCGAGGGGTCGGCCAGCTATTACTACAGCGTGCCCCATTTGAAGGTCACCGGCAGCGTGAGCCGCGGCGCAGGCTCCGCCGAGCCCGTATCCGGCGAAGCGTGGCTCGATCACGAATGGTCGAGCGAGTATCTGGACCCGCAGGCGGTGGGCTGGGACTGGACCGGCATCAATCTCGACGACGGCGGCGCCTTGATGGTATTTCGAATCCGGGATGCGCACGGCGCGAGCCGCTTCGCCGGAGGCACCCTGCGCGACGCCGCGGGACGCACGCAAACCTTCTCACCGTCGGACATCGCGCTGACGCCCACCCGCCGCTGGACGTCGCCGCGCACCGGCGTGGTTTATCCCGTGGCATGGCGATTGCGCGCCGGAGCGAGGGAATTCGAGCTCGAGCCGCTCATGGACGATCAGGAAAACGACGCGCGCCTGTCCGCGGGAGCCATTTACTGGGAAGGGGCGGTCGATGCGCGGGAGTCCGGGCGCCACGCGGGCCGGGGCTACCTCGAGCTCACCGGCTACGCGAATCGCTTGCGGCTCGACTGATCGGGCTCACAGCCGGACCGTGTCCGGCGGATCGCGGCCTGCCAGGATATCCTCCAGCGCGCTCACGATCTGCGCCGCGCTGTGGCCGGCATTGAACACGAACTCCCCGCGAAAGCGCAGCAAGTCCCCGGTCATGTCGGTGCGCGACAGCTCGGCAGCCTGGGGCAGCAATTGCGACATGTCCCGCACGACCGTACCGATGCGGTGACGATCGTCGAATTGCGCCCCGTTCAGACCGCGCTCGGCTTCCTCGTCCGCCGCGAAGAACATGCACGGCCGCGCGAAGGTCAGGCTGTACGTGAAGCCGGTGCCGGACAGATCGGTGACCATGAAGTCCGCCGAGGCGTAGCTGCGGGTGTAATCCTTGCTCCGGTCCAGAGAATAGTCGGGATTGCCGGCGTTCGCCGCGTCGATCTTCTCGATCAACGCCCGGTCCTGGTCCATGAAGGACATCGGATGCGGCCTGAAGATCACGCGGTATCCGCCCGCGAGCAGCGCTCCGACGATACGCTCGCCGTGACGCCGCAGGCTTGCGAGCCGCTCGTTCGAGGGGATCACGTGGGTGGGAGCGTACACGGCCGTGGCCTTCGACGACGACTGCCGCGGCAGCCGCGTTTCGGGCGCGGCGAGCATGAGATCGAGTTTCGGATAGCCCGCGCGAATCAGCCTCAATCCCTCGAGGCTCGGGCGGCGGCGCACAAGAAGGCGCAGCGCCTCGATGTGATGGGGGCCGCCACACAGGACGTAATCGAATCCGTCGAAATGATGATCGAGATACAGCCCGTCCAGGCTGGCCATCGACATCAACGCGTGCACGACCACCGCGCCGTCGGGACGCAGATACGCCGGCAGATCCGGCGCGGGAAAGTACAGGATTTTGGTCCTGAAGGTGGGCAGCGTGCTCTGGGTCACATGCGCGATGGTGGTCACCCCCGCGAGAGCTTCGAGGTCCGCGATGCTGCCCCGCGCGCCCGCAACCGCGACCGCGATGCGAAGCTCGGGGCGCCGCCGGAGCAGCTCCTGCACCACGAGCTTGATGTTCTGCCACCGTATCGGGTCGCAGCAGAAGACCACGTCGTAAACCCGCCCCGCCAGCCTGCTCTCGGAGGGATGCCGGATGCGGAACAGCACCCGGCGCGCCGCATTCATGACTTGGCGCGACCGGTCCGGGCCAAGGATGTCCCTGATGGATCGCCCGATTATTTTTTTTGCCGGTGAGTGCACGTGTGTGCAGGCGATGTTACCCGAGATCGGCCCCTTCGAGCACGATCGCTCGTTCGGGCGTGGAAAGATGATTTCAGCGGCGGAAGTGGCTACCCTTGCGCTACTCCATGTCCGCCGCTTTCCTGACACGTCTCAAGAACTCGCGCATCGTCCGCGGCATCAGCGCGAACGTTTATTCGCAGCTGGTGCAACTGGCGCTGCAGCTGCTTTCCGTGCCGATCTACGCGACGCATTGGGGACTTGCGACCTACGGCGCGTGGCTGGTCATCTTTACGGTGCCGAACTACCTGGCCTTCGCCGACTTCGGATTCGCCGCCGCCGCGGCGAACGACATGACGGTGAGCATCGCGCGCGGAGACCGGCGCGCCGCCATCGAAACCTTTCACGCCGTGCGCGCCGCGATGGTTGGAATATGCACGATCGTGCTCGCGCTGTGCGTCGTCGCGGTCTACAGCCTGCCGGACCGGTCGCTTGCATTCGTGTCCGGCCTGTCGCACGACCAGGCGCGATACGCGATCTTGATGCTGGCCGCCTACGGCGTGTTGTCGATCCAGAACAGCGTCAGCCTCGCGGCGTTCCGCTCGATCGGCAAGTACGCGACCGGCACGTACCTTCATACGAGCATCCACTTCGCCGAGAACCTGGGGGCGCTGCTCGTGGTATCCCTGGGCGGAAACATCGAGGACGTGGCGGCCACCTACCTGTCGATCGGCGTCGTCGGCATCGCCGTGCGCATGGTCTGGCTGCGAATTCAGGCCGGCTGGCTCGTGCATTTTTCCTGGCGGATCTCCTTCGGACAGGTTCGAAGGCTCCTGCATCCGGCATTCGCCGTGCTGGCGCTGCCGGTGGCGCAGGCGCTCTTTTTGCAGGGTACCGTCGCGGTGGTGGGACTCGCGGCGGGCGCCGCGGCCGTCCCCGCATTCACCGCGGTCCGCACGCTGTCGCGCATCGGTCTGCAGCTCACGATGATCGTGAACAATGCGGTCATCCCCGAATTCACCATGGCCGCCGCATCGGTCGACCACACCCGCCGAGCGAGACTCGCGTTCATGAGCATCGGCACCAGCGCCGTGATCCTCGTGCCCATGTTCCTGGTCGTCGTGGCGGGGGGTCCGCTGCTGCTGAAATTGTGGACCCACGGCGCCATCCATGCGCCCTATCCGCTTATCGTGCTCATGGCGTTGACCATGGTCATCAACGGCGGCTGGCTGCCGATCTCGAATTTGATCTTCGCGCTGAATCGTCATTCGCAGTATTCCTATTACTACCTGGCCGCCGCCGCGGGCTCGGTGCTGCTCAGCTATCCTCTGGTCAAATGGCTCGGCTCCCCGGGAGCGGCTCTTTCGCTGGTGGCATTGGATTCCGTCATGTTCGCCCGCGTGTGGGCCGGCGCGATGGCACTCAAGGTGTTCGATCCGAAGGAGGTGTACGAGACCGCCGTGGCCGAAGGCGCGAAGCTGCGTCTCGCGTGGTCGCGATTTGCGTCTCGAAGGCGCCCGCACAAGCGGCGGCCGCTGGAGCCGCCGCCGCGTTAGCGGCCTGCTTCGGCCGAGCCGGCGGCCAAATGCCCGAACGGGGGGTCCGCCTTGCCTTCGAACTCGACCGGAAAGCGGCGGCGAAACAGGCGCAGCGGGATTTCGCGCATGACCAGAAAGGCGATGGCCAGCCGCGAAAAGACGATGCGGCCCAGGGTGTCCGCCGGCGTGCGCCATTGGCCCCGCCGCAGGAACGGCCAAATCCTGCGGCGCCATGCGGCCTTTGCGACGATCCCCTCCATGCGCGTCGGCAACAGCGCCGCCGACGCGATCGCCGCGAGCCGAATGAACCAATGATCGAAAGCCTTCGGATAGGGATATCCCCAGGCCACGAAGTTCTCGCGAAACAATCCGTATATCAACGCCCGATCCCGGCGCGGCAGGTTGCGCGATTCGCGCTTGATCCTTTCGCGCCTCGGCCCCGACCAGGACCTGCCGTCGCGGGCGACCACGTACGGTCTGCCGGCGAACGTGCTCTGCGACAGCGCCGGTGTCGGGGCGAGCCCGAGCCAGTCGGCAAGATCGTGCATCACCTCGGCGGTGCGATGATGCATATCCTCGAAACGCACCACCCGGGTTCGGCCGGCCACTCCCCGTTGAGGCCGGTCCGCATCGATCATCAGCCGCAGCACCATCCACGGCGCCAGCACCGAGATATAGCGCTGCGTTGCGTCCCACTTGTGCAGCCGCTCGGCCGCGGTCGGCTGGCGATCCGTCAGCAGATTCGGATCGAAGAACCAGTCAAAGAGACGGTCCACCGCCGATATCGGATCGCGCACGGCGTGGATGAAGCGGGTGTCGGCGAACTCATCGATCAGATGCGTCGCGGTGGGATTGTCCCGCTCATGCTGCGCGCAGATGATGAGCGGCCGCGGCGAGCGGGGCCGGCGGCCGACGGCCCGGTTGAACGCGGCGTGTATCGCGATGAAAAATCCCTTGGCCGAGCTCGCGAATTCGGCCGGCAAGGTGTCGTACACCGCGCACACGGCCAGCACCGCCGCGAGGTACTCGCGCCTGCCGATCGCGAATGGTCCGTCGAACAGAGACCGGCCGCATCCCGCCGCGGCGCTGTGCGGATCGTGAAACTCGTCGAAAAGCGGATACGAGAGCAGCTTTTCCCGAAGCGACAGCGTGGAATGGGAGTCGAAGAAAATATAGATGCCGTTGCTGCGAAGCGCGGGCAGCATCAATACATCGTCGTGTCCGTCGAAGTAGCTCCCGAGCAGCATGGACCCGCTGCGTCCCCACGGCTCTATCGCCGCCACCCTGTCGATCCCCATGAAGTCGTAGTCGCGGCGCATCTCTTCCGTCTGCCGCGCGGCCTCCGCGCGCAGATCAACGGTGTGGCAGGAACGGAACTGTTCTTCCGCCTCCCGAACCAGCGCCTGCGCGCCTGACCAGCGACCCGCCATGTACCTCCTCGTATCGAGCCGATTCCGCCCGCCCCGGACATCAGGCGGCGCGATCTGCGTGGCGAAAAAACGCCGGCGAATCGCGCTCGCGTCTCGGTGGGAGTTTACCTGTCGTCGATCCGCGACGCATGACCGAAACCGAGCTCGGCGAACGCCCGCTCCGGGCGCCGCGCCGGTTGCGACATCTGGTGAAAAATGCTTGAATAAATAATGATATCCGACGATACAAGTCTGCTTCCGCGCGTGCGCAGCGCCGGATCCCCGCATTTCGCCGCCTGAGCGGCTGTCAAAAGAGCATAGTCCATGCCCTCGCTCGGCGTGTTGTGGGCTCAATACGGTCCCTACCACTTCGCCCGTGTCTCCGCGCTGAAATCGCACGCCGCCTCGCAGCCCATTCACGCTTTGGAAATCGCCAGCCGTACGCACGATTATGAATGGAGCCGATCGGGTGCCACGGTCAATCTGATCACCCTTTTTCCCGGGGATGTGGCCGAACAGCTGTCCTTCTGGCGCGTGTTTTTTCGAACGCGAAAAAGCTTCGCGCAGCTCAAACTCGATGTGCTGTTCATCCCAAGCTACTCGCCGAAACAGCCGCTGGCCGCGCTGTTGGCGGCAAGATCGCTCGGAATCAGCACCGTGCTCATGATCGACAGCCACAAGGGCACCATGAAGGCCCGCCGGTTCGGCACATGGCTCAAACGCCGTCTGGTAAAGCTGTTCGATGCCGCCCTGGTCGGCGGCAGCCCTCAGATGAAATACATCGAATCACTGGGCATGCACCGCGACCATATTTTCGTGGGCTATGACACCGTCGACAACGACTACTTCGCGCGCCGCGCGGACGAAACCCGCGCGCGGGCCGCGGAGTTCAGGCACCGATACGATCTGCCGAACAGGTATTTTCTGAGCCTGGGCCGTTTTTTGCCGAAGAAGAACCTGTCTGTTTTGATCCGCGCGTACCGCCGCTTTCTCGATTCGGCGCCCGGCACGAAAACTCATCTGGTGATGGTCGGCTCGGGAGAGGAGGAAACGAACCTGCGCATGCTGTGCGACGAGTTGCGCCTGCCGGTCTACAACAAAATGGCCTCGAAAATCGACGTGCAGGAGGCGAGCACGGCGGACTGCGATCCCGGTGTGCATTTTTACGGCTTCCGCCAGATCGAGGAGAACCCGATTTTCTACGCGCTCGCCGACGCCTTCATCCTGCCGAGCGCCTTCGAGGAATGGGGCTTGGTGGTCAACGAGGCCCTGAGCTGCGGCCTGCCCGTGGTGCTGAGCGAGACGGTCGGATCCGCGGAGGACCTGTTGCGCGCGGGGTCGCCGCCGGGTGCCGAGCGAAGCCTCGCCGGCAAGCCCCAGCTGGCCAATTGCATCCGCCAGAACGGATTCGTGTTCGATCCGAAGTCGGTCACGGGGCTCACGGACGCCTTGTTGACCCTCGATGCGGATCCGGCCCTGCGGCAGAGCATGGGGCAGGCCGGCCGCTTGATCGTGGAGGATTTTTCGTGCGAGAAGTTCGCACGCAGCGCTCTGAAGGCCGCAAATACCGCACTCAGCCGCGGATCGCCGTCGCGGCGGGATCGGTCCGCTCCGGGCGGGCCTTGATTCCATCGTTGCGAAACAAGGTCCTGTAAAAATTCCCACATACCGCCTGGTAGTTGTTCCAATCGAGCGATCGTACCGTGGCCATGCCCGCGACACCCATGGCGGCCCCCCGTTCACGATGCTCGTAGAGATAGGTGATCTTCTCGGCAATAGCCGCGCTGTCGCGGATCGGAACCACGTAGCCCTCGCGGCCGTCGACGATCGAATCCGCCATCCCGGTATTCTCCGAGACGATGACCGGAAGCCCTGTCGACATCGCCTCCGATACGACCAGTCCGTAGGAGTCCGCGAGCGAGGGCATGACGAAGACATCGGCGTCGAGGTAGCGCTCCCGGACCAGCGGGCGCGCAATGGGGCCGGTCTCCTCGAACAGATCCCGGTAGCCGTCGAGAACGGCGCGGAACGCGGGATCGACCGGCCCGGCCAGAATGAGCCGCGCATTGGGAAGCTGCGCCTGGCGAAAGCCCTCGAGCAGGTAATGGATGCCCTTCCTCATGCAGACCTGGCCCAAAAACAGGATGCGGAACGTCTTGCCGGCCGCCGGCCGCGCACTCGCATCGAAGGCCGCCAGATCGACGCCGTACGGACACACCACCAGCCGTTCCGGGGGAATGCCCTGATCGACGAAGGTGCGCTTGGCATAGCGCGAGGGACAGAGGATGAAATCCGCGAGCGAAATCTCCTCCAAAACGCGATGCCGGAAGCTCGCACCCGGCACCCTGAACGGGATGCCGAGATGTTGCGCCTCCTCGGACAGGATTTTTTGCTGAAAGCTCGGATGCTCCTCGCGCATGTCGCAGACCACCTTCGCTCCGGCCCGCTTGGCTTTTCGCGCGGCCTTCCACCCGACGCTATGGACGAAATGCAGCACGTCGCAATCCTGCATCATCATCGCAGCCCGTCGCGCGAACAGGTCGTTGTGCACGTAGTTGGCTCGCTCATAGGAGCCGCCCAACAGGGGGATGGCCCGCCGCATGAGCTCGGGCGTCCACATCCGCCTCACCTTTCGCGCGGGCAGGCCGTCGAGCCGGCGCTCCTTCCATAACCGCCCGAACGGGCCGCCCATGCCGCCCAGCCACGCCTCCCCGCTCGTCAGGCTGGGACCGGTGATGTAATGCCCCAGGAAGCCCTCCCGGTGAAGGGCCAGCGCGGTGTAGTAATAATGGAAGACATCCGAGATGAGCTCGACTCTGGGCATCGAATAATGGGTCCCGCAGTGGGCGTCGAAGATGGGCGGTGAATTATCCGGCGATCGAAATGTCTTGAACAGCGACAGGCTATTTTATCATGCGAATTCGACAGTTCGCGGAAGGCGCCCTTTGAAAAAATTACTCATCTCATGCACATTCCTGGCAGGCGCGCTTGCGTTGGGGCCCTCCTTTGCCGAGCCCTCCGCAGCGGGAGGCACGGTGCCACCCGGCGCCGCGGCGCTCGGCTACACGCATCGGGCGATCTATCTGAGGCCCACCACGGACGACATCTCCTACGACGCCACGGTCAAGAGCCTATACAGCGGCGATTGGTACGATCCCGTGAAGCCGCCATCCACCTACTTCATGACCAATGGGGTGCTCACCATGAATCTGGGCGGCGTTCTGACCACGGAGAGCCGCAGGTCCCAACCGGGCGCCTTGCCGCTTCTGCTCGGCTCCAAGGGTTTCTACGTGGAATTCGCGGTCAAGCTCTCCGACAACGATAACGATCACTTTCCGGCGGTCTGGGTCATGCCTCAAGAGCACAATGCATCGCAATCGGACCATCAGGCCGGCGACCCGCCCCGGTACGAGCGCTGGCTGGAGTTGGACGTGAACGAAGGGGGATTGGGGACCAATCTGTCGGGCGCCTATCGGGGCGCCGTCATCGACTGGTGGGGCATCTACCCGCATTACGAGCGGACGGTGTTCAACAACATCGTGCGCGATCCGATCGACATGACGGCCGAGCACATCTTCGGCGCCAGTTACGATCCCGTCGGGCAACAAGTCACGTGGTGGCTGGATGGCTCGAGAATGGGCAGTCAAAGCACCGCATCGTTCCCCGCCGTGGTCAACGGATACCACTACTATCTGATCATGAACGCGGCGTCGCGCGGCGCGAGGCTCCCCTATCAGATGCAGGTTCGCTACCTCGCCGCCTGGACTCCGTAGGCGTATCGGAGCATCGTGTCCGCGAGGATGGCTTCGCTTTCGACGGACCACGCCGCGCATATCTCGTCATGGATCGCGCCGGCGGCCTGGAGCACCTGCGTGAGGCGCCCGACGGAACTGGTCGACCATAGCACCCGCTCCACCCGGGTGCCGAGCGCGGCGCAGGTCAACAGGAGCCCGCTCGATCCCGCATCGCTCGCGAGGTGTCCGCGCACGGCGGGGATGCGGCCGAGAAGACCCGACTCGGTAGCGCATCGCTCGAGAACTCCCCGGTCCAGGCCGCGGAAAAGTCCGTGGACGATGAGAGCCCGCGACTCCTGCGCGGCGAGCAGCGACGGGGTGAGCACCGCCTGGGCCAGGTCTCCGTAAGGCGGCAGATTCTCGAGCGCCGAGCCGGTCCCCACACCGATCCGGCGCACCGTACCCGTGGACACGAACTGCTGCAGGACCTTTGCCACTTCGGGCGTGGGATCCGTGAGCCTCGGCTCGTGGAGCATGAGACAGTCCAGGTGATCGGTTCCAAGCGACTCGAGACTCGCCTGAAGGTCCGCATGCAGACGGTCTGCCTCGAAACGGCCGTAGGCGTCGTCGCGGACGGGGGCCGCCGCGACCGCAGCGGAGCGAGGGCGACCGCCCTGCCCGATGCGCCGATGGAGCGGCTTGATCACAGCGCGCAGGAGCGCGCGGGCCGCCGCGAAAGCCGGGCGGCCGGCCGGGCGCGCAAAACCGATCTTGGTGCAGATGGCCACGTCCCGACGCACGCCGCGCAGGCAAAGCCCGAGCACCCGCTCGGACGCTCCATCGCCGTACGAGGGGGCCGTGTCGAAGTAGCGGATCCCGCCCTCGAGCGCGGCGTCGATCAACCGCCGGGAGTTGCGCTCTTCCAGTCCGGCCCTCAACCGGCCGCAGCCGAAGCCCAGGCGGTCCGTCAGACGCGCGCCCATGGCCGCTCTCCCGTCAGCTGATCGCACAACCGCCGCGCCAGCGCCATGGCTGTATACGTCGGATTGGCGAAACTCGCGCAGGGAAATACCGCGGCGCCGGCCACGTAAAGATTCCGGGTGCCGAACACCCTGCAGCCGGCATCCACCACGGCATCCGCCGCGCTCTTGCCCATCCGCGCACCGCCGCACTGATGGTACGAATCGCTCGCCCCGGCGAGCAGGCGAGCGTCCCCGGCATCGAGCGCCGGATCGGCGATCAGCCGCGCGTCGGCGGTGAGCTCGAGAAACCGCCGCAGATGCAGCGCGAAGGACTGCAGGCTTTTCATTTGCAGCTCCTCATCGACCACCCAGTTCAACCGCGCAACGGGGTCGCCGAACCGGTCGACCCGGGCGGGGTCCAGGCCTATGCGGCTCTCGCGCATCGGTCGCTGCTCGCAATGCGCGATGACGCTGATGCCCCTGTCCGCGATGGCGAGCACCCGCCGGTGTCTCAGATAGCGCCAGATCAGGGGAAACCAGACACGGTTCAATGCGGCGATTCGCTTCAGGGTTTCGACCGGCCGGGCAACCGTCGTCCCGTTGCGCAGCGCCTTGACGAACTGCTTGAGCGCCTGCAGATCCTCGGTGATCCGCGATTCGAACCTCATCGAGCAGGCGATGTTAAGAAGCCCCTCCTCCCTCAAGGTCGAGCCAAGCATCCTGATCTTCGGCTGGTACTTGAAGCCGCGCACGACGAGGTTTTCGAACCGGTCGGCGAAGCGCCGCTTGTCGTTCACCTGTACCTTGCCGATGACCAGATCCAGATGGTCCTGGAAAAAGGCGCCGATATTCGGATTGGCGCACCAGGTCCACCCCGGATTCTTCCTGCCGGTGAGCAGCAGGAGCCGTGAAATCTCGATCGTGCCGCACGCGAGCACGACCTGCCGGGCCTTCAGATCGCGGCTGCCCCCGTCCTTCGAGCGGACCCGCACACCGCTGATCCTCGTTTCGTCGTCCGCGCAGAGAAGCTCGGAGGCATGGCAGGAGGGCGCCACGAGCAGATTCGGGCTCTTGCTCAGATCGTCCGCGAACCAGCGCGCGAGATTCGACTCGCGCAGCCACCGGGTGAGGAAGAATTCGCAGCCCGATTCCCGCGCAGCCGGTCCCATCGACGCAGACAGGAGGGTCTCATCGCTCAGATGGGCCGGATCGAGGCCCAGCAGCTCCGCCACGTCCGCGTAGTACTTATCGACCTCGCCGAACGATATCGGCCACGCCGCATCGGGCATGATCGCGCGCGACTCGAAATCGTAGGGAACGAACTGGGTCAACTGGCCGCCCCAGAGCGTGGTGGTGCCGCCGACGACCCGCGCGCGCCCGTGAAGCGCGCCGGAATGCGGCCGCCCCGTCATGCTCACCGCATTCAGATCCTGTGCGGCTCCGGGCTCCGAGGCGCCCGTCTCGAGCAGAAGCACCCTGACGCCCGCGCGTGCGAGCGACACCGCGGCGACCAGCCCGACCGCCCCCGCACCGATGACGATAACCTCCCACCCATTGTCAACCCCACGGGCCGGATCGCTGTCGGACAAATACATACCCTGCTTCTCTTGAGCTCGCAGGCATGACCGTAGCATGGAGCCGGCGCGAAAGCATGGAGCGGGGTGTGAAAGGGAAATCCTCCGCGCGGCTCACCGCGCGGAGGGAGCCGGGATCGGGGAAGTCGGCTCAGAAATGGGTGCTGTAGCCTTCGGGCGCCCGTGTCTGCGACTGCAGCACCGGGACATTCGAGCTCATCACGTAGACAGGCATTTCCGACAGCGTCAGCGCCAGCACGCCATTCGTGTACTGAACCGTCTTCGGATTTCCCATGGAATCGAACACGACCGCTGTCCCCGAGGCGCCGGCCGCGTCCAGCTGAAGCTGGTATGGGATGCTGGCGTCGAACGTGCCGTCGTGCGCCCAGAGCGCCGTCATGGCGTGCGACTTGTCGGCCAGCAGGAAGGAATACCCATAACCGCCCGATGGCAGGTTGGTCAGCGCGCCGAGGCTCCTCGATCCGTCGACCAGTCTCGTGCTCGCCGCCACCGCGAGCGCTGCCGGTTTGGGGGCGATGTTGGGCGAGTTGAAATTGTTATTCGCCATGCTCAGGTTGAAGTACAGGCCGAATCCCACGTTCGCTGGGAAATCCGCCGAATAGAACAGAAACGACGTGTCGACGCCCTCTCCCAGCATGATGAGATGGGTGCGCACGACCGCTTCCGCATGCTGGGTGAGCACTTCGGTGGTCGGATAGCTCGCCGTATATTGCGAGCCCTCCGGATAGGCGATTCCGGTCTCGGTGACGAACAGCCTGGTCCCCGCGGGCAGCACGCTGACCATCGCCTTGCGCAGGCCCTGGATCTGACCGGGCAGATCGGCGGGCTCCGGCGGCTTGGAGGAGCTGGCCGCGAGGGTGTAGTAGCCGTGGCAGGACACCGCGTCCAGATACTTGGTGAAACCCAGCGGTGCGAGGCGCGTGAGCCACTGTCCGCAGGTCACGGGACCCTGCGTCGTCGGACCCATCACCGCCGCGTCCGGATCGGTGGAATGCACGCCGTTATAGGCCGCCTGGTACAACTCGACGAATTGAGCGTCGGTGCCCTTCCACTCCGTCGACGGACCCGGATCCGGCTCCCACGTGACCTGATAGTAATTCTTCTGCTGGTTGGGAATGTACTTGGCGTGAATGAGCACGCTTTCCTCGCCGACGAGCGCCGAGTAGCTCTGGAAGGCGCTGTAGGATTTGGGGGGATAGCTGCCGACCGCGCTCGCCGACGGCGCGGTGCTCGCCCAGGCGGGCAGACCGTTCATGCTGACGATGCGTGCCAGCGTACCCTGCTGCAGTCCCGGATCGAGAGGATAGTTCGCCGGTTGGTATTGGCCGGCGGAGTTGGGTTCGGTCGTCGCTTCGGAGCGCGAATCCAGCACCCACGTGCTGCCGAGATTCTCGTTCACGGGCTGCAGCCCATTACCGCTGCAGCAGACGCCGGATTCGACGTAATTCGCGCCCTGCAGACCGAAGCGATGCAAATCGAGGGTCGCGCTCACCGCCGGGACAATGTCCGCCACGTTGGGAAGGACGCCGAAGGATGCGAAGCCCGCGGGCCGGCTCCCCAATTGCGGCTGCGTGGCGCCCGAGCTCTGCAGCTTGCCCGTGGCGGCGAAATAGCCGGCGAGCGTCGAGGAGCAGGAGACCGTCGAGGCGGTCGAGCCTCGCGGCACGGCGATCGAGCCGGAGGCGACGGCCGTGCCGGTGTAGTCGACGATCTGCCAGGCCAGGGTGTCGGCGTTCGTCGACACGGCCTCGAATTTCACCGTGAACGTCGAGCCGGACGTGAACGTCTCGGTGAGATCGTTGCCGCTCACCGAGATTCCGAGCGATGGGGACGACGATGTGACGGACCCCGCAGTTTGCTGCGCCGACGCGCAGCTCATGCTGGCGCTCGGGACGCTGCTCGTCGCGACGGGCGGGGAGCTCACCGGCGTCGTTCCGCCCGACGTGCCCGCACCGGCGGTCGCGCTGGCTGAGGTCGTTGAACTGGAGGTTGAAGCGCCGTCCGACGAATTACCGGAGCATCCCGTGATCATGAGGGCGGCGGCGATGGCCGCCATTGATGTGATGCGTGAAATCATCGGTTCATCTGCATGTCGACGGAAACCTCTCGTGCGGGCTGGATGCTAGGTGTGAAAAATTGGAACGACACGGAAGCAATTCACGGTCGCGATAATATTTACAAAATTTTTTCTTGGATAACTGTCGGCCACGAGAGACTCTGTCTCCGTGCACCGACATTTGATCGAACGGATTTTATTTTTCGAGGGCTGCCGAAGTCCGCTCGAAGGATGCCGATACAGCTTCGGCTATGCGGTGAAACCGCTTATTTTAAAGGCTTATCGCTCACAGGATTCGGCGCCGCATCGGCAGTCGGCGTTGCCGCCGCACGCCAGCGCGGTCCGACCGGCGCGCAGGGATTCCCTGCACAACGCATCTCCCTCGGCTGATTTCCGGTCACGATGCTTCCGGCGGCGATGACCGCCTCGGCGCCGATGACGACGCCGGGCCCCACGAATGCCTGCGCTCCCACCCACGCACCATCCTCGACCACGATGCGGCGGTTTCTGTACGGCATGCTCGGCTCCCGGAAGTCGTGATTGCCGGTGCAGAGAAAGGCGCGCTGCGAGATGCAGCAATGCGACCCGATCACGATCGGCTCCAGGTTGAGGAGAAATACCTCCTCACCGATCCAGCTGTAATCGCCGACCTCGAGCTTCCACGGGAAATGAATATTGACCCGCGGCTTGATGTAGACGCCCGATCCGATCTTCGCGCCGAAGCGCCGGAGCAATCCGCACTTCAAAGCGGTCGGCCACGGCAGCGCCGAGAGGAAGAAGATGCACTTCAACAGGTACCACACCGCCTCGACCCAGCCCGGGCGGCCACGGTCGAGATCGGGGCGCCCGTCGAACAGATCGTGGCGGACGCGGGTCATGGTTTCAGCAATACGAGGCGCATGCGCGCTCGAGCTCGTTGACGACCGACGACCAGGTGTAGCGTGCCTCGACGGCGCGGCGGCCGGCCGAGCCGCGATCGGCCCGCTCCGAATCGGTGGCGAACACGGCCCGCTCCAGCGCCCCGGCGATCGAGTCCTCGGCCGCGGTGCATTCCCAGCCCGCACCGCCCGCCATCAAGTCGCCGACATTGCTTTCGCGCGTGACGACGACGGGCACCGCGCAGGCGAGCGCCTCGAGCACGCTCATCGGCAATCCCTCCGAGTGCGAGGGCAGCACGAACACGTCCGCCGAGTGCAGCAGACGCACCTTTTCATCGCCCTGCACGAGCCCGGTGAAGGTCACCCGGTCCTCGATGCCGAGTTGCGCGGCGCGCGCGCGCACCTGCGCGAGGTGCCCTCCCTCGTCGGGGCCCGCGATGACGAGTTCCCAATCCTTCGCACGGCGGCATACATGGGCCCAGGCCGGAAGCAGGAGCATCAGGCCCTTCTTGGGATGAATGCGGCCGAGAAACAAAATGCGCCGCGAGCGCTTGGCGAGATTTTCGACCAGCGGCGTGCGGATCGGCCGGTCCGGGTCGGCGGTCCGCGCGAAATCGGCGACATCGAGACCGTTCGGAATGACCGCGATCGGCTGACGCGCGCCGGTCGCCGCGATCTGATCCGCTTCGACGGCGGTCAATGCCCGCCAGAACCGCACATCCCGGAAATTGCGGTCCTCGAACAGCCAATGCACCAGCCGCTTCTTCCATCTCGACCGCCTCAGGATATACGGCTCGAACATGCCGTGGACATGGTACACCAGGGCTTTTCGCTGCCTTCTCGCCTCGCGGCCGAAGATCAGATTGGGACCCACATACAGGCCGTGACCGTGCGCGACGTCGATCTCCCGCACCAGCGAGGGCGCCGCCTTGCGCATCTGCGGGGCGTAGTACAGAAAATCGGGGCCCACCCGGCGATACTCCAGGATTCCCGGCCCGGACCGCCCGCGGGCGGCTCCGTAGGTGGCGCAGAGCACCGAGCCCAGCCCCGCCGCCGCCATGTGAGAATGCAGGGCGATCGCGCTGGAGCCCAGTCCGCCGCCCTGCAGCGGCTCGAGCGACTGGGTGAAATGCAGGTGCCTCATGAACAGGGTGGACCGTCTCGCGCCGCGGGGTCCGCGGGGCGGCTGGGATCATTGCGTCAAAATTTGAATTTCACGCCGGCATTCGCGACGTCGTCGTTGTACCCGAACTGGGCCTGATTGGAATTACGCAGCTCGTGACGGTAGGTGAAGTTGAACACCAGCGACCGGGTCGCGGTGTACTGCAGGCCGCCCTGCTGCGCCGAGATGGTGTCGTGCCGTGGGGCGCCGAGCAGAATCACTTCGCTGTAACTCGCGCCGAGGTAGTCCTGCTTGTACCAGGAGGCCACCAGCACCCAGGTCAGCTTGTCCGACTGCACCCAGACCGGCGATACCGCGACGCCGGTCTGCACGAAATAGTCCGACTGCGCGTATAGGTAGGCTTGGAGGTCGCGGCTCGCCGTCACGGAGAGGCTGGTCTTGTCGGTTGCCTGCCACTGGCCCTTCAGATGCCACACGACACCCGAGAAGGCGCCGATGTTCGGATTGTTGGGATAGTTGCGCCGCAGGTAGCCACCGTCGCCGTTCAGCACCGTCTTGTCGGAGATCGCATATTTGAAGAGAAGGACGCTCGAATTCTCGTCATAATCGGGATCGAAAGGGGTGACACCCTCCGCGGGAGCCTCCTGCTGCGGGTAATGACCGTGCGTGAAGCGGTACTCCCAACCGACGGTGTTCTGCTGCGATGTCGCGAATTCGAGGCCGACCTTGCCGGTTTCCAGGTTCAGGTCGTTGAAGCGCTCCGAATAATTCAGGTTTTTGGTGTCGGTGTCGTCGATGCTGCCGTACACGGCCCAGCGTGGGCCGATCTGGTAGCGCCCGTTCGCGAAATAGTCCTCGCGATCGATCACGTCGCGCTGAAAGAAAAACGAGTCGCTGAACCCGGAGAGGCTCCGCGTATAGACGCCGCCGAGCTGCCCGGACAGGTCGCTCGCGACGCTCCAGTTCCAGACGGCACGGACGTTCCCCGAGTTGTTGTCAAGGTCCTCGTTGCGCACGAAGCGGTTGTCGTCGAATTCGAAATCGTAGTCGATGGACTGCCGCCCGGCGATCCAATGGCCGTCGAAACCCACGGAGCCCGTGTTGACGTGATCCTCCCGGGGGAGATCCGCGGGAACCAGATCGCCGAGGGCCTTATCCGCCAGCAAAACCGAGGCGGACGGCAATCGGAACAGATTGTTGTCGTAGGTCCATTGGTATCCGACGAACGGCCGGAACCAATCGGCACCGTTGTCGGGTGCGGTGTCCGGGTTGGCCGGTATCGTCGGAAAAGCCACCAACTGTGCGTGTGCCCGGCCGCCCGCGAGCGAGGCCGCGACGAAGATTCCTGAAAGAAATGCGAGGCGGATGCCGCGAAATGTCGTCATGACTGGCTCGACTCAGAGTTCCTGGATGACGCTGCCGAGCACGTTGACACCGGCTTCCCCGAGGTTGCGCATGGCGGATACGATCTTTTTCTGGCGCGTGTGATTTCTGCGCGCGACCATCAGCGCATTGCCGGCGCGCGCCGCCAGTATCTGCGCATCGGCGGTCTCCGACATGGCGGGCGTGTCGATCACGATGACGTTCGAACTGCTCGGTGAACTGTTCGAGGACCACGTCGAACACGGGACCGGACAGCAGCTCCTGCGGATTCGGGGGCAGTCGTCCGCTCGGCAACACGAACAGCCTGAGCTGCGGATGGATCCGCCGCGCGATCTCCCGCGTGGCGCGGCCCGTAACCAGCGCCGACAATCCGACCTCGTTGTTGAGATTGAACAGCAGATGCTGCCGCGGATGGCGCATATCCGCGTCGATCAACAGCGTCCGCTCGCCGATCTGCGCGAAGACGGTGGCAAGATTCGCCGCCAGCCAGCTGCGTCCGTCGCCGCGCTCGGCACTGGTCACGGCAATGACCTTGCGCGTGGTATCGCGCGGCCATCGGAACAGGATCTGGCTGCGCAGTGCGCGCAGCGGCTCGACCAAGGGGCTCTCCGGCTTGTAGCCGGCGATGACCTCCTCGCCCACCCCGTTCTGTCCGCACGGCAGAATGGGATAATTGAACTGCCGTGCCAGGGCGAATTCCACGTCCTCTTTGGCGAGCAGCTGCAGCTGAACCGCGGCGTCGCCGAAACGAAGCCCCTGTTCCCGCGCGAATCGCTCGATCTTGTCGACGTCGCTGGGACTCAGGCGCCCTTCGCCGACGAGAATCGCACCGATCGAGCGACTGCCCTCAGGTGATGCCCCGGGGTTGACCATGGCTTTGTTCTTCAAGGTTACCTTCATGTGCGAGCCGCCGCCGGGGCGGCGTACGGCGCAACGCCGCGCCCCGGTCCCTTCCTCGCGTCGGGAATACGTCCCAGGACCGGCACGCCCAGCAGCTGCAGGAGCTCGTCCCCATCACGTACACGGCGGTCGATCAGCTCGCGCAGCAGCGCCGCGCCGATGCCGCATACCGCCCCCACGAACAGCCCGAACAGCACGTTGAGTATCAGCTTCGGGCTGGCAGCCTCGGTCGGCACGTCCGCGGGAGCGAGCAGCTCGATGTTGGTCTGCTGCGCCTGGCTCTCGAGGCTGCTTTGAGCGAGCCGCTGCGAGACCGCATCGAGATTCTTTTGAGCCATGGTCACATCGTTCTGGTAGTCCGCGACCTGGTCGTGCTGGCGCTTCAAATCCAGTATGCGCTGCTTTTGGGCCTCCAGCGCCGCCTTCAGATCGTCTTCGCGGTGCACGTCGACCTGGGCCGTGCCGCCGATCGAGGCGGCTATTCTTTCGCTTTCCTGCGCGATTCGCTCGTGCAGTCCGGCGATTTCCGCCTCCACATCCTTGTAGTCCGGGTAGTTCTTTCCATAGTTCGTGGCCATGTCGCGGCGCTTGGCCTCCGCCGCCGCGAGGCTCTCCTTGAGATTCGCGATCACCGGACTTTGCAGGACTTCGGGCAGCGATTCGGCGTCGCCGCGCGCCAGGCGCTGTCTGGATTGGCTCTGCTGGCGCTGAGTCTGGACCGCGACGAGCTCCGTCGACAGCTCCTGAAGCCGGGCGTTCTCCACGTCGAGCTTGTCGTCCGTCGCGACGATGCCGGCGGCGTTCTGGAAATCCGCCAATCGCTTCTCCTTCGCCTCGAGATCCGCGCGCAGCGTTCGGGATTGTTCGTTGAACCATGCCGCGTACTGCTTGGCGGAATCGACCTTCAGCTCGATATTGGTGTCGATATAGGCCTGCGCCCAGGCGTTCGCGAGCGCGGCGGCGAATTTCGCATCCCCCCATTTCGCGGAGATGCCGATCACATCGCTCTCCTTGGAGGGGACCACCGTCACCTTTTTTTGCAGCGAATCGGCAATCCAACCGAGCAGATCGCCCTTGCCCTGCCGCCGCCATTTTTCCTTGAACTCCTGCGATTCATCGAGCTTCATCAGCTTGACGGCGCGCTCCGCGACGCGATGGCTCTCGATGATGTCGACCTGGGTTGCGATATCGCTCGGCAGCAGCACCGGATAGGCGGTGCTGTTGGACAGCGGATCTGCCTTGCCCTGCACCACCACCGACGCGGTGGCCACGTACTCCTTCGGAAGGATCAGCGTCACCACCACGACGAGGAGCACCACGGCCAAAAACACGCGCGCGGCAAACCGCCAGCGGGCTCGCAAGATCAGAAACAACTGCTGAGAACCCATCGCTGCCTTCCCTAAGTGACTGCCAGGCCCAATTGCAAACCGTCAGAACAAACTCTCTTTCACGTAGATGACATCCGCATCCTTCACGTCGTCGTCGAGAGAGACTTCGATCTCGTTCACCTTGCCGTGCGCATCCCGGCGATGCAGGACGATTCCGCGCCGGGTGCCCTTGGTGGTGATGCCGCCGCCGACCGCAAGCGCCTGCATCACGGTCATGCCCCGCTCGAGCCGGTACTGGCCGGGCTTTTGAACCTGGCCGTAGATGTAGAACATCGGCTGATGGTTCACGAAGATCGTATCGCCACCCGCCAGGAGAATATCGTCCGCGGTGTTGCCCTCCATCGCCGCCTTCACCACATCGATCTCGCGCCGGAACGGCTTGCCGCCGCGCGTGCCGCTCACGATGACGGTGTCGGAGCCCGTCGGCATGATCCCTCCCGCCGTCGCCAGCATGCCGGAGAGGTGGCCTCCGGAAGCATCCAACGGGTAGCGCCCGGGCTTGTTCACCTCGCCGAGCACCGAGACCTGATTTCCAAAAGCGGTCTCGAGCAGGATGTTCACCTGGGGATTGACGACGAAGCCGCCCTCCTTGAGTAGCTCTCCAATCTTCTTCTCCGCCGCCGGCAAGGTCAGGTCGCTCACCTGCACCGAACCGATCAAGGGGAAGCTGATCGCGCCGACTTCCGACACGCGCGCCTGAAGGGTGAGATCCGGATTCTTGAACACCGAAATCTTGAGGATGTCCCCGGGGCCGATGCGGTACTCGAGCTGCGTGGTCGACGCCGGCTCGGCGCCGACCGGCGTGCCGAGAAGATTCAGGGCGAACAGCGCGGCAAAAACGGCGTGTACCGTCAGCCGCCATGCTGGACGCATCAGTCCGAAAGTCGGATTGGTGTCATGGATTGGCAATTTCGAGCTTCCTGGGAAGATGGATCCTTGCGGCGAGCCGCCCCATCGGACGATGTGCGGCCGCTTTTCGAACATAGCGCACGCGGTGGGCTAAACAGGTGAAAATTAGCATATTTTTAGGTGCGCGGCCTCATGGCGCGGCGGGCGCGACGAGGCCTTCGCGAGCGGCGAGCGACGCAATTCCGGTCCCGGAGCCGAACAGTCGTGCGAGCACGAGGTCGATTTCGAAGTGATGTTCCGCATAGGCTCGCGCGCGCTTGCCGAGCTCGCGCCGCGCCGCCCGATCGTCCGCCAGCCTGACGACGGCCGCCGCCAGCGCCGAGGTATCGTCGGGAGGAACCACGAGTCCGCACTGCGAGACGACGGAGTGCAGCTCCGTGCCCTCCTGGGACATGGTGATCACCGGTCTGCCGCTCGACAGCATTCCGGACAACTTGGACGGCAGCACGAGATCGGTGGCATCCGCGTTCTGCGGCAGCAAGTGGATATCGCCGAGACACAGCAGCTCCCCCAGCCGCTCGCTGGGCTGCAAGGGCAGGAATCGCACGTTGGCGAGATCCGCCGCCGCGTTCTGCAATGCCGGCTTCATGACGCCGTCCCCGCTCACCACGAACACGATATCCCGGCGGCCCGCGAGCAGGGCGGCCGCCGCCGGAATCGCCATCAAGCCCTGCTTGCCCCCCATCGAACCCGAGAACAACACCACCACGCTGTCCGCCGGTATGCCGAGTTGCGAGCGGAAGGCGTTGCCGTCCAAGCGGGGATGTATCCGGGATACGTCCACCCAATTCGGGAAATATTGCGCGCGCGCCTTCGCCACACCTTTGTGCCGCAGCATCTGCACCATGCGCCCCGAAATGGAGGAGACCTGGTCGAAGCGGCGGAGCATGAAGCGCTCGAGACGCAGGACGATGCCGCGCACGAGCTTGCTGTTCAGCAATCCCATGTTGAAGGCAAGATCCACTTCGAAGTCCTGCAGATGCAGCCATGCCCGCGCACCCGCCAAGCGGGCCGCAAACCATCCCATCGGCGCGCACACGAACGCGGGGGCAACGGTAACTACGACATCGGGCCGCCAGAAGATTTGGCGCACCATGAGCGGCAGCGAGGCGAAGGCGAAGGACAACAGATGCAGTACGCGCTTGATGCCCGTCGGGGAGGCCGGCACCCAGATCGGAGCGCGCCATACCGAGACGTTGCGCCACGTATCGCGTCGAAACGCGCGGCCCGCAAATGCGGGATCGATTTTCCATTGCGGATAGTAAGGCAGCGAACACACGACCCGCACGCTATGACCGTGGGCCGCGAGCCATTCGGCCATCTCGCCCGAATACTTGCCTATGCCGGTCGGCTCCGGCGCGAAATTGGCACTGTAAATCAAAATCTTCAACTGACACTCCACGAGTCCGTACGACCCGTCGGGCCGCGAAATCAACCCCTCAGCCTCACCTCAACAACCGACCAGTCGACAATATCCAACAGCCCGGATGATACTCACAATCGATCGCTTATTTCAAAGTTAAACAAACGCTAACGTATTGAACATTACGGGTTTTTTTGTAAGTTGAGTCCTACAATGACGTGCGTGTGGAGGGGGTGGCGGCAGGCTCCAACCGTCGCGGAAAAGCCGCGAATAGCGCGAGCGCGCAACGCCGCAGCCGTGTAGGAGTAGCGGCCTCGCGGGCGATGAGGATGGCGCGCCTGCCCTTCGAAAATCCGGGGCGGGATTCGAATTTACTCAGTGGACCACGGCATCCTCGGCCACATCGTGCCCTTCATACAGCGGGCCGAAGACCCGCCGAAGGGTGCTGTCACGCTCGAACCGTGTTTCGGCGATGTCCCGTGCCCGGTGACCGAGTTCGCGGCGCCGGGTGGGATCCTCCGCCAATTCCACAACGGCGTCGGCGAGAGCCGAGGCGTCGTCCGGCGCCACCACGACGCCGCAATGGGCCACGATCTCCGCGATCTCGGTGCCCGACCTGCACGCGGCGACAACCGGCCGGCCGCTGGCCAGCATCCCCGACAACTTCGACGGAAGCACCAGGTCGGCCGCATCGGGGCTTTGGGGCATCAAGTGCAGATCCGCCATGGCCAGCAGCTCCCGCAAGCGCTCCTTCGGCTGCAACGGGATCAGATGGAAGTTGGCGAGCCCCGAGGCCGCAGCCTCGATCCTCGGCTTCATCACGCCGTCCCCGCAAACGACGAAGACGATATCCGTGCGCGACTGGAGCAGGCCGGCGGCCGCCGGGATGACCATCAAGCCCTGCTTGCCGCCGAGTGTTCCCGAGAAAAGCGCCACGGTGGCGCCGTCGGGGATGCCGAGCTCGGCGCGGTACCTCTGCCGCGAGCGCCATGAGCCAACCCGGCCCACGTCGACCCAGTTCGGGAAATAGCGGACGCGCTCCGCCGCCACCCCTTTCAGCAGCAACCGCTCCATCATGCGACTGGAGATGGTCGAGACCGTGTCGAAGCGGCGCAGCAGCCAGCTCTCCATGCGAAGAGCCACGCGCTGCAGGAGCTTGCCCTTCAGCAACCCCATCCGGAACGCCACGTCGATCTCGAAATCCTGCAAATGCAGCCACGACTTCGCGCCCGTGAGCGCCGCCGCGAGCAATCCCGCCGGAGCGCACATGAAAGCGGGCGCGACGGTGATCACCATGTGCGGCCGCCAGGGCAGCTGCATCAGGATCAATGGAAACGAGGTGAGCGCGAAGGACAGCAGATGGAGCATGCGCTTGATGCCACCGGGAGACTTGGGCACCCAGATCGGAGCTCGCCGCACATCGGCGCCGGCAAGCGTCTCACGCCGGAATGGAGGCCAGCGATAGCCGCGCGCAATCTTCCAGGCCGGATAGTAGGGAGGAGCCGCAATCACACGGACCTCGTGCCCTTCCCCCACCAGCCACGCCGCCATTTCACCGCTGTATTTTCCCACCCCGGTGGGTTCCGGAGCGAAGTTGGCAGAGTAGATCAGGATGCGCATGCGTTTGGCCCTGGCCGCTATTCCGGTCACCATTCCTCGCGTAGAAAATCAAAACTCTCGGCATCACGCATCCCTTCCCGTCGCGTATCGCCGCCGCCGCCTGGCCGCGTTGGAACTTTGCATGACAAATCGCGATACGACACGTGGAGTACTGAAGCACGCCGAAGATGCGTTGTGAAGGCGAAAGTTGTCGGCGCGCGCAGACAGGCACGGAGGGAAAATACCGACGCGGGATACGGTGAAACCCGCAGGCGTTCGCCGCGCCGGCGTCAGCCGTTCGAGAACATGCCGCCCGCCCCGCCGGCGGCGGGTGCGCGTCCGAGGCGTTTGACGCGGCGAACCGCATCTCGCGCGCTCACCAAAAAGCCCGGCAGCGCCGTGCGGCAGAAGGCGAGCTTGCGGACGTAGTGCTCCACGGTCCATTCGGCACTCGAACCCTTGGGGAAAAAGACCACGTCGCCCGCGACGACGTGCCTGGACCGCCCGCCCGGAAATTTGAGGGTCACGGAACCCTCGAGAATGTGCAGCGTCTCATCGAAGGTGTAGAACCAGTTGAAGCGCCCCGCGGTGCAATCCCAAAAATAGGTGCTCGCGGTGCCGTCGGCGCTCGACGAGAGGTGTTCGATTCTCGCCACGGGAGTCCCTTCCAGAACCCAGGCCGGATTGATCGGGCAGGAGACCCAATTGCTGGTTTCATCCCGTCCGCGCACGCTGGGGCCGATCGACGCCTCGGATGTGGTCGCCATCGATCTAGACTAGCATATGAAAATCGCGGGGGAAGAGGACGGCACTGACGGCGGAGTTCCTGCTGACCGACACCAAATCGCGGCTCATGACACCAAGGCCAACCAGCGCTCAGATTTGCGAAGCAAAGATGGCGGGGACGTTCGCCGCGGTTTACCCTAGCCGCGCTGGTACCTGTCGTTCAAAGCAGACATTTTACAGAAGAAGGTCCGTGATTCGAGCCCGACCGGGGCCCACAATTCTCCGATGACTGCCCCCTCCCCCAGCAACGTGACTTCGGCAAACGGCATGCTGTTTGCGCGGGCGCTGCGAAGCTCGGAACGGGTGTTGCTGCCGATCAATGAAGCCGCCATGAGGGCGGATGCGGATCGGCCGTCCTTCTATTGCGTGCATTCCGTCTCGGGGGCCGCTGGAACCGATTTTCTGAATCTCGCCCGGCGCCTCGATCGAACGGTGAATTTTTTCGGCCTTCAGGCTCCCCCGAAATTGATGCAGGAGCCCGAATTCGGGGCATCCATCGAGGGCTTGGCCGACCACTATGTGAAGGCCTTGACCAAATTCCAGCCCGAAGGCCCGCTCATGATCGGCGGCTATTGCATCGGTGCCATCATCGCCCTCGACATGGCGAAAAAGCTGCGCGCCATGGGACGGGAGGTCGGGCCGGTCATCGCGATCGACGGCGCGCCGGAGAACATCGAGGTGTTGCGGGGCTGGAATCCGCGGTATTGGGCGGAACTGGCGCGCAACATCCCGCGCTGGCTGCTGCATGCCGACCTCATGAGAAGCCGCTCACTGCACTCGCTGATGTGGAGTTTGTCCAAGCACGCGGTCGCGATCGGCAAGGGCGCGATGGGCCTCAAGCGCACCGAGAAGCTCGGCGGCGGCTACGCGATCGATCGCATCATGGACTTGTCGCTCTATCCGCCCACGCAGCGGCTGTTCATCAACCGGCTGTTCTCCGCGCTGTTCTCCTACACGCCGGAACAGTATCCGGGCGAGGTCGTCGTCTACGAGGCGAGCGTCGCGCCGCTCCTTTACCTGCCGCAGATTGGCCGCACGTGGCACAAGATCGCCCCCCGGGCCGAGATCGTGAACATCGTCGGCACTCATATCGGTATCATGCACGACCCGTACGTCTCCGCGCTCGCGGACGACATGCGCGAACGAGTCATCAAATTCTTCGCGGAAACCTCAAAGTAGCCGATTGATGCCTCGCAACCCGCGCTTCGATATTCTCTTCGAGCCGGTCAAGATCGGCCCGGTCATCGCCAAGAACCGCTTCTTTCAGGTGCCGCATTGCAACGGCATGGGACATGCGCGCCCGCGCGCCCACGCGGCGATGCGTGGAGTCAAGGCGGAAGGCGGCTGGGCGGTGGTGAGCACCGAGGAGGTCGAGATCCACCCCTCGAGCGACGTATCGCCCTACATCGAGGGCCGTCTGTGGGACGACGCCGATGTTCCCGCGCTGGCGCTCGTGACCGAGGCCATCCACCGGCACGGCGCACTGGCCGCCATCGAGCTCGTGCACGGCGGCATGAATGCCCCCAACCTTCTGTCCCGCGAGGTCCCGCTCGCGCCGAGCGCCATCGCCTCCCCGGCCGGCCATCATCCCGCGCAGGCTCGCGCCATGAGCTCGTGGGACATCCGCGAGTTTCGCCGCTGGCATCGCCGGGCGGCAATCCGGGCGCGCAGCGCCGGCTTCGACATCATCTATGTTTACGCCGCCCACAGCCTCTCCCTGCCGATGCATTTCCTGCAACGTCGGCACAACCACCGCCACGACGAGTATGGCGGCAGCCTCGAGAACCGCGCCCGGCTGCTGCGCGAGCTGATCGAGGACACCAAGGAGGCGGTGGGTGCGCAGTGCGCGGTTGCGGTCCGGTTCTCGGTCGATGAGCTGCGCGGCACGGACGGCATCACGGCCGACGGCGAGGGGCGAGAGGTCGTCGAGCTGCTCGCCGAGCTACCCGATCTCTGGGACGTGAACGTCAGCGATTGGTCCCACGACTCCCGGACGTCGCGATTTGCCGCCGAGGGATATCAGGAGGACTTCGTGCGCTTCGTGAAGACGGTCACCACCAAGCCCGTGGTGGGCGTCGGCCGGTTCACCTCTCCGGATGCCATGGTTTCGCAAATCCGGCGGGGCGTCGTGGATTTGATCGGCGCGGCGCGCCCCTCCATCGCGGATCCCTTCCTGCCCCGGAAAATCGAGAGCGGCGATGTCGACGACATCCGCGAATGCATCGGTTGCAACATCTGCGTGAGCGGCGACTACACCATGACCCCGATTCGCTGCACCCAGAATCCCACCATGGGGGAGGAGTGGCGCAAGGGATGGCACCCCGAGCGGGTGGCGCCGCGCACCGCCGATGACGACTTTCTCGTGATCGGCGCCGGGCCTGCGGGTCTCGAGTGCGCGAGGATCCTCGGGCAGCGCGGTCACCGCGTTCATTTGGTCGACGCCGCGGAGCACCTCGGGGGGCGGGTGACGCGCGAGACGAGACTGCCGGGCCTTGCCGCCTGGTCGCGGGTGCGCGACTACCGGGTGGGCCAGATCAACAAGATGGCCGACGTGTCGGTCGTGCGCGGCAGCCCGGTGAGCGTGCACGACATCCTGGGATTTGGCGCAAAGCGGGTCGTGCTCGCGACCGGGGCTCACTGGAGAGGCGACGGCATCGGACGGGCGAACCAATCGCCGATCCCGGGCCTGGCCGGGGCGCCCAGGGTGTTCACTCCCGACGATGTGATGGACGGTCGGGTGCCGCCTGGCCCGGTCCTCATCTTCGACGATGATCATTACTACCTCGGCGGAGTCATCGCGGAGAAACTGCGAACAGACGGAATCGAGGTCGTGCTGGCCACGCCCGCCGGCTGCGTGTCGGCCTGGACGGTGAATACCTTGGAACAATTCAGCATCCAGAAGCGTCTACTGGAGCTGGGTGTGACGATTCGGGCGAATTGCAACCTGGTCGGCTTCGACGGCAATCGCGCCGCCCTCGAGTGCGTATTCACCGGGCGCCAATCCGGCGTGCCGGCGAATTCGGTGGTCACCGTCACCTCGCGCGTGTCCAACGACGCGCTGGCGGCTGAGTTGGCGCGCGACCCCGACCGTCTCGCGGACGCGGGAATCGCCTCGGTGGAGTCGATCGGCGATTGCCTCGCGCCGAGCACGATCGCCGCCGCGGTGTATGCGGGCCACCGCTACGCGCGCGAGTTCGACCGCACAGCGGGCGGCGATGTCGGTTTCGCGCGCGAGCTTCCGGCGATCTAGACGGGCATGAGGACGAGGAGGAAGGACACATGAGAATCGGGTTCATCGGACTGGGTAACATGGGCGCCGCCATAGCGGCCAATCTGGTGCGCGCCGGGCACGAAGTCTCGGTCTGGAATCGGTCGCCCGGCAAGGCTCGAAGCCTGGTCGAGATGGGGGCGGCCGCCGCGCCCTCCCCCAAGGCCGCAGCGGCCGAGCGCGAGGCGGTGCTTACCATGCTCGCCGACGACACCGCACTGGAAAGCGTGCTCGCAGGACCCCAGGGCGTGCTCGAGGGCCTGCCTCGCGGTGCGCTTCACATCTCGCTGAGCACCATTTCGGTCGCCACCGCGGAGAGACTGGCCACGATGCACGCCGAGCGCGGCCAGCGCCTGCTGTCGGCGCCGGTGTTCGGCCGGCCGGAGGCGGCCGCCGCGGCCAAATTGTTCGTGGTCGCGGGCGGCCGAAAAGCCGACCTCGAGGGCGCGAAGCCGCTGCTCGATGCGATCAGCCAGCGCGTCTTTCACATTGGCGAAACGCCGTCCGCCGCCAATCTGGTCAAGCTCTGCGGGAACTTCATGATCCTCGCCGCCATCGAGACAATGGCCGAAGCGATGACGCTCGCCGAAAGGGGCGGCGTGTCCAAGAAGCAATTGCTCGAGGTGCTGACCGGCACGCTGTTCGATTCGCCCGTCTACCGCAACTACGGCAGCGGATTGGTCGAGGAGCGGTTCACACCGGCAGGCTTCGCGGCTCCGCTGGGGCTCAAGGACATGCGCTTGGTCGGGCAGTCCGCGGAAGCATTACGGGTGCCCATGCCGGTGCTGAACGTGCTTCGCGATCATCTGCTGCAGACCATCGCGGCGCAGGGCGAGGACGTGGATTGGTCGGCTATCGGCCGCACCGTCGCAAGAAACGGGGGGCTTTGATCCGGCGCCTGCGCGAGCGGCCGCTAGCGCAGGCGGTATTTGACCTGGAAGCCCACGGTGAAAGGCAGGTTGTCCTGCGGGATCGGCGGAATCAGGATGAAGTTCATGCCAAACCGTCCGAACCGTGTCATCGCCGCGGGCGCGAGCACGGGACCGGTGCGATTGTTCTCGCCGCCCAGACCGAAGCGTCCGAAGTTGTAGCCGGAGATGACGCCGCCCATCGCCGTCAGGCGAAACCAGCTCCAATGCAAAAACTCCGGCGCATACATCGCGCCGGCATAGAACGATGGCCTGTCCAGGGAATTTCGAAAATAGCCGGCCGCACCCGCCCATTGCGATGAGAACCAGCATTCGGCGCCCGCACCGGGATTGAACTCGTCGAAATGCCGATAGGGATGGATGTGGTACGACCCCAGCATGAGGTCGCCCCAAAGCCCATCTTTGCAGGGCTCGGCGGCCGCCGGTATGGCAGCGGCCCACGCCCAAAGCAAAAGGGCGGACAGCATGGATCGCGCGGCATTGATCATCCCGGGCCGTATTGTACGTTAGTCAACCGGCCGCGACGGCTACGGCGTCTGCGATGCGGCCCGGGGCGCTACCACGAGTAGGCGAGCGATACCACCACGACGTGCTGAGTGGTCTTTTGCGTGATCGGGCTGTAGGCAGCGCTTCCGAGCAGCCGGTTCACCGCCGTGTCCAGATTGACCAGCCAATGCTCGGTGATGAAGCCGGTGGCGCTGAAACCGAAACCCGCCGCATCCGATCCGGGGTGTACGTCATAAACCGGATAGCCGGAGGCAATGCTCTGGTTCCTGGTGACACCGAACTCCTTTTGCATATATAGATGATCGGCGTAGGTGAACGACGGCCCGGCAAACATGACCAGGTGCCGCGAGCTGCCGGGCAACGGCATGTAGGCGTCGATGTCCGCCACCATTCCGTCGGCGCCCCCTATGAACTGGCGCACGTCCGCTCGCACCACCATGGGGAAGCTCTTGGAAATCGCATACGAGAAGAACGCCTTCAGTGCAGGCGCGCGGTCGATGTTGCCGAGCCCGTACAGGTGCGAGATATCGTTCGACTCCAAACGCCCGAGATCGTAGGTCACGGCCAGCCCGCCCCGGTAGTGGTCGCCATGCACGAGATTCAGACCGACCCCCTCGCCCACCGATGCAAAGGCGAAATCCTTGTAGCGAATGTTGATCAAGGGTCCGCCGTAAGTTCGCGTGAGATTGGCGCCGTCGTAGAGCGGCTTGTCCTCCACCGCGATGCCCAGATCAACGCGCCAATCGGGCAGGTTCGGCTCGAACAGCTTCTCGAGCGCAACGCCGCCCGAGTACTGCCATTCCTGCAGCGGCGACGGGGTCTGGGCGGGTGCGAGAGCCGGCGCGAAAATCCCCAACGCGGCCATCAGGCCGGACAAGCGCCAGCGCGCGACGATCGGCAGTGGCTTGGAATCGCGGGATGAAAATTTTTCAATTTCGCGTAAGTCGTTTTGTTGAAGCATCATTGTGGCGACCATATCACTTTCCGAAAGTTCGCAGCGCGCGACGCAGACTCGGACAAGCCCCACCCGGCCACCATCGTCCACAAAAACAAGGGATTGGTTGCCGCGTGGCGGTCCCACCCGGTTCGCGCTAAACTGGGAAACATGGGACAAGGTGATTACCGCGTCCGCGCCAAGAATAATAGAAGCCTGGGAACACACGGCATATTAATCGACAGTCAAAGTCCGCGATGCTCCCTCCGACACTATGGTCCGCGCCGGTAACGCCTGCGTCCGCCCCGCTGCACCGGGCTTCAGCGCCAAGGGCCACGCACCTCTCCTCACGCTCGCGATCGATCCTGAAATGCGCAGTGGCTCTCGCGGCGATCTTTGGCGCCGCGCATTCATCCGCCTCCTGTCTCTCCTTGCCCTCGACCGATCTGCGCACTCTCGAGCAACGTGAGGGCTCGGACCCGGAGAGTGCAGTCTCTGAGGCAGCCAATCGTCTTGCCACCCTGACGAAGGGCCGCGATCCCCTGCTCGAGGCCGAACTCTTTGCGATCATTGCCTCGGCAAGGGGAACCCAGGGCCGCATCGACGAGGCACACAACGCCATCGCGTCATCGCGGGAATTGCTGAACCGACTGCCGCCCTCGGCGGACAAAGATCGCGTCACTGACCAGCTCGCCATGAGCTATGTGATGGGGGTCGAGACGCGCGACGATCTGCTGTCGGGCGTCAACGCGATGAACGCAATTCTCGCGCGCGAGCCGCCCCGTTCAAACACCTATGTTTGCGCACTCGCGTCGCGCGCGGATCTGCGCGCTGAGCTTCTGGAACTTGACCTTGCCGCGGCCGACGGCATCGAGGCTTACGCCACCGCAGAAAAGGATGGCTACGTCGAGGCGCGCATCCAGGCCGCCGCCAATCTCGCGACCATCTACCGACGCAGTGGATTGTTCGACGACGCGGAGCGCATGATTGACGAGGTGATCCACTATGAGCAAGACGAACGTAGTCCCTCACAACTGGCCGCCGCGATGTATTCCCGCGGACAGATACAGCTGGGTGCCGGCCATTTTCATGAAGCGCGCTCCACGCTCGAGGCATCGCGTGAGATCGCAACGGGCACGGGAGATCTGTTTGGGGCAGACTATACAGATATCGCACTGTGCCCCGCACTGATCAGCGAAGGCGAATTGGATACCGCCGAGCGCATTTGCACCCAACACCTGCCGGATTTCGAGGCCGCGAAGCGCGACGACCTGGTAACCCTCCTGCTCGGCTATCGGGCGCGGCTCGACCTCGAACGGGGGAGACCGAACGAGGCGCTCGCGAAGCTCAATGAGATCCTTGGGCCGCGCGCGAGCGAAGTTCTGCCTTCGATCGAACCAGACCTCTACCATGACCGATCGCGCGCCGAGGGCACCCTCGGTCAGTTCGCCGACGCTTACCGGGACCTGGCTTACTCGCTTGAACTGCAACATCGTCTGGACGTCACACAGCGTTCCCGGTCCGCCGCCGTATTGACCGCCGCCGTCGAGGTCGAGAAATTGCTGTCAGGGCGCCGCGCGCTTACGCGGCGACTCTGGACGATATCCGCGCTCGCGATCGCCGCCGTGATTTCGTTGATCGCCTATGCCCTGTGGACCAGAGCTCGCCAGGAGCGAAACTTGAGACGCGAGCAAATGGCACTGCGCACGGCATCGAGCAGCACACCCGACACGTTGATGTTGATCGACGCGAAACGGGTGGTCCGCTTCGCGAATCGTCCGATGTTCCCGGGCGGCCGCGTGCCCGCAACCGGCGAACCGCTTCGCGGCGCCGTCTCGGACGTGAGGTGGCGGTCATTGGAACCCGTGCTGACCGAAGTCTTCGATCACCGGCGCTCCGGTTCGCTGTCGACGAGCCTGATCGATGAAGCCGGTGCGCTCCGACAGTTGGAGGTTCGTTGCGAACCGGTGGTCGAGGGATCGGCGCTTCTTGGCGCCACGATTCGCTGCATCGATGTCACCGAACTGCGCGGCCTCGAGCGCGAGATCCTCGATGTTTCCACCCGCGAGCGGCAGCGCTTGTCCAGCGATCTGCATGACGGGCTTGGTCAGGAACTCACCGGAATATCGCTGTTGCTGCAAAATCTTGCGACGCAGATGAAACGCGGCGCACCCGACACGCGATTACTGGTCGAGGAAATCCTCGGTCACGTCAATAAATCCATCGAAACGACACGCGACATAGCCCACGGGTTGTCGCCGCTGCAGGTCGAGCAAGGCTCGCTGAGCCGCGCGATCACTCGTCTCGCAGTCGAAGCCGGACGCCGGCTGCACTTGGAGGTCGCGGCGCACTGCGAACCGATGGAGATCGCGGTTCCCGAGGAGACCGCGGATCATTTGTACCGCATCGTATTCGAAGCGATCACCAATGCGGCTCGCCACAGCGCATGTTCGAGGATCGATATCTTTCTGCAACTGCGGCAGGGAGAGATTCACTTGTCCGTCGAGGATAACGGCTCCGGGCTGCCACCGAGCGGCATAGAAACGACCGGTATCGGGCTGAAGACAATGGCATACAGAGCACGTCTGCTGGGCGGTTCGTTTTCACTCGAGCCGAGGGCGGCAGGCGGTGCGACGCTCAAAGTCCGGGTCCCCGCCAGATCCAGTTAACACGTTCGCGCCGCCGATTTACTCAGGCTCCCTCTTCCGATCAGTCTCCCTCCTCCAGGAGGTGCCGATAATATCGTTCAGGCGCATTCAGGAAATCCCTTGTGATCTGGAAGTGATCCGTCTCCTGGTACGTGATCGGGCGGATTTGCGCTCCATCGAGGCTGAAAATCGTCGCGCCCGGGAATGTAAGCAACATCGGCGAATGGGTCGCGATCACGAATTGCGCAATCTTCTGAGCCGTCAAGTCGTGCAGGACGCGCAAAAAGGCGAGTTGCCGTTGCGGTGATAGCGCGGCTTCCGGTTCGTCGAGAAGGTACAGGCCGTCCTCGAAGCGATGCTGAAACAACGAGAGAAATGCTTCGCCATGGGATTGTTGGTGCAACGATTTGCCGCCGTATGCGATGAATGGACTGCCAACCTCTTCGAGATAGGTCGCGAAGTTGAAGAATGTCTCGGCCCGCAGGAAGAAACCGCCCGACACTTTCTGCCGCCAGCCCAAACGCAAAGCCCGTCCGAGCACAGACCCATCCGCCTTTTCCGCGAACGATTGGTCGCGGTTACCCCCTTGCGCACCGAAGCCGACGGACCAGGCGATGGCCTCGAGCAACGTCGACTTGCCGGTACCGTTCTCGCCAACGAGGAATGTGACCGGTGCCGACAGTTGCAAATCCAGTCCCGGAAGCAGCCACGGCACCGTGAATGGATACACGCCCGGCTGTACTCGATCTTCCCGTAAGGTGACGTGAGTCAAGAACGGGCTTCCGGGGAGAGCCGACCGGGGATCAAATCGTTTGCGTGTCGCCATAAAAGGAGTGGAAGGTTGCCCGCATTGGATTTGCCGTATTCTTAACCCTGGCCTATGCTTTATCCATCATGAATTGGCAGGACTACATCTCGATTACCCCGGGCGTCCGGAGCGGCAAACCCTGTGTCAAGGGAACGCGCATCACCGTCTCCGATATCCTCGAGTATCTGGCCGGCGGCATGGATGAGCAGGCGATACTGGCCGATTTCCCGGAGTTGCGCCGTGAGCACATCCAAGCCGTGCTTGGCTTTGCCGCGGAACGTGAACGGCGCTTAAGTGCACTGCCTGCGGTGTCTTGAAACTATTGTTCGATGAGAACTTGATTGGTGAACGGCGCACCGCCAAAAGTCATTTGGCTGCGCATCGGAAATGCATCGACCACCGCGATCGAGTCTTTCATCCGCTCGGCGCTCGTCAAGATCCGGACATTCGAGATTTCCGCGGAGGAATCCCTGCTCGTTCTGTCCTAGGGTATCGCCCTGAAATACGTCATCTACGATTGGGACCACGGATGGGACCACGGAGGTTCCACCAGCATCACGTAAGTATTGGTCGGGGCGACAAGATTCGAACTTGCGACCCCTTGCACCCCATGGATTCCTTGGCGAAACGAGACGCGACGCTATGTCACGCAATGAATCGGGTCATTGTTCAAAAATGCCGTGTTTCTTACGATTAAGTACGCTAATCACGTTGCGTGTTGTTTCCCGGTGGCGCAAGGCGTATCTTCCGAAGAGTGTACCCAGGGTGTACCTAAACGCCATCTTTTCCCATCAATGTCCCGACCCCTTGTCAGCCGACTCACCAGCGCGGCGGTGGAAAAACGCGGCGTAGGCACCCTTACGGACCCGGCAGTCGCCGGCCTGATGCTTCGGGTCCGGAAAACGAGCACCCGCGGCACCGTCCGCGAGTTTCGATTCAGGTACAAATTCAAGGGCCGGACCGGGGTCATCACGCTTGGCCACTTCCCGGGGCTGTCGCTCGCCGATGCCCGCGCCAGGGCGCAGCGGTTTCGCGATCTGCTTCACGAAGGGATCAATCCGCGCAGCGCCATGAACCGGCCCAGCTCCCGGGCCGCCGCGGTCGACGTACTTGCCGAGGGCAATTCCCATAACGTGGCGGCGTTGATCAAGGATTTCACCGAGCGGCACCTGCGCAAGCGCCGCAGGCGCCCGGAGTATGCGGAGCGAATCCTTCAGAAGGAGCTTGCGGGCTGGTCGCACCGGGATGCGCGTACGATCAAGCCCCGGGAGGTGATCGAGCTATTGGACGCGATTGTCGAGCGCCCCGCCCCGGTCATGGCCAATCGGGTGGCGGGATTGCTCTCACAGATGTTCCGGTTTGGAATCCATCGGCAGATTGTCGAGACCTCCCCGGTTCAGCTGCTCTTTCGCCCGGGGGGCACCGAACGACCGCGCCAGCGCACCCTCGATGACCAAGAGCTCGCCGCCCTCCTAGTGGCCTGTACCAACTGATTGTGTACTGATATGTCGCGATGGATCGGCGTATTTCCACTTCACGGTCCGAGGCGACTTGTTGTAATGACGGATGTAGCGCATGAGCTTTCTCTTGAGATCGGGGACGGATGTGAACACGCCGCGGGCGATGACATCGCGCTCGATCTTGCCGAACCACAACTCGACCTGGTTGAGCCATGAGGAGTAGGTGGGAGTGAAGTGCAGGTGAAGCTTCGGATGCGCAGCCAGGAAATCTTTGACGGTCTGGCTCTTGTGAGCCGAGAGGTTGTCGGCGATCACATGGATCTCTTTGCCGCGCGGCTGATTGATTACGATGTCGGTGAGGAACGCCACGAACTCAGCCGAGGTGTGGCGCTCGGCGGTCTTGCCCAACACCTCTCCGGTCTTGGTGTTGAAGGCCGCATAGAGCGACAAGGTGCCGTGCCGATAGTACTCAAAGCCATGCCGCTCGGCCCTGCCGGGGGACAGCGGAAGGACCGGGTCTTTGCGATCCAGGGCCTGAATATGCGTCTTTTCATCGACGCAGAACACCGCCGCGTGCGCCGGTGGATTCAGATACAGGCCAATGATGTCGGCCGCCTTTTGCTCAAAATCCGGATCGTTCGAAGCCATGTAGCGCTCGATCCGATGCGGCTTGAGCCCGTGCTTGCGCCACACACGCGCCACCATCATGTGGCTGACATCCAGCCGCGCAGCGAGCTTACGCGTAGTCCAGTGGGTCGAGCTGCTCGGCGGGTGGCGCGTGGCCTCCAGAATCCGCGCTTCGAGCTCCGGGGTGAGCACGCTGGCGACCTGGCCGATATGCCGGCTGTAGAGCCCGGCGATGCGCTGCTCGGCAAAGCGCTTGCTCCAACTTGCCACAAAGCCCCGGCTGCACTCGATCCTCTCCGAGGCTTCATCCCACGTATGGCCTTCGGCCAGCAACAGAATCAGCCGCGCTCGCCGGGCATCTTCCGCCCGATCCGTCCGGCTGTTCGCTCGCCGTATCAGTTCCATACGCTCCGCGTTCGTCAAGGTGATGGCGTCTGTCATGGACGCCATTATAGTCTATAAATGGTTGTTACAGTCCACTAGCCAAGGTCGATGAGGTCACCAAGCGAGCGAAGCGCTCTGGGATCGCAATCCGGCTGATTCTGCTGACTGCTGTCAGGCGATCGGAACTTACCGGAGCCCGCTGGTCCGAGCTGGATCTGGAGGCTAAGGCGCCGGTTTGGGACATCCCGGCCGAGCGAACCAAGACCGGCGTTGGTTTCGCCGTCCCGTTGACTCCGCCGGCAGTGGAACGATTCAGGCGCCTGAAGCGACTGGCCGGCCGAAGCCCGTGGGTATTCCCCGCAGAAACCGCTGATGAGGCCATGGATCCGAGGCTCTTGACCCGCAGCATTGCACGGCACCTCGAGACCTTCGCGGAGCACAAGGTGGGCGCCTTCACGCTGCATGACCTTCGGCGAACGGTACGCACCGGGCTTGCCAGGCTCGGCATCCGGCCGGACATCGCGGAGCGATGCCTGAATCATGCGCAGCCAGGCATCATCAAGACATACGACACCCACCACTATCTCGAAGAGAAGCGCGATGCGCTAACTCGATGGGCCGATCACCTGCAATTGCTCCGCAATGGCAGTTAACAGGTCTCGTGCGAGACGGGCTATGTCGGGTACCAGTCCAGCTCACCGCCGCGGAGGCTGCGGCTTCAAGATCACAATCTGTGACGTTGAATCCAGGGGCGCCATCGCAGCCCTGTCTCGGCGACCGTATAACAACGGCTGCCGCTGGCCTATCCTGCAAACCTACCGAATTGACCGACAAATGCAGCACTCGTAGATTTCTCCCGCCCTCCTAGCCTTCTCCTGCACAGTGACCCCGTCCTCCTCAGGCTCGCGACAGCATCCCTGTACAATTACGCTGCTGTCGACCCAAGATTCAGCTTTTCGTGACGGCAATAAAGGCATCGTCGGGGTAACTCGATATCCTAAATCCGTGTGAGTGATCGAATGGAAAGAGTGGCATTCATCGGGTTGGGGCGGATGGGATCCGGAATGGCTCGCCGCCTGCTTGATTGTGGTCATGAACTTCGAGTGTTTAACAGGACCGCCTCCCGCGGCGATGACCTCGCCCGCCGCGGAGCGATCCAGTGCAATACACCCCGGGAGGCCTGCGCCGGGGCTCATGCGGTGGTATCCATGGTGGCCGATGATCCGGCATCACGTGCGGTATGGTATGGGCCTGACGGCGTGCTTGCTGCGAACTTGGCCCCCAATAGCCTCGCAATCGAGTGTTCCACCCTCTCGTATCAGTGGGTTCTCGAGCTCGGCGCCAAAGCCACCGCCCAAGGACTGCGATACCTCGATGCCCCCGTCACGGGACTTCCCGATACCGCTGCTGCAGGGGAACTGACATTATTGGTGGGCGGGGACCCGGAACACCTAAGCGCCGCGAGACGGTTATTAACTGCATTCTCAAAGCGCATCATTCATTTCGGCCAAGTCGGTAAGGGCACCGCCTACAAGCTGCTGGTGAATATGCTCGGCGCTGTGCAAATCGCCTCCGCCGCGGAGACGATGGCGATCGCAGAGAGGGTGGGCCTTAATCCCCGAACGGTCGCTGACGCGCTTGGTACCGGCCAAGCGGCAAGTCCGCAAGTGATCCGGAACACCCAGCGAATCGCGGACGGGGACCACGACCGAAACATCGTCTTCACCCCCCAACTTCGGCTGAAGGATGTGGACTATGCGTTGGCTCTGTCCCGGCAATTCTCGATAGGGAGCCCGTTCGGGAAGCTTGCCGGCGACATGTTTCGTCAACTCAGTGCAGCGAATGAGAAACCAGTCAACGAAAGCAAGGTCATTGATATCGCCCGTATTCAACGTGCCGTAGATCAGTGAACCAAAGCGGGTTGCGATGATGTCGAAGTGCCGCTATACGTCGGTTGAATCGATGTTAACGGTCTCGCCAATGGAAGTCAGCGTCGACCATAAGGTCCTGCGCCGAACAGGAATCCGCAACTTGGAGAAGAAGTTTCGATCGATAGCGCAAATCGCCGCGGACCCATCGGTGCTGTCGGTCGCGTCCTCGTTGCTCGGCAAGACTCCCCGGCCTGTGCGGGCACTTTTCTTCGACAAGAACGCGAAACGCAAGTGGATCGTGACTTGACACCAAGATCGGACAGTGACGGTGAACCGGCGAGACGAGATTGACCGCTCGGGATCTTGGACTCAAAAAGATGGCGTCCATCATGCACAACCCCACGAGACGTGCTGGCGGTAACCTAAGTCGTTGCATTCGCTAGTTTTGTGCTGACAGCCAGTTCACGGATCGGAGCACCAACAGGTGGGGTGCTGCTGGCTGGAGTCAGGACTTATGCAATGGCGGAGGAGTATTGCCTTGGCCACGCTTGCCAATATTACACACCGAAACCCCGCTATTTTTGGTCGCGCAAGAGGTGCGGTCCCACTCAAATCGCATTATTGGCCTCTGTTGTTGTGGTTTCTACGGATGGTCCCGGGAACGGCGATAAGATAGAGTGCCCCCTTACGGAGATGGCATTCCTCCGCAAGCAAACCGCCGCTGGTCGGCTGATGATGCCTACGCGAATCCTTATTGGGAAGCGTGGCCTTGCGAACCCACCCTGTCCCATGGGCCACTGGGCAGGAGAAATTGAAGGTGAGTTCAGCCCTCAGTATTGTGCCAGCCATCGCGGAATCGCAGCGGCAGACTTCGTTGGACATCTCTCGCGTATCGGTGCTCCTGGGTCGTGCCAAGACGATACCGGGGATGGACCTGCACCGCATCGAGGAATTGGCAGCGAAACTGCTCGATCGCAGCTTTAATCTCGTCGTCGTCGGCGAATTCAAGCGTGGAAAGAGCACCTTGATCAATGCCCTTCTAGGCCAAGCTCTCCTCCCGACCGGAGTGATTCCGCTGACCTCGGTCGTGACCGTGCTGCAATTCGGGACCCTCTGCGACGGCAGCGTGACTTTCGATGATGGTCACATCGAGCCCGTATCGCTCGACACACTTGCCGAATTCGTGACGGAGCGGGGCAACCCTAAGAACGCCCGAGGCGTGCGGGAAGCACATGTGAGGGTCCCCGCACGATGCCTGATGCAGAGCACCCGTTTGATCGACACGCCCGGTATCGGATCGCTGCATACGCACAATACTGACTTGACGTATCGATACCTTCCCCAAGCCGATGCGGTTATCTTCGTCGCATCGGCTGATCAGCCGATGAGCCGTGTCGAACTGGACTTTCTCATCGAGGTGCGTCGGTATGCGGGCAAGATTCTGTGCGTACTCAACAAGATGGACAATCTCCAGGAGGACGAACGTGCAGAATCGCGTGCATTCGTCAGCGCAGCGGTAACTCAGGCCCTGGGAGTCCCCGTACCGATCTATCCGGTATCCGCCCGAGCGGCACTGCAAGCGCGCGAGACGGACGATTCCACATTGCTGCTCGATAGTGGCATCACATCCTTCGAAACAGCGCTGCAGCAATTCCTCATGGACGAAGGTGACGCAGTGTGGCAACGCTCCCTGCACCGGCAGGTGGCGCGCCTCCTCAGCGAGGCCAGCCTGGCGGCGAAATTGGAGTTGCGTGCCCTGTCATCACCAATCGAGGTTTTGGATGACCATATTCGAGCGTTGGCGGACAAGAAGCGCGGGCTTTTGCAAAAGGCACGTGATGCAAACGCCATTCTGGGGGCGGAAGTCCGTGGCATCGTGGGCAAGGAGATGATGCCTCAATTGGAACTGTTCAAGGCGGCGCTGGACCAACGGCTAAGCCTCGATCTCGAATCCTGGTCTGCGACCACAAAGGGACTCGGTACCACGGCCTTTCGGTCGGCCCTCAAAGCGCGATGTATCTCCGAAATCCGCCGCGCCAGCGAGGTGTGGGAAACCGAGACGGATGTGACGCTGCAAACCGCCCTTGCGCAGGTTTCTGACCGCCTGGCGCAAGGCATTCAACAGGATCTCAATGAGGTACTTCGGGACTCGGCCCAATTGTTTGATATTGCGTTCGCACCGATCGCGCCAGATATGCAATGGCGACGCCGCGGAGAGTTCGCCATCAAGGCGTGGGACGAACCTCCGGGACTCAAGACGTTGACCGATGCCCTCACGTCGGTGCTTCCACGCCCTATCGGTAAAGCAATTGTTTTGCGTGAGGCGAAGCCACGTGGAGCAGCTCTCGTCGATATGCATATTGGTCGATTGCGCCATGCGCTCGAGGAGCGGATCAGCGACAATTCGCGGACCTTCCAAGAAGACCTGGCACAGAGGGTTGACCGCACGCTCGCTGATATCGAGGGGGCCATTATGAGGGCCAAGGGATTACGGCGACAAGGCGAGGCGCAAGTACGTCAACGACAAGCGGATCTCGGTGACATTCTTGCGAAGATCGGGGAGCTGGAAGACCAGGCACGGGAAGAGTTTGAGCCCAGCTTCCCCGATCAAGTCACCGAGCGGGCGAGTTCTTGATAATGGTAACGCCCCTGGAGAGGCGAACAATTGAACCCCTACCCAGGGGTGCTCCAGAAGACAGTGCATTTCGGATGCTGATTGCGTCCATTGCCTCCGATATGAGGCGAGGCCGACATGTGGTGCTTTGGGGACCGCGTGGGAGCGGGAAGACGACCCTGCTCAATGCCGTGCTGCAGGAGCTCGGTGATGCTCATTGCGCTTTCAGCGCATCGACCGCCAGCCTCGATGACATCACACGCGCACTCGAGCGAGCCTATACGGCAGTTCCGACGCAAGGGCTCAAACGGCGAGCTGCGCGTGCACGCCTCTGGTGGGCTGCCGATGTCGAACCCGGGTGCCTCTTGCTCGATCACGTAACGCGGGTTCCCGCGGCGATGAAGGGCTGGCTGCGGAGGCTTCGCGGCGGCCTCATGGGGGTCGTGCTCGCGATCGATGTCGACTCACCCCGAGAGCGCGAACGGCTGCGGTCAATGAAGATTGGCACCGCCACGTTTCGAATGCCGCCCGCGGCCTCGGGGGTACTTTCATGTCTCCTGAAGAGCTCCTGGGCTCACTCGGCGACCTCTCCCTTGCCCGCGCCGGCGCGTCGGCTCCTGGTGCGCGCGGCTCGCGGCCGTCCTGGCTGGGTTACGCAATGCGTAGCGCTGGCCTCCGACCGTCGATATTGGCATGAAGGACAATTGAAGACGGAGTTGCTCGCCCTGGACACCGAGATCCGGCTGCGCACCATTGACATGTCGACCGAAGCGATCCTCACCCAAACCCAGCGGCTCGCGGCGGTGTCGACGAGTCTGCAGGCCCACCGCTAGATACCGGCGTCCGCCAGGAGAATATTCGATGAGTGCACCCATCCGATCGATACGCGCCCTGGAGATTCTGGATTCGCGCGGCACCCCCACCTTGCGTGTAGCGGTGAATCTGGAGAATGGCGTGGTCGGCACCGCATCGGTCCCTTCCGGAGCCTCCACCGGCGAGAACGAGGCGGTCGAATTACGCGACGGGGACGCCGGCCGCTATGGCGGCAAGGGTGTAAGAAAGGCGGTCGCCCACGTCAACGATGTCATCGCGCCGCACCTCGCGGGGTGTGATCCCAGGCAACAGGCGCAGCTCGATCGGGTGATGATCGACCTGGATGCCACCCCGAACAAGGCCAAGCTCGGCGCCAATGCGATTCTGGGAGTCTCGCAGGCGATCGCGCGCGCGGCTGCGAAGTCGTGCGGACTGCCCCTTTACAGCTATCTTGGCGGCACGGGCGCGCGGCGCCTTCCGGTCCCCATGATGAATGTGATCAACGGCGGCAAGCACGCCGATTCCAGTCTGGATTTCCAGGAATTCATGATCGTACCGCGCGGCGCACCCAGTTTCCGGGAGGCGCTACGCTATGGGGCCGAGACCTTTCAAGCACTCAAGCATCTGTTGCACGAGCGAGGGCACAGCACGGCGGTCGGTGACGAAGGCGGCTTCGCCCCGCAGCTTGGCAGCAACGAGGAGGCGTGCGAATTGATCGTTGCGGCGATCGAGCATGCGCACTATCGCCCCGGCGAGGATATCTCGATCGCCCTCGACCCTGCCGCGTCCTCGTTCTTCGACGGCGGCAAATATCGGCTCGCCCGCAGCCGCCAGGGCGACAAGAGTGCGGACGAGATGACCGCCCTTTATGCCGGTTGGGTCGATCGATTTCCGATCATCTCTCTGGAGGACGGTCTTGCCGAACACGATTGGCCCGGCTTCCGCCGGCAAACCGCCGCCCTGGGCGGACGCATCCAGATCGTCGGCGACGATCTGCTGGTGACCAATCCCGCCTACATCGAGCGGGCCATTGCGGAGAAAAGTTGCAACGCCGCTCTCATCAAGCTCAACCAGATCGGAACCGTCACAGAGACCATCGAGGCGATCCACCTGTGCCGCAAGGCGGGCTGGGGGTTTGTCATTTCGCATCGTTCGGGTGAAACGGAAGACAGCTTCATCGCCGACTTTGCAGTCGCAATGGACGGGGGCCAGATCAAGACCGGCTCGCTATGCCGATCCGAGCGGATGGCGAAATACAACCGGCTGCTGGAGATCGAAGAAGAGCTCGATGGCGCCGCGGTGTTCGGAATCTAAGAGATCCACCGGGATCGGTTTCATCCCGTGACCAGCACGGCGAGCGCGATCAGCAGAGCCACAAACGCATAGGTCACGTACGCATTGATGCGTCCATGATGCATGGTGGCCAGAGCGCCCGCGACCGCGAGGGTCGCCGACCTCAAGGGGTCCAATACCAGGCGGTCGACGAGATAAACCCGTTCTTTCTCGCGCCGTATGGCCACTCGGAAATGCTCCGCGATCGTCTCGCGCGAATCCTCGACCGTCGTCGGCCGGAAAATGGCATCGAAGATGACGCGCACTGGGTTGGAAAACCCGGTCGCCGTATACGTCATTTCCGGCAGCAGCCGGCGCAGCGCGCCGTCCCAGCGCTCGCGTCGTGTCACCCCCCTCTTGCGCGTCAACCATACGCGAATGATCAAGTAGGTCAGCAGCAGCAGCCCCACCAGGACGAGCAACATATACGAGGTTGACATCGCGAATACCACGGGATTCTCCGTGCCACCGCGGTGCAAAACCACGAGCCCGGGGCCGGGCAAAATCGATTGCCCCAGCTGTGCGCCGAGACCGTGGAATTCACCCACGAAATTCTTCGGCAAGGTCTCATGCCCCGAGGCCGAGGCAAAGAACGGCGGCACCAGCGCATCGGAGGCGCTCGCTCCCGCCAGTTGCAACGATGCCGGGTTCAGTAACCCGATCATGTAGGTCGGCAGCACGCCGAACGCCAGGCATAGCACCGCGAGGATCGCCATGGGGGCGAGCGAGGCCGGTGCGGCCTCATTCACGCACTGCTCGCCGTTGGCGCGCCGCATGCCGAGAAAGCTCATCGCGAACACCTTGACGAAGCAGGTCACCGCGAGCGCCGCCGTGAGGGCGAGACCCGCACCGCACAGCGCAAAGACGATTTTCGCGCCGATCGAGGTCAGCTCCGCCGAGCGCAGCATCATCTGCAGCGTCAGCCATTCGCTCACGAACCCGTTGAAGGGAGGGAGCGCTGCAATCGAGAGCGTGCCCGCGAGGAAGCCGGCTGCAGTCAGCGGCATGCACTTGATCAGTCCGCCGAGGCGATCCATGTCCCGTGTGCCCGTCTGTGTCTCGATGGCGCCGGACCCGAAGAACAGCAGTGTTTTGTAGATGGAGTGATTGAGCATGTGGTAAAGCGCCGCGACGAAGGCCATGGCGGCAAGCACCGAGTGGCCGGCGGCGATGAACACCATGCCCGCACCGGTGCCGGCGACAATGATGCCCGCATTCTCGACCGAGCTGTACGCGAGCATCGACTTCAGATCGTTGTCGGTGGTCGCATAGAGGATCCCGATCAGTGCCGAAGCGGCCCCGACGATGAGCGCGAGCAAGCCCGTGCCCGATTGCGTGGCCGGCATCAGGTCGGCGTTGACCCGTAAGATGCCGTACAGGCCGAGGTTGAGCGTTGCACCGGCGAGTACCGGCACGAACGCGCGCGGCGCGGCTGCGTAAGCGGGCCGGAGCCAGGAATTTACCGGGACCAGTCCTGCCTTCACGCCAAACCCGAAAAAGGTCAGAAGAAACACCGCCCACCGGGCGGTCCCGCCAAGCGCTGCTGCGCCCGATTTGAGCGCATCGAATTGTAGTGAGTTGCCGCCGAGCGCGAGCAGGATGAACCCGAGCGCGGCCGCGACTGTGCCCGCTTCGCCGATCGCCAGCAACAGGTAGCCCGATCGGAACTGCCCGTTCTCGCTCATCGGGCCAGACACCACGAGCAAATAGCACAAGATCGACATCGCCTCCCAAGCCAGCAGAAATAGCAGCGCATCGCCCGCGATCAGCACTAGAAGTATGGAGGCATATAGCCCGAGCATCAGCACTGTGAAGACGCGCGCATGGCCGCGGACGGATTCGCGCCGCAATTCGCCGCCGGCGTAGATCGACGCCGGAAGCAGTACGAGCCCGACCACGAGCACGAACGCGGCGGAAAGCGGGTCAATGCGCAGTGTCAGGGTGGTCAGCCCGGGTATCACCCAGAGCAGCTGGGTAAATGCGTTACCCGTCAGCAGCACGCGGGCGCCGGCTGCGACCGCCGCGGCCGCGGCGAGGGAGCCGAGCCATCCCAGAACGATGCCTTGGCGCGCCGGCCGCATCGCCAGTGAAAGCACGATACCGACCCCGCAGGCACCGAGAAAGATCAGGATCAGTGGAGCCGTATTCACGTTCCGCGCTCCCCGACAGGCGCGGCGCGCCCGGTCGCCACCAGCAACCCGTGCAGGATGGCGAGCGGCGGCGGCGGATTTCCGGGGACCGCCACATCGACCGGCAGCACCTCTGCGACGCCCTTGGCGCAAACAAAACTGTCCGCAAAGACGCCGCCTGACAGGGCGCAGGCCCCCACTGCGACCACTCGTTTCGGTGGCGGCATCGCCTCGTACACTTTTTTCAGCGCGAAGCGCATCTGATCGGTGACGGCGCCCACCACCAAAAGCACGTCCGCGTGACGTGGAGTGGGCGTGATGAAAAAGCCGAGCCGATGCATGTTGTAATAGGGATTGTTGAGCTGCCTCACCTCGTTCAAGCACGCGCCGCAATCTCCGGCATCCACGACCAGGATGTGGATCGAGCGCTGGAACGGTTGTGCCAATTCATTGTCGTGCTTCGGCCCCAAGCTCGCCCATTCGTAGGTCAGGTCCCAGTTCAGCGGCTGGCGGACCCCCCGGACACAGCGGTAGCAGTGCACGCAGCGGCCGCTGTCTACCGTGATCTGCCCGTTCCGCTCAACGAGCGCATGCGTCGGGCAGCGTTCGGCGAGCGCCTTCGCTTCCCCGCCGAAGCCGCCGCCTCGTGGCAGGCCGGGCGTCACGCCGGCGGCGCTCTCCGCAGCACGCGGGTAGGCGGTGGTCTTGATTCCGGTGCGAATGCCTTTGATGACCCATTGGCTCATAGGGTGTGCGCCCCTTGGTTGATCATCGATCGTTCTCGGCCACGGACAGGTCGAACGTCGAGAGAATGATCGGAAAGTCCTGGAACGCGAATTTCTCCGCGGCGACGTTGAAGCTGGGCCAGTTGATAAAGGAGGGAGTGATCACGCGGTAGCGTTGGATAGTGCCTCCCTCCTCCAACCGCACCCAGTGGAACGTCGCGCCGCGTGGCGCCTCCACTGCACCCAACGCCGCACCCGGCCGAACCTCCACCACCGTGCTGATGCTCCCCTCTGCCAAGCCGGCGAGCACCTGCCGCATGATGCGAACCGATTGCCGAGCTTCGGCAAACAACACGCGAAGCCGGGCGTAGCCATCGCCTTCCTGTTCGGCTGGTACGTCGAACTCGAACCCCGCGTAATCCGAATAGGGGCGAACTCGACGCAAATCCCGGGCGAGCCCCGAGGCGCGGGCGACCGGCCCGACCAGGCTGTAGGCCTTGGCGGTCGTTCCCGAAATGGCACCCACTTGCTCGAGCCGGTCAAGAAAGCTGCTCGAGATGCCAAGCCGCCGCTCGAGTTCATTCAATCGCCCGAGGATGTCCTGGGAGCGATCGAGCGCACGGCGGCAGGCCTCGGTCGGGAGATCACACAGCAACCCTCCCGGCGCGAGCAGGCCAAACAGGTAGCGATGCCCGGTGAGCTCACCCGCGACGCGCAGCAACTCCTCTTCGAAGAGCCCTGCTTGGCTCGTGGCGACGGCGAGCCCCGTCGACTCGCAGATCTCTTGGAGGGCGCCTGCGTGCTGGCGCAATCGCTCGAGCTCGGCGAGGAACACGCGCAGCTTGCGTGCTCGCGCGGGCACTTCCGCCCCGCCGATCGACTCGACCGCCAGGATGAAGGCCAATCCGTGCGCGAAGGCCGTGGTCGCCGAGAATCGTTCCGCCAGGAGCAGCCCCTCCTCGACCGGCTTGCCCTCCGCGGTCTTCTCCACCGCGCGCCATTTGTAATAGAGGCGCGATGAGGAACGTATGACATCCTCGCCGACCGTTTCGAGCAGAAAATGCGCGGGTTCCGTCACTCCGGAGAATTTAGGTCCAACGGGCATGACGAACGCCCCCGGCTCTTGAACGATTCGCCGCGGATGCCAGTGGGTGTCGGGCGCTCGGTTCCGGTACGCCGCCGCCGCGTCGAATCCACGGCGCATGGGCTCGATACCTTCCTGCCAGGCATCGTTGTGAAGCACGAAATCTCCCAGATGTGGATGACCCTCGAAACGCACGCCGAACAGATCCTCCGCTTCCCGCTCGTGCCAGTCTGCCGCGTGAATCCATTGGACGACGCTCGGAAAGGTCTTCTCCCCAAGGGGCGCACTCACCTGCACATGAATCCAGCCCTCGGAGCCGTAGAACAGGTAGCGCAAGTGCCACTCGGCCCGGCCTTCCTCGACAATCAGACCCGCGAAACCGGACTCCCCATCCTCGACCAGGTACCGGCAAAGATCGACCAATAGCGCACGGGAGCAGTTGACTTCGGCCGTCCCGCCCGAGGGCTCGCGGCGAAATCGCACTTGTCCCGGCCAGCGCGTGGCGAGTTCATTCTGCAATCCTGCAAGGTTCTTCATCGATCCCTCATCGGCTGACCGCGGCAGCGGCAAGTGCCAGCAAATCATGCAGCGGCCTTGGGATATAGACCCCTAGCACGAGCACGGGGGCAGCAGCGAGCAACAACGCCAGCCGGCAACTGAACGGCAGGCGAAACGGTTCGCTCCTTTCCACGCCGGCATGTGATGCCCCCGGCGCAGCGAACACCATGCGATTTACATGAGCCATCACGCCAAAAAACGCGACGACAATGAAAATAGCCAGGAGCCCTGTGGCGGCGAACTGTCCTCGTCCGAGTCCCGCCTTCATGATCGAAAATTCGCTCAAGAAAACTGCGAACGGCGGCGCTCCCGCAATGGCTAGCCCACCGAAGATGAGAGCGACGCCGGCAATTGGTGCGCGGCGCATGAGGGCGCTAACTGCGGCGATCTCGCGGGTACCGGTGGCAAGCAAGGCGGAGCCCGCCGCGAAAAAACAGAAGGACTTGGTCACCGAATGACTGACGATCTGCTGCATGGCCGCGTAGTCGGCTGCGGGCCCACCGAGTCCGATGGCGGTTAGGATGATGCCCATGTGCTCCACCGTGGAGAAGGCGAACATTCGTTTGTAATCCTTTACCTGCAGCAGCAAGAATGCAGCGGTCCCGACGGAGATCAGCCCCAGGACGAGCGCCCAGGTATCGGCGTGCGCCTCGGGCACGGCCCGCATCACCGGGAACAAGCGCAGGATCACGTAGAGGATCGAGGTCGTTTCGATACCGGACAGCAACGCACACACGGGTGAGGGGGCCTGGCTGTGCGCGTCGGGCAACCAGGTGTGCATCGGCACCAGCCCGACCTTGGTGCCCAGTCCGATCAAGATCAGCACGAACGCCGATTGCAGCAAAATCGGCGGCATGCCCGGCGCCCCGCTCACCAGTCCCGTCCAGGTATAGCGTCCACCGCCCCCGGCGTGCAGCGCTGCAAAGAGCACGATGAAGCCGAGCAGCGCGACGCCGGCGCCCATCAGCGATAGCACGACGTATTTCCACGCTGCCTCGAGCGCCTCGCGGGTGTTCTCAAATGAGACGAGCAGTGCGGAGCAGAGGGTCGTGAGTTCCACCACGATCCACACCAGCGTCGGCTCGGCGAGCACCGGAATCGCCAGCATGGAAAACACAAAGAGGTTGTAGTTGGCGTGATACAGCCTGAGCCTTTTGGCCGTGAGATCTCCATGCGCCATGTAACCCACGGAGTAAATGGCAGCGGTGGTTGCAATAAGGCCGATGAGCAGCAAGATCAATGCACTCAAACCGTCCACGGCGATCCATTTCGACCACGTCGGCTCGAGCGGCTCACCGAGAGCACCCCCGGCGATGACCCCGCCCGCGAGGTGTGCGATGAGCATCAGACTGACCAGGCAGGACGCCACCGTAACGCCCGCAACCCAGCGCCTCCCCCAGGGAATACAAACGAGCAGCGTGGCGAGAAGCGGCACCGCCAGAATGACGATGACACTCACGACAGCGCCTCATCCGTCTGCGATGTCGTCGTGGTTTCGCGCAGACTGTCCAGGGAACCGACGGATGTGGTGCCGATCTGCTTTTGAACGGCGCGCACCAGCACGGCCATGATGAATACGATGACCAAGCCATCGGTGGCGATGGCGAGTTCGACCAGCATGCCAAGGTCGCGGGCGATGGCAATGCCGGCGAGGAACGCGCCGTTCTCCATGACCAGAAGACCGATGAGCAAGGACAGCGCCTCGCGGCGCACGGTGAGCGTGAACGCTCCCAAAAGAAGCACGGCGATGCCGATCGGGACGTTCGGGCCATGGAACTCCGGCGCGGCGGCCGATGCAAGCGGAGTGCCCACAAAGTAAGCGGCAATCGCGAGCGCAAGGGCGATGAGCAAGGCGGTCGGGATGTTCAACACCTGCTCGATCTCGCGGCGCGTGTAGATCTCGGCGGGCGACGTTTTGCGCAACAGCCAGGGAACGATGATCGGCTTGCTGATCAGATTCACGAGCGCCACCCCGTAGAGATGCCCCGAGCCGAAGCGCAAACCAAGCAGTGCCGCGCATGCGGCGAGCAGCAGCGATTGCACGATGAAGAGGTTGAGGCACGCCCGCGCCTGACGCATCGCGACGATGCCGAACGCGGTCAGCAAGGAAAGGCCGGCCGCCAAGGCGTTGAGATTCTCGAGGAGTTGCCGGGTCGCGTCGCTCATTGGTTGATTTAGGGCAAAAATACCTGTGCGATCATGGCCGCCACCGAGGTGATGAAGGCGGCACCGAGGAATTCGGCGATGCGGAACAGCCGCAGCTTGGAAAGAGCCGACTCGATGATCACCAGCACGAGCACGAAGCCGAAAATCTTGAGAAGCAGTGAGGGAATGGCCAGCAGCACCGCACCATAGGTTTGCGTGCTTGCCAACCCCCACGGCGTCAGCAGCACATTGAGGAAGATGCAAAGCAGCACGAAGAATTTCATCTGGCCGCCCCACTTCACCAGCGCGAAGCCGCGACCGGAGTACTCCAGTGATTTTGATTCGTCGATCATCGCGAGCTCGAAGTGGCCTGTCGGATTGTCGACGGGAATTCGGCCGGCTTCGGCGAGGATCAGCATGAGAAAGGCCAGTACGAGGAGCACGTGTGAGGGCGCAAAGAAATTCGCGAGCGGCGTGACCCATTTCTGCTGCACGATGTAAGGAATGGTGGACCCGGCCACGAACGACACAGTGAAAAAGACGATCATGAACACGGGCTCCGCGAGAAACCCCACCATGCGCGTGCGGCTCGCCCCAATGGGCCCATAAGGATTGGTGGTGTCCACAGCGGCGAGGGTTGCGAAGAATCCGCCGAGCGCCAGCACGAAGCCGCCGCCCAACATGTCGCCCATGAAGGCGAAGAAGAGCGGATAGCTGGTCAGGACCGGAATGAGCAGCGCGACAAACAGCGGGGTCACGAAGATCACGTAGGGTGTGAACCGGAAGATCCACGAGGATTCGTTCGACACGATCTCGTCCTTGTGGAAGAACTTCCAAAGATCACGGTACGGCTGAATGATGCTGGGGCCGCGCTTGGACTGAACCATTTCCTTCAGCCGCGACAGCACCCCGGAAACCAGCGGCGCAAAAATGAGCACCACGGAGACCTGCAGAACGTTCAGTAGGATGCGCGCGAGCACGGCTATAGAGCGCCCGCGGCAAGACATGCAAAGGCCTGCAACAGCGAACTCATGGCCATGACCCACCCTTCTTGTCGAAGAGAATCAGGTAGGCATCATCAGCCAGTGAGGCGGTTGTTGTTGCGGGAAGAATGCCATTTCCCTTGAACCTTCAGCCTACAGACAACGAGGTAGCAGATCAAGTTAGCCGCGGTATGGCATCTGCCACCTGTCGTTTTTGACCTATTTGGCAAAAGAGACTATTGATAGGGGCCGGACCCGGCCTCTGGTGTCGACAGGTGCTGTTTGAAATCTATAATCGCGATCTCTCTAGGTGCCAGCTTAGGCGCGCTATTGCGGTGGGTTCTAAGCTTTTCGCTCAACAGCTACTTCCCCGAACTGCCGCCCGGCACGCTCGCCGCCAATCTGTTGGGTGGCTACATCATCGGCGTTGCCGTCGCACTGTTCGGCGCGTTTTCGGGGCTCTCGCCCGAGTGGCGCCTGTTTGTCATCACCGGCTTTTGCGGTGGCCTGACGACCTTCTCAACGTTTTCGTCGGAACTGGTGGCCCACCTGCAGGAAGGTCGACCCATATGGGCGTGCGGAGCGGCCGCCGCGCATCTATTCGGTTCCGTGCTGATGACTTTGGCTGGCATTGCGACGGTCGGTTGGTTCAGGAGTTGGGGGCACGCACACTGACAAAATCCCGAAGGAGTCGATATGGAAGGCTCATTCTTGAGGGTATATATGCATGAAGGGGAGCGGCATCACGGGCAACTGGCCTGGGAATGGCTGCTCGAACAGGCCAACGCGCTTGGCATTCGCGGCGGCTCCGCGTTCAAGGCAATGGCCGGCTTCGGCCGGCACCATAGGCTCAACGAGGCGAAGTTCTTCGAACTCGCGGGCTCGCTCGCCGTCGAAGTTGAGTTCATCGCGACAGATCAGGAAGCGCGGCAATTGCTGGCCCTGATCCATCGAGAGAAGATGCCTCTCTTTTACACCCATATGCCGGCCCACTTCGGCGTGGTCGATCTGCAGAAGGCCGACCCGCCCTCGATCGATAGTTGCATATGAGCAGGCCACGTTGAGGTATCACCCATGCGGGGATCATTCCTGAGGTTTTATGTCCATGAGGGACAGCGCCACGGCCATGATGTCGTCTGGGAGTGGCTGCTGATTCAGGCGAACAAGCTTGGTATTCGCGGCGGCTCGGCGTTCAAGGCCACGGCCGGCTTTGGCCGGCATCATATCCTCTCCGAGGAGAAGATCTTTGATCTTCACGGATCATCGATCATCGAGATCGAATTCGTGGTGACGAATTCAGAGGGCCAGCAATTGCTTAACCTGATTCACCGAGAAAAACTGGCTCTTTTTTACGCGATTGTCCCGGCGTGCTTTGGAGAGGTCGATATTGCCACCGCCGATCCGCCGTCCGTTGCCTCCACTAGGTAGCCTTCGTCGATATCCAGGACTTCCGCGGCCCGACTCGTGGCACAAAGGCCGAATCATAGAGGAGAGCGAGAGGACGATGCTCGAGCTCAAAGGGCAACGCTGGCCGAGATATATCGCTTGCGGCAAGGTGTACCCAAAGGTGTACCTAACCTCAAATCTCAACGCCCGTAAGTAATTGGTCGGGGCGACAAGATTCGAACTTGCGACCCCTTGCACCCCATGCAAGTGCGCTACCAGGCTGCGCCACGCCCCGACCGGACGTACATGATAGCCGAAATGACCTGTGGGGTCTCGCGCGGCGTCGGTCAGCGGCGCAAAATCTTGATGAGTTCCTCGAGCTCGAGCCGCATTTGATGGATCAACTGCTGGCTCTGATTGAGGTCGACCTGCGCATCGTCGCCGGTGAGGCGGTTGCGGGCGCCGCCGATGGTGAAGCCCTGTTCGTAGAGCAGGCTTCGAATCTGCCGGATGATGAGCACGTCCTGGCGCTGATAATAGCGGCGGTTGCCGCGCCGCTTGACGGGCTTCAACTGCGGGAACTCCTGCTCCCAGTAGCGCAGCACATGCGGCTTCACCCCGCACAGGTCGCTCACCTCGCCGATGGTGAAGTAGCGCTTCCCCGGGATCGGCGGCAGTTCGGCGTTATTGCTTGGTTCCAGCATACGCCTCGACGCGGGCCTTCAATTTCTGACCGGGCCGGAATGTAACGACGCGACGCGCGCTGATGGGGATCTCTTCGCCCGTCTTGGGATTGCGGCCGGGACGCCGGTTCTTGTCGCGCAAATCGAAATTCCCAAAGCCGGATAATTTCACCTGCTCGCCCGAGGACAGGGCCGCACGGATTTCCTCGAAGAACAGGTCGACGAGCTCGCGGGCCTCGCGCTTGTTGAGCCCCAATTGATCGAATAGGGCCTCGGCCATCTCTGCTTTGGTGAGGGCTGCCATGCTTATTGATCTCTTATTGCGGCGCTCAAAACATCCCGTAACCGCGTAACCACCGAGGCCACAACGGCATCAGCGTCAACGTCAGTAAGAGTGCGGGAGGAATCCTGTAAAATCAAGCCTAAAGCGATACTTTTTCGTCCTGATTCTACGCCCGGTCCCCGATAGACATCGAATACGCGCAGATCGCTCAACAGGCCCGACGCGCTAACAGTAACATTTTCCCGTAAAACTGCGAGGGGGACGCTTTCATCCACCACCACGGCGAGATCTCGCCGCACACTGGGAAATCTGGAAATTTGCTGTAATTTCGGTGGCTTATCCGAGAATGCTGATGTTATTTCCAATTCAAATAGAAATACGACATTGCTGAGGCTCAACGCCTTGACCAAACGCGGATGGATTTCACCGAGATGACCGATCGTTCTGCCCCCGCGAACGATGCGCGCCGCGCGCCCCGGACGCAGACACGGCAGTTCGGCCGCCTCGAATTGGATGGATGCCGCCTCGCCCGCCAATCCCAGCAGATTCTCGACATCGCCTTTCACGTCGTAGAAATCGAGCGCCTCGCGCGCGCTGCCCCATTGCTCCGGCCAGCGGGCCCCGGTCGCGACTCCGGCAAGCATGTCGATCTCGCGCAGCGACGCTCCCGAGATATCGAACCTGCTGCCGATCTCGAACAACCGCACCCGCGCTTGCTGGCGGCGCATGTTCTCGCGGCATGCCGCGATCAGCCCGGGCCAGAGCGACACCCGCATCTCCGAGAGCTCCGCGGAGATCGGATTCGACAGCGCAAGGGCCGGTGTCTCGGGAAACAGCAGCCGCTGCAGCGACGGGTCGACGAAGGTGTAGGTGATCGCCTCTCGATAGCCGAAGTCCGCCATGGCGGTGAGCAGGCGCTCACCGGGCACGCGCGACTCCGGCGCGTAGCCCGCGATCTGCGGCGCGATGGCATGCGCTTCATCGATGCGGTCGAAGCCCCGCAGGCGCGCAACCTCCTCGATCAAGTCGGCCTCGATGCGGATGTCGAAGCGATGCGGCGGACGCCGCACCCGCCAGCCTTCAGGCTCCGATTCGACCTCGGGTGCGATGGCGGCAAGCACGGCCTGCACCTCCCCGTCCGGGATGCTCGCGCCGAGCAATCGAGCGAGGCGGGTGCGGCGCAGGCTCACCCACTCCTGCGCATCGCCTGCGCCCGGCACGGCCCGGGTCATCTCGAGCGGACCCGCCTGCCCGCCCGCGATCTCGAGCAGCAAGGCGGTAGCCCGCTCCAAGGCGATCTTGGGCAGCGTGGGATCGACCCCGCGCTCGAAGCGTTGAGCCGCGTCGGTGAACAGGCCGATGCGCCGGGCGCGGCCGGCAACGATGTCCGGGCTGAAGTGCGCGGACTCGAGCAGCACGTCGGCGGTCGATTCGCCGATGGAGGTCCTCTGCCCCCCCATGATGCCCGCGAGTCCCACCGCTCCGGCGGCATCCGCGATCACCATGAACTCCGGGCCGAGCTCGTAGTCCTTGCCGTCCAGCAGCGTGATTCGCTCGCCCGGCGCCGCCGCCCGGACCACGATGCCTTTCTCGAGCCGCGCGAGATCGTAGGCGTGCATGGGCTGCCCGAGTTCCGTCATGACGTAGTTGGTGACATCCACGACCGGCGAGATGGAGTTCAGACCGACACGGCGCAGCCGCTCCTTCATCCAAGCCGGTGTGCTCGCATCCTGATGGACCCCGCGGATCACCCGCGAGGCGAACACGGAACAACCCGCCGCCCAGTCGATGCGCACCGGAAACCGTGCATCGACCGTGGCCGGCACGTGCGCCGCGTTCGCGGTGAGGTAGCGCCGGTCCTGCGCCGCCGCGTAATCGCGCGCGATGCCGAACACGCTCATGCAATCGCCGCGGTTCGGGGTGGCGTTCACCTCGAGCACCGTATCGTCCAGATCCAATGAGGCGCGTACGTCCTCTCCCAGCGCGAAAGAGTCGGGCAGCTCCATGATGCCGTCGTGTTCCTCGCCGAGGCCGAGCTCGCGCGCCGAGCACAACATGCCGTTCGACTCGAGTCCGCGCAGCTTCGCGCGCTTGATCTTGACGTTGCCGGGCAGCACCGCACCGACCGTCGCGACTGCGACCTTGAGTCCGCGGCGCACGTTCGGCGCGCCGCAAACGATCTGCAGCCGATCGCTCCCGCGACCGCCGCGGTCGATGGTGACCTCGCACACCGACAACTTGTCCGCCTCGGGATGTCGCGCGCACTCGAGCACTTCGCCGACGACGACGCCCGAGAACGGCGGCGCCACCGGCTGGATCGATTCCACCTCGAGTCCCGCGAGCGTGAGGCGGGACGCGAGCTCGACCGGCGTCGCCTCGAGCGGCGTGAACTCCTTCATCCAGGAATAGGTGATCTTCACGGGAATTGCTTCAGGAACTGCAGATCGTTTTCGAAGAACCGGCGCAGGTCATCGACCCCATAACGCAGCATGGCCACCCGTTCGATGCCCATGCCGAAGGCGTATCCCTGCCAGCGCTCGCTGTCGATGCCGGCCGCGGCCAGCACGTTCGGATGAATCATTCCGCATCCCAGGATCTCGAGCCATCCGGTCAGCTTGCACACGCGGCACCCCGCTCCGTGGCAGAAGACGCACTCGATGTCGACCTCCGCGGAGGGCTCGGTGAAAGGAAAATACGACGGACGCAGGCGCATGCCGAGCGCCTGCTCGAAGAAATGTTCGACGAAGGTATGCAGCATCGCTTTCAGGTTGGCGAAGCTCACGTTCTCGCCCACCACGATGCCCTCCACCTGGTGGAACATCGGGGTATGCGTCATGTCCGAATCGTTCCGATAGACGCGTCCCGGCGCGATCAGCGACATCGGTGGCTGCCGCGCGCGCATGGCGCGGATCTGCACCGGCGAGGTATGGGTCCGCAGCAGCCGGCCGTCCGGAAAGTAGAAGGTGTCGTGCATGGCCCGCGCCGGGTGATTCGGCGGGATGTTCAGCGCCTCGAAATTGTGGAAATCGTCCTCCACCTCGGGGCCGGTTGCGATTTGGAAGCCTGCCTCCCGGAAGATCCGCTCGATCCTCAGGCGTGCGCGGGTCACGGGGTGGATGCTGCCGCGCTCCTGGCCGCGTCCCGGCAGGGTAACGTCCAGCGCCCCGCGGGCGAGCTCGGCCTGCAGCGCCTCCTCGTCCAGCCGGATACGGCGCATCTCGAGGGCGGCCTGAATCGCGGCCTTGGCCTCGTTGATCCTCTGTCCCGCGGCCGGCCGTTCGTCCGCCGGCAGACGACCGAGGCTCTTGAGCTGCTCGGTGAGCAGCCCCTTCTTGCCCAGCAGGCGCACGCGGATCTCCTCGAGCGCCGCGAGATCGCGCGACCCGCCCACGTCCGCAAGTGCCTGGTCGACGAGACCTGAGAGAATATCGGTGGCGGCCATGGACTGCTCCACACAGCGCCTGTCGGGATCGGCCGCGGACATCATTCCGCAGGCCGGCCCCGATGCGCTTTCGATTGTCGTCAGGCCGTCGGCGGGCTGGCTTTGGCTGTTTCCGCCTTGGCTTTATCGGCAATGGCCGTAAAGGCCGGCATGTCGTGCACCGCGAGGTCCGCGAGCACCTTGCGATCGATCGCCAATCCGGCCTTGTTGAGACCGTCGATCAGCGTGCTGTAGGTCATCCCACAGAGGCGTGCCGCCGCATTGATGCGCGTGATCCAGAGCGCGCGGAACTCGCGCTTCTTCTCGCGCCGTCCCCGATAGGCGTACTGGCCGGCCTTGATGACCGCCTGCTTCGCCGTGCGGAACACCTTGCGCCGGGCATTGAAGTAGCCCTTCGCCTTCTTGAGAATCTTCTTGTGCCGCCGTCCGGCGATCACACCGCGTTTGACTCGTGCCATGTGTTTTCTCCTGACTCGTTAGGCGTGCGGCAGCAGCACTTTGATGCGATTCACGTCGGTCTCGTGGACCTGCGACTCGCGGCGCAGCTGGCGCTTACGCTTGGACGGTTTCTTCGTCAGGATGTGACGACGATGGGATTGGCCGCGCTTGAAGCCGTTCGCTGTTTTGCGAAAACGCTTCGCCGCAGCCCGCTTGGTTTTCAACTTGGGCATGCTCGACTCCTGATTTTATGGCCTTGACACAGGCGCCCCGCGGTTTGCACCTAGGACGAGCGCCGCTTAAGGCGGGGTGACGGACTTCTTTAGGGTCCGCCGCTCACTTCTTTTTGGGCCCGAACACCATGATCATCTGCTTGCCTTCCATCAGCGGATTCTGCTCGACCACCGAATAGGGGGCGAGATCCTCAGAAATCCGCGACAGGAGACGCCTGCCGATGTCCTGGTGAACGAGCTCACGGCCCCGGTAACGCAACGTCACCTTGGCCTTGTCGCCTTCGGTCAGGAATCGGACGATGTTACGCAGCTTGACCTGGTAATCGGCCTCTTCCGTCCCGGGACGAAACTTCACTTCCTTGACTTGAATCTGCTTCTGCTTACGCTTTGCCGCGTGAGCCTTCTTGTTCTGTTCGAACAGGAACTTTCCGAAATCCATCACCCGCACGACCGGCGGTTCCGCCATCGGCGAAACCTCGACGAGATCCAGTGATTGCGAGCTTGCCATCTGCAGCGCTTCCGCGCGCGACATGACCCCTGCTTGACTCCCATCCGCCGCGATCACCCGCACCGACGGTGCGGAGATCTCCTCATTGCGCCTTACGCGCTTCGCAGTTGCGATAAACGTTACTCCAAAATAATACGGCCGCGGCTCGCGACTTCTTCGCAAAGCAAGCCAGCGAGCTTCGGAAGCTCAAAACTGCCTAGGTCTTTGCCACCGCGCGTGCGAACGGCCAGGGTATGTGCCTCGACCTCGCGGTCGCCGGCGACCAGGAGATAAGGAACACGTTTTAGTGTGTGCTCGCGGATTTTAAAGCCAACCTTCTCGGACCTCAAGTCCGTTTCGACCCGAAGCCCCTGATTTTTCAGGTTTTCCGCAACTTCTTCGCAGTATTTGTCCTGCCGGCTGGTAATTCCCATCACCACCGCCTGCACCGGCGACAGCCAGGTGGGCAGTTTACCGGCGTGATGTTCCAGCAAAATGCCCGTAAAGCGCTCCAAAGAGCCGAACATGGCCCGATGCAGCATGACGGGGGTGTGCCGCTGGCTGTCCTCGCCGATATAGCTCGCACCGAGCCGGGACGGGAGGTTTGGATCGACCTGCAGCGTGCCGCACTGCCACTCGCGGCCGATCGCGTCCCGCAGCACGAACTCCAATTTGGGACCGTAGAAGGCCCCCTCGCCCGGATTCAGGGTGGTCTCGATGCCGGCGACCGCGGCCGCCTTCTTGAGCGCCCCCTCATAGATGTCCCAGATCTCGTCGGAGCCGACTCGCTTGACGGGCCGGTCGGAGAACTTGATGCGCACGTCGTTGAAGCCGAAGTCCGCGTAAATGCTGAGGATCAGCTGGGTCACGCGCACCGATTCCTCGGTGATCTGCTCCGTGGTGCAAAAGATGTGGGCATCGTCCTGGGTGAAGGCGCGCACCCGCATGAGCCCGTGCAGAGCGCCCGAAGGCTCGTAACGGTGGACCTTGCCGAACTCGGCAATGCGCAGCGGAAGCTCGCGGTAACTGCGCATCCCCTGCTTGAACACCTGGATGTGGCCCGGACAGTTCATGGGCTTGATGGCGAAGGTGCGCTCGTCGGGCGTCTTGGTCATGAACATGTTCTCGCCGAAATTGGCGATGTGGCCGGACTGAACCCACAGCTCGCGGTCCATGATTTCCGGCGTGTTCACCTCCACGTAGCCCGCGGCGCTCTGCCGCTCGCGCATGTAGGAGATCAGTTGCTGAAACAGCGCCCAGCCTTTCGGATGCCAGAACACCGCACCAGGAGCCTCCTCCTGCAGGTGGAACAGGTCCAGCTCCTTGCCGATGCGCCGGTGATCGCGCTTCTCCGCCTCCTCGAGACGGGTGAGGTATTCCTTGAGCTGCTTCTCGTTGGCCCAGGCAGTGCCGTAGATCCGCTGCAGCATCTCGTTGCGGGAGTCGCCGCGCCAATAGGCGCCCGCCACCTTCATGAGCTTGAACGCCTTGAGCTTGCCCGTGCTCGGCACATGCGGCCCGCGGCACAGATCCTCCCAGTCGCCCTGCCCGTACAGACTGATGTCCTCACCGGCGGGGATGGCGCCGATGATCTCGGCCTTGTAGTGCTCGCCGATGCGTTTGAAATGTGCCACCGCCTCATCGCGCGGCAGGAGGCGTCTGTGCACCTTCACGTCCCGGGCCGCAATCTCCGCCATGCGCTTCTCGATCGCAGCGAGGTCGTCGCTCGAGAACGGCGTCTTGTAGGCGAAATCGTAGTAAAAGCCGTCTTCGATCACCGGGCCGATGGTCACCTGCGCCCCGGGGAAGAGCTCCTGTACCGCGTTCGCGAGCAGATGCGCGGTGGAATGGCGGATGATCTCGAGGCCGTCCGCGTCCTTGTCGGTTACGATGCTCACCGAGGCATCGTGCTCGACAGCGTATGAGGTATCGACCAGGCGGCCGTTCACCTTGCCGGCAAGCGCCGCCTTGGCGAGACCCGGGCCAATGCCGGCGGCGATTTCTGCCACCGATACGGCATGGTCGAAGCTCTTCTGGCTGCCATCGGGAAGTGTGATTACCGGCATAGGATGTTCACCACCGGAATCACAGTGGCGACCTCACCTGTCAAGAGGGCTCGCATACGGCGCAAGATATTGATTTAAGGGGAATTAGATGCGGGTCGCAGGGATGGAACATTAGTAACTATAGCGGCGAAGAACAACCACGTCGACAGTGCGGGCCGGCCGCACGCTCCTCTGCCCGCGATCAGGGCGCGATTTTGCGGCCTCCGCGACCGGTTGGCAACTGAGGAGGAGGGTCACCGCCCGCTCAGCTGCTACCATCGCGCCGTGAATGCGCGAAATCGGCTCGAACTCGCAATGGAGCGTCCGTTGCCCAATTCGTATTGGGTGATTCCGGGCCGCCTGCTCGCGGGGGAGCACCCTCTCGGCGGGGGGGAAACTCGGCACCGGATTGAGCGGCTGAGCGCCGCCGGCATCGACTTTTTCATCGACCTGACCGAGGAAGGGGAATTGCCCGAGTATCATCACCTGCTGCCCGCATCCACCGAGTACGTGCGCTCACCCATCCTCGACTGCGAGGTTCCGCGAGATGTCCTGCAGACACAGGCGTTGCTCGACACCCTGCGCACCGCGCTGGCGAGCGAGCGCGTGATCTACGTGCATTGCCGCGCCGGCATCGGGCGTACGGGACTCATCATCGGCTGCTTTCTCGCCGAGACCACGCGCACCGGCAGGGCGGCGCTCAAGGAGCTCAATCGCCTGTGGAGGCAATCCGCGCGCGCGCAGGTTTGGCCAACCGTGCCGCAAACCTCCGAGCAGGCCGATTACATCCGCCGTTGGCCGAAGCTGCGCGGGAAGCGCCCGTAGATCAGGCTGCGCTTGCGAGGTCGCCCGGGCGCTCGCGGAAGCTCTCCTTGGCCTCGCCGAGGATCAGCATGCGGTACCAGACCTCCGAGTTGATCAGCAGCCACAGCCGATTGCCGTGGTCTGCGCGGCCGCTCAACTGTTCCTGCAGCAACTTCTCGATCGGCGCCCGGGCGAGCACTCCCGCATCGACCAGCGCGGAGCTGCGCAGATAGCGCTGGTACAGCGCCCGGTATTCGTCTTTCAATATGTACGGCAGTGCGGAGGAGAAGCCCTGCTTGGATCGGGCCAGGATCTCGGGCGGCAGATATCGGGCCGCCAGCCGCCGCTGGATATATCGCAGGCTCCGGCCGCGCACCTTCATCTGCGCAGGCAGGCGGGCCGCGAACTCCGCCAGGCGGTGATCCATGAAAGGGCTGCGCACCTCGAGTCCATGCGCCATGGACATCCGATCGCTAATCATCACCGGATGATCCGGCAGCCGGACCTTGCTGTCCGCGTACAGCATGCGATCGATCGGGCCGCCGCTCGTTGCATCGAACGGCGCCCTGAGCGCGAGCTCCGCGTCGTTGTCCGCGAGCGCCGCTCGGCTCTCGTCCGTGAACAGGCTTCGGCGCTGTTCGGCGTCGAAGTAGAAATAGGAAAGACTGCCTGCATACCGCCGGCTCCCCTCCAGAAACGAGAGTCGATGCAACCAGCGCATCTGATGACCGACGCTCTTGTACCAGCCGGCCGACGGTATCAACCCCAGGGCCGGGCCCAATACCCGCCGGCGCAACATCTCGGGGACCTTGCCGTAATATCCCGCATACAGATTGCCGTAATAGCGGTCGTATCCCCCGAACAGCTCGTCTCCGCCGTCGCCGCCGATCACGACCTTGACGGTTTTGCGCGCGAATTGCGCGACGTGGTAGGTGCACAGCGACAGCGGGTCGGACGGCTCGTCGAGATGCCACACGAGATCCGGCAGGATCTCCCTCAAGCTCGGGCGGATGGTGAGCTCGTGATGCTGCGTGCCGTAGCGGGCGGCGACGGCCCGGGCATGCGGAGCCTCATCGAATTGTTTGTAGGGCAGACCCACGGTGAAGGTCGGCAGCTCCTTCACGCCCAGACGCTTGACCAGCATCGCGACCAGGAGACTCGAATCGAGACCGCCGCTCAGGAACGCGCCGACCCGCACGTCGCTCACCATATGCAGCCGCAGCGATTCCTCGATGTGCGCCTCGAGCTCGTCGATGAGCTCTGCCTCATTGCGGTGGATCTTCGGCTCGAACTGCAAATCCCAATAACGCCGCACGGCCGGTGCGCGTCCGGCCTCGATCACCAGCAGGTGCCCGGGCGGCAGCTTGTGGACCCCTCGGAACATGCTGAGCGGTGCGGCGATCAGGCGCAGTGCCAGATATTGATCGAGCGCCGCGAGATTCAGCTGCCGCAGCGACGGATCGAGCGCCAGCAGCGACTTGATCTCCGAGGCGAATGCGAATCGTCCGGGCTGCGAGATGTAGTACAGAGGCTTCTGGCCGAGATGATCGCGCGCCGCGAGCAGGCGCCGCTTGTGCGCGTCCCACAGGGCGAAGGCGAACATGCCCCGCAGGTGATCGACGCAACGATCGCCGTACGCCTCGTACAACCCGATGACGACCTCGCAGTCGCTGTGGGTGACGAAGCGGTGTCCGCGCGCCTCGAGCTCGCGACGAAGCTCCACGTAGTTGTAGATCTCGCCGTTGCAAACCAGCCAGATCGTTCCTTCCGCGTTGCGCAGAGGCTGACGCCCTCCCGCGAGGTCGATGATGGACAACCGCCGATGACCGAGCGCGGCCTGGCCATCCCCGTAGATCCCCTCTCCATCCGGTCCGCGATGCACGAGCGCGCTCAGCATCCGCGCGATGTCGGCACCCTCCGGTTCCAGCCCGCCCACGATCCCCGCAATGCCGCACATCAGCGCCCTCCTTCGCGACGCTTCGCGAAATTCCGCACGGTATCCTCGAATACTCTCTCATACCGGACGGCGCAGGTGTCGATGAGATAGCGCTCGACCAGATGACGGTTGTTTTGCGCCATCCGCCGCCGTGCCTGGGCGTCGCCGTGCAGTTGCCTGATCGCACGTGCGAAGCCCTCGCGATCGTTGAGCGCCAACACCGCGCCGGTCTCCCCGTTCACGAGAAAATCGGTCTGCCCGCCGTGGTCATAGCAGATGATCGGCAGGCCGAACGCCATGGCCTCCAGGAAAACCAGTCCGAACCCCTCGTGCTGGCTCGCCGAGACGAAGATGTCGGAGATCGCGAGCGCCTGGTTCTTGCGCTCCTCCGAGGTTTGGCCCAGCAGATGCACCCGCTCGGCAAGGTTGGCACGCGCCGCCGCCTGCCGCACGGAACCGAGCAGCGGTCCGTCGCCGACGACGATGAGATGCGCACCCGCCGTCCCCGCCGAGCGCATCGCTTCGATCAGCTGCTCGGGCGCCTTGCGCGCCACCACCCGCCCCACGGTTACCATCACAAAGGCATCCTCGGGGATGCCGAAGTCGCGACGCGTGGCCGCGGGCGCGATGGGGCGCTCGATGCCGAGCGGAATGAGCTCCGTGGCGCGCTCAACCCCATAGATCTCCGCGACGTGCTGCAGCGTGTTGCGCGACTGACCGATCAGCGCTTGCGCCTGGCGCAGCAAATACCGGATCGGAGGCCGCAGCCAGGAGATCCGATGCGGGGAGCTCGCCTTGCTGGGATCGTAGAGATCGCCGCCGTGCACGGACAGCGCGTTCGGAATCCGATAGAGGCGGCTCAGTGCGTGGCCGAGCGGGCCGCTCGGCACCACGAAGTGGGTATTTATGATGTCGAAGGCCGCGGCACGCCGCCATCCGAGACCGCGCAGAAGGCCCATCGGCAGGTAGGCCAGCATCGAGGGAAGATTGGCGACGGCGAGCTCCCGCCGGAAGAACACCGGTACGCGTATCACGCGCACCCCCTGCTCGCAGCTCTCGGCCGGCAGGCCGAGCGCGCCCGAAGTCAGCACCGTCACGCTGTGACGGCGCGCCATCTCGCGGGCGAGCGCCGCCATGACGACGCCGCCGCCCCCGCCCAAGGGGGGGAACTCGTAGTTGCAGAATAGTATTTTCACGCCGGGGTCGGCAGATATCCGTGTTCGCGATACCAGCGGGCCGTGTCGCCCGCTCCTTCTCGGAACGGAATCTGGGGAATGAACCCGAGCCGCTCGCGCGCACGCTCAGTCGAGAACAGGAACGACTTGCGAAAGAAATCCAGCCGCCGTCGGTGCAGGGGCGGCTGGATCCCGAGCGGTGCGAGCGTGCTTTCCATGAGCACGGCCGCGCCTAGAAAGGGCCACATCGGCACGCGCCATCGCGGCGCCGGCCGCTGAAGAACGCCCGCGATCTGCCTCACGAACTCGTCGGTGGTGAGCACCTCCTCTCCGGCCATGACGAAGGTCTCCCCCACCGCCGCAGGATGATCGGCGGCAAGCAGCAGTCCGCGGACCAGGTCGCCCACATGAATGGGTTGGCGCCGATTCGAGCCGCTGCCGATCATGAAAAATCGGCCTCGATCGACCGCACGGAACAGCTTGAGCAGGCGGAAATCGCCGGGGCCATAGGTTTCCGATATGCGCACGACGCTTCGCTCGAGCGCGCCGCCATGATCGTTGACCACGCGCTCCGCCTCGAGTTTGCTGCGGCCGTAGGGATTGGTCGGTCGCGGCGGAGTCGCTTCATCCAGGCGCTTGCCGCTGGATTCTCCGTAAATGCCGATGGTGCTTCCGTACACGAAGCGCCTCACGCCCGCCTGCTCGCTCGCCTCGATCAACGTGCGGGTGCCATTGACGTTCACGTCGAAAAAGTAGGACTCGGGGACGTTCGCCTCGTGTTGAGCCGCCGCCAGATGAATCACGGCTTCGCACCCCTGGGCGATGCGCCGCGCGTAGGCGCGGTCTTGGAGCGGCCCGCGTTCGATCGCGATCTGCCCGCGCTCGAGCTCCACGGCGCGCGACCGCTCGGCATCGGAGTTGATCTGTCCCGCGACGGTGACGGCATGTCCGAGCCGGCGCGCCTCGAGCGCGAGTCTCGAACCGATGAATCCCGTTCCGCCGGTCACCAGTATTTTCATCGGGCCATCTCCACAACCGCGGCATGATGATCACGCAGCACGGCCTCGGTGTCGTCGATCTCGGCCTGGCGCCGCTGCTCCGTCCAGCCCAGCAGCTGCTGCATGCAGTGCGCCGAATGAGCGATCGCGGCTGCTCCGGGATGGGCGCCGGATCCGAGTTGGGTGCGGCGCAACACGACGTCTTGCAATCGCATCGCCATCTCCTCGCGGACCGCATGGGTCACTTCCGCCGACATCGTGGGGGGGCACGCGACTGCCGCGCTCGCGTTCGCCGCAGAGTCGCAGAGCGCGACCAACGCGCGGTACTCGGTGCCGTAGTTGCGCAGCCACGACTCGAGCACCGCGGCGGGGACGCGCGAGCCGACTTCGCGCAGCGCTGCGGCCTGCAGGGCCGTGAAGTCCTCGATATCCCCGCCGACCAACGCAACGCGCTCGGTCGGCGCGCGCCCCGGGGCACGCGGCATCTGCTCGAGCAGCAGATCGAGGGCGCGGGCGGCATCGCCGCGGGCCGTCGTGTAGCGGATCCCGATCAGAGTCACCAACCCCGCGACGCCATCCGCTCGATGATCGATGTAGCGCGATTCCTTGCCGAAACTCAGCTCGCCTGCGCGCGTGACGCTGTCGCCGAACGGCACCAGGCCGCAATTGGCGTAGATCACATCCTCGCGCTCGAGACGCATTGCGGGATAGGCGGCATTCATCTCCGCCATCCAGGCCTCGAGCTCGGCCTCCTCGACCCGTGCCGTCTCGGGACGCGCGGTGAACACCCGGTGCCACACCCCGATCAGCGTGCAATCCCGCCACGGCACCGAGAACAGGTGGCGTGCGGAGCGGCTTACCATGGCGTCGCCATCGCGGCTGGAGCCGGCAACGGCCAGCGCATATCGGGATCGCGGTTTGCGATTCACCAGGAAACAGGCGTCGCGGGAGAAATGGCCCCGCCGATGCGCGCCGAACTGTGCCGCGTCCTGTACCAGGTAGTCGGCCCAAGGGCCGGCCGCGTTCAACACCAGCTTGGCGCGGACATCGATCTCGCCGCCATCGATGCGATCGCGCACCCGAACGCCGCACACCCGGCGCCGATCCCAGAGAAACCCGGTCGCCTGCGCATAATTGGCTGCGATCGCCCCCCGACGCACGGCGGACTCGACGAAGGCGAGCACCAATCTGGCCGTGTTGTACATCTGGCCATCCTCGAAAACCGCGGCGCCCGTCAGGGAGCGCTCATCGAGGTCGGGGAAAATCGCCAGTGTCTCCTGGCGCGACCAGAGGTGGGTGCCCGCGATTCTGCGGGTCGGGTCGCCGATGGCGGCGTTCTTGCGCCAGGTCAGCGCGTCGTAGACATACATGCCGGCCGCCAAAAACGCCTTTCCCTGACGCCCGTGACCATAGGTGGGAATCACGATCGGCAGCGGGCTTACCAGGTGCGGAGCGATCTTGAGCAGCGCGGAGCGTTCGGCGCAGGAGGCGCGCAGCCGGCGGACATCCGCATGTTGCAGATAGCGGATGCCGCCATGCACCATCTTGAAACATTCGGCGGAGGATCCGCCGCCGAAGTCGCCCTGCTCGACGAGCGCAACGCGCAGACCGCGAAGCGTGGCGTCCCAGGCCGCAGCCGCCCCAAAGGCGCCCCCCCCGACCACCAGCAAGTCGAACGACCCGTCCGCCAGATCGTGGAGATTGCGCTTCATGGCCCCTTCAACCGTCGGGTCAGGTGTTCTCGAACACCTTCAAGGGATAATGCTTGTCGGTGGTGTCGCGCCCCTTGACCAGCTTGACCTTTTCGTGGACCTCGAGGTAGGACACCCGGGGCACCTGCGGCGAGGGCTTTACGTCGCTGTAGTCGATGTAGCTGTCGAAGTCGATCTTTCCGCCGAGGGCGAGTTTCAACTTGTTCTTGATCACCCAGAACAGCGGACCCGCCTTCGGCGCACTCGGTAGAAGCTCCGATCGCATGGCGGTGCGCGCGGTGGTGACCATCCAGCAATTCTGCTCACAGGCACGCACCTTGCCGATCGATCGCTGGGCCGTCTCGCTGGCCAGAATCGTCTCCCAGGTGTCCTTGGCGAGGTTCCCCAGCGGCAGGTCGCTGCGCACGTTGCAGGCCCAGACATCCGACCAGGGATCGATGAATGCAAAGCCGGTGCCCGCCACGCACGGGATCAAGCGCGGATGGCCGAGGATTTTCTCCACCAGTCCGAGGTTCAGATAGGCGCGAAACCAATTCTTGACCTTGCCGCTGCTCAACATGATCGTAATGAGGCCCTCGACCTGACGCGCCACTTTCACGCGGTCGTAGAAATAATTGTCGTTTTTATAGAACTGCCAGGCATTATGTAAAGTGGATGTGGCGAGCTCGAACCCCTGCGCCCGGGCGAACTCATAGGTTCGGACCAACTGATCGACGTTCTCGTCCTGGATCACGAACGCAAAACCGAGATCCGTGCCTCCGGCCTCCTGCAGCATTCGCAGGCCCTTCACCTTGGTCGCGTAGCCGGCCTCTTCGCCGCGAATCCGGTTGCTGGTGGCTTCGTCGCCCTCCAGGCTGAATCTGACCTTGATATTCGGATACTTTTTGATGATTGGTACGAGCTTTTCCGGATGCAGTCCGTTGGAGCTGATCTCCATGATCCGGGCTTTCGGGTACAGCACGTCGACCAGGGCGGCCAGGTCCCGCCGCAGGGTTGGCTCCCCCCCGGAGAGATTCAGATTATCGAAACCGCCGGGAAGCTTCGCGAGGGTCTCGGCCGTCACCTCCAATTTCGGCTCCGTCGGGTTTTTCCAGATGTAGCACATCTGGCAACGGGAGTTGCAGCGGAACGTGGGGATGACGGTCAAATCCATTGGAACTGCACCTCGACGCGGGAGCGGGATCCCGGATCACTATAAGCCACGAGCTCCGCCCCCACCATCGCCGCACGCGCTCGAATTGCGGATAAAATGCGCAAAGCGGGATGGAACGTCACACATTATCGGTCTTATGGCAATTCGATTGAGTGACGCGCGCGCTATCATTGGGGGAGAATTTGTGCATCATAGAACCGTCCCCGCCGAAGCTCCAGAAAGTGTTCGTTAAGGGCATCATGCCGCGATTGCTGTCGATCAACAATTACTACTACCGGCGCGGGGGCTCCGAGGCAGTTTATTTCGAGCACAATCGCCTGTTCGAGCAGGCCGGCTGGGAAGTCATCCCTTTTTCGATGCGCGGCGACCACAATCTTCCTTCGCAGTGGTCTCCTTATTTCGTGGGCGATACCGCCGAGGAGAGCCGCGGCTCGCCGCTCGCCAAGATGTCGAGGGCGCTCACGGCCATTTATTCACGCGAGGCAGCGAGGCGCATCGGCGCACTCGTCGCGTCGACCCGTCCGCATGTCGCGCACGCACACAACATCTACCATCACCTCTCGCCCTCGGTGCTGGTCGAATTGCGGCGCCGGCGGATTCCCGTGGTGATGACGCTGCACGACCTGAAACTCGCATGCCCGGCGTACAAGATGCACACCCGGGGCGCGGTCTGCGAGGCGTGCCGTGGCGGTGCCCTGCGCAACGTCATCAGGAACCGTTGCATCAAGGACTCGGTGGCGATGAGCACGCTCGTCTGGCTCGAGTCGACGCTGCACAAGAAACTGAACCTGTACAAGGGCACGGTCACGCGATTCGTCGTGCCGAGCCGTTTCTTCCTGGCAAAGTTCGCCGAGTGGGGCATCGATACCCGCCGTTTCGTGCACATTCCGAATTCGATCGATGTGGATGCGTTGCCGCTGCACGGACCGTCCGGCCATACCTTCGCCTATCTCGGAAGACTCGTTCCAGAAAAAGGCGTCGCGACGCTGATCAAGGCGGCGGCTCTCGCACGCGTGCCGTTGCGGATCATCGGCACCGGATCCGAGGAGGGCGCGCTGCGCGCGCTCGCCGCAAGCGCGGGCGGCGAGGTCGAGTTCTCGGGATATCTCACCGGTCCGGCGCTGCGCGCCGCGCTGTCCTCCGCGCGTGCGGTCGTCGTCCCCTCCGAGTGGTACGAGAACGCGCCGATCAGCGTCATGGAGGCGGGCGCCATGGGGCTTCCGGTGATCGGAGCGAACATAGGCGGAATACCCGAACTGATCCGGCCCGGGGAGACGGGCTTCGTATTCGAAAGCGGCAACGTGCGTGCGCTCGCCGAGACGCTCGCGCAGGTGCAGGGGATGCCGACCCCGCGACTGCGGCAAATGGGTGCCGCCGCCCGCGAATGGATGCGCCGCGATTTCAGCCCGCCGGCTTACCGTGAGCGGATGCTGGCGCTGTATTCGCAGCTGAGCGTGGATATGCAGGATGAACGAAAATCAGAAATGGATGAGGGGAGCCATGACTCAAGAACAAACGGGGAAGATGAGCGTAATTGCGCTGGGGTTGCGTGGCATCCCTGATGTCGCAGGGGGCGTGGAGACGCATGCCTCCGAGCTGTATCCGCGGCTGCAGGCGCTCGGCGCCAATGTCGTGGTCATGGGCCGCACACCCTATCGGCCCGACAACAGCCCCGTGCGATGGCGCGGGGTGACCATCCGATGGATCTCCTCGCCCCGTGTGCAGGGGCTCGAGGCGCTGGTTCATACGTTCATGGGCGTGCTCTACGCCGGTGTGCGGCGTCCCGACGTGTTGCACATCCACGCGGTGGGCCCGTGGTTGATGGTCCCGCTCGCGAAGCTGTTCGGGCTGAAAGTCGTCGTCACGCATCACGGCGAGGATTACGTTCGCGAGAAATGGGGGCCGACGGCGCGGGCGGTGTTGCGTCTCGGCGAGCGGATGGGCATGACGTTTGCGGACGAACGCATCGTCATCTCGAACTCGCTGCTCGGCCTCATGCGCGCCAAATACGGGCGCGACGCCACCCTCATTCCGAACGGCATCAGCAATCCGGAGCTCGACGCCTCGCCGTCGCTCCTGCAAAAATACGGCCTGGATGCCGGCCGGTACATCATCCAGGTGAGCCGGCTGGTCCCCGAGAAGCGTCAGCTCGACCTGATCGCCGCGTTCGACACCGCCAACCTGCCCGGTTGGAAGCTGCTGCTGGTCGGCGGAGCGCAGGGCTCGCAGCGCTACGCGGAACGGGTGCATGCTCAAATCGCCGGCAACGGGGCGATCGTCAGCACCGGCTTTTTGAAGCCGCGCGAGGTGCAGGAACTCCTGGCGAACGCCGGAATCTTCGCCCTGCCCTCCTCTCACGAGGGACTGCCGATTTCGCTCATGGAAGCGATGAAAATGGGCACGCCGGTGGTGGCCAGCGACATTCCGGCCAATCGCGAGATGGGACTGGATGAGCGCAGCTATTTTCGCGTCGGCGACACCGACGCACTCGCCAGCCGCCTGCGCGAGCTAGCCTCGATGACCGCGCAGGCCCGCGCCGAGAATGCACTGCGGCTGATCGAGCTCTGCGAGCGCTTCGACTGGGACATGATCGCAGAGTCCACCATGAAAGTGATGCGGCGGGCAGCCGGACGCTTCCATGCGGTTCCTTTGGCAGAAGCTTCCGCCACGAGGAAGGTCGCCAACCATCCCGGACCCCGCCCAGCCAATGTCCCGACGGGTCAAAGCTAAGCTCGCCGCGCGGGATGCGTTCATGTTTCTGGCGGGCGTTGGATTTCTGGCGCTCGCGAAAACCAAGCATTTGCTGCAGGGCTACACCTCGCCCAAGCCATTCAGCCTTGCGCAGACCGGACGGTGCATCGATTATGACCTCAAGGTGGTCGACGAATGGCTCGCACATCTCGCCGCTTACACCGGAATGGACAACGCGCTGCTTGGAAAGGCGGTGCTCGAGCTCGGACCGGGGTCGGACCTCGGTACCGGCGTCTATCTTCTGACGAGGGGTGCCGCGACATACAGCGCCTGCGACGTGCACGACCTCATCCTTCGGGTGCCTCCCGCTTTTTATTCCGCTCTGCTCGATCGCATCGCCGCGGTTCGGGGCGCGGTGGACCGGGACTTTCTGCTCACGCAAATCGCGGCGGCCCGCGACGAGCGCTCGCGCCTGCGCGCGGTCATCCGCGAGGATTTCGACCTGGTCGCCGCATTTGGTGCCGCGAGCATGGACCTCGTCTTCAGCCAGGCGGCCTTTGAGCATTTCGACGACGTGTCCCGCACCGTCGAGCAGTTGAGCGCAGTGTGCCGCAAGGGCGCCGTCATCGTCGCCGAGATCGACCTGAAGACGCATTCGCGATGGATCCGGGACAAGGATCCGAACAACATATATCGCTACCCCGCGCCGCTTTACCGGATGTTCCGATTTCGCGGCTCGCCCAATCGAATGCGTCCGCATCAGTACCGCCGGCTGTTCGAACAGCATGGCTGGATCAACGTATCGATCACCCCGATCGAGCACTGCCGGGGGGCGCAAAGCACGACCGGTATGAGCCGCGGGTTCACGGAGCCGGTCAACCAGCTTGACGTGCTTTCGATCGTTCTGTGCGCGACGAAGGCCTAACGGCCGTCTGAGAACCCGCCCGGGTGGTAATAATCCATATACCAGTCGACGAAACGTCGGACGCCCTGCTCCACGGGTGTCGAGGGCCGATAACCGATGTCCGCCACGAGCTCGCTCACGTCGGCAAAGGTGTCGGGGACATCGCCGGGCTGCATGGGCAGCATGATCTTCTCCGCCTTGCGCCCCAGGCACTCCTCGAGCAGATCGATATACCGCAGAAGCTCGACGGGTCGGTTGCTGCCGATGTTGTACAGCCGATAAGGCGCGCGGCTCACCGACGGATCCTCGTTGGAGCTGTCCCAATCCGGCAGCGGCGTTGGAATTCGATCGACGATTCGCACGACCCCCTCGACGATATCATCGATGTAGGTAAAGTCGCGCTTGTGGTGGCCGTGGTTGAACACCTCGATGGGGCGACCTTCGAGCAGCGCCCGCGTAAACAGGAACAATGCCATGTCGGGCCGCCCCCAGGGCCCGTAAACGGTAAAGAAGCGCAATCCGGTAGTCGGCAGGGCAAACAACGCGGAATAGCTGTGAGCCATCAGCTCGTTCGAGCGCTTGGTCGCCGCATAGAGCGATACCGGGTGGGAGGCCGCCTCGCGCACCGAATAAGGAAGCCGCGTCCCCGCGCCGTATACCGAGCTCGACGACGCATAGACCAGGTGCGCGACCCCGTGGTGCCGGCAGCCCTCGAGGACGTTGAGCGTTCCGACGATGTTGCTCTGGATGTAGGAATGCGGCGCCTTCAGGGAGTGGCGGACCCCGGCCTGCGCGCCGAGGTGAACGACGCGCTCGAAGCGCTCGGCCGCGAACAGCCGCGCGACCGCCGGCTCATCCGCCAGATCGGCCCGCAGGAAACGAAAGCCCGGATGGCTCTCGAGCTTTTCGAGCCGCGCTCGCTTCAGCGCAACGCTGTAGTAGTCGTTCAAATTGTCGAGTCCGACCACCTCGTCGCCGCGCTCGAGCAGGCGCATCGAGGTTGCGGCGCCGATGAAACCCGCTGCACCAGTGACCAGTATCTTCATGAGCTCGCCGATTATACTGAAGCGGGGTGCGCGCCGGCTCCGGATCAGGCTGTATTTGACACTGGCCGGCCGAAATGGCGACCGCCCTCGCAGATTTCTCGTCGAGCGCCCGGGCGCTTAGGAATTGCAGGCGCATGTGATAAATTGCGCTGATATCAAGCATCGGGATCCAAGGTGTCCGCTCCGCCGCTCCTATCCATCATCGTCCCCTTTTATAACGAGGAGGACAGTATCGGACCCCTTCATTCGGCCATTGTCGCCGCGATCGAACCTTTACATATTGCCTTCGAGATGGTGTTCGTCGACGACGGCAGCCGCGACGCGACGTGCGCGCGCGGGGAAGCCATCGCTCGTCGCGATGCGCGGGTGCGGGTCGTGAAGTTCCGCCGCAACTACGGCCAGACTGCGGCGATGGCCGCGGGGATCGACCATGCGAGCGGCGAGATACTCGTCACCATGGACGGCGACCTGCAGAACGATCCCGCCGACATCGGGCTGTTCCTCGCCAAGATGGCGGAGGGATATGACATCGTGGTCGGTTGGCGCCACAAACGACAGGACAAGTGGCTCTCCCGCAAGCTTCCCTCCATGATCGCGAACCGGTTGATCAGCCGCGTGACCGGCGTGCGCATCACCGACAACGGGTGCTCGCTGAAGGCGTTCCGGGCCTCGTTGATCAAGCGCATTCCCCTGTACTCCGAGATGCACCGCTTCATACCGGCAGTGGCTTCCATCGCGGGTCCCAAGGTCGCGGAAATCAAGGTTCGCCATCATGCCCGTCAGTTCGGCACGTCGAAGTACGGCCTGTCACGCATCTACAAAGTGCTGCTTGACCTCATGATGATCAAGACCGTCGCCTCCTTCACCGCCCGTCCCCTCGTCTGGTTCGGGCTCTTGTGCGTGCCTTTGACGCTGATCGGGCTCATCGCGCTCGCGGCGGGCCTGCTCGCCGCTTCCGCGGGCGGCACGTCGCTGCCGCTGACGGGGACCGGGGTCATTTTTCTCACCGCAAGCGTGACGCTCATGGCAAGCGGGACCCTCGGAGAATTGGTGTACAAGCTCGGAGACGTTCGGCCGGCCGATTTCGCCCGCCTGACCCGGGCGGTTGCGCAGGTGAGACCGCCATGTCCTTGAACTCCACTCCGGTCGTGTCGGTAATCGTACCGGTGGGCGCCCGCCAGACCGCCACCGCCGAGCTATATGCCGAGTATGCATCCGGCCTGAAGAGCCTGCGTGCGCCGCACGAGTTCATTTTCGTCCTCGACGGACCGCAGCCCGGCTGCGAACGCGTGCTGGCGCAGCTTGCCTCGCAAGGCGCACCCATCACGATCGTATCGCTCACCCGACCGTTCGGCGAGGCGACGGCGGTGATGATCGGGTTCGAGCACGCGTTGGGCAGCATCATCCTGACGCTCCCGGCCTACCTTCAGGTCGAAGGGGGCGAGCTGGGCAAATTGGCAGCGGCGCTCGCGGACGCGGACATCGCAGTCGGCTATCGCGAACCCCGTGCGAGCAACTGGTTCCAAACCCTGCGCCGCCGTGCGTTTCACGGGCTCCTGCGATCGGTCACCGGCTTGAGTTTCCGCGATCTGGGCTGCACCGCGCGGGCGATGCGGCGGACCGTGCTCGAGGAAATCCACCTCTACGGAGATCAGGAGCGGTTCCTGCCCGTGCTCGCCGAGCGGCAGGGATTTCGCGTGCGGGAGGTCCCGTTACGCCAATCGAAGGATGACCGGCATCGGGAGCTTTACAAGCCGCGAAGCTACGCGCGCAGCTTCCTCGACATTTTCAGCATTTTCTTCCTCGTGCGCTTCACGAAGAAGCCGTTGCGCTTTTTCGGCATGATCGGCGTGACCACGCTCTCGGTGGGTCTCCTGGAGCTCATCTATCTGGTGATCGACAGGATCCTCTTTCACAGCCCGCTGGCTGATCGGCCTGCATTGCTGCTGGCATCGCTGTTGATAGTTCTGGGCGTCCAGATATTTGCGTTGGGCCTGCTCGGCGAGTTGATCATCTTCACGCACGCGGGAGCGACCAAGGACTACAAGGTGGATCGCGTGATCCATTACCCGGAAGGTTCCGCCGCGAGAGACGAGTCCAAGACCGACGACGCATCGATGGCCGCCGTGACCCACTGACGGCACCGCGACGGCCCATTTTGGCCGAAACGCCCCGCCGAGCAAACCGCGCGGACCCTCCTTCAGGTGCTCAGGTTCAACGGCACAACCGCCGACAAACCGCTCTCGACCTGCTCGGCGTTGAACGCTGCGACGGCGAAATACCAGGTGCCGGCGGCCAGCTGTTTGAACACATAGCTGGTCACGTTGCCCTCCACGGTGATCACCTGGTTCAAATTCTTCGGTGTCGAGCCGTAGTAGATCCGATAACCCGCCAGGTTCGTCGAGGTCGTGCCATTCGTGTTGTCCTGCGGCGCCATCCAGGACAGCGTCACGGCCTCGGCGGCGGGCTCGGCGACCGTGATGGAGAAGGGCGCGAGCGCCACGCTCGCACCACCATCGCTGAAGCTGATCTCGATATTGGCGAAAACTCCCACGTCGGATGCCGTGGGGACGCCGGAGAGCTCGCCGGTGGCCGCATCGAAAGTGGCCCAAGCGGGCTGATTGCGGATGCTGAAGGTCGGCGCGCTGCCCTGCGGCTCGGTGGTGCTCGGATGGAAGGTATACTCGGTGCCGACGAAGGCGGACCCGGCCGGCGTGCCGGAAATTGACGCGGTGGCGGCCGTGGTGTCGGTGCTCGAGCTGGCCGTGCCGCTGCTGGACGATCTGTCGTCACAGCCGGCAAATGCCAGCGTAAGCGCCACCAATACGATTCCTACGCGAAAACTTGAACTCATGTGGTCACCGGCGTCCTTTGGACGATTCACGCAACAGCATCCGGTAACCGAAAGTCACGGCAGAGTCGGGGACTCTCCGGTAACTCCGCTATCTGCCCTTGCAGACCGGAAGCTTTGCGCCCCCATCTCGCGATGGGTTTGCCCTTTAATTGTTCCTACTACACTACGAGGCGGCGAGCCCGGCAACCTGTCGTTGCCCGACGACATCCGCACACGCTCGCCTCCTCGGTCACGCGCGCGGATTCCGAATCTACTTCGATGCCCGCATCACGGGTAATTCGCCGGGTAGGCGGTGTGCGTCAATGGGTTCGCGGCACATGTGGCGGCCACATTCGGCCACTTTGCCGCCGCCGGCACGGTGCCTCCGAACACCACCTCGGTGCCCACGAGGTAGGTCCAAAATACATGCGATGCATAGTATGTCTGGTTGAACGCGTTGATGAGATCCGCGGGGGTCCAGGGGCCGCCATACGAGCCGAAATAGCCGCCCACCATGTCGGGCGACTGCACCTCGAGCATCGACGTCATTTTCGGACGCAGATCGGTCATTCCACCGTTCGGATCTACGCCAAGATAGGTCTGAATCCCGTCGGACAGATGGGAGGTGCCGTTGGCCGCGATGGCCGACTCACCCCAGCTGTCCGCACTGCCCGCGGCAATGCGATTCGCCGCCATCCATTGCTCCAGCGCGACACCCGATGCCGGCCGGTCGAACCAGGAATTGGCCATCACCACGCTGGTGGTGGGAAATGCGGCAGTGGCGGCATTCAGCATCTGCTTGAGCTCGGTCAGCCACGCGGAATCGGAGTAATCCGGATCCACCGGCTTGTAGGCGCTCGCGGCCTGGGCGATCGTCGCGTCCTCCTGGATGTAAAGTGCCTCCACATTGGGATCGCCGTCATAGTGCTTGCCGAGCGCCTGGATCAGCGCGATGAACCGGCTCATCACCGGCGGGTAGTAAAGCGCAGGGGCGTACATTCCGCTCGACGCGCCGTTCGAGCTTTGTCCCCACCAACCGAAGCTGCCCGCCACGGGGCTGCCGCCGTAGCTCTGATTTTGCTGGATGTACAGCGGGACGACCCGCGAGTCGTTGCTGCCGAGGGCGCCCTGCCCGTACAACCACAGGCCGATCACCAGGCGCTTCGGCTTGTTGTAGGCGGTCTTCAGGCGCGCCAGGATCGAATCGACGACCGAAAAATCATAATTGCCCTGCGTTGGCTCCAAGGCCCCCCAGGTCACCCAGATGCGGTATCCCAGCATGGCGTCCTGATTGTTCAGATTGTCCATCTCCGACTGGATGTTGGACATGGTCCGGCCCGCATAGAGGACCGTGCCGGACGCCATGTAGTGCCCCGGGTTCCATTTGATCGAGCCGCCGCCGCTCGGCGAGGCGCTCCCGACGCAGACCCCGTTGGCGCAAACCTGCGGCGGCGGCGCAGGCTGCGTCGTCTGGCCCTCGCACAAGCCCACCAGCATCAGGCTTGCGCAAAGCGCGATCATCGCCATCGAGCTTGCGACACCCGCATTGCGTCTGACACCCATCCAAATCTCCTGATGGACGCCGCGCCGGTCGACTCAGGGCCGGGCTAACGTCATTGATGAATTTTCGAGCAACCTAGCGTGGGCGATCTTAAGGGTCAAACTGTCGCCACGCGTGGACATAATCCATCGTGTTCGGCCAGAAATGGCGGGCGCCGAGAAAGCGTCCTGACAGGCTGGGAGCCTCGCCTCACCCGGCTGTGGGACGCTCGGCAGCCGCGGCGATCTTCTTCGAGACTATGCGGACCTTTTTTCCGTACAGCCGGAAGATGATCCTCATGCACGCCTCGAGAAGCCCCGTAACGGCAAGCCCGACGTAATTGAACGGGTTTTTCCAAAACACATAGAGCTTCAGCGCGAAAGGGCGGATGTTGTCGAACCCGCCGAGTTGCAGCAGCTGGCCGATGCTGTATTCGGTCAGATTATAGAAATGGTCGATGTTGTGCGCGAGATTCTCCGAGCCCACCAGCGGATTGGCGCCGTTCATGGCATAGACGACTATATTTCCGCCCGGACGCAGCGCGCCCCAGCAGAGCTTCAGAAACTCGACCGTCTCCTCGATCGTCAGATGGTTGAGCTCCTGCTCCGGAATGATGCAATCGAACTCCCCGTTCTGTCTTGCGCCCAAAAAGGGGAACACCTCCGCGACGCTGCAGGGCAATCCGTGCCGCCGGGCGTGCTCGACCTTGGCGGCGTCCGAATCGATTCCGACCACGTTGCGGTACCCTGACCGAACCAGCAGGTCGACCAGGTATCCCGGCCCACAGCTCACCACCAGGATGCGGGAGTCCCGGCTGGCGGGCACATGCGGCAGGTAATTGGCACGGTAATACGCGCCGAACGATTTGTAGCCCCGCTCGATGTCGGCCGGAGCCTGCCAATAGGAATCGAACGGTTCGAGCCGGGCCGCGAGCTTGCGCGAGCCGGGCGCGACGGGCACCGCGGGTGCCGTTACCGCGCTGGCCCGATAGCCGGTCATTGCCGATGGCTGGGTTTGCGACATCACGCCACTCCGAGGGTTTGCCGACAGGCCGTTATTATAGGCAAGTTGAGGCCGCACGTCGGGCAATATGCCGGAGGCACGGGGTGGGTTATGTCAAGGAGACGGCCTGCGTCGCGTATATTGAATTGTTCCGCCCCGAGCGCGACACTTTACGTCCTCATCGGGTGAGAGCACCGACGCATGATGCCGGCCAGTCGTGCCATCGAGCCTCGATCGAAGAACGGCGACATCGAGGTGCTGCGCGCTGTCGCCATCCTCTTCGTCCTCATCTGCCATCTCAATCACCTGTTTCCTGGTGCTGATGCTCACTCCGGTCTGCTGGCGCGGTTCCAATTCTGGGGTGGAGTCGACCTATTTTTCTGCATCAGCGGCTTCGTCATCGCCTCATCGATTTTGCATGCGCCGCGCCCCGACACGTTCGCCGAGCTCTGCCTCCCCTTCTGGATCCGTCGAGTTTTTCGAATCTGGCCGGCGGCCATACTCTGGGTGGCGATTCCACTGCTATGCGCCAAGTTTTTCAACCAGACGGGCGGGTTTGGCCGGTTCAGCGCGGACCTACCCGGCAGCGGTGCCGCCGTTGCACAGGTCGAAAACTTCTATTTCATGGTATGCAAGAACCGCCTCACCTGGTCGTGGCCCTGCGGCAAGGCCGACGTCTATTGGAGTCTCTCACTCGAGGAGCAGTTTTACCTGGTGTTTCCATTCTTGATCTACCTGTTGCGTACGCGCACTTTGCGCGCCGTGCTGTATTTGCTGATTGCAGCGCAGGTCTTCCTGGCGAGACCCGTCGACGGCGCGTTGTGGTTCGTTCGCACCGACGCAATCTGTTTCGGCGTATTGATCGCGCTTGCGCGCCATGATGGATGGCTGAAGGCCGGGCTGCCCGGTGTTCTGAGTCGTCGCGGCGTTTCGCTGAGCGCCGCGTTGATTTTGATCGGGTCGATTGCCCTGATCTCGGTAACACCCTCGCTGCGCATAAATGCGGGGCTGCTGGCCACCGCGTCGGCCGGGCTCGTCACCGTCGCAAGTCTGAACGCAGACCTCATCGTTCCCGTTCCGTATCTGCGCATCATCATGCTGTGGATCGGATCGAGATCATTCGCCATTTATCTCGCCCACATTCCTTGCATGCTGGCCACGCGCGAGATTTTTCATCGAGCGCTGCACGAACCGCCTCCGCTCGTCCTGCCCTCCATCGCCGTGGTGCTGACCGCGCTCGGGCTCCTCGTGATATTCGCGGAGGCAACGTACCGGCTCATCGAGTCACCTTTCCGGACGCTCGGACGCGAAATAGCGGTACGATGGGGACACGGCGTCATCCCGGAGTCTGCTTCTCCCCTTCCGGCGGATCGAATTATCGACTGAGGGCATCCCCCATGGCATCTACAACGGCAGCCCGGCGACGCCGCGAAGAGGAGGTTCATAGAGGGACGGCCAAAATGGATCGTCGGGGACCGCTGCAGCGCCTCGGGCCGGTCCGATTCTTGACCGATTGGGGTTATACGAGGCGAGTCTTGCGCTATCTTCTGGGCTTGCCCGTCCCAATGAATACCGAAGATCGACGCGTGCTCGAGCAGGTCATCTTTCCGTATTTTCTCGCCCTTCCCCGCACGCAACGCGTGCTGTTCATCGGTTGCGACTGGTACACCAAACACTACGAGCGTGCATTCTTCGCCGGACGGGAGTACTGGACCGTGGACATATCGGCAAAGGCGCGCAAGTTCGGCGGCACGCGCCACATCGTCGCGGGCATGCAGGAGATCGCCGCCCGCTTCGAGGCGGGCCGCTTCGACCTCATCATCTGCAACGGTGTTTACGGATTCGGTCTGGATACCGCCGATGCATGCGAAGCTGCATTCGGCGCCGCCTGGACCCGGCTGCGCGAAGGCGGCTACCTCATCTTCGGCTGGGACGACATCCCGGAGCGCACACCGGTCCCGCTGGAGTCGATCGCCGCGCTTGCGAAATTCGAGCGCTTCACTCCCGCGCCGCTCGGTGCGTGGCGCTATCTGACGGACACCTCCTATCGACATACCTACGACTTCTACACCAGGCCCGCCAATGTCGCATGAGCGGCGCCGTCCCAGGCATTCTATGAATCGCGATTGGAGGCGCCTGCGCCGGCCGCGAGGATTACCGGCGGCTTCGTGCGGCGTCTGAGGGCGGACAGACGCCGGCGCAGCGGGATATCGTAGAACTTTTCCAGCTGGATCGAGAGCGTGAACAGGAACGCCGCCAGCAGGCAGCCGCTCCAGGGTGCATGGAGCTCGATGCGTGCGCCGAAGAGATCGTGAATCAACGCCCCGACGGGTTGATGCAGCACATAAATGGGATAGCTCGCCGAGCCGAGCATCAGCAGAACTTTCTCCAGCGCCGAGAAGCGGCTGTTTGCGGCAATCAACACCGCAATCGGGAACAGCACGCACACACTGAACAAATCCACGAGCGGATTCAGCGATCCTGCCGAGTTCGAATAGAGCACACCCACGACGATGAGAACCCCGAACCACGGCGACAGTCGTCCAATGATGTGCTTCGAGAGATTCGCGCGGAATCTATACAAGAACACCCCCAGAAAAAATCCCAGCGTGGTTCTCGTGGCTCCGGTCGCAAACATTCCGAGCGTCCAGATGAATCCGTTGTCGAAGTTGCCGTACTTGATCGAGGACCTGACCGTATATGCGAACGAGACGGCAACGATGGCCATGAGCACCGCGGCCGACAGATATCGGTGGATGGTTACATAGATCGCATTGGCCACCAGCTCGAAGAACAGCGACCAGTACGGATAGTTGAGCGGAAACATGTGATAGTCGGCCGGCAGGAAATGCGACGGCAGGAACGCAAAAGCGAACAGGATCATGAGCAGGAAATCCGCGATGGGTGCGGTCGGATGTGCTCCAAAGAAAATCCACTGCGAGAAAAGCACCAAAGCCGAGATGCCGACGGAGAGAGCATACATCGGATACAAACGGATGATCCGGCTCGCCGCGAAGTCGCCGATGGAGATGCGCCCGCTGCTGATCTTCCGGTCGTAGGCGTGCGCAATCACGAAGCCGCTCAGAATGAAGAACAGATCGACTGCGAGATAGCTCCTGTAGAACTCAAACGGCCAATACGCCCGCGTATGGCGAGTCATGACGAACAGCGCCGCGATGCCCCGGATGCCGTCCAGAAAGGCAAAGCGATCGGGGCCGGCCGGATGACCTTCGCCGCTTGGTTCCCCGGCCACACGGGCCGTCACGACGCACGCATCATGTTTCCTCCACGCTAGCGGCTGTGGGTACCCGCCAGGTATCGGATGATCGAGTCGCGCTGCGCCGCGTCGGGAACCCCGCGGAAGGTCATCGCGGTTCCCGGAACCATGGCTTGCGGGGATTTGAGAAAGGTGTTGAGCCTTTCGGGGGTCCAAGTGCCGCCCAGGGAGCTCATCGCCGGCGAGTACCCCTGAAAGCCCGGCGCCGAGCCGACGCGTCGTCCCACCACCCCGGCGAGATCCGGCCCGTAGCTATGCGTCGCGCCGTCCGCGACCTTGTGACATCCACCGCAGGTCGTTACGAACAGCACCGCCCCATCGGTGCCCTCGGCGGGCCTGAGCGACATGATGCTCGATGTGTCTGTCCAGAGAATGATCCTGCCATCGCCACCCTCGACGATGTCGCGGACCCGCTCGCCAACCGGAATCGGCTCGGCGAACACCACCCGTTGATCGAGCAACCGGATCCGAAACAGGGAGTGAGCGTGCAGGGATCCGACCAGCAGATCACCCTTCCATACGGGAAATCGGTCCCGTTCGATCCGCACGAGGTTCGATACGCCGATCGAGGGCACCCAGGCGTATAGGGGCTCCTGATACCCGTCGTGCCGCCCTTGAGTGTGGCTCAACGGCCACGCGACGGAACCGTATTCCGTGCCGTAGGTGACGAGCGGCCAGCCGTAGTTGGCTCCCTTTACGATCAGATTGAGCTCGTCTCCGCCTTGTGGACCGTGCTCCGTGCTGAAGATCGTTCCGTCGGGCGTGATGTACAGACCTTGTGGGTTGCGGTGCCCCATGCTGTAGATCTCGCTCGTGCCATCCTCCAGATGAATGAGAATCGTCTTTCCGTAGGAAACCTGCGGGTCTTGGGAGAACATCTGCTTGCTCTCGACGCCGGTAAAGTCGTGATCCCCAAGCGTCAACATCAGGCGCTGGTCGCCGAGAAAGCCAAGCCGCCCGCCAACCTCCATGCCCGCGAAGGGATTGTTCTCATGAATGCTATTTTCGCCGCGAAGCGGCACGCACGGCGTCGACTCGAAAACCGTTTGCCATTTCAGAGCGGGATCGCCCGAGAGAAAGGCCTGGCGGGAGCCCGACATGCTCGAGACCCGCACCACGAAGCATTGCGCGTCATGTTTCCAGAAATGATGTGACACGAACACGCGCACCTGGTCGCCCTGCTCCTGCACCCGGACATCCGCCACCCTGAACTGCCACGTCTGCACCCCTTGCAGGCTGTCGGACGCCTCCTCGTTGGGCCGCCCCCGGTAACCGTGCGGATTCGCATCGTCGCTGAATTGTTCACGATTGAGCGGAACGTGATAGGGCAGTTGCCTGATGGAGAACGCCTGGCCGCTGCTGCCCCACCCGAATACGTAGAGGCGGCCGTCTCCGGTTGCCAGCAGATATTGATCGCCGATGGGACTGATGCCGCCGCCGCGCACCACCGTCGGAGCGACGGCATTTCGATAGACGGTGCTGTGCAGGGTGTAGAAGGCCGTCGCGATGTTCGACTCCTCCACCACCATGGGGCTGCGCGCCGGTCGAAGCGCCCGATGGACCTCGATCCCGACGCACAGCGCCACCGCAACCGCCAGCAGCGCGAGAGCCGGCATCCGGAGCCCGCGCCACCCGGAACCGGAACCGAGCCCGAAACCGAGGGACCCGGCGACGAGGGACGCACCAAACACGGCGAGAACCATCGAACGGGAAACGGCGGGCGCGTGCCTCGATAACATGAATAAGAGAAATGCCAGACAGAAGGCCGCGAGAATACCGCTCGCGGCGCGCGCGAATCCCACTTTGCGGCCGAGCGCGCCCAGCCCGGCGAGCGCCACGACGGCGGCGAGGTAGGCACCCGCGAGCAGCAGTGCACCGCGTTCCGGGTTATCGTCCGACCAGTAACCCGATTCCCAGAAGGGAATGTGCGCCTTGATTCCCGGCAACAGCACGATCAGCGCCAGTGCGAGGATGTGCCACGCGACGAGGAACCGCATCGATGATCGCGGGGCGGCTCGCTCGCTGAACGATGGACTTGGACTCAACCGATTGCTCCCCGCAGCGCGGCCCGGGTCTGCTTGCCTTCGGCGCAATCCCCAAAACCTATCAGATCCCTCCTCGGTTCCGCAAGGCGGCAGCGCACCGACGCATTGAACATATCGCTCATTCCGAGCCGAGCACGAACCTGCGCGCGAGCGCCGATTTCCGGATGAACTGTCTCTCCACCACGATGGGCATGAGCACTCCGGCCCCGACGGCCATCAATGCAACCGCCACGAAGGGCACCGTAACGCGATGGGCCAGTTGCAGAAAGGCGATTCTGACGGTCCCCTCGAACGGCGCGTGGAGGATATAGATCGTCATCGAGTAGAAGCCGGCCGCGAGCAGTCCCGAGCGCAACGGGTTGGCGGCATGCCGCGCGATCACGCGGCTGCAATTGATGACCAGCAGCGAGCCGATCAAGCCGAGCACCCATCCGGCGATGTAATCGTGCGCGGCCAGCGAGCTGCCGTGCACCTGCAGAGCACATCCGGATGCAAAAGCGCATGCCGCCGCGAGCAGCGCGCCGCGGCCGGTGACGAATTTCGCCAGTCTGGCGTTCTGTCTCAGCAGGATGCCGAATACGAAGAACGGCATGTTCGCCGCAGCGCGGCCGAGAAACGGGTATCGCGTGCCGAGTGCCTCGTCTAGGATGACGCACACGATCAGGATCGACGCCTCGCCGAGGAAAGTTCTCAGCAGCGGATAGATGCAGAAAATCAGAAACAGCGCCTGCAAGAACCACAGCAGCGGCGCGTAGGAATTCGCCGGATCGACCGCGATCGCAACGATGCTGTGAGGATTGACCGGATTCTCCAGCCGGACGAAATGGCCGGCGGCAACCTTGATCAGCGCGAAGACCACCGCGATCGTGATGAACGGGTAGAGAAGGCGCCTCACCTTGTTCTCGACCAGCACCCGATACGGATACTTGCCGTGGACGTACAGGTATCCCGATAAAACGAAGAACAGGGGCATGTGGAACGAGTAGATGACGAGCCGCATGCCGAGCCAGTATGCGGGCGATCCGGCGGGATCGAAGTGTCCGATCACCACCAGGATGATGCCTATCCCCTTGGCGATCGAGATCCACTCCAGGGACGGCCGCGCCGCGGGCGCGCCGGCCGCCGTACGCCCCCTTTCGGCGTCGGGGCTAGGCAACGCCGCGAATCTCCGCGCCGGCCGGCGCTTCGGCGGAGCCGTACGCCAGCGACATCCGCCGTGCGCACATGACTCCCGAGAAATACCAGGACAGGTAGGTCGCCGACGGGAACTCGTGAAAGATGGTGTACACCATGCCGATCGCCACCATCGAAAGAACGCCGAGCCAACCCACGGCAAACGCGCCGAACAGGGACTCGTCGTCGCGCGCCACCACCAGCGTGTCGGCGAAGATCATCCACAGCATCACCCCGATCAGCGCGACCCCGACGACTCCGAAATCGAGCAGCAATACCGTGAAGGAGGTGATCAGGAACTTGCTGAAGAGGTTGAAATAGGAGCCCTCGAAGGCCTTGCCCAGGTTCGACGGGGCGACGCTGCCGATGCCGAGACCGAAGGCCAGCTGCGCCGGATCGCGGGCCAGGAACTGCAGCGGCACGATGATCGCATCGCCGCGCCGTACGTCCTTGGTCGTGCCGACGCCCCCCACATCGGAGCTCATATAGCGCTCGAGCTGCTTTTCGTTGGTGAAATACTTGGTGATGTCCTTCTCGTTCTTGTACGGGTTGTGCACCTCCATCATGTTGTACACCGGGATGAAGAACGCGACGAACACCGCGAGACCGAGCGTGGCAAGCGCGGCATAGCGCAGGCGCTTCCCGCGCTCGGCGCCGAACAGGAGCGTCACCATCAGGCCGAACGGCAGCAACAGCAGGGTTCCCTTGGTCTCATTGATCGTCGTGGGAATGAGCAGCAGAAAGGCGACCACGGCGTATGCAAAGGCCCCCATCCGCTTTCTCAGGCGCAGGCCGGTGAGCACTAGCGCCACGCAGATCAGGAAGATCGACAGGATGCCCGAATCCAGGATCGTGCCCCACACCTCGTCCCCCGTGTGCCGCCCTTCGGATTGGACCACCCAGCGCTGCTTGATGGTGAGCGGAAGTTGGATCGCCGCGATGGCGAACACCACCTTCAGCAGGCGCTTGAATTGGCGTTCCGACGGCGGCGCGACCGCCGCGAGCAGGAACAAAGGGAAGGCACGCAGATGAAATCTCGCGCCGCTCAACATGGGGCCTGCTCCGGGCGCATTGTTGATGATTCCGCACAGGATCACCAGGGCAAACGCCCCGAATACCAGCCAGTATTTGGGTGCGACCAGGCGGAAGCGATCCCGGGTTCCCGCAATGGCCACGTATATGGTCACCACGCCGGACAGGACTTCGGGAAGGAAATGCAATGCGCCGGGAAGAGCGAAGGTCCTCACGAGAAAATCACTCGTAAGGACGCAGCAGATGATCACGATCAGGACGCCTTGCATTCCTCCGCTCTCCTAAGGTGATCTCTGCGCGGGCCCCTTCGGGGCAATGAGCAGTACATCGGTGTTGCCCTGTGCAGATCTCCAGACGGAGGTGACCGCCCATCCCTCCGCGGCCGCCGCCGCCCGCAGCCGCGTCTCGTCATCGGCATACAGGCTGGCATATATCGGGCGGCCCGATGCCACCAGCGGCTCCAGGGACCTCATTCCGTACAGGACCGGATGATTGGTCCAGCGCTCCGTGGTGCCGTTCTTGCAGACGTACGCCTCGTAGCGCGGATCGTGATCCTCCAGGAAGAAATAGTCGAAGTGCGGATAGTACTGCGCGAGGCTCGGAATATCCGCGACGACGAGCGCGTCGCGTTGCCGGTGCGATGCCAGCCATTCACCCACGGCGCGTATGTCGTCCCGCGGGTAGTAGTGCGCGGCGAGCGCCGGCGACATCCCGGCGCGAAAATTTACAGGGGCCGAATCGACTCGAATGAGGTGGTGGGGCTGAAAATCCTCGGTTACGGCGAAGCAGGCGAGCGGCGCCCACGCCACGGCCAGCATCGGCAGGCGGGTCCTCCGCAGGACATCGACGAGCGCACCCACGCCCAACGCGAGCAGCAGCGGATAGAGAAAAAAGGTGTAGCGCGTCTCGATACGCTCCGTGGCGGTGGCGCCCACCGCAAGCGCCACGGCGATCAGGAGGATCAGCAGCGCCACCACGGCGTCCGGCGGGGGTCGTTGCCGCCTCAAAGTCTTGGCGCACCAGAAGCCGACCGCCAGGGCCAATCCGATCGTCAGCACGGGAACGGTGCGGCCCCACGGACGGATGATGCCATCGTAGAGATCGGGAAAGCCGAAAAGCCGTGTGGGGAGCGAAGCCGGCGCCCCGAACGAGGGACTCGCAGCAATGCCAGACCAGTGGTAAAAGGCGGCCCAGAAGAGCAGGAACCCGACGCAAGCTGCCGCATAGCGGCGAGCTCCGCGCGCGGCAAAATCGCGCCGGCCGATGAGCCCGGCGAGCAGAAGGACCACCAGGCCGCCGATGCTCAGTGCAAACAGGTGCAGCGCCGCGCAGAGGAGCACCCCGGCGAGCGACGTGGCCGCCATCCAGCGGCGCCGCTGCGACCACAGCCAGGTGAGCGCCGCGAATGACAGCCCCAGCGGCACCAGGAATGCGGCCACCCAGAGCAGATGCCGCCGCGGCTCCGCCAACCAATGCAGGGCAAGCTTCAAATTCGCCACGAATGAGGGCGGTTCGGGGCCCAAACCGGGCAGGTCGGCAAAGCCGCGCAGATCGCGGGTCGTCAGATACAGCAATCCCAGCAGCAGCAGCAATAGAGTCAGCCGGGACCACGTGAGAGTGCGACTGCGCCCCGGGGCGAGGCCGGCCAGCAGCATCGCCAGGATATTCGCCCCGCCAAGGAACACACCGCCCTCCCACAACAGCACCCCGGTTATCGAAAGCGCCACCATCCAACGCAGCGCCACCTCGTCCCAGTCCACGACGTAACGCACATAGAACACCAAATACCAGGCGAACACCGCTTGAAAGGGCGCATACATCCGCGCGAAGCGCGCCATCTCGATTTCCCACACCGAGATGCACAGAATGATCGCCGTCAACCACCCGGCGAGAGGGCCCGATAGGCGCCGCGCGAGCAGGTACGCCGCGGGCACCACCGCGAGACTGGACAGCGCCGTGAGCAGCCGCCCCGCATACTCCGGCGTCAAGCCGCCCATCCGCATGCCCGCCACCAGGTATTGATACAGCAGCCCGCGCGTGTAGTAGCCGCCGCACGAAAAGCGGGGTAATCCCACCTCTATTATGTTGTCGACGGAGCGTGCAATGTAGAATTCGTCCACGCCGAACGGCCAGGTGCCGATTCCCTTGAACCGGCCGTAGAGGCCCGCGGCGAGCGCGGCCGTTCCCCCAAGGAGGAGCGACCACCGAAGGACAGGGTCCGAATCGCCCTTGAGGATTGAGTCCCTTATCACATTATCCCGCAATTATTGGAGGCGGAAAAGCACATCGCCAGCGCGCGGCCTTGTGCTCCTCTCGACATCTGCGGCATAGTGATTAATGTCGCACGCCGCCGACCCATCGTCCATCTCAATAAGACAATATCCGGCATGAACATCCTGTGGGAGGATCTGAAAGCGCAGCGGGAGGGATTGTTCGGCCTCGGTTTCTGGGCGCTGCTCGTCTACCGTTTCAGCCATGCGCGCTACATCGTCAAGAACAGGATCGTGCGGGCGCCCTGGACCATTGTTGCCGCGGTTCTCGGCAAGCTGGTGGAGATATTCTGCGGCATCACCATCGGCTCGGGCGCCCGCATCGGGCGACGGCTGTGCATCGAGCATCATGGCTGCATCGTCATTCACGGCGCGAGCGTGATCGGCGATGACTGTTTGATTCGACACGGCGTCACCATCGGCAACAGCGGTTTCGACGATTTGTTCGGCGCGCCTACGATCGGCAACCGGGTGCAAATAGGCGCCGGCGCCAAGGTTCTCGGCCGCATCAGCATCGGGAACGGCGTGATCATCGGCGCCAACGCCGTGGTCATCCGCGACGTACCCGACAACCTGGTGGTGGGCGGGGTGCCCGCCCGCCCGCTCAAGCCCGCAACGTAGGAGCCCGGCGGATCCGTGCTGTTCAATTCCTATGCCTTCCTGCTGGGCTTCTTTCCGGTCACCCTGTTGGTATTCCTCATCATCGCGCGCGCGAGCCACGCATGGGCCGGCGCATGGCTGGTCGCCGCCTCGCTCTTCTTCTACGGCTACTGGAGCATCGCCGCGCTGCCGCTGCTGATCCTCTCGGCCTGCATGAACTTCTGGTTCGGCCATCGGGTGACGCCCTTCCCGGGTGTGGAGCCGCGGGTGCGGAAGGCGCGGCTGATCCTGGCCGTGGCGCTGAATCTCTCCATTCTCGGCTACTTCAAGTACGCGAATTTCTTCATCGACAACTTGAATTACGCCCTCCACGCCCTGTCTCGAAGCGAGGTGCGGGCGCTCAACGTCGCCCTCCCCATCGGAATCTCCTTCTTCACCTTCACGCAGATCGCCTTTCTGGTCGACTGCTACCAGGGCAAGGTGCGCGAGCGAAACTTCCTGCACTACCTGCTCTTCGTATCGTATTTTCCGCACCTCATCTCCGGGCCGGTGCTGCACCACAGCCAGATGATGCCGCAGTTTCGGCACGCGGACACCTACCGGCTGCGGTCGGACCATGTTCTCGCCGGACTGTTCAACATCGCCACCGGTCTCGCGAAGAAAGTGCTGCTGGCGGACGAGTTCTCGCAGTACGCGACGCCGGTATTCAACGCAGCCCGGGACGGCCACTCGCTGACATACCTGGCCGCCTGGACCGGCGTGTTTGCCTACACTCTGCAGATCTATTTCGACTTCTCGGGCTACAGCGACATGGCGATCGGACTGTCCAGGATGCTGGGCATCAAACTGCCGTTGAACTTCGATGCGCCCTATAAATCGGCCAGCATCATCGAGTTCTGGAGGCGCTGGCACATCACGCTGTCGAATTTCCTGCGCGATTACCTGTACGTCCCGCTCGGCGGCAATCGGCGCGGCGGGGCGCGACGCTACGGCAATTTGCTGCTGACCATGCTGCTCGGCGGGCTGTGGCACGGGGCGAACTGGACCTTCGTCGCCTGGGGCGGCCTGCACGGCACGTACCTTCTGATCAATCACGGCTGGCGTACGGTTGCGCCCCCGATGCCGGACCGCGCAAACCCATGGTGGGTGCTGGGCAAGATCGGCGGCTCCGCGATGACATTCCTGGCGGTCGCGATCGCCTGGGTGTTCTTTCGTGCGACGACCTTTGCCGGCGCCGCGAACATGCTGTCCGCGATGACGCATTTCCAGCCCATCCGCTGCTCGGCCGACTGCTTCGCCGAAGTTTACGGCGACATCGCCATTCCGTGGACCTCGCCGGGCTACCTGTGCGCGTTCTTCGCGAGCGGCTTCGCGCTGGTCTGGCTCTTTCCGACCAGCCAGGCCATGACGGAACGGCTGCTCAAGGTCCGCCTCGAGAGCGCATGGATCTGCTCGGGGGCGCTGCTCGCATGCATTGCGCTGCTCGCCATCATCAATACGTCGCATCACACCTCCGAATTCATCTACTTCAATTTCTGACGTGCGCAATCCCCTCATCCTGCTGTCCGCCGGCCTGCTGCTCGCCCTCGTCGTCGCAGAGCTGCTGCTGCGTGGGCTGCCGGTGTCCACGGGATACGATTTTGGGCCGGTTGATGCGCGCGATCCCATCCTGCGCGGCAGCCCGCGCTTCGAGTACACCTACTCGCACGGCTGGAATTTTCGATTGTCGAATTCGGGGGTGTTGAACAATTACGGATTCCGATCATCGTACGATTACGTCCTCGATCCGCGCGCCCTCGTGGTGGTGGGCAATTCGTTCGTGCAGGCCGATGCTCTCGATCCGCGGGATACGCTGGCGGAACGGTTGGGGGGGCTTTTGCACCTGCCCGCGTACGGCGTGGGCGTCGACGGCTTCTCGCTCGCCGATTACCTGGCCGCCGCGCGCTGGTCGCGCGTCGTGTTCGCGCCCAGGACGCTGTTGATCCTGCTCACCACCAACGATCTCGACCACAGCTGCGCGCCGCGCCTGGGGCAGCACTACCTGAAGTTCTCACAGGGCGCGGTCTCGCTGGAATTGGTGGAGAGGACGTTACCGTCCCGTAGCAAGCACCTGCTCAACGAATCCCACCTCTTCCGCTATGTGTTCGACAATCTGCGGGCCACTGCGAACTGGACCAAGGGCTGGCGCCGAAGCATCGACTCCGGCGCTTCGGCGGAGTCGAACCCCCAGGGCGCCTCCGGGTGCGCCGGCGCCGGTTTCCGGCGCGCAGCCGCCCAATTTCTGCTCGATTCCTTCGACCAGCTGCGGGACGGTGGCGCCGTCCGCGTCGTCTTCATGCTCGCACCCAATTATCGGCGCGAGGAGGGGGCCCTCCCCGGGAGCTTCCGAGACGTTCGACTGGTTCGCCGAACAGGCGGCCGCTGCGGGCTATCCCGTGCTGCGGCTGGACTCGGCGTTCAGCGCGGCGCTGCACGCGGGCATCCGGCTGGACTTCCTGCCCATCGATGGCCACTGGACCGCCGCCGCAAATCTGCTCGCCGCACAGCTTGCGGCCGGCGCCCTATCCTCCGAGGGGCGCTGACCGCGTGCCCCACCTCAGGTCAGGAGGCCGATCAGCTGCTGCGCATTGCGCATCGAATGATGCTCGAGCGCATGATCGCGTCCGCGCCGCGCGTACGCCATCCGAAGCCCGGGATCGCACAGGTCACGCACCGCATCGGCCAAACCCTGCTCCGTGCGGGCGAGAATGCCTGCGCCGCCGGCTTTCAATACATCGTCGGGATCCACCTGCAGGCTGACCACGGCAACCTCGCGGAGCCACGCCTGGATGAAGGTGTTGGGAAAGCCTTCGTGGAGGCTGGTATTGACGAAAATATGCGCCTGCGCCAGCAGCGCGTTGACCTCTTCCTGGCTTTTTGGCCCCACATAAGTGAGATTCGGTGAGGCTTCGATTTCCTCGAGAAGCGGCCGCTGCCAGCTGGCGTTGGCCGCCCCGCCCGCGGGAGCCCCTACCATGACGAAACGCAAGGCCGCGCAGCCGCGCAGCCGGTTCGCCAGACGTACGAACATCTCCGGTTGCTTCCACGGCTTGAGATTCGCGATCCAGATGACCGTCAAGGGTCCCTCCTTGTCGATCTTCTCCGGCGGCAGCGGATGAAAGTTGGGGATGACGGCTGCGGCTTTCCTGCCGTAATTTTCCATCAGGAGCTCCGCCTGATGCCGCGTCTGCACCACGATCCGATCGGCGCGCCTGATGCCGTACTCGACGGACCCCCGCTCCAGGCGCGAGCGCAACACGTTGCGCGCTCTGTCCAGGGGTTCCGAGGAAAGCTCCGCGTCGTGCGACACATGCCACACCAGGGTCGCGCCGCGGTGCCGCGCATAGCCTGCGCAAACGCCCGTATAGCCGCACGCGACCCGCTGGTATATGACGCCGGGATCGATCTCGCACAGCGTGCGATACAGCGAGCGCGCCTCCATGAGGTATCCGAAGCGGGGTATTGCACCTCCACTTCCGATGCGCCACACCCGATAGTCGCGGACGCGCTGGCGCTCGTCGAGGAAATGGGCGAGGTAATGCACCTCGTAGCTGCCTGAGCTGGCAAGCGCGCCCAGCAGCAGGCTGATCTGATATTCCGCCCCGCCGCCGTGCTCGTAAGGGTTAACGATGCAGATGCGCCGCTTGGCGGCCATCAGCATGGGTGTGCGGCGATTGCCAGCATGCGCCGTTCCACGATGTCCGCAATCACGCCATAGGAACGCTTCTCGCGCGCGTAGCGCCGACCGCGCTCCCCCATGTCGCGGGCGGTCTGCGGATTCTGGAGCAGCCTTACGATGGCATCGGCAAAGAACCCCTCGTCATAGGGTACGCAAAGCCCGGCGCCGCTTTCCTCGAGGACGCGTTTCTGTTCCGGATGGTCGTTCGCAACGACCGCCTTGCCAAGCGCCAGGTATTCGATCAGCTTGGTCGGCGACGTGGACCTCAGCACCGGCGTTGGATGGAACGGCGAGACGCATACGTCGGCTTCCATGACGTACTGCATGGCCTCGGGCTGCGGAACGTGGCCCACAAAGATGACGCTCGATCCGACCCCGAGGCGGACCGCCTCCTGCCGGAGCAATGTCTCATCCTCCGGATGCACGCCCTTTCCCACCAGGTACAGCTGGGCGTTCGGTACGACGGCCCTCACCCGGGCGAGCACGCGCACGAGAAAATCCAGTCGGCGCACCTTGTCGAGGGTCCCGAGATACAGGATGCACGGAACCCCCGGAGGGAGCAGACCGCGGGGTGCCGAGCCTCCGGCGAGCGAGCAGATTTCCTCACTGACCCCCATGGGCACCGCCGTCATCTTCTGCATCGATATGCCCTCGGCGGCGATGTCCTCCCGCATCTGCTCGCTCTGCACGAACACATGGTCGGCCGCCGGAAGGAGCCAGCGATACAGCAGCCATTTGAACACCAAGCCGCGCAGGGCGTACAGCCGTCGATAGCGTGCCGTACGATCCTTGGCGCGCAGCAGATAATGCTCGGGAAACGGATAGGACAGCCAATAGATAAAGGGCGTGCGAAAGACCCGGCAGGCGATCGCCGCAATCGCGCCGGCCAGAAACTTGTCCTTGACCTCGACCGCGTCGTAGCGGGCGCGGCGCAAACAGGAAACCAGGCGCAAATCGTTGGCGATACCGAGCGCATGCTTCCTCAGGCGGCTGACAAGGGACTGGCCCAAATCGGTGGCGCCCACCCGGACCTCCCCGCCGCCCCAGCGCGTCACGTAGGGGCGCGCGCACGCATCCTCGCTTTGCAGGATCCAGTCGAAGCGGTGACCCCGCCCGGCGAGTTCTCTGCCGAAGAGCACCGCAACGTCCACCCGGGCGGGAGGAAAAGTATCGGACGAAACGATCAGAACCCGTACACCCATGAACTCTCAATTCAGCCTGCGAACGGTCGGAACGCTCACGGCGGGCAGAAATCCCAGCAACCGCAATATGCGCATTTCCTTGCCCGGGAAGAGATTCTGCAGGAGCTCCCGATCGGACCGGCATAGGATTGGACTTCGAATGTACAAAAGGCCCGCCAGACCGAAGATCAGCAGGCCGATCAGCACCTCCGCCAACGGGGGCAGCGCGACGATATGCTTGATTGCGCTGCACACGGCGACCGTCGCCGTCCACAGGGCGATACTGAACAGCGACGAGGAGGCGGCATTCACCCAGACCGCTCGACGCCGGACGTGCCACCACACGAATGCATTCTTGAGCAGCTGGGCGGAGCCGCTCGCGAGCGCCGCGCCGTACAGGCCCAATTTGGGAATCAGAATCAGCATCGCCAGGATGTTGTAGCCGGCGAAGATCTTGCTCAACAGCTGGATGTGCGGCTTCTCCTCGTACTGGGCGACGAGCGACACGGGCGTCGCAAAGCAGTTGATGGTTGCAAAGACGAGGATGAGCGGAAGCAGCCAGGATTTCTCGATGAACTTGCCGCCGAACCCGATCCACACGATCTCCCGGTGGTAAGCGGTTGCGAAGGCGACGACCGGCCATTGCACCAGCAGATTCATGTTCAGCAGAAACGTGAAATACAGCGGCAGCCGCGTATCGGCCTCCGCCGGTTTGACCGCGAAGAACATCGGTTGGATGATGTTGTCGAACAGCCGCATCGGCAGGATGTTGGTCGCCATCTCGGCCAGCCGCCCATAAAAGGCGTAGATACCGACCGCAACCGTGTTCATGAACGCGGCGATGAAAAAATTGTCCATGCGCGAATCGAGAAAAAGCGTGCCGGCGTCGTTGAAGTTGTTGAACACTCCATACCGAAACAGCCTTTTGCGTTCTTCGGGCGAGGGCCGATGGGGCTCGTCCGCCATCCCGGCAAGACACTGACGGTGATAGACGATCCGCAGGAACACATACACGCACGCGTAAGCCAGGGTATCGGCGGCGATGGCCGTACGCAGCGTCAACGCGCCGCTTGCCGCCAGTCCGGAATACCAGATCAGCTTGCCGAACGACAGCAGGGCGACGGATCCCACGCTGTAGCGATGCAGCATGTACGAGGCAAGCGAGAGCTGGAGAATCTGGCTTTGGAAATGAAGCAGAGCGAGCACCCCGAACACCACGAACTCGACCCGGTAGGCGCTCAGCTCGAAGCGCGGCGCTATGCTGTTCCAGGCGAGCAGCAGAGCGATGAGGATCAGAAGGTTCGTCCCGAGCCGCGCCCGCGACACCCATTTCACCAGCCACGCAGCGGCGCCGCGCGCGCCCGTGCGCAGATACTCCGGTTGAAAGCGTCGCAGGGTCTGCTCGAGACCCAGGGAGGCCAGCGTACCGACGAGCGGGATGAAGGAATAAAGCAGATTGAAGACGCCGAAATCATTCTTGCTCAGCGTTCGAACCAGAATGACGTACCCGAGCACGGTGGTCACCTGCGACACCACGCGGTACGCCACCGTGTCGAACAGCGAGCGTCGTGCCTTTCCGCGCTCGTAGAGAGAGTTGATCACCCGGAAACTCTCCCGCGGTTGCCTGCTCAGCCCTCGGTACCGGGCCCCTGCCCTGCCGAGTCGTATCCATAGCTGTAGTAGGGCGTCCTCTCGGCGACCTTGTTGAGCACGACACCGGCGATCGGAAAGTCCTTGAGCAGCGTCATCGCCTTTTCGAAGCCCGCTTTGCTGGTCTGCCCCTCGGAGGCCACCATGACGACCGCGTCGATCCTGGGGGCGACGACCAGCGCATCATCGGTCAGCAGCACGGGCGGCAGATCGATGAGGATGATCGGATCCACCGCGCCCTGCTTGACGCGGTGGATCAGATCGTCGAATCGGGGCGACGATAGAAGCTCCGAAGCATGTTCGGTGGGTGTGGTGCTTCCGGCGATCATGAGATTCTCGCTGCCCACCGATACGAACATCTCGGTGATGCGCTCGCCCGTCTCGAGGTAGTGACGCAGCTCATGCGGCGGGGTGATGCCGAGCATGCGGCACACGCTCGGATTGCGCATATCCAGGTCGAGCAGCACGATCTCCCGGCTCTTCTCGCGGGCCATGCTCAACGCCAGATTGACGCTCGTCAGGCTCTTGCCGTCGTTGCTGCCGGCGCTGGTCACCGCGATCGTGGTCCACTTCTTGGACGCCGCACGGTGCAGCAGGCGCGTGCGCAGCATGCGATAGGCGGCGACGGCGGCGCCATCCTTCACCTCCGCCCCCGGCAGCAGTATTCGCTGCTCGCGGCAAAAGTCCGCATCGAGTGTCACGGCGCGCGGACGTAGCCGCAGCTCGGCATCGATGGCGCTGGCCTGCTTCGCGCGGCTGGCGATCTGCTCGGTGGTGGCGTCGGTCGAACGACGCGATAGAGCGTTTTTCTGGGCGTTCCGACCCTTTTCTAATGCATGCTCGATGATGGTCATTGGGCTGCGGTCGACGCTCCAGCGGGGACGACAACGGGACTTCGATGCAGAGCGGATACTACCACGGCGCCCGCAATCAGCGCCGCGACGGTGTAGCTCGCGAGCACCGAACTCAACATAATGGCGCGCCTGCGCCTGTCGCGGCCGTTATCGATGAATGGAATGCTGACGAGCAGCGGCACCTCCTCGGGCAGGTGCAAATCCCTTCCCGTCCGCACGTTCTTGTCGAGGCTCTCGGCGACGGCGACCGCGATGCCGGTGAGCGCGACGCCGAAGAACAGGCCCAACATGATCCAGCCCACTCTGTTCGGATAAACGGGGGCGTGCGGCATGGTCGGCGCACGCAGCAGCGTGAACCGCTCGCCGCCCTGCGCACTCTCGAACGTCTTCGCGAGCTTCGCGTTCTGCAGGCGATCCTGCACGCTTTGATACTCGTTCTGCAGCACCGATCTGCGGCGAAGGACCTCCGAGATCTCCTTCTCGGCGGCCGGAGTGCGCGCCACCCACTCTTGATACTGCTGCAGCCTGGCGCGCAGCGCATTGGCCTGAGCCTTGAGATTGGCCAGCTCGTTGCGTGCACCCTGCAGCTCGGTCGCCGCCACCTGATACTGAGGATTGTTGGCCGCCGCCGCTCCCTGCGTGGCGGCGGCGCCGAGGTGCGCCTGCTGGTCCATCAGAGTCTGCAGTGCGCGTTTCAGCCGCTTCACCTCCGGGTGTTCCGGCGTATAGCGCTGCTCGGCCTCGGTGAGCTTGGCGCGCACGGTGGCAAGGTCCGTCAGGTCTCCCGACTGGGTGATCAGATTGGGGCTCATCTGGTTGAGCTGTACGCTGAGCACCGATTCCTTTTCCTGGGCCACCAGCACCTGCTGCTCCACGCTGTCGAGCTGGCGCTGGGTTTCCTCGAGCGTCCCCTGGTTTCTCTGCAGAAATTCCGGCAACGCGTCGCCGTATTGCTTCTTCAATCCGGCGAGCACGCCGTCCACCTGCTGCATCTGTTTCGTCAGCTGCTCGGATTCCGCCTGCAGAAAGCCCGCCGCTTCGCCCGCCGCCTCGGTACGGATGCGCTGGTTGTAGGACAGGAACAGCTGAGCGAGGCGCTTGTCGACGGCCACGGCCAGCGCCGGACTTGGATTTTCGTAATGCAGCGAGAATGAATTCGACTCGGCCGCCGGTTTCATGGTCACCGGATCCACCTTCTCGAGGCTGGTATCCTCGAGAATTCGCTGCGCCTTCTCCGCGACGCTCCACGAGGTGCGGTCGGGATACGGATCGATGTCCTGCACGATCTGGCGCAGGCTGTCCGCCGTCATCACGCGTCCCTGCACGATCTCGATCTGCTGATCCGAATAGCTGAGGACGGTCGATTCGATGACGTCCTTGGGCACCGACGAGGGCTCGAGCATGATGGTCGCGCTGGCCTGATATTGGGCGCGGATGCCGAATGCAGCGAGCACGCATAGGAACAGCGTCGCGGGGAGGATGGTGACCACGTAGCCGGCGCGGCGCCGCAGTGCCCCGAGATAATTTCCAATCGGTCCGGTATTTCCCATATCGATCTCTTCGAGCGGTGCTCAGTACTGCCGGTTTCGCCCCTGGTAGCCGAAAGCGACGTACACCCGGTTATTGGCGGCGCCGTCGGGATTCACCTCGTATTTTTCCCACATGTATTGATAGCCTGCCTGCACGAAGAACGTGGGCGTCACCATCCACTTCATTTCGACCGCCGTTCTAAGGAACGTTCTATCGTCGCCGCTCACGTTGCTGGTCAACCCGTGGTTTTTGAGCGCGATCATTGCGCCGGTGAACTCCAGACGCGGCGTGAGTTCGCGAACGTACTGGAACTGCGCCTGTTCATTGACATAGATGCCGCCGCCGCCCGACGGTGTGATCAACCGGTCGACGTTGATCCTGAATTGATCGAGCTGGGTCTTGTAGGCAGCGGCGAAGCTCGCGCCCCACGGGTTCTCCGTGGCATGAAGCGGCAGCGGAATGGCGGTGTCGACGCGTGTGCGCTGGTATATGACGGTTGCGTTGGTGTCGAGGAGAGGCGTCCAGTTGGTGTGCAGCCCGAGGGTCGCACCTTCGGCGACCGCGTCGGAGTCGTAATGCACGGCCTTGTAGTCCGAACCGTAGACACCGGCGGTGAGGTCATTCTTCTGATTCAGCGCCCACTGCACGAACAGCTTGGCCTGGGCATAGTTGAAGTCCACCGCATCGAACGAGTTGTTCGGCGAGTAATTCAGCATTTGATAGATCGCGGAGACGCCGATCGTCGTGAGCGGCGTCAGATAGTAGCTGTAATTGGGCAGCAGAAGCAGGCTCGTGCGCGTGACACCCGTCAGCGTGCGGCCGGTTTCGGGCGATGTCGGAGACACCGGACCGTAGGGATTGTATTCGGCCGAGTTCAGCTCGGCGTTGAACTCGTCCCGACGCTGGAAGCTGAGATACACGCTGGCGCGCCCGCGCTCCGCTCGATAGGCTGAATTCAGGTCCAACCACTCCTCGAGCCGATCGTCGGGGGAATCCGACGGGTACTCGCGGTAATCGATTCGAGGCCTGATGGTGGTGTCCGAATCCGGCGTCGCAATGCCGAACAGCGCGGCGACATCGCCGATGTAGCCCGTATTGGACGAAACCGGACCCTGCGAGGCGGGCTGCAGATCCAGGTTGGAATCCTCCTCGGCGGCGATCGACGCCACCGGCTGGACGTAGTATTCGGCGGCATGAACGGGCAGCGCGAGCGCCGCGGCCAGAGCGACTGCAGTCCCGAGCCCGGGGTGCTTCACTTTGCGCGGAGTCCTAGGGAACGACCACGACATCGCCGCTCTCCAGCTGCACGTTCTGGGCGAGATCCTTGCCGCTGCTGACCTGGCCGTATCTGAACGGAAGGACGCGCTGCGTGCCGCCGGAGCTGCGGATAACGATGATGCTGTCTAGCTTTGCGTATGGATTGGTGCCCCCCACCATGCTCAGGGCCTGCAGCACGTTGATCGTGGGGTTCATGATGATGGATCCGGGCTTGTTCACCTGCCCGACCACATAAACCACATTGCCCTTCACGTCGGTAACGATCACGGTCGCGACCGGATCGGAGATGAACTTCTTGAGCTTCGTCTCCATCTCCACGCGCACCTGGGCGGTGGTCTTCCCCGCCGCCATCATCTCCCCGATGAGCGGAAAGGAGATCTTACCGTCCGGCGTGATGGTGATTTCCTGCGGCAGGAGCTTCGGGTCATCGTAGACACCGACGACAACCTTGTCTCCGGGATGCAGCAGGTAGTCGGGAGCTGTCTGCGCAAGGAGCGGAGCGGCAGCGGTCGCCAGTATCGCCACCATTCCCATTTTGAACAGGCCGAAACCCGGCCACCGTCCCGCCGTCGACTTCAATTGCGGCATCGTTTGTATCCCCTGCATTCGCATATCGTTCAAATTCGACAGGGCGCTCCCCTCGGAGCGCGGCCTGATCTCGTCTGCGCGCGCTTCACCGACAGCAGGAGTATACAGCGCAAAAACGCGGCTCCAATAGAGCAAATCGCCCGGTCGATTCCCGGACTGTGCCGTGCTATTCGAAACCGCGGCAATTATGTTAAGGTTTTGCGTCGCTGCTCCCGCCGACGCCGTTCGCCCTGTCGCCGTTTGCCTGCTTCGTTTTCGATACACTGCGGTTCTACCGGGAACGAGGGAGACTGGGGTGCGTATCGGGGTCATGCTGCGCCATTACGATCAGCACGGAGGCGGCGTCAAGGTCTACACGAGGCAGCTGCTCGCGGCGCTGCTCGCGCTGCCCTCCGGACACGAGTTCGTGTTCCTCTACAACAACCCGTCGCGGATCGGCACCTACAAGGAGCACCCGAACGTCCTGGAGATCGCGGTCCCCGGCCGGTCGGTTCTGTCGTGGGATCAGATCGGGGTGCCCGCCGCGGTGCGCAGGCACGGCATCGATGTGCTTTACAACCCGAAGTATTCGATCCCGCTGCGCCTCGGCCGCCCGAGCGCTTGGGTGTGCCACGGCCTCGACTGGTACGTCATGCCGCAAGCCTCGCGCTGGATCGACCGGCTCAGCCATCGCTACCTCGTGCCCCGCTATGCCGCGAAGGCGGACGCCATCATTGCGGTGTCCGAAATCACCCGCGAACACGTGATCGAGTTCCTGAAGGTCCCGCCCGCCAAGGTGCATACCGTATACTCCGGGGTGAACCCGGCGTTCGGCAGCGCGTGGGAGCCCGGCGCGCTGGCAGCGGTGAGGGCGCGCTACGAGCTGCCGCCGCGCTTCTTCCTGTACGCCGGGGCGATCTATCCGCCGAAGAACTTCACTCGCCTGGTCCAGGCCTATGCGAAAGTCGGGCCCACGCGCGGCATCCCCCTGGTCATCGCCGGCGGGGAGAACCGATTTCTGTCGGAGCGCGAGCTCGGCGAACCGCAACGGCTGGGGCTCGGGGATTGGGTCAAGTGGACCGGGTGGATCGACACCGATACCCTCCCCGCGCTCTATCAAATGGCTGAGGCCTTGTTGCTACCCTCGTTGTTCGAATCCTTCGGATTGCCCGTGCTCGAGGCCATGGCGGCAGGCTGTCCGGTGGTCACCTCGGACTGCTACGGCACCCGGGAAATAGCCCGGGGCGCCGCCATCCTGGTGAATCCGGAGTCGGTGGAAGACATCGCCTCCGGGATGGCGCGGGTGCTCGATGAGCCGCAGCTGCGGGCGCAGAACGTCGCGGCCGGCCGGGAAAGGGCGCAAAGCTTCACCTGGAGCCGCTCGGCGGTTCAGACGCTGCGGGTGCTCGAGGACATCGGCGCCGCTCGAGAGTTGCCCGCACCAGATTGAACGAGTCGAAGGCGTGCAGCCCCGAAAAGACCGCCCAGAAGGTCGAGCCGTCCTCGCCGATCCATTTCACCGGGATGTGCATCTCGATGAAGTCCCCGGAGGATGCGGAACGCAGATCGCCCCAGTTCTCGTAATACGCGACGGTCGACCAGGGTCCCCACGGAAAAGGCGACTCGAAGACGCCGAACCGCCCCACCGAGGCGTCGCGTTCGTCGCCCGATGGGTAGTGTCCCACGGTCAACAGGTAGCGTTGCAGGGCGGCGTCGTACGCCACATCCTGCGAGAGCACGTGGTTAGCATCGAAGAACACGGGCGCCGCGTCGGACTCGCGTGCGGACCATCGCACCCGCCGTCCGGCCCCGCCGACCGAGCTCAGGTATTCATACAAACCCGGTGTCGCCGGGTCCGATTGCAACCGCCCCCTGGGCACCCGCTTCAAATACAGGTGCCGGGTGTCGGCCTCGCGCAGATAGTACAGGTAGATCCAGGAATCGAACGCGCCCGCCCCATCGCGGCCGAAGTTCAGGAATGAGCCGAGGCCCGAGCGCACATGCCAGGGTGCGATCTGCCACGATTTGCCCAGATCGGACGACCAAACGAGCGTCTGGAGCGGCCCCCCTTCGCTGGTGTGCGTCGGCCGCAGGGAGTTGGCGGCGGTCCAAAGGCTCGCGCTGCCGTAGAGCACGCCTCCGACGCTGGTCATGCTGCTGACCTTTCCGCCGAAGTCGGCGGTGTTCTCGGCGTAAGGCGGATCGCCCCAGACATTTTTACCGTGCCAACGACCGGGATCGGCGAGCGCCGGCACCCCCTCGATGCGCGCGAATCCGAGGCTCACCCGGCCGATATTGTCGTCATCGCCGTCGAATCCGCCCCCGTCCCCCCAGGCGCAGTAAAGGTCTCCATCGCTCGCCCAGGCACAGGGCCACAGGTCGCTCCCATGGGCCCGACGCTGCGTAGAGAGCGGCGAGAAGTCCCAGGCGATGCCGGTCAGATAGCGGCTGTACGGATAGGGAGGCACGACGCCGGTGGCGGCACGCGGGGCGAACGCGCAGGCCGCCAGACCGGTGACGGCACATAACGCGGCCGCGCGCCGCACCCAGCGCCGGCACGCGTCAGGGAGTGCCATGTCATTCGCTCCGGGCGGCGTTGAAGTGCCAGCCGCCGACCAGCCACAGGCCGGCGCCCGCCACCAGGAGGAATACCACGGCCGAGCCGAGCGCCTGAACCCAGACCGCAAACCCCTGCCCGGCGCATTCGTGCGCCACCACGGCGCCCAGCACCAGTCCCGACAGCGGGCCGAGAACGGCCTGCGGCAAATTCCTGCCGCTCATCGGCCGCCGCATCGCGGCGAAATACACCACATTGATGACGCCGAAGGACAGCACACCCGCCGCAATCGCGCCATAGACCGCGAATCGCGGAACGAGCACGAGATTGAATCCGAGCGCCGCGGCGGCGCCGAGAAAGATGGCGAGCGCGCGCGCCACCTGCTGATGAGCGGCGAACATCACCCGTCCCATGCCGACTTCGATCGCCTGAATTACAGCGAGGGCGGCCATCGCGCGCATCACGGGTTCGCTGCCTGCATACTTGCTGCCGAGCACGGGAACCAGCAACGCGGGCGCGACGAAATAAAGCCCCCACGCGAGAATGACGCCGGCGACCACGACGAGCCAGATGAAATCGCGGCCGGCGCGTTGAAACGCGGCGCGGTTCTCCACGAACAGGCGGCTGAGCTGCGGATAGGCGGCCACCCCCATGAATGCCAGCGGCATCAATCCCACTTCGATCACCCTCAGACCCGTCGCGTACACTCCCGCGGCCGCTTCGCTGACCTTGAGCGTGAGCACGATGACACCCACCCGCGTGAACAGCTGTCCCAGTACCTCCACCGCCGCGAACGACCACAGCACGCCGACGATGCGGCGTAATGCGTTCAGGGAAACCGCCACGTGCACGCGACAGCCGTGCCTCTGCGCGGAAGCCCGGGCAAGAGCGGCAAGCATGATGCCCGCCACGACATAGCCGATCAGAGCCTCGGGAATGGAGGCGTGCCAGATGTAGATCGCGGCTCCCGCAAATAGGAAGGCGGCGCCGCGGCACGACAAGTCCACCAGTGCACGGCCCATCATGAACTGCTGGCTCATCGCGGGAATGAACAGCGCGGTCGAGATGGCGAGGCAGGCCTGATAAAAGCCGATCGAGGCCATGCTTGCCAGCATGGCGGCGCTGGGCCGCGTCAGCAGCAGGTAGACCAGGGTTCCCGCGATGGTCGCGCCGATCATCACCCACTGCGTGCCGAGCAACTCGGCGACGAAGCGGGAGCGCCGATCGGGCTCGATCCGCAGATATTCGCGCAGCCCGTAATCCTCGATGCCCAGGTTGCCGATGACCCAGATGAATCCGACGACCGCGAAGCTGTAGGAGTACTCGCCCACGCCCGCCGGGCCGAATTCGCGCGAAATCAGCACGAAAAGCAGAAGATTGAGGAAATCGCCGCTGATGCGGCACCCCAGGAGCCACGCGGCGTTTCGGGTGATGTTCAACGATCGAGCCGATAGGACCGATACAGCGCGAGATAGTCGGCGACCGGCAGCGCACAGAATGCCTCGGCGAAGCGGCACGTCCCGCCCAGCAGGGCGTTGGAGCGGTATGCATTGAGCCCGAGTGCCGTGTGCAGATAATCCGCTTCCGCCAGCTGGCTCTGATAATGCATCAGGGAGCGTTTCTTCAACTCGAGGGTCTCGTCGATGTTCACGAAACAGTTGGGAAAGAGCGGTGTCCACACCTCGTAGCCCATGCATCCGAAGTCGATCTTAAGGTCCTGCACGGCGCCGGCCAATAGCGGGCTTGCGGCGCGATGATCCGGATGCTCTTCCAGAAAAAAGGGCAGATACACGAGCTCCGGCTTGAGCTCGCGCAGCACCTCCTTCAACCGCCCCCCTAGTCCGGCGGCCTGCTCGGTCAGCGCGCCGTCCGGCGCATCGAAGAACACCAGCTTGTTCACGCCAAGCGCGCGCAGCGCCTGCTCCGCCTCCCGCTTTCGTGTGGCGCCGAGCGAGGACTGCGCGGCCGGCTGTCCTCCCTGGCGCCCGTCGGTCAGGAAGATGACCGTGACATCGGCTCCGGCCGCGACGTGCCGCGCGAGGGTGCCTCCGCAGCCGATGACTTCGTCGTCCATGTGCGGCGCGAGCACCAGAACCTTTTCGCCGCCCGGCGTCCACACCAACGCGGACCGGTTGAACACCTTGGCGGTCTGGAGCAGGCCAACGGCCTTCAAATGCGGCCGCGCCGCGCGGGCCAGAAACTTGAGCAGCGTTCTGACGACGCGCTTCACGGGGTTTCGTCCGCGCGGCGCTGCAAAGCCGCCGGCGCCTGCGGCGCCCCGGCGGCGACCTCGGCAAGAACCTCCATGTGGCGGCGCGCGATCGCGGCGATCGAGTACTGCGCGTGCACCTCGAGACGCGCGCGCGCGCCGATGCTTTCCCGGGCAGCCTGATCCGCGAGCAGCTGCTTCACGGCTTGCTTGAATTCGGCGGCGTCGTGCGGCTCGACCAGGAATTCGGGCTGATAGCGCGCCGCCACGTCCGCGGCGACCCCCACGCGCGTGCTGACCATGGGCAGGCCCACCGCCATCGCCTCGAGGATGGACAGCCCGAAACCCTCGTAATCGCTCGGAAAGACGAACAAATCCGAGGCTTGCAGATACTCGTTCACGTTGGGGATGTTTCCGGGCATCGTGACCCGATGCGACAGCCCGTGCCGGGCGACGAACTCGCGCAGCTCGACTTCGCAGCTGTCGACCGATCCGTAGCCGGTTCCGACCAGAACCAGGTGCGCGTCCGGAAACTCCGGGGCGATGTCACCCCAGATTTCGGCGAGCATCATGACACCCTTGGTGAGCGCGAGCCTTCCGGTATAGACGAGGATTCGTCCCCCTGCCGGCAGCCCGAGACGGCCGCGCAGCTCCTGACGGCGCTCGGCGGTCACGGGGGCGAACTTGCCGGTGTCGATGCCATTGGGAATGGAGGAGATCCTGGCGGGGTCGATGCCGGCTTCGAGCAGCCCCGTGCGGATCTCGGCCGAGATGGCAATGTAGCGGTCCACGCGCAAGGCGGTCCATCGGCGGAGCCCACCGAACAGGTTCAGCAGCGACTTGGGCGCCAGTCTCATCTTGCCGATGCTTTCCGGGCCGATTGCATGGCGCAGCTCCATGGGCGACTCCGGACGTACGACGCAGCGCCGGCCCGTCAGGCGGCCCGCGATGACCGCCGCGATCGGCAGCATGTTGAACCCCGAGACCAGCGTGACGTCATAACGATGCCGGTCGCGCACCAAGAAGTACAACATTTTCGTGAGCAGAGTCGTGAGCGGAAAATCGCCCGCCAGCCCGCTCCCTTGGTCTCCCCGGTGGGGGTCAATCGGATGACGGGAACCGTGCGCAGCACTTCACGCGGCGAATCGAGGAAAAGCGCTTCGAGCGCGTGGGCGGCACGCAGGAAATCGAAGTGAACGTGCGCATCTTGACCGCGACGAACAAGGATTTGCGCGCGGCCGTGGCGGACAAGACTTTCCGCGAAGACCTGTTCTTTCGAATTTCCGCCGTACCTATCACCATTCCTCCGTTGCGAGATCGCGGCGACGACGTATTGCTGCTGGCCGAATATTTCCTGGAGAAATTCCGACGCGAATTCCGCAAGCCCGACCTGCAATTGGGCAAGCAGACCCGCGCGCGCCTTCTCACGTATTCCTGGCCAGGCAACGTCCGCGAATTGCAGAATGCCATCGAGCGCGCGGCGATTCTGGCGAACGGCCCGGAAATCAATGAGAGCGCGTTGCAATTGCCGGAGTCCAAACCGACCGTCGAGGAACTGCCCGGCGGAATGCTGGCTGAACAATTTTTGTGGGAAGGTCCGCTCGAAGAAGTTTCGCAACGCGCCGTACAGCACGTCGAACGCTTCAAAATCCAAGACGCCCTGCGCGACGCCAAATGGAACAAAACCCGTGCCGCCGAAAAGCTCGGCGTCTCCTACAAAACCTTGCTAAATAAAATCCGCGTCCTTGGTCTGGAAAACTAGCTGCCGTTCGTGCGGCGCCGATTCCCGCGAGCTGACGTTTTTCGGATAGTTGCTCAGCCCGCCGACGACAGCAGTCATGTCGTCGCGGAT
>CAVTNZ010000059.1:0-9551 GCA_963736185.1 uncultured Gammaproteobacteria bacterium | reverse complement strand
GCAATCGATGTCGAATGGGCGAGCGCCGCCGCCCCGAATGCGGCGATCGTCCTCGCCTCCTGCGCGGACACCACGACCACGTTCGGCGGCCTGATCGCTCTTCAAAACCTCGTCAACGGCGCGAGCCCGCCCGCCATCATCACGCTGAGCTTCGGCGAGTGCGAGGCGGGAAACGGCGCCGCCGGCAATCAAGCTTTTTACGACATCTTCGAGCAGGCGGCGGCGCTCGGGGCTTCGGTGTTCGTTTCGGCGGGCGATGAGGGAGCGGCGAGCTGCGACGCGGATCAGTCCATCGCGGTGCACGGGATCGGGGTCAGCGGACTCGCCTCGACCCCCTACAATGTGGCGGTGGGCGGCACGGACTTCGGCGATGCCTACGCGGGCACCCGGAACTCGTATTGGAGCGCTGCCAACAGCGCCACCTTCGAATCCGCGCTCTCCTACATTCCGGAGATTCCGTGGAACGACTCCTGCGCGAGCGCGCTCATCGCCCGTGCCTACGGCTTCTCCACATCGTACGGGACGAACGGTTTCTGCAATAGCACGGCCGGCGCCAACTTCATCACCACAACGAGCGGGAGCGGCGGCCCCAGCAGCTGCGCGAAGGGCGCGCCAAGCGTGCCTGGCGTGGTGAGCGGCAGCTGCTCGGGATGGCCCAAGCCGTCCTGGCAAGCGGGACCCGGTGTGCCGGGCGACGGTGTGCGCGACCTGCCGGACTTGTCGCTGTTCGCGGCCAACGGCGTGTGGGGCCACTACTACGTGTACTGCGATTCGGACACGGCGGATGGGGGCGCGGTCTGCTCGGGCGCGCCGAGCAGCTGGTCGGGTGCCGGCGGCACCTCGTTCGGCGCTCCGATCCTCGCCGGCCTTCAGGCTCTCGTGAATCAGCACGCCGGGGCGCGGCAGGGCAACCCGGCCTATTTGTATTACGGACTTGCCGCCGCGCAGGCGCAGAGTACGTTGGGCTGCCTGTCGAGCAGCGGCAATCAGGTCTCGAGCGGCTGCGTATTCTACGATGTGACCCTGGGTGACATGGACGTGAACTGCACGGGCACCGCGAGCTGCTATCTGCCGAGCGGCACGAACGGCGTGCTGTCCGTGCAGAACTCCGCGTTTGTCGCCGCGTACGGCACCGCCGACGGCTGGAATTTCGCGACCGGTGTGGGAACGGTCAATGCCACGAATCTGGTCGATTTCTGGAGCGCGGCGAACCTCGCGTTGAGCGTGACCGCAAGCGTGAGCGCCAAGAGCCAGTTCTCTTACTCGGCGGAGGCGACGAATACCGGCCCGCAGACGGCGACCGGCGTCGCGATCACCAGCACGCTGCCCGCGGGCTTCGCCATGGTGAGCTCGGCGAGCAGCTCGGGCTGCTCGCAGTCGGGCCAGCTCTTGACCTGCACCGTGGGCAGTCTTGCCGTGGGTGCAACCGCGACGCTCATCATCGTGATTCAACCGGTGGGATCCGAGGCGCAGATCAGCTTCACTGTGGCCTCCCACAATCCCACGCTCGATCCTGGCCTCGCGACCGTTGCAACCACCCTTCAGATCGCCTCGCCGGCGCTGACCGACGGGCCGATGCCGCCGTGGACGAGCGTGCTGCTCGGACTCACCCTGCTGATCCTCGCATCGATGAGGCGTCGGCAAGCGTCGCAATAAGTCAAATGACGCCGAGGCGGCGTTCATCGGTCGAGCCTCAGGTCATCGAATCGTCACAACTGCGCACTACGCTGGCGCGAAGCGATTCTTGACGACTCCAATCCACCCTGGGGATACCGATGATGCGGATATTATTGCGAGCGCTGGCCGCCGCTTGCCTGGTGGGTTGCACTCTGAGTGCCTGGGGTGCAAACACGCCCCCCATCGCGCCGGAGTCGCTTCTCGTCGCTGCTGCCGGCTCGCCAACCACCTCCTCGCAGTCCTTCACGATCGCAACGTTCCGAGGATTTGACTGTAACGCTCAACGATCTGAAGGTACCGTCTGCGCTCGCCTCCGCGACGGTGGTGGTGACGCAGGGTGATACGCTGGTGGGCAAGGCCACATACTCGGCGCCCGCGACGAGCGCGTCGTTTTCGATCTCGAAAGCCGCAGGAGCGTATACCCTGTGGGTATTCGGAACGCCGAATGCGAGCTTCAGCGCCGGCACCTTTACCGCTTGTGTAGCGCCCACGTCGACCCCTTCGGCCTGCATCCAGAGTGCATCGCTTGCGGGTATCGTAAGCGCGCCCAGCTCGGCGTCCAATCCGACGGTTTCGACCCTGAGCACCAGTTTGACCGTGACGGCGGCCGGTTCTTACACGTTCAACGTCACCGACTTTCAATTTCCAGCTGCATTGAGCACGCCGCCCAGTTTCGGGTTGTTCCAGGGCAGCACTCTCGTGCAGACCGCAATCACCTCGGGAATGTCGGTCACCTTAAATCCGGGCACCTATACCCTGCTCGGCATCGCGCAGGCCGATTCGACCACACAGGCCGGCCTTTACGGTCTCACGATCACCCCGGCGGCCGGCGCACCGCTGCTCAACGTCGCCGTGCCGGTCGGCGTCACGCAACCGGCAACCTCGTTCGACAATTCCGCGACCCAGTCGGTCACCCTGAAGATCACCGATTTCGCTTTCCCGAGCGCGCTCGCGAGCGCGAACGCGCTGCTCACCGCGGGCGGCACGGCCGTCGCCCAAACCAGTTCCGCGGGAGGCGCAGTGACCCAGTCGGCACCGGCTGGCGCCTTGAAGCTATGGGTCTATGCGAGTGCGGGTGCAACGCCCGGCACCTACGAGGCGGACGTCACGGCGGGCCCCACCCATCTCTACACCACCGCCGGCGGCGCCAACCCGTCTGGAACGACCACCTTTGCCTATGCGTTCGTATCCCCCTCGCTGACGGCGGGCAGCTACCAGGCGACGCTCGCCGATCTGCAGTTCCCTTCGGCCCTGAGCAGTCTGTCATTCGACGTGGCCCAGGACGGCAGTGTCCTCAAGACTTCCGCCGCCGCTGCAGCCGTCGATATCACCGCGGCGGCGGGCCCCGTGGTATTCCTGGTCAGCGCGCAGACCCCGGCGGCGGGCAGCACCTCGACCAACGGCCTGTTCGACGTGAGCTTGCAGACCGCGGGGGCCTCGCCGACGCTCGTCTTCGACAAGACCCAGAGCGTCAGTGGCAGTCCGGCGCTGTTCGACTCGCAGACCCTGACCATCGGCGTGAGCGCGAGCTTCGACGCGACGCTCGCCGACCTCAAGGTGCCGGCCGCCTTCGACAATCTGGCGCTGGTCGTCTCGCAGGGCTCCACCGTGTTCGGCAAGATCTACGGCGGCGGCACGTTCAGCTTCAATGCCTCGCCCGGCACTTACCAGCTTACCTTCGTGGCGAGCCCGGCGACCGGGCTCGAGTACGGGCTGTACGGTACGGGGGTGACGTTCACTCCCCCCACCATCACCACCTTCAAGTCGAGCGCGACCAGCGCCGCCACCAACTCGGCCATCACATTGACGTGGGCGACCGCGAACGCCACGAGCTGCACCGGTAGCGGGGGGAGCTGGAACGGCTCGGCCACCAGCGGCTCCGCTTCCCTGGTGCTGGCGGCCACGACGACCTACACGCTGAGCTGCAGCGGGCCCGGTGGCACGGCATCGCAGTCCGTGACGGTCACCGCGACCGCGGCCGCGAGCTCGGGCGGGGGGGGTGGCGGCTCGTTGGATGCGGGCCTGCTTTTCGTCATTGCCCTGATCGCCGGGTTGAGCCGCCATCGCGCGCGAGCGCCCGAGACTCCTGTTACTTAAAATTCATGTAAGGGTCATCGAAACCGGGGACAGGTCTCATAGATTGCTCGCCGCGGCGGGTCGCTGCGAACCGGGAGATATCGCACCATGTCGCGGCTATGGAAGATTGCTTTGCTGGCCTTGACAGGCGTTTTTGGGCTGATGGGGGCAGCGCAATCGACCGAGATCTTCGGCACTGACTTCAACGTGATTTATGATCCGAGCACGCTCGGCCTGTTCGGGACATTGAGCCTCGTCGGCAACACGCTGGAGTTCACACCCAACAATTTCAAGGCGATCTCGACCAACGGCCAGGGAGTGACGACGCCCACCGGCGGTGCTACCACGGCAAGCGGCATCCAGCTCGTCGCAAATCCGGGTTTCCAGTTCGGCGGGCTGCAGCTGACGGAGTTCGGCGATTATCTCCTCCAGGGTGCGGGGAGCAGTGTGTCGCTATCCGGCGAGCTCATCGCCTTCGATGGGGACGCCACCGGCAATCCGGTAGCGACCTATACGACCGGCACCATAACCCCGAACCCCTCGCTCCCGCTCAACCTCAACACGGGCACCTCACAGAACTGGAGCGCCTCGGCCGGCATCACGAACGCAACATCGCCGGTCGGCGGCGGCGGCGCATGGCTGTCGGGTGCGACCACAGTCGACATCAGTATCGAGAACCTGCTGTCAGCCTCAACAATCGCGGCGAATTCCGAGGCGCTCATCGAGAAAAAGGCGGCGTTCGGCGGCGTGGGGCTCACCGTCACGCCCGTCCCGGTGCCGCCGTCGGTGTGGTTGCTCGCGTCGGGTCTGCTCGGGCTCGGCTGGGCGGCGCGCCGTTCGGGACAGGCGCGTCGCGGTGAGAGACGCCGGGCCATCCGGAGTGCTACGATCAGCGCTCGTTAGCAGCGGAGTGGGAAGGGTGACCAGGCAAATACTGACCCTGCTGATGGGCTTGGCGGCTGCGACGTGGTCGCAGGCATCGACCGTCACGCTCGTGGGCACCGATTTCAACGTGATTTACGATCCCTCGGCGCTCGGACTTTTCGGTACGCCGCAACTGCTCGGTGATTACCTGGTGTTCACCCCGAACAGCTTCGAGGCGCAATCGCTCAACGGCAGCGGCACCGACATCACATCGTCGGCTGCCACGGGCATCCAGCTGGTGGCACATCCGGGCTACGAGTTCGGTAGCCTCTCAATGGCCGCGGTCGGTGACTATCTCATGCAAGGTGCCGGCACCTCGGTGGGCGTGGCCGGCGCTCTTACGGCGAGCGATGCGACGCGACCCTTGACCCTGACGATCTCGAATTTGGTGGTGCCATCGCCCTTGAACATCGCCAACGGCGTTGTGCAGAATTGGTCCGGTAGTGCGGCAATCAACGACGGCACGCCCACGGTCACACCAGGCTACAATCCCTGGCTCGAGCAGGCGTCGACGGTCGACGTCCAGCTCGCGAGCTCGCTCACGGCGTCGAGCACGGAGCCTGCCTCGCAGGCCTTCATCCAGGAAAAATTCGGATCGGTGGAGCTCGTGATCGACCCGATGGCGGTGCCGCTCCCCTCGGCCTTCTGGCTTAGTCTCTCTGCACTCGCAGGATTGCTCCCGTTCGCGAGGCGCTGGACCAACCCATCCGCGATGTGAGATCCGTTCCGGCCGCCGAGCGGTCAACAACCTATTGCATGGGCTACTGGCAGATCCCGGAGAATGCCAAGCGGCCGCTGGCTCATTACGCCACGCTGCTGCCGGCTACGCTTGCCATGCTGGCGGGTGAGCGTCTGGTGTTCGTATCGGACAGTATGGTGGTGCAGCGCTGGGTGGAGGCGCTGGCGCGCGCGAGCAACGTAGAATTGATGTGCGTCAGCAAGTCGATCGACGCACTGCCGGCCTGGGAAGTCGCCGCGCAATTCGTGCGACAGACCGAGCGCTACGGCGCCGGCACGTCGGTCCCGGCGCAGTTCGATCTGGAGAAGGGGTTGTGGCACTACTGGCGCGACTTTCGGTCCAGCGGTTCCGCAGCCTATCAAAAAATAGTGACCATCTGGCTCAGCAAAGTGCCCTTGATGGTGGAATTCGCCCGCAGCGATCTGTTCGGATCGGAGCACTTCGCCTGGGTCGACGCCACTGCCGCCCGATTCAACGGGCGGCGCGCCCACTGGAACTTCGTGGAGGCTGTCCGGCGCGACGGCATGATCACTCATTACCGCTCCGGGATGCGAAAGCAGGGACGCACGCTGTCCCTCAATGCCAGTTTCTTGAAGGGCGACCGGCCGGCGTGGGAGCGATTGGCGCCACTTTATCGCGAGCGACTCGAGATCGGCGCGCAGGAGAAGTACCCGAACGACGAGGAGACGCTGCTGGATGAGATCGTCCGGACGCAGCCGAAGCTCTTCTGGAGCCTCGATGCCGGTGGGGAAGCGGTTGAGCAGGCAGCGGCCGACACAAAGCGGCGCTCATGAGCCCGTTGCCCGAGGTCATGGTCATCGGCACGTTTCGGTCAGGCACCAATCTCATGAAACATCTGCTCGAGGAAAATTTCGAGGTCAAGTGCTCCTTCAATGCATGGGGATGGAAGCATGCGCTCGCGCCCACCCTGATGTCGCCCTCGAGCCCCGCACATCTATATCCGACGCTGCCGCTCATCGTCATGGTGAAAGAACCGGTGCAGCACAACGTTTCCCTGTTCCATCATTGGACGCGTACGCGCCCCGGCCTGCTCGGCGGCCGTACTTTCGCCCAGTTCATCCGATCGGAGTTGCTGGTGCACGACAACAGCTACGGCGGGCGGGGACCGAAATATCTTTTCCCGACTCCGACTGATTATTGGAATCAGTTCTATTTCTCATATCTTTTCTGGGAGGACGCCGCGCCGCGCCGCAGATTGGTCAGGCTCGAGCAATTGGAAAGCGACGCGGCGTCGGTGCTGCACATCCTCGAGCAGTCCCTATCGCTGCGCCGCCGTCCGACATTCAATCCGGTGATTCCCCGCAACCGGTTGGTCCCCACATCCGACGGAGTTCCCTCGCGGCTGCACCCATCCGAGATGCACCGCGCGGAATCCACGCTGAGTTCGGAGGACCGGGCTTTCATCCTGGCGAGGGCGTCTCCCCTCGTTCTAGGCGCCGTGTATCCAAGCCCGACCTGAGGGGCGCAGAGAAATCCTCGCGAGCGGTATCGATCAGGCGGGAGCGAAGGTCCCGCCCCTCATCCGCCGCCGCCTGCAAGCCGCGAGCAGTCCGAGGCCCCCGAACAATGCGGGCAGTGCGGCCGGCAGAGGGACGGGTGTGATGTTGAGCGAACCGACATAATTGCCGCCGCTCGTGCCCGTGACTGTTCCACGCACCTCGATTACATACGTCCCGGCGTCGAGCGTGGTGGCCGGAAGCACGTTCACCGTGGTCGTTCCGCCGGGAAAAGCCACGGTCGATGACCAGGCGTCGAAGGCGGTACCCGGAGCCGGCGTGGTCAAGAGTGGAGCCGCTTGACCGTTTGCATTGTAGTCGTACAGGCGAACCTGCATGCCGGAGATGCCGAGCATGTTCCCCAGGGTGATCGACGAGGTGATGGAATCGACCTGACCCGCACCGATCGTGAATACGTAGTCGTCGTAGAAGCCCGAGCTCGTGCCTGCGACCACGGTCGATTGCGGCGCGGTCCAGGAGTCCATGTAGGAGAAGTTGCCAGGTATGCTCAGCGCACTGATGTTGCCGAACGGAGCGCTGCCGCTGCCGGTGGTCGTTTCGGATAAGTAGAGATTCCCGCCGTTGCTCACCGGAAGGGTGGCGGCGATCCCGGGCAGCGCGGCAGCCGCTGCGGTCACGCACAACAGCATGGACACGAGTCTTCCATGTCTTGCCGTTCTCATTTCGTCACTCCCTTGATCGCCATGTGATGCGACGTGATCCAAGCCACGTGCGCATCGTATTCCTGCGAAATCGCATGGGTTTGACATCTTCATTGCCGTACCGTGACATGGGACTGCAGTCAGCCCAAAATCCGTCGCATGAGATGCAGCTTTCATTCGGAGTATCAGGCTGCGGTGCGCGGCAGCTTTCCGATGAGCAAACACGCCTTGCTCAGGGACCTGCTGCTCGCAGAGGGCATCCTCTCGGCTGGCGACCTGATGGAGCCGCAGCCCATCGAACTCGGGGACGCCCTTCTGGTTCACGAGCGGGACTACTTGAACAAGCTGCAGTCCGGCGGTTTGTCCGGCGCGGAGCAGCGCCGGATCGGCCTTTCCTGGTCGGAGGCTCTCTGGGGGCGTTCGAGGCTCGCCTCCGGAGGAACGCTGCTCGCCGCGCGCCACGCGCTCGGCGACGGAGTCGCGGGCAATCTCGCCGGTGGCGCGCATCACGCGTTCGCCGACCATGGGGAGGGATTCTGCCTTCTCAACGATGTGGCGATCGCCATCCGCAAGCTGCGCCTGGAGGGTGCAATCGCACGAGCGGTGATCATCGATCTGGATGTGCACCAAGGCAATGGGACCGCGGCCATCTTCGAGGCCGAACCCGAGATCTTCACTTTCTCCGTTCACGCCGAAGGCAACTATCCTTCGATGAAGATGCGCTCGACGCTGGATGTGGCGCTGCGAGAAGGTGCGGGCGACTCCGAATATCTCCAGGCGCTGCAGACGCATTTGCCGGTCGTGTTGGATCACGCCGTCGCCGATATCGCGTTCTACCTCGCCGGGGTCGACGTCGCGCAGGGAGATCGCTTCGGCAAACTTTCGCTCACGGAGGACGGAATACGCCGCCGCGACCGGCTGGTGATCCAGTCGGTGCGCGCCCGCGGCGTGCCTCTCGCCATCGTACTGGCGGGAGGATATGCGGCGACCCCCGGCCGCGTCGCCGAATTGCATGCGCATGTATTTCGCGAAGCGGTGGCTTTCGAACGTCACGCGAGCACCCATCCGATCCGGCCCTGATAGCCCTGCGCGGCCTAGGTGGTGAGCGCTCGCCGGATGAGCGTGAGGATTCCGCCCTCCCGATGCCGCGGCAAAAGCAGCCGCCGCAGCACGTGGTCCACGAAGCCTGCCAATACCATGAGCCCCCAGGTCACGAAATTGGTGAATACGGACCAGATTCGTAGCGGCACGACGAAGAACAAGACCAGGATCGCCCCCGCCAGCAAAAAATAAAAAGCCCCCCATGCCACGGTGGCCCGGCGCATGTAGACAAGCTCATCCGGCGTCAGCGCGCCGTACATTTGGTGAGCCAATTGTCCGCAAACGGGAACACGGCCGCCGAACAACGAGCGAGCAAAGAAAAGCGCGACCAGCCCATAGATGCCGCATTGCTGCGCGAGGTCCGACCATTCGTAGTGGCTCTGGATGAACGGCCACTCGAGATACAAGAGCACGCCCGACAACATAGCGATGAGCAGCGCCGCGAAACGCCATCTCCAAAGCCACAGCATCGCAAGCGCGATCAACAATACCGGGCCTATGGATAGGGCGGCGCCCAAGCTCCTGGCGTGCGGTTTGTCGGACGAGGCGCTGTACTGCGAGAGCAGTGCGTAACCTGCAAACGCCGCGCCGACGGCGATCCATCGGCCCCGCCGTTTCGCAGATGAGACGTCTTCTCCACCACGCCCGGGGGCGCCGGGCTCTGGCGGCAGATTATTATTCGAAGGCGCCAACAAAGATCCCGGTGCGGCAGTTGACCCTTTAAGTCTACCAGGGTCGCACGCAACGGATCGCGAACAGCCGGCGTGCCGGTTTTAATCGGCCCCGACACGCGGATAGCCAAAGACGGCGGACGCGGCGGCGGCGCCGTTGCCCGCCGGGTCGTCAGGCCGCTGC
>CAVTNZ010000058.1:0-6283 GCA_963736185.1 uncultured Gammaproteobacteria bacterium | reverse complement strand
CCCGGTCGATGAACCCATGGAAGCCGACCCCATGTTAATTCCCCATCGGAATATATGATCGCCCGCTATCGTTTCCTCTCTTCCGGGATAACCCAGTTCAGAAATGGCGACATGAATATCTTTTCCGACAAATTGATTCAAGTCTTCTGTCATGGCTCGTTCGAAGTGAGCCGCGCACCCTGCGCTAATGAGTGCGACAACGGCGATTAGAAGGGAGCGTTCCATTGTTCCTCCAAGCTAGTTGCGATTCAGGGTAAATGACAGTGCATACATCGGTTGCCCCGCGGCCTGTCCTGTCACGGCGACGATCGCCTGCATGGGATTCACGGATGTATTGAGGGCTGCAAGGCCGGTAAACTGTCCTCCATTGAGGCTCGCGTACTGCCCTTGGCAGTCCTCGTAAGAAAATTGTACTTGGTAGACGCTGTTATTCGGATCAGTCACAGCGATAGTTCCGTTGCCAACGCATCCCGTCGTCGCGTCTTGCCAAGTTACATCACCCGCGCTCGTGATTGAAACGACATCACCGGAGGACTGATCGGTATAGTTCCCGCTGACGGTGGCTAGTGAGGCTCCGCCCACACCGACATACGACCACTGGTTAAACGCCAGGGATACGGACCCGCTCGTTGAGCCACCTTTGGCAGTTACAAATTGATCTGTCAATTGCATCGAAATACGCTTTCCCGGCATTGAGCCAGATATTGATCCCGATCCATATGTGGACCCGTCGCTGAAAGTCTGCCCGACCGGTTGATACCCGTCGAAGTTCGCGCTGATTGAATCGCTGGTCGCCGTGGCCGTTCCGACGTACTGCACTCCGTCCGCCCGGACGAAGTGAAAGTCTCCGCTCTCATCAATAATTCCGTTGATCGCCAGACCCGTGCCGGCGTCGGTTCCGCTCCAAAAACCGGCAAGCGCTTGTGTATATGTTTCGCCAGCGTTCCCGCTTCCTTCGGGGAGGGCATTATTGTCCCCGCCGCCGCAACCCCAAAGCAGAAAGCTGCCCATCATTATCGCCACGTACTGATGCGTTTTCCGTAACACGACTTTCTCCATTGAGATTCGGCCGCACGCAGTTAACACCAGGGGAACTCATCGTTCCGTGCACCCCTTCCTGTTATCAGAGGTTAGTCCGAGATTTAGTGCACATTTCTGAGTGCGACCAAAACGGAGGCACAGAAGAGCCGTGATTATGTGGGTGCCTCCAATTTGGGGGCGGCCGTTTGAAACACCTTCGGAGCGCACAGCACCGTGCGCTAGTAACTACGATCGTCCAAGCCCGGAGAGCGGCCGGCCTTACTCAGCGGCAACTCGCCAACAAGCTCAAGCGCTCAAACTCGTTCGTCTGGAAGATCGAGGCTGGCGAGCGCCGGGTTGACCTTCTGGAGTTCATCGAGATCGCCCGTTGCCTCGACCAAGACCCGTTGCAGATGTTCGCGCGCCTGCTCCGCTAGCATTGGCGGACGGTTCGCGAGGCAAATCGAAGTGGGCCGGGCGCATCTACCTGGGGGGCGCAGCAGCCGGCGCGAGTGGGCTGCTCCGAGTCGGAGCGCAACGAAAACACAAACCCCAATCTGACTGTCGTGGACTTGCGGTGGACTTGGAAACCAACATAGCTGCTAACTGTTGGGTGTCAAAATTCCATAACTAATTGATTTTATTGGTCGGGGTGACAGGATTTGAACCTGCGACTCCTACGTCCCGAACGTAGTGCTCTACCAGGCTGAGCTACACCCCGAAATCGCGATCCATCAGTGCTTGCGTGCCACGGCGAACTTGGCCAGTTCGCTCAATCCTTCTTTGAATCTGGATTCGGGAAGGGGAGCAAGTGCAGCAAGAGCCTGATCTACCTCGCATTGCGCGAGCCGGGCAGTGTACGCAAGGCCCCCGAGGCTTGCAACGGCTTGGGTGATTTCCCCCAAATGTTTCAGTCCGCCTTCCTGGATGGCTTCGCGGATCATGGCGCGCTGGGTGTCGTTGCCGTGCTGCAGGGCATATATGAGGGGGAGGGTGGGCTTGCCCTCGGCCAGGTCGTCTCCGAGGTGCTTGCCGAGGCTGAGTTCGTCCGCCTGGTAGTCGAGGGCGTCGTCGACCAGCTGAAAGGCGGTGCCGATATGCTTCCCGAACCGGGCGAGCGACTCCTCCACGATGGGGGAGACGTCGCTCAAAACGGCGCCGATCTGGGCACCCGCCTGGAACAGCCTCGCGGTCTTGCGGTGAATCACGTCGAGGTAGCGGGCCTCGCTGGTATTCGGGTCGCGCGCGTTCATGAGCTGCAACACCTCGCCCTCCGCGATGGCGTTGGTGGCGTCGGCCATGATGTCCATGATGGGCATGCGGTCGAGCTTGACCATCATCTGAAAGGCGCGTGAATAGAGGAAGTCTCCGACCAGGACGCTGGGCGCATTGCCGAACTCCTCGTTGGCGGTCTTGGTGCCCCGCCGCAGGGACGACCCATCGACCACATCGTCGTGCAGGAGGGTGGCGGTGTGAATGAACTCAATGATCGCCGCCGCTTCGATATGCTGTTCCCCGTCGTGTCCGCAGGCTCGCGCGGCGAGCAGCACGAGCAGCGGCCGTAGGCGCTTTCCGCCCGCATAAATGATGTAGTTCGCCACCCGGTTGACGAGGGTGACGGGGCTGTAGAGCCGATGTTTGATGACCCGGTCGACCGCCTCGAAATCGGCGGTTACAAGTTCGCGTATTTGTTCAAGTGTCATGGAAGGCCTGGCTCAATGCACCATGGTACCTAAGAAAGCCGCGACTGGGGTCAACGGACATCTGAAAAGCCCGGTAGCGGCGCAAAATGTTAACTAAGAAAGCGTGTGTCGTGACGAGGAGTCGTTCATGGCAAGGTTCGATCCGGTCGCACGCCGAGGCGGTGCAGACGGCGCGCTGCACGCCGCGCCACGGCGTACACGCGGTGTCACCGCCGAGTTCCATCGACTGCCGTTCCTGTTGGGTGAGCATCACCGGCGCCTCCATCGAGAAGAGTCCGGTGAGCCACCCAGGATCCACTCGAGCGGCGGGTTTCGGCCGTGCGGCGCGTGCGTCCGCGGGGTCTTCGAGATCGTTGATGAAATGGGTGGAATCGGTGCACCGCACTGCACCTAAAAGTAGGTCGCTGGGCTGTCCGGGTATCCGCCGTAGGGGCCGTAGGGTTATTTGACCAATTTGCGCCTCCACCGTACAATTCCCGGCTCTTTTGCGGGCCCCCGAGGCTCGCCCAGCTGGAGTCGTCAAACATGTATGCCGTGATTGCCACGGGCGGGAAGCAATACCGCGTCCAAGAAGGTGCGGTTGTGCGCATCGAGAAGCTCGCCGCCGACCAGGGCGCAAGCGTCGAATTCAACCAGGTGCTGTTGGTCGGCGCCGGCTCCAGCGTGAGGTTGGGTGCCCCTTACATCGAAGCTGCCAAGGTGACAGCGACGGTCGAGTCGCATGGCAAGGGCGACAAGGTGCGCATCGTCAAATTTCGCCGGCGCAAGCACTACAAGCGCGAGAAGACCCATCGGCAGCCCTATACCGACGTGAAGATCACGTCGATCGTCGCTTAAGATTCCGAAGGAGATACCTACATGGCACATAAAAAAGCCGGCGGCAGTACTCGTAACGGCCGCGACTCGCATTCCAAGCGTTTGGGCGTCAAGAAGTTCGGCGGCGAAGATGTCCTCGCCGGCAACATACTCATCCGTCAGCGCGGCACCCAGTATCGCGCCGGCGTGAATGTCGGCATGGGCACGGACCACACCTTGTTCGCCACCTCCCACGGCGTGGTGGAGTTTCGCATCAAGGGCGCCGAAGGTCACACGTACGTCAACGTCGTCACCAAATAAACGCCGCGGCGGGCCTGTGCGCTCGCTAGACATCGAAGGGGGGGCAGGGCAATCCTGCTCCCCTTTTTAGTTTTGGCGGTTCCCAACCCATGAAATTCATCGACGAAGCCAAGCTCAAAGTGCAAGCCGGCAACGGTGGGCGCGGTTGCGTCAGCTTCAGGCGCGAAAAGTTCGTGCCCTTCGGGGGCCCGGACGGCGGCGACGGCGGACTCGGCGGCAGCGTCTACTTAAGGGCTGTGGAAGGGATGAATACGCTCGCGGACTTTCGCATTGCCCGCACCTATCGGGGTCAGAACGGCGAGGGCGGCAGCGGCAACGATTGCACCGGGCACGGGGGCGATGACACCTATGTCTCCGTGCCGGTGGGCACGGTCGTCACGGATCTGGCCACCGGCGAGCAGCTGGGTGACCTCATGGTCGAAGGCCAGACGCTGCTGGTCGCCAAGGGCGGTAAGGGCGGCTGGGGCAACACGCGGTTCAAGTCGAGCACCAATCGCACCCCGAGAAAGGCCGGCCTCGGGCTCCCGGGCGAACAGCGCGAGCTGGGCCTGGAGCTCAAGCTGATTGCCGACGTTGGCCTGTTGGGCCTGCCGAATGCGGGGAAATCGACCCTGATTCGGGCAGTCTCCGCCGCGCGACCGAAGGTCGCGGATTATCCGTTCACGACGCTGCACCCGAATTTGGGGGTGGTCAGCGCGGGGCCTGGACGCAGCTTCGTCATGGCGGATATCCCGGGGTTGATCGAGGGCGCCGCGGAAGGCGCGGGCCTCGGCATCCGCTTCCTGAAGCACCTGCAGCGCACCCGTATTCTTCTGCATCTGATCGATATTTCCCCGCCCGATCCCGAGGCGGATCCCGTCAAGGACGCACGCACCATCGTCGCCGAACTCAAGAAATTCGCGGCCGACCTCGCCGCGAAGGAGCGGTGGCTCGTCATCAACAAGATCGATTTGTTGGAGCCGGCCGAGGCTAAACGGCGCGCCAAGGAAATCGTGCGTAGGCTCCGCTGGAAGGGTCCCGTGCTGATGATTTCAGGCGCGACCGGTGAAGGAACCGATGAGCTCAAGCAGTCGGTGATGCGCTATCTCGAGGAGCATCCCCGTCCCGCCGCCGGCGCGGCGGAGGCGGCGGCGCACGTGGCCTGAGCCAGCGCGGGTCGGGCTACTTCGCCGCCAGCGCGCGGACCTGCTTGGTCAGGCGGCTCTTGTGGCGGGCGGCCTTGTTGCGGTGAATGATGCCCTTGTTGACCATGCTGTCGATGATGGGGGTGGCAGCGGCGAGCGCGGCGGCCGCATCGTCGTGTTTTCCGGCCTTGAGCGCCAGCGTCGCCTTGCGGATGGCGCTGCGCAGACGCGAGGTCAGCGCATCGTTGCGGGCGCGATGCACGGTGGACTGTCGGGCCGCCTTTTCAGCAGATTTCGTATTCGCCAAGCGTAGACTCCTCGAGGCCATGAGGGTCGACAGGCGCCCCCAAAAGAGCCGCACATTCTCCGGCTCGGGCGCATCATTGTCAATGCGCCCTCCGCCGGGCTTCGCGTCGCCGCGGTGCGATTTCGGCCCGGGTGCGCCGGGCGAGATGCGTATAATGACGGGCTTTCGCCATGGAACTAGTGCGCGGTCTCAACAGTGTCTCCAAAGCCCACCGGGGCTGCGTTCTCACCGTGGGAAATTACGATGGCGTGCATCTCGGCCATCAGCAGATGATCCGCGCGTTGAAGCGGCGCGCGGCCGAGCTCGGCGCTCCGTCCACCGTGCTGGTGTTCGAGCCGAGCTCCAAGGAATTCATCGATCCCGACGCCGCGCCGGCGCGGCTCACCCGCTGGCGCGAGAAATTCGCGGCGCTATCGGCGCTCGAGGTGGATCGGTTGGTCACATTGCCGTTCAATGAGCGCATGCGCCGCATGAGTCCTGAATCGTTCGTGGACCAGTTGATCGTGGGCGGCCTCGGAGCGCGCCACGTGGTGGTGGGTGACGATTTTCGCTACGGCAGCAAGGCGTGCGGCACGATCGAAAGTCTGAAGGCCGCGGGCCGCGAGCGGGGCTTCGGGGTGGATCAGGTCCCCCCCTTCGTGCTCGACGGGGTGCGGGTTTCCAGCACGGTCGTGCGCGAGCGTTTGGAATGTGCCGATTATCCGGGCGCCGCGCGCTTTCTCGGCCGCCCCTACCGGATGATGGGCCACGTCGCCCACGGCAGGGAGCTCGGACGCACGCTCGGGTTCCCCACGGCAAACCTGCACCTGATGCGGCGCAAATCGCCGACCTGGGGCATCTTGGCCGTGCGTGTGTATGGGATCGGGGCCGGCGCGCGGAACGGCGTAGCGAGCTTGGGGACCCGTCCGACCGTGAACGGGACCGAGCCCCTGCTCGAGGTCCATGTGTTCGATTTCAACGGCGATCTGTACGGCCGATTGATCGAGGTCGAGTTCGTGGCGAAGCTGCGCGAC
>CAVTNZ010000057.1:0-43201 GCA_963736185.1 uncultured Gammaproteobacteria bacterium | reverse complement strand
GCGGGAGCGGCAGGCCGGCGTGCAGGCGCTGGAGCTGAAGCTCAAGCATCGTATCGGGCCCTCCACCCGGGTTCGACTGGGATTGGCGAGCGTCACGGGCGACCCCGTGCGTTTGGCGGATGTCTCGATGCAGAAGCTGTCGCGGCTCGAACTCGCCGCTCCGGTCCTCTCCCTGGAGCTTCGCTCCGGCCGGCTGCAGCCGCTCTCGGCCGGTTCTCTCGATGTGTTCGCCTGCCTGGGCGGCGTCGGCGGCCGCGACACGGCGCCGCAGCTGGTGGAACGTCTGCGCGCCCGGCTGGGTGAGCAGTCGGTCTATGGCATTTGCCCCGTGCCCGAGCATCGCCCCGAAGCGGCGTGGCAACGCGTGCATGCACTGCGGACTGCGCCGCGCCGGCCGGCTCATCGGCGGGACGATGCTCCCGAGATGCCCCGGCCCGTGTGGCTGTTGCACGAGCCGGCGCGACTCTCCGATGCGGACATCGTTGAGCTGCATCGAAACCGCTCGATGCTCGAGCAAGGTCCCGAGCGCATCGAGAGCGGCTGGTGGGACGGCAGGGATGTGGCGCGCGATTACTACATCGTTCGTCAGACCGGGCGGCGCCCGGCTGTGGATTTTTCAGGAGCGGCGATCCCAGTGCTGGTATGTGCACGGTGTGTTCGCTTGAGGCTGCCGGATGTACGCGGAGCTGCATGCGTTGAGCAATTTCTCGTTCCTGCGGGGCGCCTCGCAGCCGGAGGAGCTGGTCGCGCAAGCCAAGGCGCTCGGCTATCGGGCGCTCGCCCTGACCGATGAGTGCTCGCTGGCCGGGGTGGTGCGCGCGCACACCGAGGCCAGGCGATGCGATCTGCCTCTCATCATCGGCGCGGAGCTCAGGTGCGGCGCCGAGCCGGTCAGCGCCGCACCCGGACCCGGCTCCCACGAGCTCAAGCTGGTCGCGCTTGCCACCGATCGGGCCTCCTATGGCGCGCTCTGCCGTCTGATCAGCCGCGCGCGTCGCGCCGGCGCCAAAGGCAGCTACCGGCTCGGGCGCCCGGACCTCGAGAACGCTCTCGACGGATGTCTGATTCTATGGCTGCCGCCGGGGACGCGCATTCCCCTGTCCCGGCAGGAAAGCGACGGCCGCTGGCTGCGGGATAGATTTGCGGGGCGTTTATGGATCGGCGTCGAGCTCCTCACCGGCGGCTTCGATGCGCGCCGTCTGCAGCTCCTCGAGGCGCTGGGCAGGACCCTCGATCTCCCGCGGGTCGCCGCCGGCGACGTGCACATGCACCGGCGCGGCCGCCGCGCGCTGCAGGATGTGCTGACCGCGATCCGCCTCAAGGTCCCGCTCGGCGAGGCGGGCACCCGGCTTCATCCGAACGGCGAGCGTCATTTGCGGCCGCTGCCGCGCCTGAAGGAGCTGTATCCGCCCGCGCTTCTCGAGCAAACCTTGAGCGTGGCCGAGCGCTGCGTGTTCAAGCTCGACGAGCTGCGCTACGAGTATCCCGAGGAGATCGTGCCCCCGGGGGAGACGCCGACCAGCCATCTGCGCCGCTTGACGGAACGGGGCTGCGCCAGGCGCTGGCCGGCTGGAGCGCCCGCCGCCGTTCGCGAGGGGATCGAGCACGAGCTCGCGCTCATCGCCGAGCTCAAGTTCGAGCCTTTCTTCCTCACCGTGCACGACGTGGTCCAGTATGCCCGCTCGCAGAACATTCTCTGCCAGGGCCGCGGCTCGGCCGCCAATTCGACGGTGTGCTACTGCCTCGAGATCACCGAGGTGGATCCTTCGCGCATGTCGATGCTGTTCGAACGCTTCATCTCCAAGGAGCGTAACGAGCCTCCCGATATCGACGTGGACTTCGAGCACGAGCGGCGCGAGGAGGTGATTCAGTACATCTACCGCAAGTACGGCCGGGAGCGCGCCGCGTTGGCGGCGACCGTCATCTGCTACCGCCCGCGCAGCGCCCTTCGCGACGTGGGCAAGGCGCTCGGCTACGATCTCGACGAAGTCGACCGGCTGGCCGGCGGCATGCAATGGTGGGATGGCCAGCGCATCGACCCCGAGCGCATCCGTGCGGCGGGATTCGATCCGCAGGATCCCAGGGTTCTCCGTCTCATGACGATGAGCGCCGAAATCCTGGGCTTTCCCCGGCATCTTTCGCAGCACGTCGGCGGCTTCGTCATCGCCCGCGGGCGGCTGGACGAGCTCGTCCCCATCGAGAATGCCGCGATGCCGGAGCGCACCGTCATCGAGTGGGACAAGGACGATCTCGACGCCCTGGGACTGCTCAAGGTGGATGTGCTGGGACTCGGCATGCTGAGCGCCATCCGCCGGGCGTTCGGACTGATCAACGACTTCGGCCGCGCGTCGGGCGAGGCGGGACCTCTCACGCTCGCCACGGTGCCGGTCGAGGATCCGGCGGTGTACGACATGATCTGCCGCGCCGACACCGCCGGCGTGTTCCAAATCGAATCGCGCGCGCAAATGGCCATGCTGCCGCGCCTGCGGCCGCGCAATTTCTACGATCTCGTGATCGAAGTGGCGATCGTGCGTCCCGGGCCGATCCAGGGCGAGATGGTGCATCCGTACCTGCGCCGCCGCAGCGGCGAGGAGGCGGTGAGCTATCCGAGCAGGGAAGTCGAGGAGGTGCTGAGGCGCACCTTGGGCGTGCCCATCTTTCAAGAGCAGGTCATGCGTTTGTCGATCGTCGCGGCCGGCTTCTCGGCCGGCCAGGCCGACGCCCTGCGGCGCGCCATGGCGGCGTGGAAGCGCAAGGGCGGCCTCGAGCCCTTCCAGCGCCAGTTGATCGACGGCATGCGCGAGCGCGGCTACGAGGAGAGCTTCGCGAATCAGATCTTCAATCAGATTTTGGGGTTCGGGGAATACGGATTTCCTGAATCCCACGCCGCCAGTTTCGCCCTCCTGGTCTACACCTCCGCCTGGCTCAAGGCGCACGAGCCCGCGGCGTTTTGCGCGGCGCTCATCAACAGCCAGCCCATGGGGTTTTATGCGCCGGCTCAACTGGTGCGCGACGCGCGCTCGCACGGCGTCGAGGTGCGTGCGGCGGATGCGACGGTGAGCGAATGGGACTGCACGCTCGAGCGCTGCGACGCCGGCCGGCCGGCGCTGCGCCTGGGGCTGCGGCTGGTGAAGCATCTATCGGAGGAGGGTGCCCGGCGATTGCTCGCGGCGCGCATGGCGCATCCGTTCGAAAACCTCGAGGATCTTGCCGGGCGCGCGGCGCTCGATCGCCGCGATCTCGAGGCGCTCGCCGCGGGCGATGCGCTGGCGCGTCTCAGCGGGCATCGCTATCGCGCCGTGTGGCAGGTGAGCGGGGTGGAGCGGCCATTGCCCCTGCTGCCGGCGGGTACCCAGGGCCCGGAGGGCATCCCGTTGTTGCGCGCGCCGCGCGAGGGCCATGACATCGTCGCCGATTACGCGAGCCTCGGGCTCACGCTGCGGCGCCATCCCCTCGCGCTCGTGCGCGACAGGCTCGAGAAGCGCGGCGTGATCGATACCCAGGCGCTTTGGGGCCTCCCCACCGGCCGTTGGGTCACCACGGCCGGCCTCGTCATCACGCGCCAGCGGCCGGGCAGCGCCAGCGGCGTCACCTTCATCACCCTGGAGGACGAGGTGGGCTACGTGAATCTGATCGTCTGGAAACGGGTGGCCGATGAGCAGCGCGCGCCGCTGCTCGAATCGCGGCTGCTCGAGGTGCGCGGTCAGCTACAGCGCGAAGGCGACGTGCTGCACGTGATCGCGCGGCGCCTCGTCAATCTCTCGGCGCTGCTCGGCGAACTGATGGTGGAATCGCGGAATTTTCACTAGGGGCGCGCACTTACGGTAGGGGTCCCGCGATCCCGCGCGGTCGGATCAGGCCTCTTCGAACCCCGTCAGCACGTTCACCGCGTTCACCCCGACATCGGCGACCGCGTAGCCGCCCTCGAACACAAACAGCGTCGGCCACTTGCCCGCGCCGATCATGCGCCCATAAGTGGAGAAATCCTCGGATTTGAGCCGGAAGAAGCTGATCGGATCGTGCTCGAAGGTATCCACGCCGAGCGACACCACCAGGGCATCGGGGGCGAACCCGCGGATGCGCCCGAGCGCGCTCGCGAGCGCCTGCGACCAGAGCGCGAATCCGGAGCCCGGGAGCAGCGGCAGATTCATGGTGCAGCCGGTCCCGGCGCCCGACCCGGTTTCGTCCGCGTAGCCCGAGAAGTAAGGGAATGCATGCGCCGGATCGCCGTGCAGGGAGACATACAGGACATCGGGCCGGTCGTAGAAGATATCCTGGGTGCCGTTGCCGTGATGGAAGTCCACGTCCAGGATGGCGATGCGATCGGCGCCCCGGTCGCGCAGGAACTGGGCCGCGATGGCCGCATTGTTCAAGAAGCAGTAGCCGCCGTAGAGGTCGCGCGCCGCGTGGTGACCCGGCGGTCGGCAGAGCGCGAAAGCCGAGCGCGCGCCTTTCTCGACGTGGCTGGCCGCCGTCACCGCGACATCGGCGGCGGCCCGGGCCGCCTCCCAGGTCCCGGCGCTGATCGAGGTCTCGCCCGCCATGGCGTAGTAGCCGAGCTTTCCCGCGATCCCCTCCGGGCAGCGCTGCGACATGCGGCGCGCCGGCCAGCAGTCCGGAATCGCCTCGCCGAGATTGCCTGCCGCGGTCCAGTCGGACCACGCGCTCTTCAGGAATTCCACGAAGCCCGCGTCGTGCACCTTAAGGACGGGCGCGAGGCCGAAGCGGGAGGGCGCCACGACCTCGCCAAGCCCGACGGCGCGCACCTGCTCGAGGACCATCGCGGCGCGCTCCGGGCACTCGTGGGGAGGCACCAGCCGGCCGCCGTACAACTCCGTCTTGGCGTTGCGCAGCAAATGCTCTTCGGTGAATACGGTGATCACGGGTGTTCTGCGGCGCCGTCCGGGGAATTCTGCGACCGCGGGGGCCTTCAGCGGTGCTTTTTCTTCTTGCGGACGGCTTTTCCGTCGGGCTCTTCGTCGGAATCGGCGGATTCGTCCCCGATCTCGTAATCGTCGAAATCGCTCAACAGTTCGGCCGTTCGCCGCTCTTCCATGACGCGTTCGAGCCGCCGCCACGCCGGCTCGGCGCCCTTGGGGGCCCGCCGGCGCTGCGACTCGACATCGCGCATGATGTGGTCCACGTCGACGTCGTCCACGGGCGCGGCATCTTCCGCGTCCTCCTCCTCGAACTCATCAGACTCGGGTTTCTCGCTCATGCTGCAACGGCTTCCCATCGACCACGCGCGGTTTATAAACGGAAAGACGCCTCAAGAGCAATAGCCTGATGCGCACTCTTTTATTTCACCAGATCATTTAGCTGGAAAATCGGCAGAAGCAGCGCGATTACTATGAACATGACGATGGCGCCCATGAACACCACCATGAACGGACCGAGAAGATTCGTCATGGTGGACAGCAGGCCGTCCATTTCCCGCTCCTGATTGCTGGCGGCACGCTCGAGCATCTTTTCGAGCTCGCCGCTGCTCTCGCCGCTCGATATCAGGTGGATCATCATGGGCGGAAAAAGTTTCCGCGCCGCCAGCGACTTGCCGATGGGTGCGCCCTCACGGACGCGAAGCGCGGCTTCCTCCACCGCCTGGCGCATCGGCATGTTGCTGACCACCTCCGCCGAGATTCGCAGCGCGTCGAGCACCGGCACGGCGCTCGCGGTGAGAATGCTGAAGGTGCGGGAGAACCGCCCGGTGTTCAGGCCGCGGATGAGCTTGCCGACCAGCGGGGTGCGCAACAGCGTCCGATCGACCTTCAGCCGGGCCTCCGGCGCCCTGACCCAGCGCAGGAACCCCCACACCGCGGCCGCGATCACGATGAGACCGTAGAACCAATAATGGCGTATCAGATCGCTCATGCCGATCAGGATGCGGGTCGCGAGCGGCAGCTCCTGGTGGCCGGACTCGAACACCGCCACCACCTGCGGCACCACGTAGGCGAGCAGGAACGAGACGATCGCAAAGCACAGGATCAGCAGCACGATCGGGTAGACCAGCGCGTTGCTGACCTGCTGGCCCATCACCTGCCGCGACTCCGTATAGTCGGCGAGGCGCTCGAGCACCGAATCGAGCTTGCCGGATTGTTCGCCCGCGGACACGGTGGCGCGATAGATTTCGGGGAAAGCCTGGGGGAAGTCGCGCAGCCCGTCGGCCAGCGGATGGCCCTCCACCACCTTGCTGCGCACCCCGAGGATGATCCGCTGCACGCGGAGCTTTTCGGTCTGCTCGGCGACGGCCTGCAGAGTCTCCTCGAGCGGCAGCCCGGAACGCAACAGCGTCGCGAGCTGGCGGGTCAGGAGGGCGAGATCGAGCGTCGACAGCCCGCGGCGCATGAACGGGCGCCGCTTGCCCATGTTTCGATGCTCGCGCTGGGCGGCCTCCTGGATTTCCATCGGCAGGAGCTGCTTCTCGCGCAACAGCTGCCTCACGTGCTTCGGCGTGTCGCCTTCGATCAGCCCCTTGCGCTCGCGTCCCTGGGCATCGAGGGCGACGTATTCGAATGCGCCCATGCTAGTCCTCGCGGGTGACGCGCAGAACTTCTTCCAGGGTGGTCTCTCCCGCCATCACCTTGCGCCGGCCGTCGTCGCGGATGCCGGGGCTGGACAATCTGGCGTAACGCTCCAGATCCTGTTCGGAGGATCCATCGTGGATCATGGTGCGCATGTGGTCGTCGACGGCGATGAGCTCGTAGATGCCGGTCCGGCCCCGGTAGCCCATGCCCGGCTCGGTGCTGGGGCGATAGAGCTGGACCGGTCCGTCCTTGGGTTCGAGATTCAACAGCCGCCGTTCGTATTCTCCCGCCATGAACGGTTCGCGGGAGTCCGGATTCAGCACGCGCACCAGGCGCTGCGCCAGCACGCCGATCAAGCTCGATGAGAGCAGGAAGGGCTCGATGCCCATGTCACGGAGGCGCGTCACGGCGCCCACCGCGGTGTTGGTATGCAGGGTGGACAGCACCAGATGCCCGGTCAAGCTCGCCTGCACGGCGATCTGGGCGGTCTCGAGGTCGCGAATTTCGCCGATCATCACCACATCGGGGTCCTGGCGCAGGATCGCACGCAGGCCCCGCGCGAAGGTCATCTCGACCTTGGTGTTCACCTGGGTCTGGCCGATGCCGTCGATGTAATACTCGATCGGGTCCTCGACGGTCATGATGTTGCGCGTATTGTCGTTGATGCGCTCCAGCGAAGCGTACAGCGTGGTGGATTTGCCCGACCCGGTGGGCCCGGTCACCAGAATGATGCCGTGGGGCTTGTGGATGATCTCATCCATGGTGTCCTGGGTCTTGGGATCCATGCCAAGCGAGGTGAGCTCGATCCGGCCGGCCTGCTTGTCGAGCAGACGCAGCACCACGCGCTCGCCGTGCCCCGAGGGGAGCGTCGAGACGCGTACGTCCACGGCGCGCCCGGCGATGCGCAGCGAGATTCTGCCGTCCTGCGGCAGACGCCGCTCGGCGATGTCGAGCTTCGACATGACCTTGATGCGCGATACCACCAGAGGTGCGACTGCCCGCTTGGTCTGCAGGACCTCGCGCAACACGCCGTCGACGCGGAAGCGGATGACCAGCCGGTTCTCGTAGGGCTCGATATGGATGTCCGAGGCGTTCTCCTTGACCGCCTGCGTCAACAGGGCATTGATCAGCCGGATGATCGGCGCCTCGTCGTCGCTTTCGAGCAGATCCGAGGATTCGGGAATGTCCTCGGCGAGGTGGGCGAGGTCGGTGTTCTCGTCCAATCCCTCGAGCATCTGCATCGTCGCGCCGGATCCGGCCTCGTAGGCGATGCGCAGCAGCGCGTCGAACCTCTCGGCCGACACCCGCTCGAGCTTCAGCGGGACGCCGACGAAACGCCGCACCTCGGCGAGCGCCTGCGGGGTGACGCCCGGGCGGCACACCGTGTCGGCGAGCTGGTCCGAGATCCCCCGGACCAGCACGCCGTGGCGCTTGGCGAAGGGGAAGGATAGCTTGCGCTGCTCGACCGGCTGTTCGAGTTCGGCGTTCATTGCGGCGGTACCGGCTGGGGCGCGGGTGCCGTGCGGGGGGCGGGCGCCGGCTGGGCGGTCGGCGCCGGCTGCGTCGCGGGGGCCGGCTGCGAGCTCGGCGGCGCGGGCTGCGGGGGCGGCACGATCTGTCCCGAGGGCGGCGGCTGGGCGCCCGACACCGGCTGCGGCGCCGGTGCCACGATGACATGGGTCCCGTTCGGATAGGCGCCGCCCTGCTGGTCGTGGACGGGCGGAATCGACGGCTGCTTCTCGCCCGGCAGCAGGGTGATCTTGCCCTTGTGCAGCGACCGCTCCTGATCGCGGATCTCGTTGTACTTCTGGGCGCTCACCGCCTCGGTCGCCGCCTGATCGCGCAGGATCTTCGGGCGCAGAAAGACCAGCAGGTTGCTCTTCTGGCGGGATCCCGAGCGCGACTTGAACAGGTTGCCGAGAAGCGGAATCGCGCCGAGCACGGGCACCCGGTCCTCGCTCTCGGTCACGGTGTCCTGCATCAGGCCGCCGAGCACGATGATGCCCCCGTCCTCGATCAAAATGGTGGTCTTGATGGAGCGCTTGTTGGTCGAGATGTCTGCGGAGTCGGCGAGCTTGGCGCCCGGCGAGGAGTCCTCCTGCTCGATCTTCAACTGGATCACATCGCCCTCGCTGATGTGCGGGGTGACCTTGAGGATGGTGCCGACCTCCTCGCGCTGGATGGTCTCGAACGGACTCGTGGTGCCGTTCACGGCCGCGGTGGAGCTCGTGTACTGGCCGGTGATGAGCGGGATCTCCTGCGTGACCTTCACCTCCGCTTCCTCGTTGTTCATGGTGATCACGCGGGGCGTGGAGATGATGTTGCTGGCCCCATCGCTGCGGATTGCCTGGATGATCGCCGCCAACCCCTTGCCCGTGTTGGAGTTGTACGTGCCGACCGCGAACGTCGCTCCGGTCGGAATCACCGAGGAGAGGCTCGAGGCGGCCGACGCGCCCGTGGTGCCGGTGGTGGCGCTGGTGTTCGTCGCGCTGGTGCTGCTGGTCAATCCACTCACCCCGCCCAGGGCGGCTGCGGCGATGTCGACGATGCTCGATCCGCTGCTGCCCGGGAAATTGGTGATGCCGTAGCCGAGCGAGGAGCCTCCGTCCAGGAGCCATTGCACCCCGATATTGGCGCTCTTGTTGACATCCACCTCGACGATCAACGCCTCGACCTCCACTTGTGCCCGGCGGATGTCGAGCTTGTCGATGACCGCCATGAGGTTCTTCATGATCTTCGGCGGCGCGGTCATGATGAGCGCGTTGGTCGGCACATCGGCCCAGATCGTGACGCTCGCATCGACGTTCGATCCGCCGCCGCCACTCGCCGAAGGGGCCGCCGCGGCGCCGCCGCCCGTGCCCTGCGGGCCGTTCTGGGCCTTGGAAGTGGCGGAGGCCTGACCTTTCAGCTTGTCAGCGAGCTTCTCGGCGTCTGCGTACAGCAGATAACGCACCTCGGTGTCGCCGTTCCCGGCCCGAGGGGTGTCCAGATCGAGAATCAACGCCTTTTGCCTCAAGCGCAGCGATTTCTCGCCGCTCACCAGCACGCTGTTGGTGCGCTCGTCGGCGACCATCTTGACGGGAGGGCCGCCTTCGGCTGCGCCGGCGCCCTGGTTCAGCTGATTGAGGGTGCGGACCACTTCCGAGGCGCTCGCATTGTGCAGCGGGATGACCTCGATGGGCTCGTCGCCGCTCTCATCCATGCGCTCGACGATCTTCATGATGCGCGACACGTTGCTGGCCCGATCCGAGATGATCAGCATGTTGCCGGCCTGGTAAGCGGCGAGATGCCCCTGTTGAGGAATCAACGGGCGCAGCAGCGGCACGAGCTGCGACGCGCTGATGTTCTTCATGGTGATGATCTGGGTGACGATCTCATCCGAGGTGGGGCTCACGTTTTGCGGCAGATCGAGCGACGGGGACTGCCTCACGTCCGTGTTGGGGATGATCTTGATGACCTTGCCCGCCGGAACCGCGGCATAGCCGTACACCTGGAGCACCGACAGGAATGCCTGGTAGAAGGCCTCCGGCGACATGGGCGTGGACGACAGCATCGTCACTTTCGCGTTCACGCGCGGGTCGATGATGAAGTTCTTGCCCGTGACCTCGCCGACCGCCTGGATGATCTGGTTGATGTCCGCGTCCTTGTAATTCGGCGTGATGGTCGCCCCGTCCTGGGCAGGCTGTCCGCGCGAGGGCATCTGCGGCGCTCCGGGCGGCGCGGGCCGCGCCGCCGGCGCCATCAGCATCGATACCGCGCAGGCGAGCGCCAGGCAGCGCCGCGTCGGCCGCAGGAATACGCCATCGCTCGAGATTGAATTCGTCATGTGCTACCCGTGAATGAAGCGCTTGGCCGGCTCGAGCGCATTTCGACCATCGGACTCTTCATTCGTTTGGAACTTCGGTTGGATTCGGAGGCATGGCGCCCGGCGGAGGGGCGCCGGGGGGCGCCGCCACGCTCGGCGCGCCGCGCGCGGCGGGATTGTCGCCTTCCAGGTCGCGGGTGGCTTCCGCGGCCACCTGGGCGATGTTCAGGGTGATCTCCTGCTTCTGGCCGCCACGTTCGATGGTGACGCCGACGGTGTTGGAGGATTGAATCGTATTGAATACCTCTTGGCTGTGTTGCGGATCATCCAGCGCCTGTCCGTTGATTGCCGTGACCAGGTCCCCAGGCTGCAGCCCGAGTTTGCTGAAAATGGCGCGGTTCCTGCCCGGATAGGCGCGAAAGCCGCGCAGCTTCCCCGCGGCGTTGTCGTACGAGGGCACGGTGCGCATGACCTGGTCGAGGATACCGGGATCTTCCTGCACCATGCGGCGCACGTTGTTGACCGCTTCGAGCGTGCGCGGATCGGCGCCGATCCGGCGCGACATCCGCGGAGCCGCCCGCGAGCCCGCGATCAGGCGCGGCAGCAGCAGCGTTTCCAGCGTTCCGCCCCGATCGAGGATCACATGGTCCAGATAGACCGAATACAAGGAGGCCCCGTTCACATTATCTCCGATCGCGTACACCTTCGAGGGGCCGCCGTCGCTGATGATGGCTATCCCGCGCTTGGGGTCCTGGGTCGCGATGGTCCCCGCAAGCACCAGGTTCGCGCTCGAGAGCGGCGCGTTGTTCGGGTCCTGGGTGGTCGGATCCGCCACCGCGACTCCGAACAGATGGGCCGAGATCACGGTCTGCACGTTTGCTGCAGGACGCTGATGACCGGCCGGGGCCGCCGCGATCACCGGCTCCGGGGTCTTCACGTGTCCGCCCACCAGCGCCACGGCCATGCGCGCGAACTCGACCGCGATGAGCACCGCGAGCGCGATCGAAACCGCATAGGGACCGTTGCTCTGCAAGCGGGCCAGCCATTCATTCGTCCGCGTATCCAGCATGTACCTTCAGGTCGTGCGAGTCACTTAAACAAGGTTGCGCGCGGCAGGAAGCCGAGCGCCCAGATCGATTAATGATAGGACTACCCGCTAGCGTGCTCAAGCATTTGTTTTTCCTTGTTAAAGTGCAGTGACACCGATTGGCGACAGTGGCGCCGCCGGTGTACTTTTGCTTATCAGCGCTTGTAAACCGCGAAACCGCGCCCTATAAACCGTAAAGACATGAGCGACGTTGAACGCGGGCGGGAAGGTACGGGCTTGGTCGTCGAGGAATCGGCGCCAAAGCTCAAGCGCCCGCCTCTTTACCAGGTCGTGCTCATCAACGACGACTATACCCCGATGGAATTCGTCGTGGACATCCTGCAGCGGTTCTTCGCGATGGACCGCACCAAGGCTACCCGGGTTATGCTGGAGGTCCATACCAAGGGAAAAGGAGTGTGCGGGGTCTTCACCTACGAGATCGCGGAGACCAAGGTGGCTCAAGTGATCGCATATGCGCGTCAACATCAGCACCCGCTGATGGCAACGCTAGAAGAGGCGTAACCAGTGCTTAGTCAAGAACTCGAGTTTTGCTTGAACGACGCTTTTGCCGGCGCGCGCGAGGCGCGCCACGAATTCATGACCGTGGAGCATCTGCTGCTCGCGATCGTGGACACCCCGAAGGTGCGCGAGATCCTCAAGTCCTGCGGGGCCGATACCGGCAAGCTCAAAACGGAGCTCAAACAGTTCATCGACCAGACCACCCCGCGCCTCCCGACCGGCGAGGATCGCGACGTGCAACCGACGCTGGGCTTCCAGCGCGTGCTGCAGCGGGCGGTGTTTCACGTCCAGTCGAGCGGCAAGAAGGAGGTCACGGTCGCCAATGTACTGGTGGCCATATTCAGCGAAAAGCAGTCCCACGCCGCCTATCTGCTCAGCATGCAGGACGTATCGCGGCTCGACGTGGTCAATTTCATCGCGCACGGGCTGTCCAAGGCGGGCGGCGAGGAGCGCAGCGAGCGCGAGGAGGGCGGCGGCGCCCCGGGCGACGCGGAACGCGATGCCGACGGCGGCGGCAACGCCCTGGAGAAATACGCCACCAATCTCAACGAGGCCGCGCGCAAGGGCAAGATCGACCCCCTGATCGGGCGCAAGCTCGAGGTCGAGCGCACCATCGAGATCCTCTGCCGGCGGCGCAAGAACAATCCGCTGTACGTGGGGGAGGCGGGGGTCGGCAAGACGGCGATCGCCGAGGGGCTCGCGCGCATGATCGTGGAGAACCAGGTCCCGGAGGTGCTTCTCGACGCCACCATCTATTCGCTGGACATGGGTTCGCTGGTCGCGGGCACCAAGTACCGCGGCGATTTCGAGAAGCGGCTGAAGGCCGTGCTCGCCGAGGTCAAGAAGCAGCCGGGCGCCATTCTGTTCATCGACGAGATCCACACCGTGATCGGCGCGGGCGCGGCCTCGGGCGGCGTCATGGACGCCTCCAACCTCATCAAGCCGGCGCTTGCGAACGGCGAGCTGCGCTGCATCGGTTCGACCACCTACAACGAGTATCGCGGGATATTCGAGAAGGACCACGCGCTGGCGCGGCGCTTCCAGAAGATCGACATCACCGAGCCCTCCATCCAGGACACGGTCGATATCCTGCGGGGGCTCAAGTCGCGCTACGAGGAGCATCACGGAATCAAGTACGAGGATGAGGCCCTGCGGGCCGCGGCCGAGCTCGCGGCGCGCCACATCAACGACCGCCACATGCCCGACAAGGCGATCGATGTGGTGGATGAGGCGGGGGCGAATCTGCGGCTGCGGCCGGTGGAGAACCGCGAGCCCTCCGTGACCGTGACCCACATCGAGAACGTGGTGGCGCGCATCGCGCGCATCCCGCCGAAGAACGTCTCCCTGTCGGACCGCGACGTGCTGAAGAATCTCGAGCGCAACCTGAAGCTCACGATTTTCGGCCAGGACAAGGCCATCGAGGCGCTCGCCTCCGCGATCAAGATGTCGAGGTCGGGCCTCGGCGACCAGCGCAAGCCCGTCGGCTCGTTCCTGTTCTCGGGCCCCACCGGCGTCGGCAAGACCGAAGTCACGCGCCAGCTCGCCATCGCCATGGGGGTGGAGTTCGTCCGCTTCGACATGTCCGAGTACATGGAACGGCACACGGTATCCCGGCTCATCGGGGCTCCCCCCGGCTATGTCGGGTTCGATCAGGGCGGCCTGCTGACCGAGGCCATCACCAAGCATCCGCACAGCGTATTGCTTCTCGATGAAATCGAGAAAGCGCATCCGGACGTGTTCAACCTGCTGCTGCAGGTCATGGACCACGGCACGCTGACCGACAACAACGGGCGCAAGGCCGACTTCCGCCACGTGATCATCGTCATGACCACCAATGCCGGGGCGTTCGAGATGAGCCGCCCGAGCATCGGTTTCACCCAGTCGGATACGGCATCCGACGGCATGGAGGCGATTCGCCGCCTGTTCTCACCGGAGTTCCGCAATCGACTGGACGCCGTGATCCAATTCGGCGCGCTCGACTCGGACACGATCGAGCGCGTGGTCGACAAGCTGCTGGTCGAGGCCGAGGCACAGCTCGAGCACAAACGGGTGTCCATCACGGTGGACGAGGCGGCGCGGCGCTGGATCGCCAAGCGGGGCTACGACCCGAAGATGGGGGCGCGGCCGATGGCGCGGCTGATCCAGGAGCACATCAAACGGCCGCTCGCCGAGGAACTGTTGTTCGGCAAGCTCGTCAACGGCGGGCACGTGGATGTGACCGTCTCGGAGGACGGCGAGAAGCTCAAGCTCGAGTCGCGATCGGCGGATGCGCCGGCGCTTCTATCGCACGAGAGCCAGGAGACTCAATAGCGGGCGTGGGGGCGCCGGCTTCGCGGCGGCGGCTCAGCGGCCGCGATAGACGATTCGCCCCTTGGTCAGGTCGTAGGGCGTCATCTCGACGGTCACCTGGTCGCCCGTGAGAATCCGGATGTAGTTCTTGCGCATCTTGCCCGAGATATGCGCGGTGACCACATGTCCGGTTTTGAGCTTCACCCGGAATGTGGTGTTCGGCAGGGTCTCGACGACCTCGCCTTCGAACTGAATTGCCTCTTCTTTTGACATGCGTCCTTATGGTGTATACGAAGCCGGGCGCATTGTGCATAAAGCACCCTGGTAATGCAATTTCATGGGGGTTCGGGGCCCCAACGGCCGCTCGGAACGCGCCGTGCGTGGCGCTCGAGCAACGACACGAATTCGCTGCGAGGGACCTCGCGGGCGCCCAGGCTCGACAGATGGGAGCTCGCCACCTGGCAGTCGATCAGCCGAATCGAGCGGTCGCGGCACTCCGCCACCAGCCGTGCCATGGCCGCCTTGGAGGCATCGCGCTCCCGGCTGAACATCGATTCGCCGAAGAACACCCCCGCCAATTGAATGCCGTACAGGCCCCCCACCAGGCGATCTTGCGAGTAGGTCTCGACGGAGTGTCCGAATCCGAGGCGATGCAGCTCGCCGTAGGCGCCGATCATGTCCTCGTTGAGCCAGGTCTCCGCGCCGGACCGCCGCGGCGCCGCGCAGGCCCGCATGACGGCCTCGAAGGCTGAGTCGAGGCGGGTCGTGTAGGGGCCGTTGCGCAGCGTCTTGGCGAGGCTCCTGGAGACCTTGAACTCGTCTGGAAACAAGACCATGCGCGGGTCGGGCGACCACCAGAGAATGGGCTGCTGCTCCGAATACCAGGGAAACACGCCGCGCTCGTACGCGGCGAGCAGGCGCTGAGGGCGCAGATCTCCTCCCGCCGCCAGCAGTCCGGACGGCTCGCGCAGCGCCTGGCTCACCGGCGGGAACCAGTCCGGATCGGCATGGGGAGGCAGCCAGACCAGCCGTGTCAGAGATGCAACTCCTCGTCCCCCGGGCGGTGATAGGGCACGTGCTCGTTGACGGCGGCGGCGTAATGGTCCACCCCGCGCGCCTCGCGCGCCGCGAAATCGCGGATGGCGGCGGCAAAGCGCTCGTCCGCGATGTAGTGGGCCGAGCCCGTCAGGGTGGGGACGAAGCCGCGGGGCACCTTGTGCTCTCCCTGGGTTCCCGGCTCGAAGCTGCCCAATCGGTGCTCGATGCAGTACTCGATTCCCTGGTAGTAGCAGGTCTCGAAATGCAGGCTGTGATAATTGCCCCCCGCGCCCCAATAGCGGCCGTAAAGCGCATCCTCGCCCACGAAGAAGATCGCGATCGCGATCGGGGTTTTGCCCTGGCGCGCGATCTTCAGCATCAGGCGCTCCGGCATCCTGGCGCTCACCAACTTGAAGAACCTGAGGTTGAGGTAGGGCTCGTGGCCGTGCCGGTAGAAGGTGTCCGCGTAGAACTCGTACACCGTTTTCCACAGCGAGTCGGTCATCTCCCCGCCCAGCCGGGTGTCGAAATCGATGCCCGCCTCGGCGACCCGGCGCCGTTCGCGCCTGGCCTTCTTGCGCTTTTCCGCGGTGAAGGTGGCCAGGAAATCCTCGAAGCAGCCGTAGCCGCGGTTGAACCAATGGAACTGACAGTCGCGCCGCTCGATGAGGCCCGCCTCGGACAGGGCGCGCAGATCGCCGCTCGAGGGAAACAGCACGTGCCACGACGAGAGACCTTCCGATCGGGTGTATTCGGCGGCCGCGCGCATCAGGTCGGCGTAGGCAGAATCGCGGTCGACCGCCGGATCCGCCAGCAGCCGCGGCCCGGTCACGGGCGTGAACGGCACCGCCGACAGGAGTTTCGGGTAGTACTTCATCCCGTGTTGGGCATAGGCGTTGGCCCATGCGAAGTCGAACACGAATTCGCCGCGGGAATGGGCCTTGAGGTACAGCGGCAGGGCGCCGCGCAGCCGGCCCTGTGCATCCTCGAGCACGGCATGCCGGGGCGCCCAGCCGGTACGCGGCGTGGTGCAGCCCGACTCCTCGAGGGAGAGCAGGAACTCGTGGCGCAAAAAAGGCTGCGCGGAGCCCGCAAGCGCGTTCCAGTCGGACGCGCCGACCTGCGCGATGCTGTCGAGAAAGCGAGCGCGCGAGAGGATCAAGCGTGCGCGGTGCGCGCTTTGGCGAGATGCCCGGCCTCGATGCGCTCCAGGTATTTGTCGGCATCGAGCGCCGACATGCAGCCCGTGCCCGCGGAGGTCACCGCCTGGCGATAGACGTGATCGGCGACGTTGCCCGCTGCGAACACGCCCGCCACGCTGGTCGCGGTGGCATCGCCCTCGCTTCCGCCCCTGACCACGATGTAACCGGCGCGCATGTCGAGCTGCCCCTCGAACAGCTGCGTGTTCGGCTGATGCCCGACGGCGATGAACACGCCATCGACGGAAATGATGCGCGAGCTCTGGCCGTGCAGCCCGCGCAGCCGCGCGCCGGTGACGCCGGTATCGTCGCCGAGGATCTCGTCGATCGCGTGGTTCCAGATGACGGCCACCTTGCCCGTGGCCTCCAGCGCGAACAAGCGGTCCTGCAGGATCCTTTCGGCCCGCAGCGTATCGCGTCGATGCACCAGGGTGACGTGTGAGGCGATGTTGGACAGATACAGCGCCTCTTCCACCGCGGTGTTCCCGCCGCCGACCACCGCGACCTTCTTGCCCCGATAAAAGAAGCCATCGCAGGTGGCGCAGGCCGATACGCCCTTGCCCCGGAAGGTCTCCTCGGACGGCAGGCCGAGATACTTCGCCGACGCCCCGGTCGCGACGATCAGCGCATCGCAGGTGTATTCGCCATTGTCGCCATGCAGCCGGAACGGCCGCTGGCGCAGCTCCACGCGGTTGATGTGGTCGAGGAGGATGTCGGTCTTGAAGCGTTCCGCATGGCGGCGCATGCGGTCCATCAATTGGGGGCCCTGCAGATGCTCCACGTCGCCGGGCCAATTGTCCACGTCCGTGGTGGTCATGAGCTGGCCGCCCTGTTCCAAGCCCGTGATCAGGAGAGGCGCGCGATTGGCCCTCGCCGCGTAAACTGCGGCCGAATATCCGGCGGGACCCGACCCGAGGATGATTAGACGACTGTGCCTGACAACGCTCATGTATGATCTGCCTCTCTATCGCGCCGGTTCATGGTAAGTAAATCCGCCCGCGCCAGCCAGTTCCAACGAACTGCGCATCTGCGCCGCCGCGTACCGGGGACGCTCGCCGCGGCGCAAGGTTGGTAACCGTCCGCCAGCTAAGCTAATATTCAGTTTGGCATATTATTCAATTGGTTAAACGCTAAACATCTCGAGGGATCTAGGTTTGAGTGAAGCTGCAGCTCTGAAAAAGCCCAAATCCGGCGCCAAGCTGTCGGCGGCCGTCGCGCGCTCGCTTCGCGAGGGTACGCTGGTCACGCTTGGCGCGCTTGCCTTGATGCTCCTGCTGTCCTTCATCACCTATCACGCGAGCGACCCGAGCTACGCCAACACGGGTGAAGCGGGCCCGGTGGGCAACTGGATCGGGCCGATCGGGGCGTGGCTGGCGGGGTTCTTCTTTTTTCTCTTTGGCCGCCCTGCCTATCTGTTCCCGATCATGCTGGGATATGCGGGTTGGCTGGTGCACAAGAACCAGTCCCTGCCGGATGCGCGCTCGAGGATCAACACATTGCTGCGCGCCGCCGGATTCATCCTGACGCTGCTCACCAGCTGCGCTCTCGCCACCCTGCATTGGGACGGCAGGTCGTTTCCTCAAACCGCCGGCGGCGTGCTCGGCGATTTCGTGGGCAACGGCAGCTCCCGGGGCTTGAGCTTCCTCGGGGCGACGCTGCTGCTGCTCGGTCTGTGGTTCTCCGGGGTGGCGCTGTTCCTCGGTGTCTCGTGGTTCGACGTCATGGACAAGCTCGGCGCCTGGGTGCTCCAGGGCATCGAGTGGGTGCGCGCGAGAATGGAGCAGAAGCGCGAGCTCGCCTCCGGTCAGCAGCGCAAGCAGGCGCGACAGGAAGTCGTGCGCGAGGAGCAAAAGAAGGTCGCGAGCCGGCCGCCGCCGCGGATCGAGCCGGTGGCCCCGGTCCCCGAGAAGAGCGAGCGGGTCGAGCGCGAGCGGCAGGTGCCGCTGTTCGATGCGCCGAAGTCGAGCGAGCTGCCCGCCCTGTCCCTGCTCGACGAGGCTCCCGCCCGGGAGCAGTCCTATTCCGACGAAGCCTTGGAGGCCATGTCCCGCCTGGTGGAGCTGAAGCTGCGCGATTTCGGGGTCGAGGCCGAGGTCGTGGCGGTGCAGCCGGGCCCGGTCATCACGCGCTTCGAGCTGCGGCCCGCGCCGGGCGTCAAGGTGAGCCAGATCAGCAACCTGTCCAAGGATCTGGCGCGCGCGCTGTCGGCGGTGAGCGTGCGCGTGGTGGAGATCATCCCGGGCAAATCGGTGGTGGGCCTGGAGATCCCGAACGAGAAGCGCGAAATCGTGACTCTGGGCGAGATCATCAAGTCGAAACCCTACGACGAGGTGAGCTCGCCGCTCGCGCTCGCGCTCGGCAAGGACATCGGCGGCGTTCCGGTGGTCGCGGATCTCGCGCGCATGCCGCACCTTCTGATCGCCGGCACCACCGGCTCCGGAAAATCCGTCGGCATCAATGCCATGGTGTTGAGCCTCGTTTACAAGGCGACGCCCGAACACGTGCGGATGATCATGATCGATCCGAAAATGCTCGAGCTGTCGGTGTACGAGGGCATTCCGCATCTGCTCTCGCCGGTGGTCACGGACATGAAGCAGGCGGCGAATGCGCTGCGCTGGTGCGTCGCCGAGATGGAGCGGCGTTATCAGCTCATGGCGATGCTCGGGGTGCGCAACGTCGGCGGCTTCAATCGCAAGGTGAAGGAGGCCGAGGAAGCCGGCAAGCCCATCAAGGACCCGATCCGCCTGCAAAAGATCGCGCAGGGGGTGCCGGGCGTCGCCGCCGAGGACGTGGAGGATCTCACCAGCCTGCCGTTCATCGTGGTGATCATCGACGAGCTTGCCGATCTCATGATGATCGTCGGCAAGAAGGTCGAGGAGCTCATCGCGCGTCTCGCGCAAAAGGCGCGCGCCTCCGGAATTCATCTGATCCTCGCAACGCAGCGCCCGTCGGTGGACGTGATCACCGGCCTCATCAAGGCGAACATCCCGACCCGCATCGCGTTTCAGGTATCCGCCAAGGTGGATTCGCGCACCATCCTCGACCAGATGGGCGCCGAGTCGCTGCTCGGGCACGGCGACATGCTGTACCTGCCGCCCGGCACGTCCATCCCCACGCGGGTCCACGGCGCATTCGTCTCGGACCAGGAAGTGCATCGGGTGGTGGCCGGGCTCAAGGCCTCCTCGGCGCCCACCTACATCGAGGAGATCCTCGACGGCCCGCGCAATGCCATTCCGGGCTTCCCGTCGGACGACGAGGAGGGCGGCGAGGGCGGCATGGGCGACGCGGAGGCGGATCCGCTCTACGACGAGGCCGTGCGTGTCGTCACCGAAACCCGCAAGGCGTCGATTTCCGGCGTTCAGCGCCGTCTCAAGATCGGGTATAACCGCGCGGCGCGCCTGGTCGAGGCCATGGAGGCTGCGGGCCTGGTCGGCCCGTTGCAGCCCAACGGGGCGCGCGAGATTTTCGGCGCTCCGCCCCCGGAGGAATAGATACCGTGCAGAAAGCCCGCTTCACCTTGCCCGCTTTGGCGTTCCTGATCGTGCTGCGCGCCGCGCCGGTCGCGGCGTCGCCGGCTGCCGCATCGCCCGCGGCGGAGGTCGATCACTACCTCGCGGGCCTGTCGAGCTGGTCCGCGGACTTCAGGCAAACCATCAGCGACGGACACGGCAAGGAGCTGCGCAGCGCCGCCGGCAAGTTCTATCTCGAACGCCCGGGGAGATTTCGCTGGGATTACTCCGAGCCCTCGGAGCAGCTCATCCTGGCGGACGGCAAGCAGATCTGGTTTTACGACAAGGATCTCGCGCAGGCCAACGTGCGCGACATGGACTCGACGCTCGCGAGCACGCCGGCGATGCTGCTCTCGGGGACGGGCTCGGTGAGCGCCGAGTTCGACATCAAGGCGCTTCCGAACGACGGCGGTCTGCGCTGGTTCCAGCTCGTGCCCAAGCATCCGAACGGCGATTTCCAGCTGGTGCGGATCGGCTTCGACAAGGACGGGGAGCTCTCCACCATGTTTCTCGCGGACAAGCTCGACCAGATCACGCAGCTGTCTTTCACCCATCCGGTCAAGAACCCCAAGTTCGCGCCCGATCTGTTCACGTTCGTGCCGCCGCCGGGGGTCGACGTGATCGGACGCAACGCCAAGTGACGGCCCGGTGACACGGACAGGCGACGGCACCTATCGGCCGCTGGCCGACCGGCTGCGGCCGCAGACCCTGGACGAGTACGTGGGCCAAGCGCACCTGCTCGGGCAGGGGGCGCCGCTGCGCCGCGCGCTGGAGAGCGGGCGCCCGCATTCGATGATCCTCTGGGGGCCTCCGGGGACCGGCAAGACCACCCTCGCGCGCCTGGTCGCCCAGGGCGCGAACGCCGAGTTCCTGTCGCTGTCCGCGGTGCTCGCGGGCATCAAGGACATCCGGGCCGTCGTGGAGCAGCGCCAAGAGCCTGCGCGGCACGCGCGACACCGTGCTGTTCCTCGATGAGGTGCACCGCTTCAACAAGTCGCAGCAGGACACCTTTCTGCCGTATGTCGAAGACGGCACGCTCATCTTCATCGGCGCGACCACCGAGAATCCCTCGTTCGAGGTGAACAACGCGCTGCTCTCGCGCGCGCGGGTCTACGTGCTGAAGGCGCTGACCGCCGACGATCTGGGCAGGCTCCTCGACAGAGCGCTGAGCGACACGGGGCGCGGCCTGGGGGCGCTCGGTCTCGAGCTCGACGCGGGTGCGCGGGAACTGTTGCTCGCGGCGGCCGACGGCGATGCGCGCCGCATGTTGAATCTGCTGGAAACCGCGGCCGATCTGGCCTCCCCGGCCGCCGCGGGGGCGCCGGCCGCGGCACAGGGCGCCGCGCCGGGAGGGCGCCGGCTGGATGCGGACACCATGCGCGCGGTCATCGGCAGCACCTACGTGCGTTTCGACAAGGGCGGGGAGAGCTTTTACGATCAGATCTCCGCCCTGCACAAGTCGGTTCGCGGGAGCGATCCGGACGCCTCGCTGTATTGGCTGTGCCGCATGCTGGAAGGCGGCTGCGATCCCATGTACATCGCGCGGCGCGCCGTCCGCATGGCGAGCGAGGACATCGGCAATGCCGATCCGCGCGCACTCACGCTGACCCTGGAGGCGTGCGCGGTGTACGAGCGGCTGGGCAGTCCCGAGGGGGAGCTCGCCATCGCGCAGGCGGTCGTGTTCATGGCCTGCGCGGCGAAGAGCAACGCGGTGTACGCGGCATTCAATGCCGCGAAGGCCGATGCCGCGAGTCTCGGCTCGCTCGAGGTCCCGCTCCATCTGCGCAACGCTCCCACGCGCCTGATGAAGGACATCGGCTACGGCAAGGGCTATCGGTACGCGCACGACGAGCCCGACGCCTATGCGGCCGGCGAGCGCTATTTTCCCGACGCCATGCCGGAACGGCGCTACTACGTGCCGGCGCCGCGGGGTCTCGAGATCAAGATCGGCGAGGCGCTTGCGGCGCGGCGCGCCCGGGATCGGGCGCAGAAAATCAACGAATAGCCGCCCGGTCGCGCGAAGGCCGGAGCGGGGAGGCGTTTTTCCGGGGGACGATCGTGGAATCTCCGCGAGGCCGTGGTTCGCCTACAATGCGGGGGCCGGGCCCGGACCCGGGGACATTCGAGGAAGAATCTGGTGCTGGATCCGAAGTTGTTGCGCGCTGAATTGCCCAGGGTCGCGGCCGAATTGGGGCGTCGCGGGTTTGTGCTCGACGTGGACGCGATCGCGGGGCTCGAGGAGCGGCGCAAGGCCGCCCAGGTGGAGGCGGACCGGATTCGCGCCGAACGCAACGCGAACGCGAAGGCCACCGGGCAGGCCAAGGCGCAGGGGCGTGACGCAGCCCCTCTGCTGGCGCTCGGGGAGTCGCTGTCGGCCAAGCTCACCGGACTCGAGGCCGAGCTCGAGCGCATACAGGCGGAGGTCTCGGACGTGCAGCTGGGGATACCGAACCTCCTGCATGCGAGCGTTCCGGCGGGTCGCGACGAGGCCGACAACGTCGAGGTCCGGCGCTGGGGAACGCCGCGCGCTTTCCAATTCGAGCCGAGGGACCACGTGGCCGTGGGTGCGCGACTCGGCATGGATTTCGAGGCCGCCAGCCGCATCTCGGGCGCCCGCTTCGTCGTCATGACCGGTCACCTGGCGAGGCTTCATCGGGCGCTCATCCAGTTCATGCTCGACATGCACACCCGCGAGCACGGCTATCGGGAGGCCTACGTGCCCTATCTGGTGCACGCCGCCGCGCTGCAGGGCACCGGCCAGCTTCCGAAGTTCGAGCAGGACCTGTTCGCGGTGAAGGGCGAGCCGGGATATTTCCTGATCCCGACCGCCGAAGTGCCGGTGACCAATCTGGTCCGCGATCAAATCCTCGAGGCGGCCGCGCTGCCGCTCAAGTACGTGGCTCACACGCCGTGCTTCCGCTCGGAGGCGGGGGCCGCCGGCAAGGACACGCGCGGCATGATCCGTCAGCATCAATTCGAGAAGGTCGAGCTGGTGCAGATCGTGCGTCCGCAGGACTCCTACGGCGCACTCGAGGAGCTGACGGCTCATGCGGAGGCGATACTCAAGGCGCTGGAGCTGCCCTATCGCGTGGTGGCGCTGTGCGCGGGCGACGTGGGATTCTCGAGCGCCAAGACGTACGACATCGAGGTGTGGCTCCCCTCGCAGAAGCGCTATCGGGAGATCTCCTCCTGCAGCAACTTCGAGGCTTTCCAGGCCCGCCGACTGCAGGCGCGCTGGAGAAATCCGGACACCGGCAAGCCCGAGCTCGTGCACACGCTGAATGGCTCGGGCCTCGCGGTCGGACGCACGCTGGTCGCGATCCTGGAAAACTGCCAGCAGGCCGACGGGAGCGTCATCGTGCCCCCGGCGCTCGGGCCCTACATGAGCGATTCGATGCTGCTTCGGACAGCCTAGTTGCGGCTCCCCATCAGCAGGCGCAGCACGTACCAGAACATCAGCGCGATCGATGCGAAGAGCTGCATCGCGGCGGACACGTACCGGTCATCCGGATAATGGTGGATGATGTTCGAGGTGTCGTAGAGCACTGCCGCGCCGGCGAATCCAATCATGAGCACCGAGAACCAGGTGCCGAGCTGGAAGCCGAACACCAGCCCCCCGACGATGGCGATCACGGCGAGGATGCCGCCCCACATCAAGATGGCGCGCAGGAACGAGAAGTCCTTGCGCGTACGGTGCGCGACCACCATGAGGCCACCCGCGCCGAGCGCGGTGATCAGGGTGGCGCTGTCGATGGTGCCGGGCGCCTTCAATTCCGCGATGTACAGCAGCGGAACGAAGATCAGCGCCTCCACCACCACATACAGGGCGTAGGCGAAATACTGCATGCCGAGCGACGTGCTGGTCTGGGCCGTGCGGGTCGCCAGCCAGCCGATCAACATGAACGCCCCGAGGATGAGGAGCCACGGCAGTCCCATCATATAGCGCGCGACATTCATCGCGACGCCGGACTCGAACAGCCCCATTTCGATCAGAATGAATCCCAGGATGCCGCCCACCACGTGGGTGTAGGTGCGGGTGATGAAGACGCTGCGATCGTCGACGCGTGAGCCGGGGAATGCCGGGTTGTTGACGGGGAAATTAGCCATGAACTGAAGACCTCCTTGGAGACCTTTGACGATGAAACCTGGCGCTATTTTACCACCATGCCGCGCGGAAAGCCGATGTGCGGGGCCGTCGCCGCGCCCGGGCATGCGCCCATCATGGGGTTATTCATCGGCATTTCAAGGCGCTGCGCGCCCCGGTTTCGCGCACCGGTTGCGCGTCGGGTAAACTGTTCCTCACCGGTGGGATGGCCGAGCGGTTTAAGGCAGTAGTCTTGAAAACTACCGAAGGGGCAACCCTTCCGTGAGTTCGAATCTCACTCCCACCGCCAGACCCCATGCCGATATCCACGGCCGGGGAATCCGGGCGAGCGGTATGATTTCATCCCGGTGCCCGGGACGAGCCGGTCAAAATATACAAGGAAGAAACTCATGAAGAAATATCCAAACGTGCCGTTCACCGCGATGCTGGCGTTATTGGCCGCAATCGTTGCAACACCCGATCCGGCCGCGGCTCAGGGTGGCGCCGCGGACGCGGCGATCGCCTCGAGCGTGAAGGCGCAATTGGCGAGTCACGGAGAGACCAAGGTGAGCGATATAACCGTGGCATCGGCTCACGGCGTGGTCTCGCTGAGCGGAACCGTCCGCTCGTTGGCGGCGAAGGATGAGGCGCGCGACGTCGCCAGGAAGGTGGCCGGCGTCAAGGGCGTCGAGAACAATCTGCAGATCGAGGAGGTTCCCGACGCGACGATATTGGCGGAAATCAAGGATGGATTCGGCGCTCACGGCGTGAACAAGGCGGGTCAGGTCTCGGTCGCCTGCGTTCAGGGCGTGGTCACGCTGAGCGGAACGGCCAATTCGGCGGCGGCGAGGGACGAGGCCGGCGATGTGGCCAAGAGGGCCAGGGGCGTCAAGGGTGTCGTCAACAACGTTCAGGCCCGTCAATAGCGGGTAGGCTGTTCATGGGCGGCGGCTCATGGGGCCCGGGGTCCCTTGAGCCGGCCGATGAACGCGTCGATGGAATGCCAGGTTTCGCCGGTGACGATGGCCTCGCAGTCCTCGACTTCGCGTGCGCTCAGGTCCATGTGAAAATCGACGCCATCGACCCTGACGATGATCCGGGCGGTGTTGCTGTTCGTATGCGTGCCGCCGGATTTACAGCGTATCGACTGAGCGGCCACTCCCGCCCGGTCGAGTTCCTCGCGAAGGTGAGCCGCAAGCTTGAGCTTGCCGATGTCGAATGCGGATAGCGGCAATTCGGGCTCCCGCCGGTGGCGACCCGGCAGATTCTAATCCCCCGTGCCGTTCTTTGAAATCGCCGCCCGCCCGGCCCCGGGGCGGCGCGAGATTTCACTCAATCCCTCCCGTATTCGGCCGACATAGGCTGATCGGCGGACGTGGAAGAGGCCAGCGTGGGTAAAGCGTCAGAATGAGCATCGCATCACAGTCCGCGCGGCCAGGCGATTCGAGCTTCGATTCCTATGTCGCTCTGGCGAACGGGCTGGTGGCGGAGCTCACCGGCATCTGCCTGCTCGATGGCTCGCTCAAGCCGCGGGGTCAACAGGGCGAGCTCAAGGCGAACCCGCTCGTCAAGTGGGTGCGCTCGCTCGATTGGACGGAATCGCACGACGATCGGCCGGCGGCGGGCATCCGCGTCGGCTACCGGTGCTGGACCGCCATCCCCCTGCGGCAATCCGACGGGTCCCTGCTCGGGGTGTTCTGCGTCAGTCAGCGGCTCGCCGAGTCGGCGGCCCAGCCATGCCGTGTCGCGGCTGATGTGGCGCTGCGACTCAAACCCCTGCTCGATTGCATCCATCGGGAATTGTCGACCGCGGTGCCGGCCCGCGCGAGATTGGAGGTGCTCACCGGACGAGCGGCGGAGCTCGAGTGGCTGTTCAACCTCACGGCGAACCTGAGGGGCGCGGTGGACGACAAGCGGATACTCGAGCAGCTCGTGGTCCAGGCGACCTCGCGGCTCAACAGCGCCCTCGGCGTGCTGTACGTTCCCGAAAGGCGCCTGACCATCAAATACGAGCACGACAAGACCGCGGCGGCGCCGCTCCTCGAAGTGTGGTCGCAGACGCAGGAGCATCTCATCAATTGGGCGCAGCGGCAGCGGCGACCGATGGTCGTCAATGGCGGAGGCCGCGCCGCGGGGCACCTCGGCCGGTGCAAGGTGCTGTGCGTTCCGATGGAGCGCAATGCCGGCCATGTGAGCGGCGCGCTGATGTTCTACAACCCGACCGATGCGCCCAACTACTCGAGCCGGCAGATATTTCTGGCGCGCCACATCGGACGGCAGGCGGCGAGCCTGGTCGATGCCCAGTTCGATCTGATGACCGGGCTGTATACGCGCGGCGGCCTCGATCAGGTGTATTCGGATCTGCCGCAGGACGCCGGGGACAGCGGGGAAAGCAGCGTCCTCTATCTCGACATCGACCACGTGCGCGTCGCGAACGAGCTCCACGGTTTCGAGCTCGGCAATGAGCTCATCGTGCGCGTGGCCGAATTGCTCACCACGCCGTTTCTGCCCGATGGCGCGCTCGCTGCGCGCATTTCGGGAGATCGGTTTGCCGTGGTGCTCCCCGGTACGATTCCGGACGAAGCGATCAAGATCGCCCATTCGCTGCAGGATGCAGCCTCGAAGTTCGCCATCGGCCCCGCAAAGGAACGTTTCGACGTGTCGATCAGCTGCGGGGTGTCCTCGTTGGTGCCGATGCCCGACGGTCTGGCAAGGGCCATCGCGGCCGCGGAACTCGCCTGCAAAGCCGCCAAGAGCCGCGGCCGCAACCGGGTGGAGCTGTACGCCTTCGAGGACGGCAGCATGATGCGCCGCCATGCCGACATGCTCGCCGTCGGGCAGCTGCGCTCCGCGCTGAAATCCGATCGGCTGCTCCTTTACGCCCAGCGCATCACACCGCTGCAGGATTCCCGTCTGGCGGGGGGCTACGAGCTGCTTCTGCGCCTGCGCGATACGGATGGCTCGGTGCTTTCGCCGGGACCGATGGTCGACGCCGCCCAGCGCTATCAACTGCTGCCGACCATCGACCGGTGGGTGGTGAAGCAGGCGCTGCAGATGCTCGCGCCCTATCGCGCGATGCTCGCAAGCCGCGGGCTCACGATCTCGGTCAACGTATCCGGCCAGTCGATCGGCGACGAGATGTTCATCCAGCAGTTCACCCAGCTGCTGAAGAGCGCGAACCTGCCGAAGGGCTGCATCAGCGTGGAACTCACCGAGCAGGCCGCGATCACCAATTTGCCGAGCGCCAGGAGCATGGTGACCCGGCTCGGCGCCCTCGGGTGCGGTTTCGCGCTGGATGACTTCGGGACCGGCGCGAATTCACTGACCTACCTGAAGGCATTGAACGTCGACCGGGTGAAGATCGACGGCAGTTTCGTGCGCGATGTCCTGTCCGACCGAAATTCCCAGGCGACCGTGAGGGCGATCGTCGAGCTGGCGAGGGGGCTCGGCATCGATACCGTCGCGGAGTATGTGGAAACCGACGACATCGCGGCCGAGATCCGGCGCCTGGGCGTCGATTACGCCCAAGGCTATGCTTTCGCAAGGCCGGAGCCCCTTGCCGGACTTCTGGAAGGCCTCGCGAGCGACGAGTCCAGGCGGCTGCACAGGCTTTTCCTGGAGACCTAGAATCATACCGGCGGGCCTGAGACACTGTGCTTTTGCCCGGCCTTTGCTCCGAGGTATTCAGCGATGCATGCAATGGTGCTGCGAGGCCGCGGCGTTCCGATGAAGCTCGAGCGGCGTCCCGATCCGCAGCCTCTGGCGGGACAGATCCGCATCCGTGTCGAGGCGTGCGCGGTGTGTCGAACGGACCTGCACGTCATCGACGGCGAGCTTCCTCATGTCCGCTATCCCATCGTTCCGGGGCACGAGATCGTCGGGACGGTCGAGGCGCTGGGAGGGGGCGTGCGGCAATTCGCCGTCGGAGCGCGCGTCGGGGTGCCCTGGCTGGGGAAGACCTGCGGCCGGTGCGAGTACTGCCGCTCCTCGCGCGAGAATCTCTGCGACAACCCGGAGTTCACCGGCTACAGCCGCGACGGCGGCTTCGCGACGCACGTCATCGCGGAAGCGGCTTATTCGATCCCGCTGGGTGACTTCGCCGATCCCGTCGCGGCGGCGCCCCTCTTGTGCGCGGGGCTGATCGGCTGGCGCTCGTTGACGGCCGCGGGGGGAGGTCGGTCGATCGGTCTGTATGGTTTCGGCGCGGCAGCTCACGTGATCGCGCAGATCTGCCGCTGGCAGGACCGCCGGGTATTCGCCTTCACCCGGCGCGGGGATGCCGCGGCACAGGCGTTCGCACGTTCGCTCGGCGCCGTTTGGGCGGGAGACTCGGAGGTCGCTCCGCCGGAGCTTCTCGACGCGGCGATCATATTCGCTCCGGTCGGCTCCTTGGTGCCTGCGGCGCTGCGTTCGGTCAAGAAGGGTGGTCGGGTGGTGTGCGGCGGCATTTACATGAGCGACATCCCCGCCTTTCCCTACGGCATCCTGTGGGAGGAGCGCCAGCTCGTGTCCGTGGCCAATCTCACCCGCAGCGATGCGCAGAGCTTCCTGCCCGTTGCGCGCGAGGCGCACGTTCACACCTCGACCAGCGTGTATCCGCTCGACGCGGCCAACGAGGCGGTGAACGACCTGCGGGAGGGCCGCCTGCAGGGAGCGGCGGTGCTGGTGCCCGCCTCGAGCTACAGCACCTCTCCATAGCGGGGAGCGGCGCTCTGCGGCAGGCGCGACATGAAGTCCGCCACGGCTTTCCGGTCGTCGGGAGCGAGCTTGCTCACGGCCTCGATGACCGCGGGGTCGGCCTTCGAGCGGTGACCGGCCGCGAAGCCGTTCAGCTGATCGACCAGGTAGGTGTAATTTTGACCCGCGATCGAGGGAATGGCGCCTTCAGCCCGTCCGTCGCCGAGCGCGCCGTGGCAGACCGCGCACCGTGCCTTGTACAGCTCACGGCCCCGTCCGAGCCGAAGCGCATCTCCATGCTCTCCGTGCGGGTCGTGCGGTTGAGCGGCCAGATAGGCCGTCACGTCACTGAGAGCCTGCGGATCGGAGAGATCCCGTTGGGCGAGAACCCGATGCATCTTGGGGGCATATCGGTCGAGCGCGATGATCCGGGCGAGTTGGGTCAGCAGATATCGGCGTTGCTGTCCCGCCAGCTGGGGGATCTCGCGATCGCCCCCTCCGCTGCCCCGGGTTTCGTGACAACGGACGCAATGCCGTTCATAGAGCGCGCGGCCATGCGCGGCATCCGGGGTTGCCGCAAGCGCCCGATCGAGCAGCGCATGCGCGGACCCGTCCGATGCGAAGGCCGCCTGGAAGCACACCAGCGCTGCGGCCAGCGCCGTCAGGTAAGCGGCTCGCCGAATGGCTCGCCGAATGGCTTGCCGAATGGCTTGCCCGGCGGCTCGCCGACCGGATCGTCGCCGGCGCGGTTGGGGGCTCGCTTGCCGCAGGGTTCTCAGCTTTCGTCGCCCAGTGTCATGTGCAGCTTGACCAGGTGCGCGACGGAGCGCGCGCCCATCTTTTCCATCACCTTCGCGCGATGGATCTCGACCGTGCGTTCGCTCAGGCCGAGGTCGATCGCGATGACCTTGTTCGCATTGCCCTCGACGATCAATTCCATGACCTGTTTCTCGCGGGGCGTCAGAGAGTCGAGCCGGTGCTGCACGTCGGAGCGGCGCGCGGCGGTGCTGCGATATTCCGCATCCTGTTTGAGCGCGTGGTTGATGTGGTCCAGCAATTCCTGGTCCCGGAACGGCTTCTGGATGAATTCGAAGGCGCCTTCCTTCATCGCCTGCACGGCCATCGGCACATCGCCATGTCCCGTGATGAAGATGACCGGCAGCATCGAGCCCATGCGATTCAAGTGCTGCTGCACCTCGAGGCCGCTCATCTCGGGCATGCGGATATCGAGCACCAGGCAGCCCTGGGAATCCGGCGTGTAGCGCGCCAGAAAGTCGCCTGCGCGCGAGAACACCGCGGTCTTGTAGCCGACGGTGCTCAACAGGGTATCCAATGCGCGGCGCATCCCATCATCGTCGTCGACGACATAAATAGTGGGCGCCGCATTCTTTTCAGCAGATTGGACCATACATTGACTCCGAGGCTCGAAGCTTAGCACTGTAGCGTGAGCGCGACCGCTACGGGTAATCCCGTATCCTCCGTCCCGATGGGAACGGGGATACTTCGACGCGGTTACACTCAACACCGGGGTTTCGGGTGATCAAAGGCTGCCTTTTGTGCGCATTGTGCCTGTTCCTGAGCCTTTCGGCGCGGGCGTCCGAAGCGAGGGCGGATCGCCTGACCCAATCCGCCCTGGATCTGGATGCGCACCGGGACCGCGGTGCCGTGGAGTTTCAGCGCTCCTGCGCGCGCTGCCACGGCGAAGCGGCGCAAGGAGATGCCGCGCAGGCCATCCCCTCCCTGGCGGGGCAGCGCTTCAAATACATCGTGCGGCAGCTCGCGAACTTCTCCTCGGAGGAGCGCGACAGTGACATCATGCAGCGTGTCCTGGCGCACAAGACATTGAAGGAGCCGCAAACCTGGGTCGACATCGCGGCCTACCTGAACAACCTGCCGATGACGGTTCCGGCGGGCACCGGCGACGGCGCGCGCGTCGGACTCGGTCGGGGAATTTTTCACGAACAATGCGCCTCGTGCCACCACCTCGATGCGCATGGGGATGACGAGGGCTTCGTGCCTTCGCTGAGAAACCAGCAATACAGCTACCTCGTGGCCCAGCTCAAGAAATTGGCCGAGGGCCGCCGCCACAACGTGGATGAGGATCTTGTGCGATTTTGGCGGAGTCTCGAGGATCAGGACGTGCGCGGCACCGCCGATTACCTGTCGCGGCTGTCCGGGCCCGGCGACGTGCACAAGGTCATGCGCGGCGACGGATCGGTGGTCGATTAGCTGCGGATCGGGTCAGGTTTCGCCCGTCCGGGAATGCGCGAAGTGCGGGGTGGGTTCCCTGGAATCCGTCTGCAACAGGCCCTGCAACAGGGCGAGCGCCTCCTGCGGATCGTCGGCATACCGGAAGAGTTCGAGGTCCTGCCGATCGATCATGCCGTGACGCGCCAGCGCCTCGAAATTGAGAATCTCGCGCCAATAGGCGCTGCCGTACAGCACGACCGGGATGGGAGATTCGAGCTTGCGCGTCTGTGCCAGCGTCAGGATCTCGGTGAGCTCGTCGAGCGTTCCGAACCCTCCCGGGAAGGCCACCAGCGCCCGCGCCAGATGCGCGAACCAGAGCTTTCGCATGAAAAAATAGTGGAATTCCAGCGAGAGCCCGCGGGTCACGTAGGCATTCGGCCGCTGCTCGCGCGGGAGGCTGATGTTCAATCCGATGCTTCTGCCGCCGGCCGCCGCGGCGCCCCGGTTGGCCGCCTCCATGATGCCGCCGCCGCCGCCCGAGCAAACGACGTAACGATGGGCGCGGGAGGACAAGCTCTTGGACCACAGGGTGATGAGGCGCGCCAGTTCCTGCGCTTCTTGATAGTAGCGGCCCATGGGGCCGTCGGCGCGCAGACGGGCCGATCCGAAGAACACGACGGTGTCGTGTATCGATGCCTGGCGAAAGCGCTGCAGGGGTCCCAGATATTCGGCGAGAATCCGCACCGGCCGGCCGTCCTCGCTGTCGAGAAAGCCCGGATCCTCGTAGGCGAGCACCGGTGAATCTGCGCGTGTCGTAGGCATGTCTTCTATCCCGAGAGCTCGAAATCGATGAAGCCGCGCTCCACGTCGGTGTGGGTCAGCCGGACATGGACCCGGTCGCCCACCTCGAGGCCTGCGAATCCGTGCACCAGCCTTCCTTCCACGGTGGGGGATGCGATCCGCACCCAGGTCCCTTTGGCGGCGGCGCCGGTGACGATCGCGTCGAACCGGCCGCCGATCCGCGCGGAGAGCAGGAGGGCGGCCGCCGATTTGCCAACCTGGCGCTCCACTTTGGCGGCGTTGTCCTCCTGCGCGGTGCAGTGCAGAGCCAGGGCGCGCAATTGCTCCGGTGGGTAGGGCGGGGCCTGTCCGGTCAGGGCGGATTTCAGCAGACGCTGTGTCAAAAGATCGGGAAAGCGCCGATTGGGCGCCGTCGAGTGGGTGTAGTCGGTGACCGCCAGACCGAAATGTCCTTCGATCGGCTGACCCGGCAGCTCGAGCGCATATTCGCCCCGCCCGAGCAGCTTGATCACGCACAGAGACAGGTCGGCAAAGCCGTCTGGATCGGCCTGGCGGCGCCGGCCAAGAAAGGTGTTGAGCGCCGGCGCGCTCGGCTCGGCGGGCAGGCGCTCGCCGTATCCGCCGGCCAGTTCGACGATCCGGCTCCATTTCGCGGGCGTCCGCAGGACCCGGCGCAGCGAGGGAGCGCCGCGGCTCGTCAGGTAGCGGGCCGTTACGCCGTTCGCGGCGATCATGAAATCCTCGATCAGTTCTTGAGCCCTGTTCTTTGCCCGGGGGCGCAGGTCCGACAGGCGCTCGCCTTCGAACACGGCGCTCGTCTCGATCGTCTCGAGCGTCAACGCGCCGCGGGTCTGGCGAACCGCTCTGAGCGCCTGGGCAACCTCATCCTGGGTGCGCAGCTGCCGCTCGAGCCCCGCAACCGCGGCGACCGCGGCGGGCACAGGCCCCGAGCCCGCGAGCCATGCGCCCACCCCCGGGTAGCCGAGCTTGGCCTGATTCCGGACCAGGGCCGGGTACAGCTCGGAGGCGACCACGGAGGCGTCCTCACCCAGCGTCATGTCGACGACGATGGCGAGACGATCCTCCCCCAACGCGAGCGAGGTGAGGTCGGTCGACAGACGCTCCGGCAGCATCGGAAACACCTCGGCGACGGTGTAAACGGAGGTCGTGTTGGCGCGGGCATGGTCGTCGATCGCGGACGAGCGGTGCACCAGGGCGTCGACGTTGGCTATTGCCACCAGGATCCGCACCGATCCGCTCGAAGCGGTTTGTGCGACCGTGAGCTGATCGAGGTCGCGGGAATCGTCATTGTCGATGGAAGCCCAGGGCAGATCGCGCAGGTCCCGAAAACCGCCCGCCGCGGGCGCGGTCGCCGCGCTCAGGCGCGAGGTCTCGCGCGCGGCCTCGGCGGAGAATTCAGGCAGGAGCCCGCGCGAACGCATGGCCCGGCGCGCAATGGCCCGCAGCCGGTTCAGGCCCCCCGTGTCCGTGATCGCTTCCGCGGAGCGCTGCGTCATCGGCGCATGGTAGCTCAAAGCCGGCGGGACGCAGTGACCAACGTGGGGTCGTCCGCCTGACGGTGGGTGTCCATGCCGAGCCAGTGGGCGAGCTCGATCATGTGCGCGTTGGTGGCCAGCATGGTGGCGTGCAGCTCGAGGACGCCGTGGAGGCGCGCGTAATCGAACAACAGCTCCGACAGCGCGACCGCCACGCCGCGCGCCTGCCAGGCGTCCATCACCGCAACGGCAAATTCGCCGCCCGAGGTCCCGTCCTCGCAATAACGCGCGACGCCGATGATGCGCTCTTCGGCGCCCGTTCCGACGACCGCCACGAATGCCATGTTGTGCAGGTAATCGACATGGACCAACCGCTCCACCAAATCGGCCGTGGGCTCGCAAGTGGCGAACATCATGCGCGTGTAGCGCGACTCCGGGCTGAGCTCCATGATAAACGCGCGTTCGCGTGGCGCATCGTCGGGGCGTATCGGGCGTATCCGATAGGCCGCCTCATCGCGGGTCAGAGCGGACCGCTCCCAGCCTGCGGGATAGGGAAGCGGGCTTGCGGGCATGTCCATCAGTGCATCATGAACACCGGCACATTGGCGTGATCGAGAAGCGACTGCGTGACGCCGCCAAAGGCGCGCTCCCGCAGATGGCTGTGCCCGAATCCCCCCACGACCAGCAAATCGGCCTTCAGCTCCGCCGCGGCCCGGGTGAGATGAAAGCTCGGAGGGTGATGGCCGTTGGAGATCACCTCGGTTCGCGGCGAGATGCCGTGCCACTTGATGCGTTCGGCGAGGTGCCTGAGGGACTCTGGTACGCGCGGCTCGTCCTCCACGACATGGAGCAATATCACGTTGTCGGCCCTCTCGAGCAGCGGCCACGCCGCCCCGAGGGCACGGGCCGCCTCGGGGGTCTCCTTCCAGCCGACGACGATGGTGCCGGTCAACGTGGCCGGCGGGAAATCCGGCGCGATCAAGATCGGCCGCCCGCAAGAAAGCAGCAAATCCCGCATGAGCGTTGAGGGCAGATAATCGACGTGGGACGGCCGCCCGAGCACCACGAGGTCGCTATGCCTCGACTGCAGCATCAGCCTCTCGCGGGCATGGTCCCGCTCCTCCAGGAAACTCGCGGACACGGCGCCGGTATTCCCGGGGCTCGCGCTCATCGGCACCGAATGCCTGGCGCAAAAGGATTGGACGTGGGCCGAAGCGATGTCGGACAGGTCGGATTCCTCCTCGCGCAGCGCATTCATCGCGATCGGCAAGGCAGCCCCGACGCAGAACTCCACGTGGGGCGCGCCCACCGCGGCTTCGGAGGCCGACAGCCGGACATGGTAGAAGTCCAGGTGCGCCGCCAGCGGCCGCGCCGCGGCCAATGCGGTCGCGAACACCGCATCGTCCGTCGAGCTGCCGGCCGCCGGGACGAGGATGGTCCTGATCACTTGCGTCTCCCGGCCACGCGCGCCGCTCCCGGCTTGACCAGCAGGACATCGCAGGGGAGCGCATCGAGCACCTGCTCGGCGGTGCTGCCGAGAAGCAGCCGGTCCAGGGCCGTGCGCGAAATGGCGCCCATGACGACCATCTGCGCCTTGAGCGATTTCGCGAGGGCCGGAAGCACGTATTTGGGATCGCCCACCTGCAGATGCCGCCGGCCGGGCGCGATGCCATAACTCGCATTGAGCGCCTTGAAGCGTCGGCGGATGGTCGCGGCGTGCGCCTCCTCCTGCGGCAGCGAGATGGGGACCGCAACCGGCGCAAAGGCCGAGTCGGAAACGAACCCGAGCAGCGGCGAATAGGCGTGGGCGCTGTGCAGCGGGGCGTTCAACAATTTGCAGACCGTGCGGCCCGCATCGACGATGCGTGCATCGAGCGATGCCGGCTTGTCGTTACGGTGCCACGGATCGAGGGCGGCCAAGACCGGCCGGCGGTTGGGACGGCCCGTCTTCTTGACGATGAGCAGCGGCACCGGACAGTGCCGGATCAGGTCGTAGTCGCTTTGCAGCAGGAACCATCTGGCCAGCAGGCTGTGCTTGTGCGCCTCGATCGCCACCAGATCGGCGGGCGCCTCTTTCAGCCGTTTGACGAGGCTTTCGCTCAACGAATCGTTCGTGACGACCGTGCAAGAGACCTCGACGCCCCGCGAGCGCAGGCGCCCCGCGAGCTTCTCGAGGCCGCGCTCGCGGCTCTCCGCGATGGCCCGATTGATCTGCAACAGCGTGGCGCTGGGAAGTCCGACGATGGTGGAATCGGGGCGTATGACGCTGAACAGCTCGATCTTCGCATTTGCCTTGAGCGCAAGATCGGCCGCCCGGCGTGCGACCCGGTTTGCGGATCCATCCGCGACGGCGACGAGAATCCGGCGTATTCGAAGCGGCATGTAACATCTCCCGTGCGGATCTGAACGAGACGCATATCGTCAGCGCGACCGGGACGGGCCGCCATCAGGAATTTTACGTATCGGCGGGCGGATCGAGCGTCCTTTCCGGCGTTTCAGGGGCCGAGCAGCGCCGCCAGCTGGCGATCGTGTCCGTAGATGTCATCGAAGAAGAGGATTCTGCCGTCCTCGGTGGCGAGCGCCGTCCCGTAGAGAATCAAGACGGGAACCGGGTGCGCCAGCGGCACGTGCTGGGTGAATTCGCCGTCCATCGCCTGGCGGACCTTCTGCGCGGTCCACTCTCCCCCGTTGTCCCTCAGCACGTGCACGGCCAGCGCGACGGGGTCGCTCACGCGGATGCAGCCATGACTGAACGCCCGCACCGGTTCCTTGAACAATGCGGGTGTGGGCGTGGAATGGAGGTATATGTCGTGGGGGTTCGGCAGCGAGAATTTGACCAGCCCGAGGGCATTGTCCGGGCCCGGCCGCTGCCTGAGCTTCAGCCGGCCTTCGCTCAGCGCATTGAGCGTCGCGCTCGAGAGCGCCAGCGGGCGGGACACCTCGTCACCGGCCGCGACGATGTCCAGGTGCTGGGACTGCAGATAGTCGCTCTGTCGCTCGATCTTCGGCAGCATCTCCTTTTTGACGATGCTCTCCGGGACCTGCCAGTAGGGTCGAAAAATCACCGAGGTCATATCCGCCACGAAGACGGGGGTATGGGTCGGCTGGAACGCACGACCGACGATCACGTCCATCTGCAGCACCTCGGACTTGCGATCCTGCAGGGAGTCGAAGGCGAACAGCCGGAATTGGGGAATGTTGACGATGACCGGCGGAGCGGTAAATTCCGGCACCCAGCGCCAACGCTCCAGCGTCAGCTCGATCTGGCGCACGCGCGCTGCCAGCGGCACGGCGAGCGCCCGCGAGGTGGCGGAACTGAGCACACCGTCGATTCTCAAGCCGTGGCGTGCCTGGAAGCGCCTGATCCCGGCGGAGAGCGCTGCGTCGAACGTGAGCGGATCGGCCGAAGGAGCCGCGTCGGGCGCCAGATCGCCCAGCCTGATGAGCGTCTGGCGCAGCGCCTGCGCCTGCGGGTAAGGGCTGCCGACCTTGATCGCATGAGCCGGCGTGATCAGCAGGGGAGGAGGGTCGCGCGCCAGCCCCCGGTATCGGGACAAGGCGCTCTTGAGCAGCGCGTAATGATAGAACCGCGGCTCGATCGAGGCTGCGATACGGGCGACCGTGTTCGCGCCGACGGTGTTCGCGGCGACGGTGTTCGCCGCCGCCATATCGAGAAGCACCGCCTTCGCATCGAAGGGCGCCCGGGGGACCGCCAATTCGAAACCCACCCGCCGGGGATCGATGCGTCCAAAATGCGCGTCGTGCAGATATCGCAACGCCTCCTGCGTGAGCTGTATGTCGAACTCCGCGGCCTGCGCCGCGGAAGCCGTGCCGTTGGGCCCCAGACGCATTCCGGCCGCCATCAGCGGCTCGACGCCATAATCGTCCGGCCTGAGCCCCAGTTCCTGCGAATGGCTCAGGACGACGAGCAGCTGCTGCGCCTGCGGAGTTATTTTCGAAGCGCGGGACCAGAGTGCCTCGTATCGGCGCCCCGAATACACCGGCAGCTCCGGAGCGGGGCTCCCGGCATGTCCGGCCGCCCGCGACGCAAGCGAGGTGTCCGCCGTCAAGGCGGCGCGGATCGCCGCCGCCACGTCCTCGTCGGAGGCCGCGCGCGCGCCGTACGAGCTCAGCAGGAATAACAGAATTGCGGGGAGCGCATCCGCACTAGCCCGTAGACAGCGGCGGCTCGCGCTTATTGTCGATGCGCGGCGCCGGCCATAGCGTAGGCGCCATGGTGAAAAGGCACATCCCGGCAACGATCTCCTCCCTGATGCTTCTGACCGCATGCGCGACTCCATCGTCACACGATGCCGGGACCGGTGCACGACTTTTCGCCGCGGATTGCACGTCGTGCCACGGTGCGGACGCGCGCGGCGACGGCATCGTCAATCCGTACCTCAAGGTGGCGGCGCCGGATCTGACCCTGATAGCCGCTCGGCGCGGGGGCCGGTTCCCGTCCGAGGAAATCTACAAGATCATCGACGGACAATCGAGCGTCGACTTTTATGACCATAAGCACATGCCGATCTGGGGTTACGAGTTCTATGGAAATGACTCCGACGACGAACGGGCGCATCGTCAGGCCGGCGATCGCGTGGACAGCCTGGTCTCCTATCTCCAGACGATTCAGCGGCGGCGGTAGCGAAGCCGCCGCCGATCAGTGCTGCACTTGCAGCCGGTTGTTCACGGTGCCGACTCCGGGAGCGGCCCACGCCGCACGTCCGGCGTCCTCTTCTCCCTCCAGGAGCGTACGTAGCCCTCGAGCGTCACTTCCTCGTTGTCCACGTTGACCTTGATCCGCTTGGCATCGAGATCCGCCTGGCGCTCGAAGGCCGCTTCGATCTTCTGTTTCACATCGGCGACCTTGACGAGCGGCCTCACCACGATGTCGTTGGACACGCACTTGACGCCGGCGAGATAGCGCACCGCGCTCTCGGCAATGCTGCGCTGATAGCCGAACTGCACCTCGCCCGTCAACTTGATCCAGCCATGGACGACGACCGGCCGGATGCTGCACTTTTCCGTCGCAAAGTGCCATTTCAGGGCATCGATTGCGGCTTTGGCAATGTCCGGGTCCGACCTTTCACCCGCCTTGGGCATCACCACCTCGATGTCATTCGCGATTGCGCGAACGCCGCTCACCCGCTTGGCGACCTGCTCGGCGGTCCAGCAATCGGCGTAATGAGGCACGGTGCCGCCGAGCATGACGACCCCATCCTGCACCTTGACCAGGATGCCGGTCCCGTTCAGCGACGCCTCCCAGTTCAGTTCATTCTCGACATCCCTTCGGATGTCCGAATCCGAGCTCATGATCGGGCGCTCCTTGCATTGGTTGCGAGTCTGCATGCTCGCGCCGGGGCGCAATCATGGGAATCCGTAGTTTCCACGGGATGCCGTCATTTTCCGGCCGCCGGCAATCGGAACCAGAACCGGCAGCCGCCCCCGGCCAGATTCTCGAACCCGATCGAACCCTGGTGGGCCTCGAGGATCGAGTGGCTGGATGCCAGGCCGAGCCCGGTGCCGCCCGATTTGGTGGTGTAGAAGGGCTTGAACAAGCGCTGCTGCGCGTCGGGGGGGACCCCCGGCCCGGAGTCGACGATGCTGGTTTCCACCGCGTAGCGGTCGCTGCTCACCAGGATGCGCACCTGCGGCGGCGATGAAGCCTCGCAAGCGGCCTCGAAGCCGTTTTGGACCAGCGAAAACAGCACGTGCTGGATCTTGGCCCGATCGACGCTCAAGTAGGGCAGATCCTGCGGGCAAGCAAAGCTCAGCTCGCCTTTGCAGCGTTTGGACAGCAACTCCAGCACGGGCTGCAGCTCGTCGATCAGCTCCTCCATGCGGCAATGGGTCCGAACGATGTCCTCCTGATCGAAGAGACGGCGGATTCGGCGGATGCCTTCGCCCGCGTTGAGCGCCTCGTTGTTGATCTGCCTGAAGACATCGAGCGCGCGCGCAATCATCGGTTCCGGCCGGTCGAGCATGCGTATTCCCGCCTGCGAGAATGTGGCGATGGCCCCCAGCGGCTGATTGAGCTCGTGCGCGATTCCGCTCGCCATTTCGCCGAGCGCCGCGCTTCTGGCGATATCGATCACTTGGTTCAAGATCCCCTCGGACCCGGGCGATTCGAGCGCAGGTTTGTTCAATGGTCACCTCTGTTGGCAGGTCATCAAGATGTCACGAGCGCGCGGCTGGTGATTACCGGAGCTTCCCGTAGTCCGTTCCTGGTAAACCCGTAGAGCCGCGCTGCTGCGCTGCGATGCCGGGGGTCGATGTTATCGCTGCCACAGAACATAGGGAACCTCCAGGGGGACGTTGACCTCCGGATGCGAGGGTATGATCCGGGCGGTGTAATCGCCCGGCGGGCGCGCGGCGGGGACGCTTGCCGCATAAGGCTGCATTCCCTGCGCATCGGGCCGGCCGACGCGGGTCATCGGCTGACGATGGACCTCGCCACCTCCCAGCGGCTGCGCATACAGTTCGACCAGGATCGACAGCGGGTCCAGCGATCCGAGCGCGACTTGCGCGGTGAAATGATGCCGGTCGCCTCGTGTATCGACCTCGACATCGCCGAAGCGCAGCGTGGGCCAGTCGCGTTTCAGCGCGGCCAGCCAGCCGCTGATCAGCACGGCCAGTTCGCCGCCGTTGCGCTCCCGTCGGCGATAGGACGCCGCGGCCGGAAGATAGCAGCGCTCGAGGTACTCCCGCACGCTGCGATTCGCCGAGTACAGCGGGGTCAGGGTCGCCATGCTCTCGCGCACCCGCGCGACCCAGCGCCGCGGGATGTCATCCTCGTCGCGCGAGTAGAATTCGGGGACCACCTCCTCCTCGAGCAGCTGATAGAGCTGCGAGGCTTCCAGAGCGTCCCGCGCGGGGTCCTCCCCGTGCTCGGCACCGTCGCCCAACGCCCAACCGACGCTCGGCGCGTAGGCCTCCGCCCACCAGCCGTCGAGCTCGGACAGGTTGAGCCCGCCGTTCACCAGCACTTTCATCCCGCTGGTTCCGCAGGCTTCCCAGGGCCGGCGGGGGGTGTTGATCCAGACATCGACGCCCTCGACCAGGCGCTCCGTCATCCGCATGTCGTAGTCGCCCAGGAAAATCGCGTTCGGACGCACGTCGTGGCGACGCACGAACTGCACCCAGTCGTGGATCAATGCCTGACCGGGCTCGTCGGCCGGGTGGGCCTTGCCCGCGAGAATCAGCTGCACCGGCCGCTGCGGATGGTTCAAAAGGCGCGCCAGGCGCTCCGGATCGTGCAGCAGCAGATTGGGTCGCTTGTAGGTGGCGAACCGGCGCGCGAAGCCCAGGGTCAATATTTGCGGGTTGAACAGGCGCTTGGCCCCCTCTACCTCCACCGGCGTGCCTCCCGATGCAGCGAGCTGCATGGAGAGCTGTCGCCGCGCGTACTCGACCAGCGAATTGCGCGCGGCCGTCCTGCATTGCCAGATCGCGGCGTCGGGTGCCTCGCGGATGGATGCGCCGAGCGTTGTGAGGCTTCCCAACCAGCGATCCTTGCCGCAGCAGGCGGTCCAGAGTGCATCCGCGGCGGGGCTGTCCCAGCTCGGCGTATGGACGCCATTGGTGACGTGACCGATGGGTACCTCGATCGGCGGCCGCCGCGGAAACAGCGGCAGAAAGATGCGGCGGCTCACCTCGCCGTGCAGACGGCTCACACCGTTCACCATGGCGGAGCCGCGCATCGCGAGGTAGGCCATGTTGAACGGCTCGGATTCATCGCGCGCATCCGCGCGGCCGAGCGCGAGCAGCTCGCCGACCGGGATGTGCAGCGAATCGGCCGCGTAACGCGAGAGGTAGCGCTCGATCAGCGCGGGATCGAATCGGTCGAAGCCCGCGGTCACCGCCGTGTGGGTGGTGAAGACATTCCCCGCCCGCGTGGCCGCCAGCGCCGCGTCGAACGGCACCCCGGTCGTTTTCATGAAGGTGCGGGTCCGCTCCAGAATGGCGAAGGCCGCGTGCCCTTCGTTCAGATGGCAGACCTCGGGCCGCTGGTCCAGCTCGTCGAGCAGACGCCAGCCGCCCAAACCCAGCACGATTTCCTGCTGCAACCGGAGCTCCGCGCCGCCCCCGTAGAGCTCGCTGGTGATGCCGCGGTGGGCCGGGTCGTTGGCGACGTCGTTGCTGTCGAGCAGGTAGAGCTGCAGGCGTCCCACCTTGACCTGCCAGGCCCGCAGCCAAAGATCGCAGCCGGGCATGGGTACCTGCAGTCTCAGCCATTCGCCATCGCCTGCGCGCAAGGGGGCGATCGGGAGCTGTCCGGGGTCGTTGTACGGAAACAAGGCCTGCTGGGAGCCGTCGGGTCCGATGACCTGGCGGAAATATCCCTGGCCGTAAAGAAGACCGATGCCCACGACGGGAATGCCCAGATCGCTTGCCGCCTTCAGCTGATCGCCCGCCACGTTGCCGAGACCGCCGGCGTAGATCGGCAGCGCTTCACTCAACATGAACTCCATGCTGAAGTAGGCGACGCGGGTGAGGTCGGTCCGCGCATGGGTCTCCTGGAACCAGGTCGATGCCTGCGCCTGCGTCTCGGTGCCGCTCGCGAGTGCCGCGAGCGTCTCGCGGAATTTCGGGTCGCCGAGCATCTGACTCAGACGCTGGTGCGACACCGTCCGCAGCACGACCCACGGGTTATGGGTGAGATCCCAGAGCTGCGGCTCGAGCGCGCTCCACAACGCATCGGTCGCGTGATTCCACGACCAGCGCAGATCCAGGGCCAGGCGGCGCAGCGCCGCGGCGCCCGACTCGACGCCCGATGGGCCGGCCTCTGTATTCAAAATGTGTTCCCCGCTTGGATACGAACGCCACTCGAGCCGAGTCTGCCGGATCGAGACGCCGTTGACAGCTGTGTATTTCCGCAGGAGCCTGCGCAGTCCACCTAAGCCCGCGGGCTAGCGGATATCCCGCTGTCGGTACGTATCGTTCCCCATTTGCGCACGCCTGCGCGAGGCCCTAACCTGCGTTCAAATGGTGGACGATGCAATGCCAACGATCTTCTGGTTCGATCAGCCCGGCTTCGCGACGGTCGGGCGGCCGCATGACTAAACAGCGCTCAAAGATCGAGCGATCGCCCGCGCTCATTCCCATGGCGATTTCGGCCCGCCACGTCCACCTGCGGCAGGCGAGCGTCGAAGCCCTGTTCGGAGCCGGCCATGTGCTGCAGGTGCATTCGCCCCTGTCGCAGCCCGGACAGTACGCGGCGGAGGAAGTGGTGACGTTGGTCGGTCCCAAGGGCCGTTTGGCGCATGTGCGGGTCATCGGGCCGCCCCGATCGGAGGATCAGGTCGAGCTGGCCCATACCGACGAGATCGTGCTCGGCGTCGATGCGCCGCTGCGCGAATCGGGCGATCTCGCCGGCACGCCCGGCATCGTCATCGAAGGGCCCATGGGCAGCATCAGCCTGCAGCACGGCGTGATATGCGCCCTGCGCCACATCCACATGAGCCCTGCGGATGCCGATGTGCTCGGGCTCAAGAATCACGACGAGGTCGCCGTGGTGGTGATGGCCGGAAAACGGCGGCTGATTTTCGGCGACGTCATCGTGCGGGTATCCCCCTCGTTCCGCATGGAGCTGCATTTGGATTCCGACGAGGGCAACGCGGCGGGATTGAGCTCCGGCGCGGAGGTGTTGCTCTCGGCAATCGACCCGACGAACGGCGGCGCCAGGTCGACGACCGGCCGCGCTAGGTAATGTCACGTATGGCACCCGGCCGGCAGAGCGGCGAGTATCCGCTGCGGCGATGTCATGGGGGAGGCCCGGCGTGAATCGGTTGGCGGTACTGACCAGCGGCGGCGATGCGCCGGGAATGAATGCGGCGATACGCGCCGTCGTCCGCAGCGCCATAGGGCGCGGATTCAGCGTGCTCGGCGTGCAGGATGGCTACAGCGGACTGGTGGATGGAAAATTCCGCCCCATGGGCCGGCGCGACGTGGGCGGCATCATCCAGGATGGCGGCACGATGCTCGGC
>CAVTNZ010000056.1:0-17011 GCA_963736185.1 uncultured Gammaproteobacteria bacterium | reverse complement strand
GATCCAGTCCTCGACATCGCCCTGATGGACCACGATGTCGGGCTGCGTCGCCGCCGGATCGAAGGGCTTGGGCGTCCGGCCCTCCAGCGTGATATAGAACTCGGTCGCACTGTTGGGATCAGCCGGGTTCGAGAGTCTCTCCGAGAAGTAGAGTTTGCGCACGCGCACGGGGGCGACGTTCCCAACCAGGTCCGCGCGGGGGATGCGAGGGGGGTCTTGACCGGCGGCAGCGTGGAGCGGGGCTCGGGCGCATCGGCGCGCGCGATGATCGCGGCCAGCGCACGGTTCGGATCGTTCTCCCCGCCCCGCCCCGTGTCGACCGTTCGCGTCACCAGCAGCGCCTGCGCGCCCGCGGGTGGCGCTTCGACGATGAATTCCACACGTCCACCCGGGGGCAATCCGATGTGCTCGCGCCACACCGGGCCGTCGGGCAAATTGCCCGCGGTGTTGAGCGGCACCCCGTCCAGCGCGATCAGTCCCAGCCGCTGTGGCGTTCTGCGCAAAATCACCGCGAGATTCAGATAGGTGATGGCCGACGCATTCACCACGCGCCACAGCTGGCGCTCGCCCGGCCGCATGGCGATCGAGGCTGGCGGATAATCGGGATAGGGCACCGGCACGTAGTTGATCGACAGATCCTTGGCGGGTTTGCCGAAGCCGGTGCCGTTGTTGGCGGCGTCGCCATCCCGGTCGAGGAACATCTTCGGCACCACCGGCTCGTCCTTCGACGGCGGGGCCTCGGGATTCATCAGATCCTGGTCGCGAATCACCAGCACGCGCTCGGGCAGTCCCGCGGTCTGCGGTTCCGCACGCTCGATTCCCTCGACGATCAGCGCGCCCGAGGCGCCGCCCAGCACCTGTTTGGTGCTCAAGCCATGCACATGCGGGTGATACCAATACAGTCCGGGCGGCTCGTCGGGTGGAATTCGGATGCGATACTCGAACGGCGCCTGCCCCGGTTGGATCAGGGTGTTGAGCACGTCGTCCTGATGGCACACGGGGGGCACGGTGAGCCCGTGAAAATGCAGGTTGGTCGAGATCAACGACATCGCGCCGCCGGCGCAGTCCCGCGCGGCCCGCTTGCCGTGCATGGGGGACCTGGCCGGCGGCGTGAGCTCGCGCGCCGCGAGATTCGTCAACCGGTTGTCGAGCACGAGCACCAGCGTATCGCCGGGGCGCAGGCGCAGCGTCGGCGCCTGCGCGCCATCCCCGAGCAGGTAGCAATAACGGACCGAGCCATCGGCCTCGCGGTGATTTCGCAGCGTCAGTTGCAGCTTCAGCACGCCATCCCGGCTGCGCAAGTCCTCGGGTTCCGGAACTTCGCTGCCGATCGGCGGCCGCGTGCAGGGGTCGGGCTCGTCCGCGGGCGCGGCGAGGCACCCGTGGGAACAGGATATCGCGGCGGCCGCGCCGAGCCATGCCCACCCCGAGCCTGTCTTACGCATCGGGCCAGCATATCAACGGAACGTTAACAGGCGGTGACGACCGCTGCCTCAGCAGCCGAGCACGGAGCGCAGAGCGCCGATCTGGTGCTCGGTGTGGCGCAGCACCGAACGGCACTGGTCCGGCGTCAGCGCCAGCCGCCCGAAGGATTTGATCATCGCCACGTCGGCGTCGCGAATGCCGGATGGATCACGCATCGCTTGGGCGAGCACGACCGCGACGACGAGCACATCCGTGTGGTCCGGGGGGGACTTGCCGCCATGGTCATGCTGTTGCTGATGGCCGACGGCTTCGGCCATCGCCTCGCTGAAACCCCAGTTCTCGAGTACCGCTTGTCCGATGGAGGGATGCCAGCCGTCGATCATCTCGAGAAGCGATAGGTCGATGCGCATCGCCTGCCGGGCGCTCGCCGTACGGACCATGATGTAGAGACGGCCGATACCGTGCAGCAGTCCGGTCAGGAACGCCTCGTCTGGATTGACCGACGTGCGCCGCGCCACCACCTGGCAAATGGCGGCCACCGCCATGCTTTCCTCCCAGAGAGATTTCAGCGGCTTGGCGATGGAGCGCAGCGCCGGGCTGACCCGAAGTTGCTGTACGGCAAACGCCATGGCGGAGCTTTGCACCACCCGGTTGCCGAGGCGGGTGATCGCCGTTCGCAGCTCGGTGACCTGTCTGCCGGACGGATTGAAAACGACGGAATTGGCGGTTTGCAGAAGCCGGGCGGCGAGGCGAGGCTCCGCGCCGACGATGCGGACCGCCTGCGCGACCCGGGTCTCGGGGTCCTCGAGCGCCTGGCGAATCCGGATCACCACGTCCGGGAAGCAGGGGAGATTGACGCAGCCGCTGGAGACTTCCGCGGCCAGGCTCTGCAGGAACGCAAGCCCACCGGTGTGCTCCTGCGGGCTCACGGTTCGGCTTGCGCCATAAACGACCGGCGGCGGCCGGGGGCGGTCGGCGGATAGGCTTCTGGTCGGCATGTGCGAGACCCTCAAGGCGCCGGTGACGAACCCACTAGGGCGATCCCCGACATGTCGGCGCGCTCGAGGGGATCTTGAGCACCGGGGCTTGATATGATGGCCTGCAACAACGAAAGGGGATGTTCCATGATCAAATTGACGAGTCGAGTGCTGGGATTGTGCGCCGCGCTGGCCGTGCTGCCGGCCCTGGCGGGTGAACGTATCGTGGTCGTCGAGCGACCGGTGGGCGAGACCACCGTCGATCTGGGGGCCAAGGGCGACTCCATCGGCGACCTGCTGGTATTCGCCAACAAGGTTTACGACGCGGGCAACAAGACGCAGATCGGATCCGACCAGGGTTATTGCGTGCGCACCATCGTCGGCAAGAGCTGGGAGTGTTTCTGGACGCTGACCCTGAAGGCCGGCCAGATCACCGTCGAGGGGCCGTTCATGGATGAGGGCGACTCGCTCATGAGCGTCACCGGAGGAACCGGCAAATATGCCGGCGCCAAGGGCAGCATGAAACTGCATCCGCGGGACGCGACGCCGACCGGCTACGATTTCACCTACGACCTGCTCTGAGCCGCATGAGTTACACGGCGGAGCACGCCCTGCGCAGCAGGAAGGATTTCCCGGCGCTGCAAAAGAGCCATGACGGATTCGAGCTCGCCTACCTCGATGGTCCCGGCGGAAGCCAGGTGCCGGCCGCGGTGGTCGAGGCGATTGCCGACGTGTACGCGACCTGCAACGTCAACACGCACGGCAGCTTCGCCCCGTCGCGGGAGGTCGACCGGCGGATGCAGGAGGCCCGCGAAGTTGCCGCCATTTTCCTGGGCGCGGTTTCGGCCGAATGCATTTCGTTCGGCCAGAACATGACGACGCTCAATTTTTCGTTGAGCCATGCCATCGGCCGAACGTTGAATGCCGCCGCCGGCGACGAGGTGCTGATCACCCAGCTCGATCATGAGGGCAATCGCGGCCCCTGGCTTGCGCTCGAGGAGCGCGGCATCCGCGTTCAGGAAGTCCGCCTGCTCGAAAGCGGCCTTCTCGATTACGAGGACATGGCCGCCAAGATCACCCCCCGCACCAAACTTTTTGCCCTGGGCGCCTCCTCCAATGCCCTGGGCACCGTCAACGACATCGCGCTCGCGCGCCGCTTGACGCACGAGGTCGGCGCGCTGTTGGTGATCGACGCCGTGCACTACGCGCCGCATTTCCCGCTCGACGTGACCGCCATGGACGCCGATTTTCTGCTCTGCTCGGCCTACAAATTTTATGGTCCGCACGTCGGAGTGTTGTATTCCAAGCCCGGCGCGCTGGCCCGGCTGCCCACCGATCGATTGAGCGTGCAGGATCCGGCTGCGCCGTACCGCATCGAGACCGGGACGTTGAATCATGCCGCCATCCACGGCGTGCGTGCGGCCATCGATTACATTGCCGCCTGGGGCAACGGGTCCACGCTGCGCGAGCGCATCGTCGATGCGATGACCGGCATCGGCGAGTATGAGCATCGCCTGGCTGCCGAGTACCACGACGGCGTGCGCCGCATCCGGGGTGTGCGAGTCTGGGGGCCGGATTTCCGCACGCGCAACCGGGCCCCCACCGTGTCGATCACGCTCGATCAGCGTACCCCGGCCGAAGCCGCGGCCGTGCTGGGCACCAAGGGCTTATGCGTTTGGGACGGCAATTTCTATGCCGCGCGCCCGGTCGAAGTGCTCGGACTCGAGCAGCGCGGCGGCCTGTTGAGGACCGGCATCTCGATGTACAGCACCGCGGCGGAGGTCCGGCGCCTGCTGAACGCGATCGAGGAATTGTCCTAGCCCGGCGACGCCAGATGCCGCGCGAGCCGCTCGGCATGCGCCCGCAGCTCGGGCGCGGCCGTGGCTTCCCAATGGTCGGCGCGCAGCATCGGTCCGAGGTAGTACAGCTCCCGGCTCATGACGCCGTCGACCGATAGGCAGGCGCCGTTCGGCCCGGTTCGCAGCCCGAGGTCGAGATCGTCCGCCGACACCCATCCTTGCGCGCGCAGCGATTGAAGCAGGGGATCGGAGGAACGCTTGATCGCGTAATCGGGCCCGGTGGCGTTGATGACGGCGTTGGCGGCGAACGATTCGTCCCCGCGGCCGCCGCGCCGCCGCCACACGACCCGCAATTCGTCGCCCTCGGGCACCAGTTGCCGGATGCGCCCGGCGTGAATCTGCAGGCGTCCGCTGCGGCGCATGTGATCGATTCGCTGCGCCATCCGGGGCGGCAACCGGTGGCGGTGGATGTCCCAGTAGGATTGGACATGGCGCAGGAAGCGGCGGCGTTCGGCGAGCGGCAGCGCGCGCCAAAGCTCGGGAGCGAGATGGCGCACGAAGGTCACCACCTCGCGCCAGTCCCCGCCCATCCGCTCGACCTCGCGCGCGAGCATGCGGGTGGCCGCTAATACGCGCCGGATCGACGAGGCATTGGAAAGCAGCACTTCGCCGCTTCCCTGCACGGCGGTGGGCCTGAAGATCGTCTGCCCGAGCGGCAGCAATCCGTGGCGCGAAATCGCGCGAACCATCGGAACCTCTCCGCTCTCGAGGCTCAATGCGAGCGCCACGTCGACCATCGTGAGCCCGCTGCCGACGATCAGCACCGAATCCTGCGCCCGCAGGGATTTGGGCATGCGCCAGGGATCGTGAACGTAGGCCGGATGATTCGACAATCCGCGCGCCCACGCATGCACCGGCGCCGGCGGATTGCCGAGCGCGAGCACCATCCGGTCCGCCGCGATGCAGCTGCCATCGGCGAGGATCGCGAGCAGCGCCTTGTCCGCCCCGGTCGGCGGCCGCGCGATCCCGGTGACGTCGCCGAACACCCGACGCAGGGTCACGTGACGTGGCGCGGCTCGTTCGGCCTGATCGAGCACTTCCTGGAGATAGGCCCCGTAGAGCGATCGAGGCACGAAATCCTCGGCATCGGCTTCCGGGTATTCCTGTCTCACGAACTTGAGAAACTGCAGCGGATCCTGGGGGTCGACCGAGAGCCTTCCGGCCGGGACGTTCAACACGTACGGCACTTCGTGGACGGCGTACGCGACACCGCGGGCGATGCGCGTGCCGCGCTCGATCAGGACGATGTCGGTCGGGACTGAGAGCGGATGACGCAACAGACTCGTCGCCAGAACGCTCCCGCTGAATCCCGCCCCGACGATGACGATGGTCTGACGCATGCTGGGGAAAATGTTATACCAGGATCCTGAAAGCCCAGCCGGACGCCGGCTGCGAGCACGGCGCGGGCAACGCGCGCGCCGGAAGGCAGGTTGAACTTCATAAATCCGCCCTAATCTAAGTTTTCAACGGCCCTGAGGGCCATCTTGGGGTTGAACATGCGAAATCTCGTTGCTGGATCACTTGTCGCCGCTCTCTTGTCGTTGGGGGTGGCCAGCGTGCCTGCCCTGGCGGCGGATGCCGACCCGTCCGTGCAGCAGATCTACGAAGCTGCCCGAAGCGGTCACCTGGACCAGGCCCAGCAGATGATGAATCAAGTGCTGCGGGACCACCCGGAGAGCTCGAAGGCACACTATGTGCAATCGGAGCTGTATGCGCGGGAGGGCAACCTCGGCTTGGCCCGTTCGGAGTTGACCCGGGCGGAACAGCTCGATCCCGGCTTGACCAAGGAAAACCCCCGCTCCGTTCAAGAGCTTAAGGCTGAGCTCGGCCTCGTGCGACGGAACGGAGGTTCTTTCGGCGGCGTGGCGATCGCGCCTGCGGCGCCTCACTTTCCCTGGGGCACCGTGGTGATTCTCGCGTTGGTGGTGGGCGTATTCTGGATGTTGTTCCGTCGGCGTAGCGTGTATCCCGCCCAGTATCCGTCCGGCACCGCCTCCGGCGCCTACGGTCCTGGCGGTTATGCGGGCCCTGGCCCCGGATATGGCGGCCCGGGCGGCGTTGCCGGGGGTGGAATCGGCTCCAACATCGCGGGCGGCTTGGCGGGCGGACTCGCCGCCGGCGCGGGCATCGTCGCAGGCGAGGAGCTGGCGCACCACTTCTTGGACGGCGACCGGCGCCAAGAATTGCCGCCCGCCGGCGATGACAGCTCCTGGGGCTCGGGCGGCAATCCGAATCCCGACATGGGTGGCTCCGACTTCGGCGTCAACGATCCCGGCTCCTGGGACGACGGTTCCGGCGGTGGCGGCGGTGGCGGCGGAGACGACTGGACGTAATCGTCGGGCGGCGCCGCGGTAGACCTTCGCGTCGCGGTAGGCTGTCCCGCCGCGGTCGGCTGTCTCGTCGCGGTCGGCTATCGCGTCAATGCCCCGCCCGGTGAAGAGCGGCCGCGACGGCCTCATGCAGGCTTTGCATGCCGTATGAGATGTCCTGAACCACCCCATTGACGAAGAACGTGGGCGTCGCGCGCAGATGACTGCGGCGGCCGCCTTCCGCGTGCTCGCGCACCCGCTGCAGGTAAATGTGATCGTCCATCTCGGCGACGTAGCGCGCAGCATCGAGGCCCAGCTCGTCCGCATAGCGCTTCAGATCCACATCCTTGAGATGCGCCTGATGGGCGAACAGCAGATCGTGCATCTCCCAGAATTTCCCCTGGCCCGCGGCGGCCTCCGCGGCTTCTGCCGCCGCCACCGCATGCGGATGCGCATCCTCCAGCGGGAAGTGACGGAAGATGAATCGCACGCGGTTGGGGAACCGGTCCAGCAGCAGTCGCGGAGTCGGCACCGCCACCTTGCAGCTGGGGCACTCGAAATCGCCGTATTCGATCAGTGTGACGGGCGCGTGCTCCGAGCCCAGCATGTGATCGGTGGGCTGCGGTGCGACCGCCAAGGTTATCGTGTGCGCTTGCGGGTTCATTGATCACTGTTTACGCGCGTCGAGTCGGCAATTCAACCGGCCCGACACCCCGCTCGACCCTCAGCTCAGGATGATCTTGGGCGCCGCAGAGAGCCCCTCGACGATGAGGCGGTTCACCCGGTGCACGAACGACACGGGATCCTCGAGCTCTCCGCCTTCCGACAGCATCGCCTGATCGTACAGCACGTGCGCGAGATCCGCGAAAGCCGCGTCATCCGCCGCGGTCTTCAAGCGCTCGACCAGCGGATGCTTCGGATTCACCTCGAGGATGGGAAGCGTCGCGAACGGGTTGCTCTGCCCCGCCTGTTTCAAGATCCTGCCCATGCGCAGGCTGACGCCGAACTCGCCGGCCACGAGCACGGCGGGCGACTCGGTGAGGCGGCTGCTGATGCGCGCGCTCGCGATCTTGCCGACCAGCACCTTGTCCAGCCGTTCGAGCGCCTGCTTGTAGTCGGATTCCGCCGCCGCTTTCTCGGGCGTCTCGATGGCGGAGGCCACCTCCGCGGCGGCGCTCGCCGCGTTCACCAGGGATTTCCCCTCGAACTCGTGCAAATGTCCGGCGACCCATTCGTCGATCCGGTCGGTGAGCAGCAGCACTTCGAGTCCGCGTGAGCGGAAGCCCTCCAGGTGCGGGCTGTTGCGTGCGGCGGCCAGAGTGTCGGCCGTCAGGTAGTAGATCGATTTCTGGTCCGACTTCATGCGCGACACGTAATCGGCGAGCGTGGCCTCGGCAGCCTCTCCCGCAACCGCGGTCGAGTGAAACCTCAGCAGCTTCGCGACGCGGGCTTTCTGGCCCGCATCGTCGATCACCCCTTCCTTGAGCACCACCCCGAACGCCTTCCAGAACTCGGCGTATTCGGCCGGCTTGTCCGCCGCGAGCTCCTCCAGAAGATCGAGGGTGCGTCTCACCAGCGCCGCCTTGATTTTTTCCACCGTCCTGTTGTTCTGCAAAAGCTCGCGCGACACGTTGAGCGGCAGATCGTCCGTGTCCACCAATCCGCGCATGAAGCGCAGCCAGGGGGGCAGCAGTTCCGCCGCCTTGTCCATGATGAACACGCGCCGCACGTAGAGCTGGATCCCGGCGCGCTGTTCCCGATCGAAAAGATCGAACGGTGCCCGCTTCGGCAGATACAGAAGCGAGGTGTATTCGAGATTGCCCTCCACCTTGTTGTGGGCCCAGGCGCGCGCCGGCTCCGAATCGTGGGTCAGGTGCTTGTAGAAGGTCTGATAGTCCTCGTCCGTGAGCTCGGACTTGGGCCGCGTCCAGAACGCCTTGGCCTGGTTCAGCGTCTCCTCGGCATCCGCGGTCTTGAGCACGACGGGAACGCTCAGATGATCCGAGTACTTGCGCACCAGCTGCCTGAGGCGCGAAGGCTCGAGAAACTCCTTGTCCTCCTCGCGCAGGTGCATGATCACCTCGGTGCCGCGATCCGCCTTGTCGGACGGTTGGATCTGGTAGGTCCCCTCGCCGTCCGACTCCCAGCGCACGGCGGGCGTCGGAGCGGCCGCGCCGGACGCATCTGCGCGCTTGGAGAGCACCGTAACCCGGTCGGCGACGATGAACGACGAATAGAATCCCACGCCGAACTGACCGATGAGCTGAGCATCCTTGGCCGCATCGCCGCTCAACCCCTCGAGAAACTTCCGGGTGCCGGAACGGGCGATGGTGCCGAGATTGTCGATCACCTCTGCCTCGCTCATGCCGATGCCGTTGTCCTTGACCGTCAGGGTGCCTGCGGCGCTATCCGGGATCAGCGTCACGGCCAGCGTATCGGAGCCGAGCAGCGACGGATTGGCGAGCGCTTCGAAGCGCAGCTTCTCGCAGGCGTCCGAGGCGTTCGAAATGAGCTCGCGCAGGAAAATCTCCTTGTGCGAGTACAACGAGTGAATGACCAGCCGCAATACTTGTTTGGTCTCGGATTGGAACTCTTTGGTCTGTGCTTCTGTGGTCATGGCTTTACGCTGGTTACGGAGGACCCGGCCACCATGGGGGCTTTCGCCGCGCCATTCAAGGCCTTGCGGGCGGGAAGCCTCGGAGGGGGGACTCAAGGATGGGGAGACTCAGGACGGGGGCCACCCGGCACGGGCGTCGAACTTGAATTCCCGCTTCATGCGCTCATAGGCCTCCCGCGCTTCGCGGGTGTCCGCGGACGGGGCGACCAGTTTGATGACGACGAACTGGTCGCCGTTCGGGGTCGCCGGCATGCCCCGGCCCCGCAGCCTCAATTTTTGGCCGCTCTGCGCCCCGGCGGGGATGGTCAGTTCCACGGTCCCGCCGAGGGTCGGCACGGCCACCTTCGTCCCGAGGGCCGCCTCCCAGGGGGCCAGCGGCAGCTCGACCTGCACGTCCTTGCCGCTCACGGTATACAACGCGTGCGGCCGCACCTTGATGCGAAATTTGAGCGCCGGGCGTGACGCGCCACCGATCCGCAGGGCCTGCCCATCGGAAATTCCCGCGGGGATCTGCACATCCACCTGCCGGGGGCGGCCCGCCTCCAAAATCGTGACCCGACGGCGCGCCCCCGCGTAGGCCTCTTCCACGCTGATTTCCAAGGTGCCTGCCTCCTCCTCGTGCTGGGTCTGGGCATGCGGATGCCCGGCGGGACCTGCGGCGGCGGCGCCGCCGAAGAGGCTCGAGAAGAAGTCGCTGAAGCCGTTCAGGTCCGAGAATCGGTGGGTGCCCGAGCGGCCGAAATGCTGCTCCCAGCCGGGAGGTGGCCGGAATTGCTGGCCGGGCCGATAGTCGCGGCCCAACTGGTCGTAGGAGGCGCGCTTTTCGGGATCCTTCAGGACCTCATAGGCCTCCTGCACGTCCTTGAACTTCGCCTCCGCGTTCCGCTCCTTGCTCACATCGGGATGGTACTTGCGGGCGAGCTTGCGATAGGCGCGCTTGATCTCCTCGGCGGGGGCGCCGCGGCTCACACCCAACGTGTCGTAGTAGTCCTTGAATTGCATTCCGTACCCTGAATTAGGCCTTCATATTACCGATGGCCGGCGATATCCGCTTCGCAGCCGGTCCCGAGCGACGGCTGCGCCCCGCGAACCGCTGCGCAACGCTTGAAATTGTCTCGCATCGGCCCGACCATGATCCCCACGGCATTCCATAATGTGGCTGCATTGCAGAAACAAAAGGGCCTATGAAGCGCGTTTTCCTCTTCATCGTGACCAATATTGCGGTGCTGGTCCTGCTCAGCGTCGTGATTTTCGTGATCGAACGGGTGTTCGGCGTGCACCTCGCGCAGGGCGGCCTGGGGGGCTTGCTGGTATTGGCGGCCGTATTCGGCTTCGGGGGAGCGCTGATCTCGCTGGCAATGTCCAAATGGACGGCCAAGCGGATGATGGGCGTGCGGGTCATCGTGGCGCCGCAGTCGGATGGGGAGCGCTGGCTCGTGAGCACGGTGGCAAGGCTCGCGGCGCAGGCGCGCATCGGCATGCCGGAGGTCGGCATTTTCGAGGCCGAGGAGATGAACGCGTTCGCGACCGGCGCCCGACGCGATTCCTCGCTGGTCGCCGTGAGCACGGGATTGCTGCGCCATATGTCCCCGCCTCAGGCCGAAGCGGTGCTCGGTCACGAGATCAGCCATGTGGCGAACGGCGACATGGTCACCCTCGCGCTGCTGCAGGGGGTCCTCAATACCTTCGTGATCTTCCTCGCACGAGTCATCGGCGGCCTGGTCGACCGCGCGGTCTTGCGCAATGACCGCGAGGAATCCGGCATCGGCTTCTTCCTGACCACCATGGTGGCGCAGGTGGTGCTCGGTATTTTCGCGAGCATGATCGTCTGCTGGTACTCGCGGCAGCGCGAGTTTCGCGCCGACCACGGCGGCGCCGGTCTGGCGGGCGCGGCCAATATGATCGGCGCGCTCGAAGCCTTGAAGATGAGCCACGGCGAGCCGATGCCCCCGCAAATGCAGGCGTTCGGCATCAACACGGGCGACGGCGGAAAATTCCTTCGCCTGTTTGCGACCCACCCGCCTCTCGAGCAGCGGATTGCCGCGCTGCGTGCCCTGGGTGGCTGAGCGCATCCGGGACGCCTCCGGCCTCGTAACTCCTTTATGGGAATCCCGATGACACCGGAAAACGAAATAGTCCTGCCGCCGCCGACCGCCGAGCGCGTCAGCCGCGAATTGTCGCGCTGGTTCGACCACAGCGACTTCGCCACCCGGGTGAAGGAACCCGCGCCCGCCGCGGAGGCCGCCCGGCGCACCGACTGGGCCCGGGTCGCCCCGTTCCTGTTGATGCACGTCGCCTGCCTTGCCGTGATCCTGGTCGGTTTCAGCTGGATCGCGCTGCTCGTCGCGGCAGCGCTCTACGTGCTGCGCATGTTCGCCATCACCGGGTTCTATCACCGCTACTTTTCGCACCGGACCTTCAAGACCACGCGGATCGGTCAGTTCGTTTTCGGGCTGTTGGGCGCCTCCGCCGTGCAGCGCGGGCCGATCTGGTGGGCCGCGCACCACCGCCATCACCACGTCCATTCGGACAAGCCCGAGGACGTGCATTCCCCCCTCCAGCACGGCTTCTTCTGGAGTCACATGGGCTGGTTCATGTCGCACAAGCACTTCGTCGCGGATCTGTCGCGGGTAAAGGACCTGCTGAAATATCCGGAGCTGCGCTTCCTCGACCGCTACGACCTGGTCGTTCCCATCTGCCTGGCCGCCGGCGTGTTCCTGCTCGGTATATTGCTCGAGCATGTCGCGCCCGGCCTCCATACGACGGGCTGGCAGATGCTCGTATGGGGATTCTTCATCTCGACGGTCGCCGTGTACCATGGGACCTACACCATCAACTCGCTGTCGCACGTGTTCGGACGCCAGCGCTACCGGACCGGCGATGGCAGCCGCAACAATCCCTGGCTCGCGCTCGTCACCCTCGGCGAGGGCTGGCACAACAACCACCACCACTATCCTGCGTCCGTGCGTCAGGGATTTTATTGGTGGGAGTTCGACATCACGTTCTACCTCCTGAAGCTCATGTCCTTCCTCGGCGTGATTTGGGACCTGAAGCCGGTCCCGCTCGCGGTGCGCGAGGGCGGCGCCAAGCGTATCTAGGCGGCGCCAAGCGGTCTCCAGGCCGCGCTCGCGCGCTGCCGGGCGAGACGCGGAGTATGATTCCTCGATGCGCTCTTCCGTGAAGCCGGGGACGCTCGCTGCGCTGAAGGCGGCCGCGGGAGACGGCGGTTGGCTCGACTCGAGCAGCGATCTGTCGGCCTACACCATCGATTTTCGGCGCCTGTACCGGGGCAGGACGCCGCTCGTGCTCCTGCCGCGCAGCGTCGATGAGGTTGCGCGGATCATGGGGATCTGCGATCGCGACGGGGTGGGCGTGGTTCCCCACGGCGGCAACACCAGCTATTGCGGGGGTGCGACGCCCGACGAGTCGGATTCGCAGGTGGTCCTTGCCATGAAGCGGCTCAACCGCGTGCGTCAAATCGATCCCGCCAACGATTCCATGATCCTCGAGGCAGGCTGCACGCTCGCCGAGGCGCACGCCGCGGCGCTATCGCAGCAGCGCATGTTCCCATTGACCCTGGGTTCGCAGGGCACCGCCCAGATCGGCGGGAACCTGTCCACCAATGCCGGGGGAACCGCGGTGCTGCGCTATGGGATGATGCGCGATCTGGTGTTGGGTCTCGAGGTCGTGCTGGCGGATGGCCGGGTGCTCCACGGTCTGAAGAGCCTTCGCAAGGACAATACCGGGTACGACGTGAAATCGCTGTTCATCGGAGCCGAAGGGACGTTGGGTATCATCACGGCGGCGTCTCTCAAGCTGTTTCCGGCGCCCCGGGATTCGGCCACGGCGCTCGTGGGGCTCGAGTCCCCGCACCGGGCGCTCGAACTCTTGACGCAACTGAAGACGGCGGCGGGCGACGGGATCACCACGTTCGAGCTGATGCCGCGTTTCGCCGTCGAACTGACGGTCGAACACGTGCCGGGAGTCGCCAATCCGCTCGATCAGGGCGGGCAGTGGTATGTGCTGGTGGAATTGACCTCCCCCAATCCACGCCAGCGCCTCGCCGATCTGTTGAGCGACAGCCTCCAGGAAGCGGCGGCCCGGGGCGTGGTGCTCGATGCGTCGATCGCGACCTCCATCGCGCAGGCTCAGGCCATGTGGAAACTGCGCGAATCGGTCCCGGAGGCGCAGCGTCGCCACGGCGCCAGTCTCAAGCACGATATTTCGGTTCCCGTCTCGCGCATCCCGGAGCTGATCGAGCGCGGCGCGGAGCTGATCCGGCGGCTCGCGCCCGAAGGCCAGGTGGTGAGTTATGGACACGTGGGAGACGGCAACCTGCATTTCAACGTCAGCCAGCGGCCGGGCACGCCGGACTCGGCTTTTCTCGCCCGCGCCAAGCCGCTGGAGTCGGCCATGTACGATCTGGTCGAGAGCCTGGGCGGCAGCATCAGCGCGGAGCACGGGATCGGCAGATTGAAGGCGGCCGAGTTGGCGGCACGGGCCGACCCGGCCGAACTGTCGGTCATGCGCGCCGTGAAACATGCCTTGGATCCGAATGGGATCCTGAACCCGGGCAAGGTGCTGGCATGAGGCGTGTTGGCATGCGGCGGGAGAACCGCTGAAGCAATCCATGCGCACGCTCGAACTCCCGGTGCTTCTCCCTCCCGGACCGGGTGCGAGGAGACCGGCGGGGTAACGTTGCGCCGTGGCTCCCGCCCGAGCGCGTTTACAGCTTGCCCGGGCTGCGGGCGCGGGTGCCGACGGAGTGCCGGGCACCAGGCCTGGTGCCCGAGCCCGGCCACCGCACACAGCCTGGTGCCCAGGCCCCGCCCGGCGCGCAGCTCAGGCCGGTCCGGCACCGGCTTGGCGGTCCCCAACCACGGTAGCACCCGCGTCCTGGCGTGTGCCATAAGCACGGGCGGCCGAGACCGTTTTCGAGACGCCGGTGGCTACGGCACCGGCCGGGGCCGGCCTGTCGGTGGCCAAGCTGGCGGGCTACTCGGTACGTCCCCTCGATGCCGGCCCCGGTGATAGGCGCCGGCCCGGCGTTCCCCGGCCCCGGGCACGCCGGGGGTCAATTTCGGCGGCGATGAAGTCAATGTGTGGCGTTCTACGTACGCCGAGCAATTGGAGACCTTTGCCGGGGTGAAAGCGGCGGGAGCCCCCAGGTAAAGCAATGGACCGTGAAGATGCGGACGACCAGGAACCGCGACCGGGCCGGTTCAACTGGTACACGGCTACACCAGTAGCGGGCAGCCGTGGAGAGTGGGCTGAAGGTCGACGCCCTCCTGACCGGTTCGCCGCCTTGGGCGGCGACCGCCGACGGCTCTCCGTCACCCGCCGCCTTTGCCGCTTTCGCAAAGGCTGCGGTGGACGAGTACTGGCCTTTGGGGGTCAGGACCTACGAGATCTGGAACGAGGAGAACGATGTCCAGCCCTGGGGCAAGGCGTTCACGCCGGCAGAGTACACCGTTTTACTGAAGGCGACATACGCCGCCATCAAGGGCGTTCATCCCGGTGCCACCGTCGTTGCGACGGTATCGGAACCCTTCAGCTCGGCAGCCTGCTTCCAACCTGTCGCCGTTCCCGCGAATATGTAGGTCCGGCCAGCATTCTTGGCGAAGCCCGGTGCGCTCGCCGACGGCGGTCGTACCCCAGATGGCCAACTGCGATCAACCGAAAAAGTGACCGGCGACGGTGTCAGATCCCTCCAGCTCGGCCACTTCGTTCCAGTCGGGGCCACGGTCTCGGTGAACACGTATGCCCGGCCGGCATCCTTCGCGGCCAGGTGCTGCCACCAGGGCTGTCGTGCCCGAGATGGCCACCGAGACGCCGACGGCATCACCGCTGAGAGTGTCGGAGCCCTTCAGTTCCGCCAGCTGTCTTCCGATCGACGGCGTGGCACGCGAAACTCGCGGCGACCGCCGAAGCAGAGCTAACCAGGAGTGGCAGAGAGGTTGCTGCTACCACGAGCAGGCCGCCTACGAGTGACCTACGCATGTGACACCTCCGATACGACCAACGCCATTGTCTGTGACTCGGGTCCCGTCGTCACCAACGCGGCCCGCAGCGAGCGTGCGAACAACAAGCCTCGCACCCGCATCGAAAGGCAGCAACACGTGCGGTCCACCTCTCAGCTCGAATAGGCGTTGTGCCACCCGAATGCACGATGAGGTCCCCTCCTTGAGTGTCCTCGGGGGTACGGACTCGCCACAGGGACCGGCACCAGCAGGTCTTAGCTCCCAATGCCGGCCGCCCTGGGCTAGCAACCGAGTCGCAACTGTCAAACGATTGCAGCGTGGGCTGGGTAGAACCTCGACACGGTTGTGTTCGCAAACCAGCACGTTGGCGTGCGACTAAAGCCCGGGAAGTTGGCTCGCCTGCCACTCATAGGAACTGGCATCGTTCCTCCCTCGCCTGGTGCGCCCGCCGGGCCAGGTCTAACCCGCCCGATCGTTTCCGACATCAGGCGAACGACATCAGGTTTTGCAGACCTAGCCGTGGGGGCGCACTGTCAAGCTAAGGCGTAGAGCTGTGATGAGCCTTGGAGACTGATTGCAGTCGGGTTTCAGTTCGTCGAAATACGTGCCGTCGCTCCTTGGTCACTCGGCGCGTGAAGGTGACATCGGCCGGCCCCGAAATGACGTTCGTCGGGTGGAGGATCCGTGCTTCGCGGACAAGATCATCCATTCGCCACCGGACGCCTCGGTGTACTCACAATTCACGGTAGGCGGGCCATCCTTGGATCGGATGTCCGAGGATGGCCCGCCTACATCGAGGCGTCTCTTCCTGCTTCACTTGGTTCCGTTGGTGCTTGGTGGATCCCTTTCGGAGACAAACGCGGGAAAGATCGTCAAGATCATGGACCTGGCCGCGAAGATGGGCGCGCCTGTGATCGGATTGAACGATTCCGGAGGCGCGCGCATTCAGGAAGGGGTGGCATCGCTGGCCGGGTATGCCGACATTTTCTTGCGCAACACTTTATATAGCGGGGTGGTGCCGCAGATTTCCGCCATCATGGGCCCGTGTGCGGGCGGTGCGGTGTATTCGCCGGCGATCACGGACTTCGTTCTCATGGTTGATAAAACTTCTTACATGTTCATTACCGGTCCGGATGTGATCAAGACTGTTACACATGAAGAAGTCAGCAAGGAGCGGCTTGGCGGCGCCATGACGCATAACGAAACCTCAGGCGTGGCGCACTTTCTGGCGCACGATGATGCCGAATGTTTGTCGATGGTGCGCGAGTTACTGAGCTTCGTGCCATCGAACAACTTGGATGATCCGCCGCGCAAAGCATGTACTGATCCGATCGATCGCGCCGATGCGGCGCTGGACAAGATTGTTCCCGCGCAGTCGAATTTGCCTTATGACATGAAGGATGTGATTCACGCCGTAGTCGATGACGCGTATTTCTTCGAGGTACAAGAGCACTTCGCGAAAAATATTGTCGTGGGATTCGCGCGTCTGGACGGGCGATCTGTGGGCATTGTTGCTAACCAACCGGCAATGCTGGCGGGAACGCTTGATATCAACGCATCAGTCAAAGGAGCGCGCTTCGTGCGCTTCTGCGACTGCTTCAATATTCCGTTGATCACATTTGAAGATGTCCCAGGATTTCTTCCCGGCACCGCACAGGAATATGGTGGCATCATCAAGCACGGAGCTAAGCTCCTGTTTGCCTTTGCCGAAGCGACGGTGCCAAAGGTCACGGTGATCACGCGCAAGGCCTACGGCGGCGCTTATTGCGTGATGGCTTCGAAACACATTCGCACCGATGTGAACTATGCGTGGCCGACCGCTGAGATCGCTGGCGATTAACGT
>CAVTNZ010000055.1:0-77029 GCA_963736185.1 uncultured Gammaproteobacteria bacterium | reverse complement strand
ACTTCCCCTGTGCCACCCGCTTCAACAACTTCATTGCTAGGGTGCTCGGGGGCATGCGCGCGAGCCTCTACAATGCGATGCCGCTCGAGGGCGTCGAGGCGCTGATCGGATTCATGCGCGAATTCGAGCGCCGGCACGCATGAGCGTTCCCCAGGAGGAATCGAATGGCCGCTAAGCGCAAACCGCGCACGCGCAAGGCCGGCTCCGCGGTCGTCGGAGCGACGCCCGCCGGCGCGGCCGACCTCGGCAGCATCCGCGAGCGCATCGACGCCATCGACGAGCAGATCCACGCGCTCATCAACGATCGTGCGCGCCTCGCCCAGCTGGTCGGCATCTCGAAGTCGGCGAGCGGCAAGGCGGTCGATTTCTACCGCCCGGAACGCGAGGCCGAGGTGTTGCGCAAGGCGTTGCACCGCAATCACGGGCCGTTGCGCGACGAGGAAATCGCGCGGCTGTTCCGCGAGATCATGTCCGCGTGTCTGGCCCAGCAGGAGCCGCTCAAGGTCGCCTTCCTCGGCCCGGAGGGCACGTTCACCCAGGCCGCGGTGCTGAAGCACTTCGGCTCGTCGGTGCGCTCGCTCCCGCTGGCCGCCATCGACGAGGTGTTTCACGAAGTGGAGGGCGGCGTCGCCGATTTCGGGGTGGTGCCCATCGAGAACTCGAGCGAGGGCACGGTCAACCATACGCTCGACATGTTCCTCGCCTCCTCGCTCAAGATCTGCGGCGAGGTGGAGCTGCGCATTCATCACCACCTGATGGGCCGCATGAGCACGCTCGCGGACATCCGTCGCGTCTGCGCGCACCCGCAGGCGCTCGCGCAGTGCCGGGGCTGGCTCGACGAGCATCTGCCCGACGTCGAGCGCATCGCCGAGTCGAGCAATGCGGAAGGCGCGCGGCGCGCGCGGGATGAGCGCGGCACCGCGGCGATCGCGAGCCGCGCCGCGGCGGAGATCTACGGGCTGACGCTGCTCGCGGACGAGATCGAGGACCGGCCCGACAACACCACCCGCTTCCTGGTGATCGGACGCAAGCTGTTCAGCCGGAGCGGGGCGGATCGCACCACGCTGCTGGTGTCGGCGACCGGGACCGACGATGCGGGCGCGCTGTTCAGGCTGCTGAAGCCTTTCGCCGAGCATCGCATCAACATGACGCGCATCGAGTCGAGGCCCTCGCGCAAGCGCAAATGGGATTATGTGTTCTTCATCGACGTGGAGGGCCACGTGAGCGATCCGCCGCTCGCGGAGGCGCTCGCCTCGCTCGAGAAGGAGGCCTCCCTGTTCAAGGTCCTCGGCTCCTACCCCCGGGCGGTGCTCTGATGCGCACGGGCTCGGGTACGCCGGCCGCCGTGCGCGAGCGAACGATCCGCGCCCGTCCGGCGTCGGGCGTCGCCGGCTCGATCGCGGTTCCGGGCGACAAGTCGATCTCGCATCGCGCGATCCTTCTGTCCGCGCTCGCGACGGGTACCAGCGAGGTGCGCGGCTTTCTCGCCAGCGAGGATTGCCTCGCGAGCCTCGCGGCGATGCGTGCGATGGGCGTCGAAATCGAACAGGCCCGCCGAGACGGAGGTTCGGGTGCGCGGCGTCGGGTCTGCACGGCCTCGCGGCGCCGGCGCACGACCTGGACATGGGCAATGCGGGTACGGCGATGCGCCTGTTCACGGGGCTGCTGTCGGCCCAGAAGTTCGACTCGCGGCTGATCGGCGACGAATCGCTGATGAGGCGGCCGATGGAGCGTGTCGCGAAACCGCTGCGCGAAATGGGGGCGGACGTGCGCACGCGCGAGGGCAGGCCGCCGGTCGAAGTGCGCGGCGGCAGACGGCTGCACGGCATCGATTATCAGATGAGCGTGGCGAGTGCGCAGGTGAAGTCCGCCATCCTGCTCGCGGCTCTGTACGCCGAGGGGTCGACGACGGTGACCTCGCCCGCGCCGTGCCGCGATCACAGCGAGCGGATGCTGGAAAGCGCGGGCGTCAAGATGGAAACCGCGGGCTTGGTCACCCGCATCGAGCCGCCCGCGAGGCTCGCGAGCCAGAACCTCTCGGTGCCGGGGGATTTCTCGTCCGCGGCCTTTTTCCTGGTCGCCGGCCTGCTCGGAGCCGCCGGCGAGGGATTGGTGCTGCAGAACGTGGGTTTGAATCCCACGCGTACCGGGCTGCTCGATATCCTGCGCTCCATGGGCGGCCGGATCGAGGTCGAAAATGCGCGCCTGAGCGGCGCGGAGCCGGTCGGCGATCTGCGGGTTCACCGTTCCATGTTGCATGGCATCGAGGTTCCCGAGGCACTGGTGCCGCTCGCGATCGACGAGTTTCCCGTGCTGTTCGTCGCGGCCGCCTGTGCGCAGGGGGAAACCTTGATCGCCGGAGCCGAGCGAGTTACGCGTGCAAGGAGAGCGATCGCATTGCGGCAATGGGCGCGGGATTCACGGCGCTCGGGGTAGGGCACGAGGTGACGCCGGACGGCATGCGCATCCAAGGGCGCGGCGAGGGGCCGGTGTTCGCGGACCGGCGAGGTCGACAGCCGCGGCGACCACCGGATCGCCATGGCGTTCTGCATCGCCAGTCTGCGAGCCGCGGGCCCGATCGCGGTGCGGGATACCGCCAATGTCGCGACCTCCTTTCCCGGTTTCGTCGAACTTGGGCGCTCAGCAGGCCTCGATCTCCAGGAGTCGGGGAGCGAGCGCCGGTGAGCAACGTGCCCGTCATCACCATCGACGGACCCTCGGGCTCGGGCAAGGGTACCGTCAGCCGGGCGGTGGCGCGGGCTTTGGGATGGGGGCTCCTGGATAGCGGTGCCCTGTATCGGCTGGTGGCGCTCGCGGCCCGGCGTGCCGGGGTCGCCCTGGACGATGTCGCGTCATTGAGCCGCCTGGCGGCGCGATTTGACATACGTTTCGGCGCCGGGCCGCGGGACGAGGAGATCGTCTGGCTCGACGGCGCGGAAGTCACCCGGGATATTCGCACCGAGTCGGCCGGAAACGATGCCTCCCGGGTCGCGGCCCTGCCCGCCGTCCGGGCGGCGCTGCTCGAGCGGCAGCGGGCGTTCGCCGTCCCGCCGGGCCTGGTGGCCGACGGGCGCGACATGGGCACGGTGGTCTTCCCGGGAGCACAGGTGAAGATTTTTCTCACCGCGAGCCTTGAAGAGCGGGCCTTGAGGCGGCATAACCAGTTGAAACAAAAGGGGGTTGCTGCTACCCTTGCCGCCCTTTCGCTCGAGATAGCGGAGCGTGACGAACGCGATATTTCGCGCTCCGCCTCGCCTCTTGTCGCAAGCGCCGATGCGGTCCTTTTGGACACGACGGGAATACCCGTCAATGCGGTGGTCGAACGCGTCCTCGCCATAGCGCGAGAGCGGCTGTCGATCGACGGGATTTGATGGTTTGAGTCGCGGCCGATCAAGGAACGATCGCCGTTGTTAATTGGTAACCCCTGATGCACGAGGGACCCGTGCCAGGGCAACGCATAGAGAACACATGACAGAAAGTTTCGCGGAACTGTTTGAACAGAGCATCGCCAGCCAGCGGATTCGTCCGGGCACCATTCTCAACGGCCTCATCGTGGAGGTCGGCCAAGACTACGTCATCGTCAACGTCGGGTTGAAGTCCGAAGCGGTCATTCCCTCGGACCAATTCAAGAATGAGAAGGGCGAGATCGAGGTTGCCGTCGGAGAGACCGTCGAGGTCGCGCTCGACAGCGTCGAGGACGGCTCGGGCGAAACCCGGCTGTCGCGCGAGAAGGCCAAGCGGGCCCGGACCTGGACCCGTCTCGAGAGCGCCTTCGAGAAGCAGGAAGTCGTCATCGGCATCATCACCGGCCGCGTGAAGGGCGGATTCACGGTGGAAATCGACAACGTGCGTGCGTTCCTGCCCGGCTCGCTGGTCGACGTGCGTCCGGTGCGCGATCCGTCGTATCTGGAAAACAAGCCGCTGGAATTCAAGGTCATCAAGCTCGACCAGAAGCGCAACAACGTCGTCGTTTCGCGGCGTGCGGTGGTCGAGCAGGAGTACAGTGCGGAGCGTTCCGCGCTGCTCGACAATCTGCAGGAAGGCGCCGCCGTCAAGGGCGTGGTCAAGAACCTCACCGACTACGGGGCGTTCGTCGACCTGGGCGGCATCGACGGTCTGCTTCACATCACCGACATGGCATGGAAGCGCGTGAAGCATCCGTCCGAGGTGGTGAAGGTCGGCGAGGAAATCGATGTCCGCATCCTGAAATTCGATCGCGAGCGTCAGCGCGTCTCCCTGGGGCTCAAGCAGCTCGGCGCGGATCCGTGGCAGAACATCGCGCGGCGCTATCCGGCGAACACGCGCCTGTTCGGCAAGGTGACCAACATCGCCGACTACGGCTGCTTCGTGGAAATCGAGGAGGGCGTCGAAGGCCTGGTGCACGTGTCCGAGATGGATTGGACCAACAAGAACGTGAACCCCGCCAAGGTCGTGCACGTCGGCCAGGAAGTCGAGGTCATGGTTCTTGACATCGACGAGGAGCGACGGCGCATCAGCCTGGGCGTCAAGCAGTGCAAGACCAATCCGTGGAAGGAGTTCGCCGAGAACTACAACCGCGGCGACAAGGTCTCGGGACAGATCAAGTCGATCACCGATTTCGGCATCTTCATCGGACTCGCGGGCGGCATCGACGGCCTGGTGCATCTGTCGGACATCTCCTGGGACATGCCGGGCGAGGAAGCGGTGCGCAGCTATCAGAAGGGCCAGCAGGTCGACGCCATGGTGCTGTCGATCGATCCCGAGCGCGAGCGCATCAGCCTGGGCGTCAAGCAGCTCGCCAAGGACCCCTTCTCCGCCTACATCGCGGAGCATCCGAAGGGCAGCATCGTCCGGGGCACCGTGCGCGAGGTGGATGCCAAGGGCGCGATCATCGACCTGGGCAACGGAGTGGACGGGCAGCTGCGCGCGTCGGAACTATCGCGGGACCGCGTCGAGGACGCCCGGCTGCTCTTGAAGGTGGGCGAGGAAGTGGAGGCCAAGTTCACCAACGTGGATCGCAAGGGCCGCAGCATCTCGCTTTCGATCAAGGCCAAGGATATCCACGAGGAACAAGAGGCCATGCAGAACTACCGGACCGATTCGCCCACCGGAACGAGTCTGGGAGATCTGCTCAAAGAGCAAATCTCGGGTCAAGACTGAAAACCGGAGGTTGCGCGCAGCGGCGGTTGAAACAACCGCCCGCCAGCGTTCCTTATGTCCAGCGAAGCTCATGGATCGGTAATGACGAAATCGGAACTCATCGAGATCATTTCGGCAAAACAAAAGCATCTTCCGGCGAAGGACGTGGAGCTCGCGGTGAAGCAATTGTTGGAGATCATGAGCGATGCGCTGGCGACCGGGGAACGCATCGAGATCCGGGGATTCGGCAGTTTCTCCCTGCACTTCCGTCCGCCGCGGCAGGGACGCAATCCGAAGACCGGCGAGGCGGTGGCCCTCGCCGGCAAACACGTGCCGCATTTCAAGCCCGGCAAGGACCTGCGGGAGCGCGTCAACGACGGCGCCGACCAGCCGATTCGGGATTAGCGACCGCCGCCCCGATTCCGTGAGTGCGGGTCGGATCCATGCCTGATCTGTACTCCTGGGCGTGGTCGGGCTGGGCGCTGATCGCGGTGGCGGCGCTCGTGCTCGGCATTCTGGCCGGGCATTTCGGCTGGGGAAGGCGCTGGATCCGGCCGTTCGGCAAACTGCATCCGGATTATCTCGCGGGCCTCGACTTCCTGGTCTCCGAGCAGCCTGACCGGGCGCTCGACATGTTCCTCAAGCTGATGGATGCGAATTCGGACACCATCGAGACGCACTTCGCGCTCGGCGCCCTGTATCGACGCCGGGGCGAGGTCGAACGCTCCATCCGCATACACCAGAATCTTCTCGCCCGCGAGGCGCTGCTGCGCGAGCACCGCGAACAGGCGTTGCTCGCGCTCGCGCAGGATTACCTGCGCGCCGGCCTGCTCGACCGCGCGGAAGGGCTGCTGCAGCAGGTGAGCGAGGTGCCGAGGCTGCGCGCGAGCGCGCTCGTCGCGCTGCGCGGCGTCTACGAGCGCCAGCACGAGTGGCAGCCGGCGCTCGACACCTATCGCGAGCTTGCGCGCGTGAGGGCCGCGCCCGCACGCTCGGTCGCCGCCCACTACCTGTGCGAGCTCGCGGGACTCGCAATCGAACGCGATGACATTGGCGCTGCCAGAAATTTCCTACGCGAGGCGCGGCGCGAGGCGGCGCCCTTCCCGCGAGCGGCCCTGCTGCGGGCGCAGATCGCGGAGCGGCAGTCGCAGCCCGGCCTCGCGTTGAGGCTGCTGCGGCTCGCCCTCGACGAGTCGCCGGCGCTGCTTCAGGAGGAGCTCACGCACCTGTTGAATCTCGCGGGAGAGGAACGGCGCGACATGGAGCTCGCCGCGCTGGCGAGGACCGCGCAATCGCGCGGCGCCGGCGAGCTCAAGAGCCTGGTATTCGCGGCGCTTGGCGCGGGGCTCGGATCGGCGCCGCCGCTGCGCGCGGCGATCGAAGCCGTGTTTCAACAGGAGCCCCCGCTCGCCGCGATGTGGCGCGCCGCGGGCGGCGAGCTCGAGCGCGTCGCGACCGAGCTCGGCGCGCTGCTCGCGCACGCCGAGCGGTACCGCTGCGCCGAGTGCGGGTTCTCGGGACGCAGCTTCTATTGGCATTGTCCCGCATGCCAATCGTGGGAAAGTTTCCATTCCCACGCGATGGTCAAACTGCGATGAAAATCCGCTATTATCGGGATCATGTCCACGAAATCCGTTAAAACCTGTGTATTTCCAGTGGCGGGGCGCGGCACGCGATTCCTGCCGGTCACCAAGGCGAGTCCGAAGGAGATGCTTCCGATCGTCGACAAGCCGCTGATCCAGTATGCGGTCGACGAGGCGCTGTCCGCGGGCGCCGACACGCTGGTGTTCATCACCGGCAGCTCGAAGCGCGCGATCGAGGATCACTTCGACAGCAACCCCGAGCTCGAGGCGGTGCTGCAGCAGCAGGGCAAACAGGAACTGCTCGAGCTTCTGAATGGAATCCTGCCGAGCTGGGCGTCCTGTGTGTACATCCGGCAGCCGGCGCCCCTGGGTCTCGGCCACGCGGTGCTCTGTGCGCGGCCGGTCGTGGGCGATGCGCCCTTCATGGTGCATCTGGCCGACGACCTCATCGACGCCAAGGTGTCATGCCTCAAGCAGATGGCCGAGGTCCATGCCGTCTACGGCGGAAGCGTGCTCGGCGTGCAGAATGTTCCGCGCCAGGATACGGACAAGTACGGCATCGTCACGCTCGAGAAGTCCATCGCGCCGCGGATCGGCAAGATGTCCCACATCGTGGAGAAGCCCAAGCCCGACAAGGCGGAGTCGACCCTGGCGGTGGTGGGACGGTATCTGTTGTCGCCCTCGCTGTTCGAGGACCTTGCCAAGATCGGCAAGGGCGCAGGGGGCGAGATTCAGCTGACCGATGGCATCGCGCGCCTCATGCAGCGCGAGCCCGTCTACGCGTTCGAGTTCGAGGGCAAGCGCTACGACTGCGGCAACAAGCTCGGCTATCTGCAGGCGACCGTCGAATTCGGCCTCAAGCATCCGAGCCTCGGCGCGGACTTCGCCGCTTACCTCAAGGAGCTCGGCCGCCGGTTGTAGATCCCCGGCGGCCGGGCGCTCAGCGAGCGCGCTGCCGTTGGCTGCGGGCCTGACGTGAATCGGCGTTGAAGTGCTGCCGGCTGTCGCGCCGGCCGCCCGCCTGTCCCGAGTGCGGCCGGCGTGAGCTGCCGTGGGAGCCCTGCGACGAGGCGTGAGCGCCGGGCGGACGCTCGGACACCGGATGAGCGTCCGGTGCCGCCACGAAGGCCGGGGTCTGCAGCACGGGTATCGCCCGCTTCAACAGACGCTCGATGTCCTTCAGCAGGCCGTTCTCGTCGGAAGAGACCAGCGAGACCGCCTGCCCGAGCGCGCCGGCGCGCCCGGTCCGCCCGATGCGGTGGACATAATCCTCCGGGACGTTCGGCAGCTCGTAGTTCACCACCTGCGGCAGCTCCTTGATGTCGAGACCGCGCGCCGCGACCTCGGTCGCCACCAGCGCGGTGATCTGTCCGCGCTTGAACATCTCGAGCGCCTTCACGCGCGCGGCCTGGCTCTTGTTGCCGTGGATCGCGGCCGCGCGGATGCCGGCGCCCTCGATCTGCTGGGTGAGCCGGTTGGCGCCGTGCTTGGTGCGCGTGAAGATCAGCACCTGATGCCAGTTGCCCGTCCGGATCAGATGCACGAGCAGATGCCGCTTCTGCTCCTTCGGCACGCGATAGGCGCATTGTTCGACGAGCTCGATCGGTGCATTGCGCGGCGCGACCTGGATCGACAGGGGATTGCTCAGCAGGCGCTCGGCGAGCCCGCGGATATCCTCCGAATAGGTCGCCGAGAACAACAGGTTCTGGCGCTTCGACGGCAGCAGCTTGATGATCCGCTTGATGTCGTGGATGAATCCCATGTCGAGCATGCGGTCGGCCTCGTCGAGGACCAGGACCGATACGCCGGACAGGTCCACGGCGCGCTGCTGGGCCAGGTCGAGCAGCCGGCCGGGCGTCGCCACGAGAATGTCGCAGCCGCTGCGAAGACCGCTGATCTGCGGATTGATGTTCACCCCGCCGAACACCTGCATGACCTTGAGAGGCATGTACTTGCCGTAATCACGGGCGCTCTGCGCGACCTGGGCCGCGAGCTCGCGGGTGGGCGTCAGCACCAGCGCGCGCGGCGCGCGGGCGGCGCTGCCGGCGGCGAGCCTCTGCAGGATGGGCAGCACGAAACCCGCGGTCTTGCCGGTGCCGGTTTGTGCGCCGGCGAGCACGTCGCGGCCCGCGAGCACCGCGGGGATGGCCTGAAGCTGGATGGGGGAGGGGACGTTGTAGCCCTTATCGGCAACGGCACGGAGCAATTCGGGCACGAGCCCGAGATCGGAAAATGACATGGTAATCCTTGGAAATTAATTCTGGTGGGCTCGCACGACGGAGCTTCAAGCATCCGCAGCGGCCAGCAGCGAGGAGGGAAAAAATACGGGTGCGTCGAAGACGGACTGCGAGCCAGGGGCGGCACTGACCGGGCACCGGCCCTTGATTGGCTGTGCTGCATCATACCCGCTTAATGCGCCCGCGTCGAGCCGGGCTACGCGGGGGTCCCGCCGGGCGGCTCGTCATGAGAGGATGAGACCCATGCACTTGGAGCATTCGCTGGACCGGCATCTGATGGGACCCCTCGATGCGGCCGGATGAATACATGGATTACGACGGCGTCGGGCTGGCGGCGCTGGTGCGCGCAGGCGAGGTAACGGCGTCCGGGCTCGCGGAGGCCGCCATCCGCCGGATCGAATCGATCGATGAATCGCTCAACGCGGTGGTGATGCGCGGGTATGACGCCGCGCGCGAGGCGGCGCTCGGCGCCGGGACGAGCGCGCCCTTGTGCGGGGTGCCCTTCCTCGCCAAGGACATGAACATCGATGTGGCGGGCATGCAGCTCACGTACTCCTGCCGCTGGCTCGAGCACGTGCCTCCCGCCACCGTCGACGCGCCGCTCGCGGCCCGATGGCGCGCAGCCGGGCTCACCCTGCTCGGGCGCACCAATACGCCCGAATTCGCCGGAGAGTTCGTCACCGAGCCCACCTGGCGCGGCCCGACGCGCAATCCCTGGGACCTCGGCTTGAGTCCGGGCGGATCGAGCGGCGGCGCCGCAGCCGCCGTCGCCGCGGGCATGGTGCCGATCGCTCACGGGACCGATTCCGGCGGCTCGATCCGGGTTCCCGCGGCGGTGTGCGGCCTCGTCGGATTGAAGCCGAGCCGCGGCTGGGTGCCGGTGGGGCCGCATCTCGACGAGCTCGCCGGCGGCCTGGACTGCGAGCATGTGCTCACCCGAAGCGTGCGCGACACCGCGATGATGCTCGAGGTCACGGCGGGACCGGACAGCGTGTCGCGGGTTCCGGTGCCTTCATGCGCCGGGAGGTTTTCCGGGGCGGTCGGGGTGACTCCCGGGCCGCTCAGGATCGCGGTGTTGATGAATGCGCCGGGCGGTGCCGCGCCGAGCGGGGAGATCGGTGCGGCCCTGGAGGATCTGGCGGGCTTTCTGTCGAAGGCCGGGCATTCGCTGACGCGGGCCGCATTTCCCGAATCCGCGAACGTGGGCGAGCCGGCGGGGATCGTCTGGCTGACCGCGATCGCAGAGGAGATCGACTTCCTCACCGGACGATCAGGCCGCGCACCCGAAGCCGACGAGCTCGAGGCGCTCACGAGGGCCGCGCTCGCTCTCGGGCGGCGATGTACGGCGCTCGATTACGTGCGGGCGCGACGCGCGCTGACCCGTGCGACGCGCGAGATGGCGGAGAGGTTCCGGGATTTCGATTTCCTGATGCTGCCGAGCACGGCGGACCTCCCGCCGCGCATCGGACAGATCGACGGCCGGACCACGAGCTTCGATCTCGACCGCTGGAACGCGCAGTCCTACGGCTTCGCGCCGTACACGGAGATCTTCAACGTCACGGGGCAGCCCGCCGTCTCGCTGCCGCTCGCGGTATCCCAAACTGGGCTGCCGATCGGCATACAGTTCGCCGCGCCCCTCGGCGAGGACGCGAGGCTCATCTCGCTCGCCGCGTGGCTCGAACGCGAGCGGCCCTGGGCGGATCGGCTGGCGGATCTGCGTCGCCGCATCTCTTAGCGCCGCGGCAAAGCTCATAGCGCCGCGGCAAAGTGGGGCTGACCGGGATTGCTCAGCAGCTCCGTCACCTCCTCGGCGGGAACCGGCGGTCCGAAGTAATACCCCTGTCCTTCCGGGCACTGGCGTTCCCTCAGGAACTCGAGCTGCTCGCGGGTCTGAACGCCCTCCGCGATCACCCGCATGTTCAGGCTGCGCCCCATGTTGATCACCGCGCTCACGATGCTTGCGTCGTCCGAATCGCTCGTCATGTCGCGGATGAACGATTGATCGATCTTCAAGGCGTCGATCGGAAAGCGCTTCATGTAGCTCAGGCTGGAGTAGCCGGTGCCGAAATCGTCGAGCGCGATCTTGACCCCCAGCGCCTTCAGCGCGCGGAGAATTTCCGCGGTCGATTTCCAATCCTGCATCATGAACGTCTCGGTCAGCTCGAGCTCGAGGAACGACGCATCGAGCCGGGTCTGCTCGAGAATCTGGCGTACGTTGTCCAGGAAATCCTTGGCGCGCAGCTCCACGGCGGATACGTTGATCGCCACCGACACCGGCAACAATCCCGCATCCTGCCACGCGCGGGCCTGTCGACAGGCGGTCTCGAGCGCCCAGCGGCCGATCGGCAGGATGAGTCCCGACTCCTCGGCGATCGGTATGAACCCGGCCGGCAGCATCAGCCCGCATTGCGGGCGGTTCCAGCGAATCAGCGCCTCGACACCCACCACGGAACCCGTTTGCAGGCTCACCTTGGGTTGATAGCTCAGCTCGAATTCGCGGCGCGCCACGGCCTGCCGCAGATCCGTCTCGACGCTTTGACGCTCGATCGCATTGGCGTTCATCTCGGGCTTGAAGAACTGATAGTTGTTGCGCCCCGTGTACTTGGCCTGGTACATGGCGAAGTCCGCATTGCGCAGGAGCTTCTCGGCGTCCGGCGCATCGCCGGGATAAGTGGCGATGCCGATGCTGGCGGTGGTCCGCAGATCGTGACCGGCGATTTGATGCGGCGCCCCCAGCGAGGCAATGATCTTCTCGGCGCAAAGCGCCGCGTCGCGCGGGTGCACCACATCCGACAGCAACACCAGGAACTCGTCGCCGCCCTGGCGGCTCACCGTGTCGGAGCTGCGCACGCAGCAGAGCAGCCGCCGGGCGACCGATCGCAGAAGCTCATCCCCCACCGCATGTCCCAGCGAGTCGTTGATGTGCTTGAAGCGGTCCAAATCGATATAAAGCACCGCGACCGAGCTGCCGGTGCGATGGGCCCGCATCATGGCCTGATCGAGCCGGTCGCTGAGCAGCGTCCGATTGGGAACGTCCGTCAGACTGTCGTGCAGCGCCAGGCGGGCGAGCTTGTTGGACAACTCCCGCGCCACGGTGACGTCGTGCGCCACCATGACCGCGCCGATGACGCCGCCCAGCCGGTCATGGATCGGCGCCGCGCTGGTTTCCACGGCGAGCTCCACGCCGTCGCCGCGCACCAGCATGCAGTTCGCGCCGAGGCCCACCGTCCTGTTCTCGATGATGGCGCTCGCGGTGGGGGTGGGAATGGGGCTGCGTGTGGTCACATCGATCAGGCGGAATACATCGTCCACCGCGCGTCCGGAGGCCTGCGCCTGCGACCATCCGGTCATTCGTTCGGCGACTATGTTGAGATAGGTGACCCGTCCCCAGAAATTCGTGCTGACCACGGCATCGCCGATGGAGTTGAGCGTCACCTGGGCGCGCTCCTTTTCCTCGAACAGCGCATCGGCGTTCTCGGCGCGCGATTCCTCGCTCGATTGCAGGGCGCGCTCCGCCGCGCGGCGGCCGCCCACGTCCCGAAATACGATGACCACGCCCGCGAAGGCGCCTGCGCCGTCGCGAATCGGTGACGCGCTGCACTCGATGGGAACCAGGATGCCTCGGCGATTGACCAGCGCGGTATGGCTCGCGTATTCGATCTTGTCCCCCGATCGGCGGACCGAATCGAACACGTTGTCGAGCGCCGTTCCGGCGTCGTCGTGCACCATTTTGAAGCAGCGGGACAAGGGCAGACCCACGGCGTCAGCCGCGCTCCAGGCGGTGACCAGTTCGGCCGCCGGGTTGAGGTAGCTCACGCAGCCCGCCGGGTCCACGGCGATCACGGCGTCGGCCACGCTGGCGAGCGCCACCTGGAAGTGATCGCGCCGCTCGCTTAGTGCTTCCGCCACCACCACGGATTCCACGTCAATGATCCGAGCGCATAACTCATGGGAGGGTACCTGCGACGGTGGCGGTTACCTGTGCGCAGTCCCCCCGACCGAACGTAGGAGGCTTCCGACGAGCAGCTTCTCGCGTCGCCGCGCCGTGAGAATCGCCTCCGTGTAGCCGTTCGGTTCGCTTCCCGCCTTGAAGACCAGGTCGCATGCGGCCTGGAAGGCGATGTCCGCCTCGAGGTCGCCGCACATCGGCGTGTACGCCGCATCCGCGGCGTTTTGCTCGTCGACCACCGCAGCCATCCGTCGCAGCGCGTCGAGCACCTGATCCTTCGTGCAGACGCCGTGGAGCAGCCAGTTGGCAACATGCTGGCTCGAGATGCGAAGCGTCGCGCGGTCCTCCATGAGCGCAACGTTGTAAAAATCCGGAACCTTCGAGCAGCCGATGCCGAAGTCGATCCACCGCACCACATAACCGAGAATGCTCTGTGCGTTGTTGTTGAGCTCGCTTCGGATCTCCTCGTCCGTCCAGGGTCGGCCGGACACCAGGGGCGGCGTCAAGATGTCCCCGAGCGGGGCGGGTGCGCGGCCCGCCAGCGCTGCCTGCACGGCGCGCACGTCGACCTGATGGTAGTGCAGGGCATGCAGGGTCGCGGCGGTCGGCGAGGGCACCCAGGAGGTGTTCGCGCCGGCCAGCGGATGAGCGATCTTGGTTTCGATCATCTGCGCCATCAAATCCGGCATGGCCCACATGCCCTTGCCGATCTGCGCCCGCCCGGGCAGCCCGCACGCGATCCCCACATCGACATTGCGCCGCTCGTACGCATCGAGCCATAGGGCCTTCTTGAGATCCGCCTTGCGCGGAACGGCGCCGGCCTCCATCGACGTGTGGATCTCGTCGCCGGTGCGATCGAGGAAGCCGGTGTTGATGAACACCACCCGCTCGCTCACGGCGCGAATGCATTCCGCGAGATTGACGGTGGTCCTGCGCTCCTCGTCCATCACGCCGAGCTTCACGGTGTTGTGCGCCAAGCCGAGGAGCTTCTCCACCTCGGCGAACAGCTCCGCCGCGAAGGCCGCTTCTTCCGGCCCGTGCATCTTGGGTTTGACGATGTAAATCGAGCCTGTGCGCGAGTTCATGCGCGCGGCCGGCCCGACGAGGTCATGGAGGGCGATCAGCGACGTGACGGCGGCGTCGATGAACGTCTCGGGTATCGGCGCGCCGGCGAAGCTGGCCGCATCCGAGAGCATGTGATGTCCGACGTTTCGGACCAGCATGAGACTGCGTCCCGGCAGCACGAGCTCGGATCCCGCCGGCGTCGCATAGCGCCGGTCCGGGTTCAGGCGCCTTGCGACCGGCGTGCCCCCCTTGTCGAAACTGCACTCCAGGGTGCCCTTCATCAGCCCCAGCCAGTTGCGGTAGACGCGCACCTTGTCCGCGGCGGTGACCGCGGCCACGGAGTCCTCGCAGTCCTGGATCGTCGTGATGGCTGATTCGAGGAGGACGTCGCTCATGCCGGCCGGATCGTCCCGCCCGATGTGGTGGCCTCGATCGAAGCGCAGCTCGACGTGCAGGCCATGGTGGACGAGCAGGACCGCGGACGGGTTTAAGGGATCTCCCTGGTAGCCGGCCAGCGCAGAGGAGTCGACAAGCGCCACCGCGCCGCCGCCCGGCATCAGCGCCTCGAGTCCGCGCGGTGCGATGCGGTAGCCGCGGCAGTCGCGGTGACTCCCGTCGCGCAAAGCGAAATGCCGGTCGAGGAAATCGCGCACATAGCGGATCACGCGCGCGCCGCGCTTCGCATCGTAGCCGCGTCCGGGGCTTTCATCGGCCGCGCGCGCGATCGCGTCGGTTCCGTAGAGCGCATCGTAAAGGCTGCCCCAGCGCGCATTGGCGGCATTCAACGCGTAGCGGGCGTTGTCGACCGGCACGACCAGCTGGGGGCCGGCAATCGTCGCAATCTCGGCATCGACGTTCTCGGTCGATATCCGGAACGCGCCGCGGTCGGGCACGAGGTAGCCGATCTGCCTCAGATGCTCGCGGTAGCGCGACGCGTCGAACCCCGGGCCGGGGTTGAGGCGATGCCAGGCGTCGATCTGAGATTGAAGGCGGTCTCTTTTCGTGAGCAATTCGGCGTTGCGGGGACTCAAACGGCGCACCAGGGATGCGAAGCCGCGCCAGAAATGCCGCGCATCGACGCCCGTGCCGGGAATGGCTTCGCGAACGACGAAATCATGCAGAAGGCGGTCGACTTCCAGGTCGTCGATCCGGATCCTTCGGGGTGTTTCGGTGGGGTGTGGCATGCAGAGCTTCCGGATCTTCAGGCAATGAGGTCGCATCGGCGATGATATAATTCTGGCATGAGGCGTGCGGGGACATTTTAGATTTGAGCCGCACTTGATCCCGATCCGCATCAAGCTGCCCTGGCTGGTGTGCGGGTATCTCGCGCTCTATGCCTTCGGCTTCGTGTCGAAACCCCTGTATGGCGCCGCCCCCATCTGGCCGGCGCACGCGCTGACATTCGCGGTGTTCACCCTGCTGCCCTTCGGCCGCTGGCCGGCCATGGTGCTGGTGGTGGTCTGCTGCGATCTGTTCGCGAACCCCTTGTTGAACCGGCTGAGCGGACTGCCCGCCGGCGACCTGCACAGCTGGTTCGGTTTCGCCTGTGCCAACGTGCTCACCACGGCCGGTCCCGCCATCCTGGCGCGGGCCTTCGGCTTGATCCGCCGCGAACCGCGATATCAGCCCGTGGTGTCTCCGCTCTGGATCGTCGCGCTCCTCGTCGGTGTCGCACCCGGGGCCCTCGTCGGCGGCGCAACGCAGTCGTATGTCGAGGGCGTGTCGATGGGGGCGGCCGATGTGGGGCTGTGGGGGCTCGCCGCCGTGCTGGCCATCGTCACCATGGGGCCCGCGATGTTCGGCGCCCTGCTGGGCTTCGCGGCGCCGGCGACGTCGGCCGCGAAACGATGGGAGGGGTGGATGATCTTCGGAGCGGTGGTCGGCCTGTTCCTCCTGTTCATATTTGCGCCGTGGCCGGCGAAACACGTGCTGGTGGAGCCGATGCTGTTCACCATTCCCCTGGCGTGGCTCGCGCTGAGATTTTCCCAACGCACGACGCGCATCGTCGTGGGAGTCGTGGCGGCCGCGATCTCGGTGCTCGCGGGATACACCCTGGGGGGCGATGTGTCGCCGGCGGACGGGTCGGCTTTTCCGGACATCGTCATCTCGATCGACGTATTCCTGCTCATCGGGTGCGGCGGCGCGCTGCTGGTCAACTTCATGACCTTCAGACAGCGGGCGCTGCTCGAGGAACTCGCGCACGACCATGCGCAGCTTCGCCAATACGCGCTGGCGCTCGATTCGGCGGAGGAAGCCGCGCGCCGCGCGACCGCGGCGGATTTGCACGACGGCATCGGCCAGGTGCTCGCAGGTCAAACCATGACCCTCTCGGCCATGCGTGCGCATGCGACCCAACCGAAGCTCGCGGCACTGATCGAGGAGGCGGTGGAGGCCTCGCGCGAGGCGCAGGAGGGCCTGCGGCTCATGATCCAAGATCTGAGTCCGCCCGAGCTCGAGCACGCCTCGCTCGAGGAGATGCTCAAGTGGCTTGCGGAGCTCTTCAAGACCCGCTTCGGCTTCACCATCGGCTATCAGGTGTCGGGCGGCGAGCGGCTCAACCGGGAGAATCTGCAACTCGTGTATCGCTGCGTCCGGGAGCTGGCGATGAATGCATGCAAGCACTCCGGCCGGCACGCCGCCTCGGTGCAGGTCGAAGTGCAAGCAGAGTGGGTGCATGTCACGGTGATCGATGACGGCGTCGGATTCGACGCCGAGCGCGAGCCGTCGGCCGCCAAGGGCCGCTTCGGACTCGCGCAGCTGCGCGAGCGCGTGCGTGCCGGCGGAGGCAGCGTCAGATTGACGAGTTCGGTGGGCGGGGGCTGCCGCGCGGTGGTGCGGCTGCCGCTTTGAGGCGAAGATCGGCGGGAGCGTCGCCCTCGGGGTGTGAATCCTCCGCCTGTCGGCACGGCAGCACCGCTTCGCGAATGATTTCCGCCATGCGCAGCGCACCCGGACCCGCGTAATCGCGATCCGCGAAAACCAGATAGAGATTGCCCCAGCGCTCCGCGCCCTCGCGCAGCGGCAGCGCCTTGAGCGCGCCCGAGCCGAGCTCTGCGCGCACCATCTCCTCCGGATACCACGCGAAGCCAAGTCCCATCACGGCGGCGTGAATGGAAGTGGCTTTGTGGCTCACGGTCCAGATCTGTTCGGCGCCGAGCCACGTTCCGCCGCGACGCTCCCTGCCGGTGTCCCGGATCACGAGATGGCGGTGCTTGCGCAGATCCTGCAGCGTGAGCTCGCGCCCGAGCCGGTGCAGCGGATGATCCGGATGGGCAACCGGGATAAAGCGCAATCGGATCAGAAAATCGCCGATGAATCCGCGTGGCACCTGCGAGCAGACGGCAAGATCCACCCGGCGTTCGAGAAGCGCCTCCTCGGTGCCGCTGAGCACGGTCTCGTGCAGCTCGATGCGCGTTTCCGGCCGGTCTTCCGCGAAGCGGGCAAAACAGCCGAGGAGCAGCCAGGTGGGAAAGATGATCTCCACCGCGAGGCGCAGCTCCGGCTCCCACCCCGCGGCCAGACTGGCCGCCGCTCCCTCGAGTGCGCCGGCCTCATCCAGGAGGGATTTCGCCCGCCGGTAGAGCACCTCCCCGGTCGCCGTAAGACGGGCCTTGCGTCCAATCACCTCGAAGATCTTGACTCCGAGAAGCGATTCCATCTTCTGTACCGCGTAGGTGACCGCCGATTGGCTCTTATGCAGAAAGGCCGCGGCCTGCGCGTAGCCCCCCGTGTCCACCACGGCCAGTAGGGCGCGCCAGTGCTCCAAGGAAATCCGCGGATTAGAAGTCATACATCTATCCAACTGATATATACAAGCTAAATTTTCTGCTTTTTTATCTAATTTATCAATATTAAATAGGAGGCAACAGGTTTTCCATTCCCCCAAGGAGTTCAGCCGTGACCACTCTTCTGCAGATCAACGCCAGCATTCACAACGACAGTGGCCAGTCGAGCCAGCTCGCCAACCAGTTCGTGGCCGCATTCCGCCAAAGCCATCCCGCGGCGAGCGTGGTGCTCCGCGATGTGGCTGCCTCTGACACCATTCCCCACCTCACCGCCGAGCGCTTCGGCGCGTTCATCGCACCGCCAGATAAGCGTACTGCGGAGCAGCAGGCGGCGGTCGCCTATTCCGATGCGTTGATCGAGGAGATCAAGCGTGCCGACGTGGTGGTGATCGGGTTGCCCATGTACAACTTCGGCGTGCCGTCGCAGTTGAAGGCGTATTTCGACCACATCGCGCGCGCGGGAATCACCTTTGCATACACCGACAAGGGCCCCGTGGGGCTGCTCACGGGAAAGAAGGTCTACATATTTGCAGCGCGCGGCGGCCAATATGCGGGCACCCCCATGGATACGCAGACCAGCTACGTGCGCGACTTTCTTGCATTTCTCGGCATGACCGATGTGCAATTCGTTTACGCTGAGGGCCTCGCGATCAGCCCGCAGAGCAAACAGGCGGGTCTGGCAAAGGCGGCTGCGGAGATCGCCCGGCTCGCGGCTTGAGCTGAAGCGGCTTGAACCTGAAAAGGAGCGCTCATGAATTTCCGACACTTGGACCGTATCATCGAGTCGACACCCACATCCGACGGTGCCGGCGTGAAGCTGCGCCGCAGCCTCGGAAGCCAGCGTGGTCTGTACGTGGACCCCTTCCTGATGCTCGACGAGTTCTACTCGGACGATCCCGATGATTATCTCGCCGGCTTCCCAGCTCATCCGCATCGCGGTTTCGAGACCGTCACCTACATGCTCGATGGGCATATGCGGCACGAGGACCATCTGGGCAATCGCGGCGACCTGGGACCGGGCGACGTGCAATGGATGACCGCCGCGCGCGGCATCATTCACTCCGAAATGCCGCAGCAAACCGAGGGGCGCATGCGCGGATTTCAGTTGTGGCTGAACCTGCCCTCGACGGAGAAAATGAAACCTGCCCAGTATCGCGACATCCCGGCGGCGCAGATCCCCCTGATCGCGCTACCCGCCGGCGGAAAGGTGAAGGTGATCGCGGGAGCATTCGCGCATGACGGGCGCACCACCGAGGGTCCGGTGAACCGCACGGGCGCGCGAATCACCACGGACGTTCTCGTATCTCGACGTGCATCTGCCCGCCGGCGCGCAATTCATTGCGCCGGCCGCTGTGGGCCACAACGTGTTCCTGTATGCCTACGAGGGCAGCGCGGAGGTCGGGGCGGACGGAGCCACGAGGACGCTGCCGCATCGGGCGGCGGGAGTGCTCTCCGACGGCGATTCGGTGCGAGTCGTCGCGAAAGGGCAGGGCGCGCGATTTTTGATGCTCGCCGCCAAGCCGCTGCACGAGCCCGTCGTGCAGTACGGACCGTTCGTGATGAACACGCGGGAGGAGATCGAACAGGCGGTCAACGATTATCGCGAGGGGCGTCTGGCGGCCTGACCGACGCGCTCGATCAGCGCCGCGGCCGCGGCCGGATTGCGAATCTTGTGCCCGCTGATGACGTAGAGGTAAACGTCCCGCGGACGTCCGTCGCCGCGCGCCGTCCCGGCGAATTGTAAATCTTCCGGCAACGCGCCGGATGCCCAGGCCTTGGCCCGCGCCGCCCATCGGTCGAGCTCATCGGCAGGGTAACCGAGTTCGCATCCCTCGCGTGTCCCCATGATGCGGGCATACACGAAGGGGGCGGTTGGATCGGCGATCTGCGGGTACTGCGAATCGCCGGCGATCACCACCGCAACGTCCCGTTCACGCGCCAGGTCAACGAACTCCTGCGAGCGGAAGCTCGGATGCCGCACCTCGACGGCCTGCCGCAGCGCGCGCCCCTCGATCTCGCGCGGCAGGAGGCCGAGAAAGGCGGCGAAATCCGCGGGTTCGAATTTTTTGGTGGGCGCCAGCTGCCAGTTGACCGGCCCCAGCTTGTCCTTGAGATTCATCACGCCGCTCGAGTAGAACCGCTCGATGCTCCTGCCGGCGTCGGCCAGCACCTTGCGATGGGTTGCATACCGCGGCGCCTTCAGCGCGAACACGAAATCCGCCGGTGTCTCGGCATGCCATCGGGAGAAGGTCTCCGGTCTTTGCGAGCCGTAGAAGGTGCCGTTGACCTCGATCGAGGTGAGCCGTCGGCTCGCGTATTCGAGCTCACGCTTTTGCGCGAGCTCGGCGGGGTAAAATTCACCGCGCCAGGGTTCGTAAGTCCATCCGCCCACACCGACTCGTATTCGGCCCGCGCCCGCTTTGGTCATGGGCGCCAGTATTTCAAAACGGCCCCCAAATAACCAACGCGCCACACGCGAAGCGCGCCGCATCGCGACATCCGGCCGGTCTCCTTCGGGCGGCCGTCCGCACCGGTTTATTTATTTTTTGACCCGCTCCTCGTCCGAGAACCTGCGACCGATGCGCTGTCACAATCTGTCCCAATCGGCCAATGGTTGTCGGGATAGGCCAAATGGCGCCGCTGCACGGAGCGGGTAATAACTCAATCGTAACGATGCATTTGACAGTTTCTGGAATACTCCCCGCCTGCCGATCAGGGGCTTCGTTCTCGATCGAGTTCGAAGCGGGCAAGCGAATCAAGAATCATTATCGGGGAAACATCATGCTCAATCGACTCAAGATCATTTCGGTTTTGACAGGCGTAATGCTGGCCGGCGCCGCCATGGCGCAGGCGCCCGCGAGTGCACCGGCGAGTCCGCCGGCGGGATCCACCGGCCTATGCCGGGATGGAAGCTATTGGACGGGCGCGACCAAGAAGGGTGCGTGTCACGGGCACAAGGGCGTTCAGACCTGGTACGGCGGCAGCGCCGCGGCAACCGCGTCGACGGCAACACCGGCTGCCGCGCCTTCAACGGCTGCGCCGGCGAGCGCGTCGTCGCCCGCTCCGTCGCCCGCTCCGGCGGCCGCACCCGCTGCGGCCAAGAAGGTCGCTTCCCCCGCGGCCACGGCAGCCCCGGGCGGCGGCGCCGACAAAGTGTGGGTCAACAGTGCGAGCAAGGTCTATCACTGCCCGTCCGATCGCTGGTACGGCAAGACCAAGAGCGGCAGCTACATGTCGGAAGCGGACGCCATTGCCCAGGGCAATCACGCGGATCACGGCAAAGCCTGCAGCAAGTGACGATTCGGGTTCGAGAGCGGGGACATCCTCGCTCTCGTATTCCGATGTCCGGACGCCGTGCGCGCCTCGTCATCCTTGGAGCCCCTGCACAATCACCTCATTCATAAATCGGGAAACCTCATGAAATTGCGCACTATTGATTCTCTCAGCCTGCGGACTTGCCCCACTCATCGCCCTGGCCGACGATCCGCCTCCGCCGCCGCAGGATGTCTGGACCGGAAAGGGCCAAGCCGGGTACACCTCCTCATCGGGCAATTCAGAGGGCAAATCGGCGAACGCGGCCATCGACATGGCGTTTCTGAACGATCCTTGGAAGCATGCATTTCACCTGGGCGGTCTGTATGGACAGAGCGCCGGGCTGGTCTCGGCGGAGCGCTGGGATGCGTCCTGGCAGACGAACTACAGCTTAACCCCGGATTTGTACACGCTTTGGTTTGCTGACCTACCATCACGACCTGTTCAGCGGCTTCGACTATCAGGCGAGCGCCTCGGCGGGCGTGGGTTACAAGTTCATCGCCACCTCGACGACGCAATTGGACGCGCAGGTGGGCGTCGGCTATCAGGTATTGCGGCCGGAAGATATCACCAAGGTGAACGGCGCGGTCTCGCAGCGCACGCTTTTGCCGTCGCAGAACGGCGTGGCGGAAACGGCGGCGCTCAACTACTCCCAGGCGTTGAGCAGCACGGTGACCCTGACGGACAAGCTGGCGATCACCTCGAGCTCTGCAGACAGGCTGGTGACCAATGCGCTGGCGGTGGCGGTAAAGGTCTCCACCAAGCTGGCGCTGTCCGTGGGCTATGCCTTGCAGGACAATTCCAGCCCTCCGAGCGGTCTGAAAAAGGTCGATACGCTCGAGACCGTCAATTTGGTCTATTCTTTCTGACGCGGCATCAACTGAAAGGAATCATCATGGGAATGTTCGACGGAATCTTGGGCGGCGTGGTCGGCGGGGAAATGGCCACGCTGGTGGGCGGACTCATCGAGAAGCACGGCGGTGTGCAGGGCATCGTGTCGCAAATGGAAAGCCAGGGACTGGGCGGCACGGTGAGGTCCTGGGTCGGCACGGGCGCGAATCAGCCGATCTCGGCCGATCAGGTGCATGCCGCCTTCGGCCCGGAGGTGATCGCGGGCCTCGCCGCGAAATTCGGTCTGCAGCCCCAGGATGTTGCCCAGAAGCTCGCGCAGGCGCTGCCGCAGGCCATCAATCACCTGACGCCGAGCGGGGTCACGCAGCCCGGCTGATTGCAGCACAGTTGGAAGTCATCAATTACCAGGGAGAATCATCGTGAGCATTGCATCGGAATTCAAAGAATTTGCCATGAAGGGCAATGTGGTCGACATGGCGGTGGGTATCATCATCGGCGCCGCCTTCGGCAAAATCGTCTCCTCGCTCGTCGGGGATGTGGTCATGCCGCCGCTTGGTCTGCTGATCGGCGGGATCAATTTCAGCGACCTGGCGGTCACCCTCGGCACCGATCCCAAAGGGGCGCCGGTATTGCTCAAGTACGGCGCTTTCATACAGACCGTGTTTGATTTCCTGATCATCGCCATCGTGATTTTCATCATGATCCGGGGCATCAATAAACTGAAGAAGCCCCCCGCACCGCCCGTCGACGCGCCCCCGCCGCGCCAGGAAGTGTTGCTCGAGCAGATTCGCGACGCGCTCGTCAAGCGCTGAGCGTGACGGGCTGCGATGGTTCCGCGCGGCGCGCGGAACCATCGCTCGCCCGTAGGGGGATCAGCACTGGTAGATCATAGGGAGTGATCCGGGCATGGCGCGAGATTCCAAATACGACATCCTCTTCGACCGAGTGCGGATCGGTCCACGGACCGCGCGCAATCGCTTTTTCCAAACCGCGCACTGTGCGGGGCCGGGTTCCGAGCGGCCGGGTGCGAATGCCGCACTGCGTGGGACCAAGGCGGAAGGCGGCTGGGGTGTGGTGTTCACTGAGTATTGCTCGATCCATCCTGAGGCGGACGAGTACCCTTACACCTCGGCGCGGATCTGGGACGAGGGCGACGTGCGCAACCTCGCGCACCTGTGCGAGGAAGCGCATAAGCACAAGAGCCTTGCCGGCATTCAACTCTGGTACAGCGGCGGTCACGCCCCCTGCCTCGAGTCGCGTGAAGTCGGCCGCTCGCCGTCGCAATTCCAGTCCGACATGTTCGCGACCCGCACGGTGTACGGGTATGAAATGGACGAAGACGACATCCAGGATGTCATCCGCATGTATGTCGAGGCCGGACGGCGTGCGGAGCAGGCAGGGTTCGATCTGCTCGAGGTCTCGGCGGGCGACGACACAGTCCCGATTCAGTTCCTGGAACCGCGCTACAACAAGCGCACGGACAAGTACGGCGGATCGTTCGAGAATCGCTCGCGGTTCTACCTCGAGGTGCTGTCGGCGCTGAAGCGCGCGCTGGGCGACCGATGCGCCATCACCACCCGCTTCGAGATGGACACGCTGCATGGGACGGACGGCGTGGAGTCGAGCGAGGACGGCCTGCGGGTGTTGGAATTGCTGCGCAAGGAGGGCGTCGTCGATCTGGTTTCGCTCAAGATCGGCAATTACGCCGAATGGGGCGAGGATGCGGGCGCGTCGCGCTTTCGCAAGTCCGGTTGGGTCACCCCGTTCATCAAAGAGGGAAAGGCCATCCTCGGCCCAGGGATCCCGGTGGTCGGAAACGGCCGCTTCACGAGCCCCGACGACATGGCCGCCCTGGTGCGCGCCAAGACGCTCGATTTCATCGGCGCAGCCCGTCCGTCGATCGCCGATCCGTTTCTGCCCAACAAGATCGAGAGTGGCCGGCTGGAGGACATTCGCGAATGCATCGGCTGCAACATCTGCGTGTCGAAATTCAATCAGGTGGGTCAGATCATGTGCACCCAAAATCAGACCATCGGTGAGGAATACCGGCGGGGCTGGCACCCGGAGAAGTTCGACAGGACCCAGAGCGCCTCGTCCGTGCTGGTCGTCGGCGCAGGTCCCTCGGGCATGGAATGCGCTCGCGTCCTCGGCGAACGGGGGTACACGGTGCACTTGCGGGATGCGGAAAAGGAGCTCGGGGGACACTGGAAATGGGTTGCGCGGCTGCCACGACTGAGCGAGTGGGGCCGGGTCGTCAGCTACCGTCAGATCCAGTTGGGCAAGCTCAAGAACGTCGAGGTACACCTCGGAGTCGGCCGCATGAGCGCGGACGATGTGCTGAACTACGGCGCCGATCGCCTCGTCATCGCTACCGGGTCGCGTTGGAGGGGCGACGGGGTCGGGCCGGGTTGCGGGCCCATCGCGGGAGCGGATGCCTCATTGCCGTACTGTTTGACGCCCGAACAAATCATGGCCGGGAAGCCGGTCCCGGGCGCTCGTGTGCTGGTGCTCGATGCAGAAGGGCATTTCGTCGGCATCTCGCTGGCCGAAATGTTGGCCGATCAGGGCAAGGAGGTCACGTATGTATGCGACGCATCCGAGGTGGCCGAGTACGGTGTATTCACCCTCGAAGCACCGAACAACAAGCGGATGATGTTCCAGAAAAAGATCCGCACCTACCGGAATCACTGGGTGTCCGCCATTCACCCGGGCAAAGTGACGTTGAGCTATCTCTACAAGTACGGCCACGATCTCACGGGACCGGGGACGGGACAGATCCCCCGCCGCGACAATGGAGGCGACTTCGATCTGGAAATCGACGCGGTCATTCTGGTGACCTCCCGCGTATCCGAGGACGGTTTGTACCGGGAATTGAAGGCACGTCGCGGCGAGTGGGAGGCGAACGAGATCCAGGCGGTGTTTCGCATCGGCGATTGCAAGGCGCCCATGCAGGTGGGTCAGGCGATGTGGGAGGGCCACCGGCTCGCGCGGGAATTCGACGGACCGCACCCGGCGCACCCGCTGCCCTGGATTCGCGAACGGCAGCTCTGGGGCGCTGAAACGGCGCCGACACTCGGCTTTGCGCGCGCACCACGTTGAGTTCTATCATCGGGTGTGAAGAGAAGAGAACTGCTGCGTCGCGCACTCGCGCTCATTGCGTCGCCCGCAGCTTCGTCCGCGCCGGCGCGCGAAGCTCCCATTGCCGCGATAACGAACTATGAACGCGCCAGCGGCGGCCGCCTCGGTTTTTTTGCGTACTCGTTTGGACGATCAAATTACCTATGGGGCGGGCGATCTGCTGGAGTATGCACCTGTCGCCCGGCAACATTTGCAACGAGGCAGGATGTCGGTGGGCGAGATGTGCGAGGCCGCCGTCGTGTATAGCGACAATAGCTGCGCAAACGCGCTGCTCGCGCGCGCAGGCGGCCCTGGCGCCCTCACGGAGTTCTGGCGATCGATCGGCGACTCCGCAAGCCGCTTGGATCACAACGAGCCGGCACTCAACCGCTCGCCTCCCGGCGACCCACACGACACCACGACGCCCGAGGCCATGTCTTCGAATCTGCAAAGGCTGATTTTCGGAAGCGTGCTCTCGACAAAGTCACGTGAGCTTCTCACCGGCTGGATGGTGGGATGCAGGACCGGGGACAACCGGTTGCGCGCCGGCCTGCCCAGGGGGTGGCGGGTGGGGGACAAGACCGGCAACAACGGCAAGGACGCCTCGAGCGACATCGCGGTGACCTGGTCCGCACGAGGCGAGCCGCTGTCGATCTGCGCGTACACCCAGGGTGGAACGCCCACGTCCGCACAAAGCGACACCGTCTTCGCGGAACTGGGGCATTTCGCGGCCATGCATCTCGCCCGATCCTAATAGTGAAATTTGTAGCGTAGCTCGGCATAGATCTGGAACGGATTGTTCCAATGAAGGCCGCCGAAGGTCAGGCTGTTGTCGGTGAGCAGATGCCGGTTGGCGACGTTCAGGGCCGTGATCGAGAGCGACAGATCGCGGTTGATGTTTCGACCCGCGGTGAGGTCCAGCACCGCGTAGCCCGGCAGGTGCGTCGGCGGTGCGAAACCGTTGGACAATCCAGAATTTACCGACACGTTGGAGCCGATGAAGAACTGTAGCGGCAGATTGGCGTTGTATCCGAGATTCAGGGTGTTGCGCTGGTCGTGATCGAGCCCGATCGGGGGATTGCCGCAGGCCGTGCCGGGCACCACGAGACCTCCCGTGATCGAACCGGAGCACTCCGCCGTCTGGTTCGAGTAGGCGAGGTGAACTTGTCCGTACGGCCAGAAGGCGGGCGAGCGCACAGTGAGTTCACGCCCCTCGATGAGGGCCGCCTGGTCCGTGATCGGCAGGTAGATGTCGGATTCGCCGAGCGGGTTGTGGTCGAAGAAGTTGGTGGACTCCGTGACGAAGTAGTCGGCCTCGATCGTCCAGCCCCTGATCGGGATCGTCAGCCCGAACAGGCGCTCCGTGTCGCGCTCACCGTGCAGCGGCAGGAAGGCGGTGTCATTCGAGGTCGCATACGCGACCAGCGGCCCGGTAAGTGTCTCCAGCGGCGGCGCCTGGTAATACTTGCCCCAGAAGGCGCTCAGCACCCAGTCCAGCCTCGGCAGTTGGACGGTTGCACCGAGCCGCGGATCGGTCGCGTTCTCGGTAAAGCTGCTTTGGAAGTGCGACTGGCGCACTCCCGCGGACAGGTTGAGCCAATGCGTGGCTTCGAAAGTGTCCTGCAGCCACGCCGTGATGAGCTCGCCGCTGGGAGTCTCGAACTCCCGCAGCGTAGGTGAGCTCAAGTCGGAGAAGGCCAAATTGAAGTCAGCCTGATCCTGCTGCGCAAACCCGAAGAGGCCGACATCCAGATGGTTGCGGCTCACGTCCCACTTCAGCTGCTCTTCGGCGCCCTCGTACTGGGAGCTGTGGTGATAGGTGGTGATGGTTGGATAATCGCCGGCGCCGCCGTCGTAATCCGCCCGATCGAAGTGATAGAGGAGCGAGCTCGTGAGCACCGCATTGTTCGTGAAGGTGTGCGCCCAGGACAGCACCGCGAAATTGTCCGCTTCGCCCTGAACGTCGCCGGATTGCCCCAGGCAGCCCGGGTCCTCGTCGAGCACCGCCGCAGTGCAGTCCGGTATCTGGTAGACGTCCTGGCGCAGTTGGACGACGAGGCTCAATGTGTCCTGTTCGCCCGGCTTGTATTGGAGATTCGTGAACGCCCCGTACCCGTGCGTTTCGTCATGGATCACCTGGGACACGGGAGTTTGCAGGCCGAGATCGCTGCGATTGCCCTCGACGCTCGCGTAATACGCAAAATCGTCCGTGTGGCTTGCGATGCTCGCGTAGTCGTCGGTCTGCCCGAAGTTTCCGCCTGTGAGGTCGAGTTCGGCTTGATTATCCCTGCTGAAGCCGCTCTTGGGGATCACGTTGAAAATCCCGTACGTGCGGTCGCCTTCGTCGGCCAGGTAGGCGCCGCGCTCGATCCCCAAGGTTTCCACATCCAGGGGATTCAATGCGGGGCCGAGATTCTCCGCGATGTTGGTATTCGGAATCTCGACTCCGTTGATCAGCCAATTCGTCTGATGGCCGCCGCGTATATGCAGCATGTCGTGGGCCTGGTAGGCCCCCGGCACGTAATCGGTAATCATCGCCAGACTGTTGACGTTGGTGGCTCCCGGCGTGTTCTCGATGTCTTCCTCGCCCACCATGGTGATCGGGGTGGCCGACGCGACCACGGGCAGCCGATTGGCGGTCACCGTCACCGCGGAGAGTTCCGACGGAGGGGTGAGCACAATATCCGCGAATGGAAAATAACCCGCCTGCACCGTGACCGGCTGGCTGACCGAGGTGAAGTCGCGCTGCGAGACGGTGAGCAGATAATGGCCGATCGCCGCGTTGGGAAAATCGAACCGGCCCGTCGCATCCGTGCGCCGTTCGGTGATCGCGTGAGTGGCGGACTCGAGCACGACTTTCGCTCCAGCGATGGGCCGGCTGCCCCCGTCGCGGACGATGCCATTCACGCTTCCATAGGCTGTGGCCCAGGCACCAGCCGGAAGAAGCATCAGCAGAAGCGACAGTGTTGCCGCGCCGGAGAAAGCCGGGAAAAGCCGGCGACCGCCAGAGCGTGCCCGCCGTTACCGCGACGGTGCGATCCACCATGTTAAATCTCCCGGGGCCGCCTTCCGGCGAAGCCCTCCAAACGGACGGATGACCGCATGCCATGCGCGGCACGCGGTCGAGTTTGCGGCCGATACGAGATCAGCCGATGGAGGTCAGGTCAGCCGGCCCGGGGGTGCCCGCGGCTGCGGGAGGTGAACGACATGGACGCCGGCATCGATCGATGCAAACGCGGCCGTGCGAAGCGGTTGGGCCGAATGGAAATCGCTCGGCGCCGGCAGGTGAGAAGCGGGGCCGGCAGCGCAGGCGGTGCCAAACACGCAGTGTTCGCCTTGGGAGGGGCTTCCGGGGTGATGCGCTCGCTGCTGGGATAGGGGCCGCTGGGAGCTGGGATCTCCCATGGGCATGGAGTCCATATCCATGGCGCCCATATGCATGGCGCCCATATCCATGGCGCCCATATCCATCGAGTCTGCGGCGTCTGCCGGTCCCGCTTGCGCGAGCATGGGGACGGGCAGGCCCTCCCAGCATATCTCGAGGGCAAACGGCCGGCCGCTCGCGGGCATGAAGCCCGGTGGGGTGAGCATACGCAACGCAAACGCAACCAGCATGATACTGGCGGCGAGCGTTCGTTTGTTCCACCTGAGGCTCAAAAGCATCTCCGAAGATTTTTTTTGGCGGGGAAAAATAATAGCAGCAAAAACGATAAAGCGTGAGACGCACGATTCAGGCGTGCATCGCACCCGCTTTTGCGGGGAATCGCGCGGTCAGCGGACCACTACATATACCGGGTCCGACGCGATTCCGTTGGCGACAACTTCCAGAACGCTAAGGCCCGGTTCCTGCCCGGCCGGCACGTCGAAGTGGGTCGATACCAGATCGTTCGAAGCGACCGCCATGCTGCTGTGATCGTGCGTGCGGCTGTAGAACACATGAGAGGTCGCCAGGTTGGTGATGCGAACCAGCGGGAAGTTGGTGGCCGCCTGCACATCGTCACCATACGCCGCCCCCTGGGTGACGCCGTTGAATCGGCTGCCATAGACCTGGTACGTGCCGCCTTTGTTGACCTCGAGCGGAGCGAAGTAAACGACCGGCGCGATGCTGCGCTCGAACTGTCGATCGCGCTGGGTGATGGTGGGATTGTAGAGTTCGATGTCGTAGGAGAAGTCCGTGAAGAGGATCTGCCCCGTGGGCAGCACCAGCATGTTTCCGTAATAGGAACCGTCGATCGGAGCATTCGGAGGGCCGGGAACCTGGCTCAGTTTGCTTCCATCCCACTCGAAGAAGAAAGAGGGTGGATTGCCGTAGCCCGGGCTTGCCATCATCAGCACTTTGTCGTTCGGCTCCCAGGACGCGGGGCCATCGGCGATGTTGAGATCGCCGACTCCATCCACGGTGGGGAACACCGGTCCCGGCCGCCACTGCCGGGTGTACGAGTTATAGATGGCGGTGTTGCCCGTGCCCGTCGCGCAGGTGTTGGAACCCATGTAGAACACCGTGCCGTCCGCGCGCAGGACCGCGGGCCCGACCTCGAAGGTGGCATCGGCTTCTCCGCCGCACCCTGGCGCCGCCGCTGAATCCCACAGTTGCACGATGGTGCTGCCGGCGCTGCTCCAGGAACCGGAGCGGGGATCGTACAGTTCCGAGTTCTTGCCCGTCGGGATATAAGAGGGGAAGTAGGGCGCGATGGGGACATAAGCGTCGACGGTCAATACTTCCCCGTCCGGCAGCAAATTCCAACCTTCTTCGTTATTGGTGTCGTATTTGTCGCGGCCTGTGGGTGTCCAGGTCAATGTCTTCGCATCGAGCAGTGCGGCCTGGGGCGTGCAGCAGTCCGCCTGCATGAGGGTCCCGTTGGGCAGCACCACGCTCGAGGCGTCGCCGATGGTCTGTCCGTACACGCCCGGAACTATCTCCACGACATCGAAGAACGGAGGTGTCTCGACGGGGGTCCAGGTATTGGCGATCGGATCGTAAATCGCGCCAAGCGCCGTCCATAGGGGAACGAAGAAATTGTATTCCCCGCCCATGATGATGAGCCTGCCGTCCGGCAATACGGCCGAGGAGTGGTACAGCGGGCTGTAGTTCGCGGGCAGCGAGGCGACCTGCGTCCAGGTGCCGTTCGCGTAGTTACCGTACGGGTCCGGGGTCAGGCGCCACCAATCCTGGGCGCCGGCATCCTGCACCAACACGGTACCGTCCGTCATGAGAATCGGATTGCCGGCGCCGCCATCCGCGCCGAGGAGGAATGCCGGTTGCTGGATTACCGGTGTCCATGGCGATCCCGAATTGGTGCCAGGCGCGTTCGACTGGAGCCGGGGTTGCGCAATGCCTCTGTGCTGCGGCGGCAGCGGTTTGAGCCGCGGCAGCTGCTGCGTTTGTTGGGCGTAGAGCACCGATGACACCACCAGCGCGGCTGCAGCCGTCAGGGCTCGTGAGACCTTGCCGTTGTTGCGTAGCATAGCGATCCCCTTGTTTGTTTCGAACGCCAAGCATCGGAGAGTGCAATTCGACTTCGCGCGGAACCGGGCAGCCGTCTTTCGGGGTGAGCTAGTGAATCAGCGGACGCCATCCGGGACGCCTTGTTTCGTCTTGTTATCGCATGTTTGGGGGCAGCATAGTACCAAGCCGGGACTGGCGCAATGTCGTCCTGGTAGCGGCGAAGAATGCGATGGGAGTGGCGTCGACCCCGGCTTCCGAGCATATAATCGCGGTTCTTCCGCATAAACGATCGAAGGGATGTAGCCCGCGAATGAAGTCCGTATTTAGCACGATCGCCGCGATGCGACGGGCGGCGATCAAGGCGCAGATGGCTTTCGTGCTGGCCGCCGGGGTTGCAATCACGCTCTATCCCAACGCAACGCGGGCATCTGAATCCTTTGTCGGAGACACGCTCCAAGATACAAAGCTCTATTTCACCGCGCCCCTGAGATGGGATGAGGAAGACTGGCTGTATTTCGGCGGTGCCCTGGTCGCGATAGGCGCCGCTCACTCGTTCGATACCGAGGTTCGAGACCATTTTGCCACGGGGTCGAAGGCGGTCTTGAACGGGGGCAAGGATACGAACAGTCTGCGTGATGCCGCGCCGACGATCGCGATCGTCGCGGGAACCGGCCTCACCGCGGCGTTCATGGACGATCAGGACGGCTATCGTGAAACCTGGGCGTTGGTCGAGGCGGGCGCATTCAGCGGCGCCACCGCCGAGGTGCTCGGCTATGCGACCGGGCGCGAGCGCCCGGATGAGACCACCTCGCCGAACCAGTGGGGAAAGGGCGGGAACGATTCATTCCCGTCGCTCCACACGACCGTCGCCTTTGCGGTGGGTACCGTTTTCGCCGAATCGGGCAATGACGAGTACCGGTGGCTCCGCCGCATCATCGGCTACGGCGTCGCGGGGGCGACCGCGTACGTTCGAGTCGACGACAATGTGCATTGGCTGTCCGACACGGTTGCCGGCGCCGCGCTCGGCATAGCCACCGCCAAATTCGTGCTGAATCGCCAGGACGCCCAAAATCGCGGGACCGTGCAAATCCAACCCACTAAGGGCGGCTGGATGCTTTCATACGCCATCCGCACCCACTAGACCGCCTTTATATTTTTCGACTCCGGCGCGGCAAGGGGCAGATGGTGCAGGTGCTAAGCTTCGATCTCGATGACACGCTCTGGCCGGTCGAACCGGTCATTGTGGCCGCCGAGCGCGAGCTTTATGCCTGGTTGCAGACATCCTATCCGGTCGTTGCGCAGGGACACACCGTCGAGACCATGCGCAGTATCTGCTTCAGGGTCGCTGCTCAATATCCGCACCGGGCCCATGACACCACCTTTCTTCGGCGCGAGGCGCTGGCCCAACAGTTCGCCGCGGCCGGGCACGGCGAGGCGCCTGTCGATGAAGCGATGCACGTGTATATGAGGGCGCGAAATCGGGTCGATTGCTATCCGGATGTCCGTCCGGCCCTCGAAAGACTGCGCAAGCGTTACAGACTGTTTGCGATCAGCAACGGCAACGCCGATCTGGGGCGTTGTGGCCTGGGGGGTTTTTTCGACGGGCATATCACGGCGATCGCCGCGGGCGTGGCCAAACCGGATCCAAGGATATTCCTGCATATGCTGGTTTCGGCCGGGGTGGACGCTTGCGATGCGCTGCACGTCGGCGATGATCCGCGGACGGATGTCGTCGGTGCAGTGCAGGCGGGCATGAACGCAGCTTGGCTCAATCGCGATGCGCGGCCGTGGCCTGGCGAGCTGCCGCCGCCGCCGCTCACCCTGACCACGCTCGCCGATTTCACACCGCCGTTTTGATCAGCTCCACATTGCGCCACAATTCTCCCACGGCGCCGCGACACGCTTGCGCTTCATTGACGGCAATCTCGGCCGCTAGTCCGGATACGCCTTGATGCTGTCGGCGACCGAGTCCGCGACATGCTCTTTCGTGATCACGCCGGCGATCTGGTCTCCACGAAGAACCACCGCCATGATGGCGTTGCTGCGCCACATGCGCCGGATCACATCGAAAGCGGTCTGCTCTTGCGGTACCACGATGAAGTTTCGGCTCGCGACGTCGCCCAGACTCACCCCGGTATGGGCAGACTCGAGGCCGCGCCGGAGGCCCGTATTGACCCGGATCACGCCGAATATGTTGCCGTCAGCCATGACCACCACGTGACGCAGCCGGCCGGCATGCTGCGGCTGACGCAAGTAATCATCGAAGCTGGCCTCGGCCGGAAGGACCTCGATATCGGAATCCATCACCTCGCCGGCGGAGCGCACCAGGAACATGTTCGCGTGCCGCGCTTTGGGAATCGCCTGACCGCGGCGCACGAGCTTCAAGGTATAGATCGTCTCCTGGGAGAGCATCCGTCGTGCGCCGATGCTGGTGGCAACCGCCACGATCATGGGCATGACGATGCTGTAGTCGAGTGTCATCTCGAAGATCATGGTGACAGCCGTCATCACCGCGCCGGTTCCGCCCCCGACCATTGCACCCATCCCGACCATCGCAAAAGCGGGGATGCTGAGCGGAATGGGAAAACCCACCGCGTTCAGCAGCGCCGCGAACCCGCCTCCGAGCGTCGCGCCCATGAACAGCGAAGGCGAAAAGATCCCGCCGGAGGAGCCCGATCCGAGACTGAGAGAGGTCGCCAACGCCTTGCACACGCTCAACAGGCCAAGCAGCCAGAAGCTCGAGATCGTTCCCGCCAAAACCGCCTGCACGGTGGCGTATCCGACACCGTCGACGTAGTACTGGCCGAAGCTGAGGAAAAGCAGGTACATGAGCACGCCGACCATCAACATGCCCAGCATATGACGAAGATACTGGGACTTGATCCGATCGAACCAATCCTCGATCAGGTGCAGTCCTCGTATGAAACATGCAGCCCAAAATCCGCTGAGCCCTCCCATCACGGCGAACAGCAGGAGCACCAGCGGAGCACTCGCATTGATCGGCATGGCTTGCAGGGGCGGCACCTGGAAGGCGGGGGCATCGCCGAAGAACCAGCGACCGACGAACGTGGCCGCGCCAGTCGCAATGGCCACCGGGAGGAAGGTTTCAACGCTCACCTCGGGCATCATCAGCTCGATGGCAAACATGACTCCGCCGATGGGTGTGTTGAAGGTCGCGGCAATACCCGCGCCCGCACCGGCGGCCACGAGGGAAATTCGCTGCCATGCCGGCATCCGGATGACCTGCCCCAGGGTGGATCCAAGCGCCGAGCCGATCTGGATGATCGGTCCCTCGCGTCCGACGGATGCCCCGCTGCCGATCGCGATGGCCGATGCCACGGATTTCACCAGGGCAACCACCGGCCGGATGACGCCCCCCTTGTAGTAGATGGCGTCCATGACCTCCGGCACCCCGTGCCCCTTGGCCTCGGGTGCGAAATTGTTCACGAGGAACGTGACTGCCACGGCGCCCAGGACGGGCACCAGAATGACCAGCGCTCCCCACGGAGACGGTCCGGTGAACACGTTGGCGTCGTAATGGGCGACCGCATGGCCTGCGAAGAGCAAATTATGGATGAAGCCGATCAAAACCCGGAACAGGACGGCCCCAAGCCCGGTGAAAACACCGAGTCCCAACGCGAGCAGCGAGAGTTTCGCAAGCGGCATTCGGCGGCTCTCCTCGCCGGAGATCGCCTCGGTGGTCGCTTCCTTTGTCACATCGCTTCCTATAGTTAATTATTCAACACCTGCCCGTCGCTGGTTCTGTACCAGTGATCAACGTCCCCCTGGCATTCGCGCAGGCAATCCGTGTAAAGCGACAGCGCTTCTGAATTCGGACGTGAGGCAATCCTAGCTCAAAGGGGCGCCCACCCGGTCTGCTTTGTGGGCGCCCCGGCGCACCGCATCGGCACTCGAACTTTACCGTTCAACCTTGCGCCTGATCGGCTTTCACAACCTCGCATGTCTGGTGATCCCGCTTGATCGACGTGCACGCCGAATTGGCATCCTGCCTGTCCATAAGGCCCGACATCACCCGAAACTGCTTGTTCGATGAGTCGGGCGCCACCACGTCAATCTCGTTCAGCACCTTGCCGAACCTCGATTGCAATTCCGAGCGCTTGCGCTGTGCGGCCCGCTCATTGTGAAAGGTGCCCAACTCCGCTCGATACCCGGACTGGATTGCGGCTAGCTTCTGACGTGCCTGATCCGCTTCATTGCCTTGCGGATATTTTTGCAGGAATGCCTGCAGCGCTCCCGCCGAACCGTCCGCTTGTGCCGTCTTCCACGCCTCCGCCTGCTCGAGCCTCGCTATTTCGTCGCGGGCCGCCTGGACGTGGGTTCCGTTGGGCTGCGCCTGCAGGTAAGCCTGGTAGCCCGCCGCGGCATTGGTGCCCTGCGCCGTCTGCCACGCCGCTTCGTCTTGCAGTGCCGCAATGCGCGTCTTCGCCTCCGGCGCATGCTCATCGCCGGGATGCTTCGTCAGGTAGGCCTGATAGGCGGCCACGGTATTCTCGGTGCTCGCATTCATCCAATCCTTCTGCGCCGAACCACACGCCGACAGTCCAAGCGCCGCCGAGAGCGCCAGGGGAAGCAGGTATTTGTACCGGTTGCTCATAGGGACCTCCAGTTGCTTTCTTTATATGGGCAAAGCCTTGCCACTCCGCCTTCGTGATCGACCTGATATATACGATACAGACTGTATGTTAAAGTTCCACCCATATGCCCGTCAAAAAAAGGCCCTCGAAGCGCTCGGCGGCGCCCGCCGGGAGATCCAAGGCGGCACCCGCCTCTCGGGGACGGGGCCGCCCCAAGAATCCGCGCATCGATGCGGAAGTCGTGGCCGCGGTGCTCGACGGGCTGCGTGTGCGCGGTTACCGCGGTGTCACGATCGAGGGGGTGGCGCGGAAGGTGAATCGTGCGCGCACCAGTTTGTACCGCCGCTGGCCCAGCAAGCGCCACCTGGTCGCGGATGCCGTCGTTGCGGAGCTTGGGGCTCAACCGGCGCCCGATACGGGCTCTCTGCGTCAGGACTTGAAGGCGGCGGTCAAGACGCTCCTCCACGCCTTCAACGGAACAATGGGAAAGGCGCTCCCGGGCCTGGTCGGAGACATGGCGCTCGATCCCGAGCTCGCCCGCATGATCCGGGAGAAGGTTCTCGTGGCGCGGCGCCGGTCGATCCGCGCAGCCTTCGATCGCGCCATGGCGCGGGGTGAGAGCGGGCGAGGATTCGACATCGAGCTCCTGATCGACATGCTCACCGCGCCGTTCTATTTCCGAGCCTTGTTCGGCCATCTTGCTTCGACGCAGGACACGGTGAACACCATCGTCGACTATGTGCTGTCGATCGTATGTCCGCCCACCATCGGTGCGCCGGCCTTTGTCGGACGGGCACCGCCTCTGCGACCTTGATCCGCATCTGTCGCGAGCGCACTGCAGACGGCAAGCACGGCGACCAGGATGCCGACGACGACGCTGTTCACCAGCGCCTCTTGGTTGGTCGCGTAATACCAGGGGGAGCCGACGGTCCAAAATGCGAGCAGGAGATTGATCCCGCTCAAGCCCACGCTGTTGTGCACCGATGCGAGGCGGATTGCCGCCAACAGCGCGATGAGAGCGCCGACCAGAACACTATTCAAAAGGGCCGACTTTCCACTGTATTCGAACATCCAGGGAGAGACGACCAGCCAGAGGCCCAGCAGGATGTTTGCGCCGCTGGCCGCTCGGGCCTGGGCGGCAGGGTCACGGGATAACCGCAGCATGATGTGTTCCTCCTCGCGGATCGGCCGCCATTGCCTCAATCTAGCCCGCCAATTGCACCACGGTGCAGGAACGCCCCGCATGTTTGAGCGTTTCACACGTGGCGCCGGCCTCCTTCGCGCTCATCGGTGCTGAAGTGATCCTGTAATCGCGATCCTTCGCATCGGGCGCCAGGACGTCGATCCGCGACAGTTCCTTGGTGAATCGCCTCCTCAATGCGTCACGCTCTTTGTCCGCGACCCGCTGGCTTCGGGCGGTGCCGAATTCGGCGCGATAACCGGTCATCGCCCGGAGCTTGTCGCGGGCCTGCGCCGCTTCGGGGCTAAAAGGATATTTGTTCAGGAAGTCCTGGAACGATTGCGCGTTGTCATCGGTCTGCGCCGTCTGCCAGGCCGCATCACGTTCGCGGGTTGCGATCTCTTCACGGGCTACTTGAACATGGGTGCCGTTCGGTTCGGCGGTCAGATACCGCTGATAGCCCTGGACGCTCGAGTCGATCTGCGCCGCCGTCCACGCCTGCTCGTCCTGAAGCATCGCGATGCGATGCTGCGCATCGACGGCGTGCGGATCGCTTGGATAGCGGGACAAAAAGTGCCGATACGCGGCGACGGTGTTGAGGGAGCTCGCGTGCGACCAGTCGTATTGCGCGCCGCAGGCACAGAGCAGCAGGGTGGCGCAGAACACTCCGGTGAGCGAGAGATGTCGCAGGATCATAAGTCCTCCGTCGTGATCTCCGATATTCATACCGCCGTATATATGATACAGAGTGTATGAATATGCAAAGGTTCATCGGGGATCCGGAATTTGACATCGCGGCGCGGTCATCGCAACGCAGTCCGGTGACGTGCGGTGGCGGCTAGGCGGGCCGTCCTCGCGGCGGGGGCCTGCCTGCTCATCGCCGGCTGCAGAGCCACCGTTTTTTTCGCGGCCAATGCCCCCTCGGCATTCTCCAGGGTGGAACGCCACCTCAATCTGCCCTATGGCACCGACAGGCGGCAGACCCTCGATATCATAGAGCCGCGCCACGGGCGGAATTTGCCGGTGGTGATTTTCTGGTATGGCGGATCATGGATCGCCGGGCGAAAGTCCGAGTATCGCTTCGTCGGCGACGCCCTGGCCAAACGGGGTATCGTGGCGGTGCTTGCCGACTATCGATTGTATCCGCAGGTGACTTTCCCGCTTTTCGACGAAGATGGGGCGAGCGCGGTCGCGTGGGTCGAGCATCACGTGGGCCAATACCGCGGAGATCCCGCCCATCTGATCCTCATGGGTCATTCGGCGGGCGGACACACGGCGGCATTCCTGGCATTCAATCACCGGTTTCTCCGCAAATTCGGCGCCGACCCCGGGGATATCGTGGGTCTTGTCGGTCTGTCGGGCACCTATGTGCTGGTGCCGGATTCCAAGTCCATGCGAGCTGCGTTCCCGCCGCCTTATACCGCCAGGGACTGGCAGCCCATCCAGTTCGTGGATTCGTGTGCCCCACCCACCTTGCTGCTGCATGGACTCGACGATAAGGAGGTTTCCCCGCAAGAGTCTGTCGAGCTGCGCGATGCGCTCGAGAAGGCGGGCGTACCGGTCGAGCTGCGCTTGTATCCTCATCGGGGCCATCGAGACACCATCGCCCCCTTTGCCCTAATAGCGCGCTGGCGTTCGCCCGCGTTCAAGGACGCGCTGGCGTTCATACGTTCCGTCGCGGGGAGAAATTCACCAAGCGCCTGCCGCGGAACGCCGCTAGACTCGTCGTTGTAGATTCGAGTCAGGAGGAATGGGAATCAACACCACTTCGCCAAATCGCGGCGTGATCGTCTCGGTGCGCGGGAGTGTCGTCGATGTACGGTTCGATGCGCATTTGCCGCCCATATATTCGGTGCTGCTCGCCGGCGCGGAGAGGCAGATTGTCATCGAGGTGCTGGCGCAGCAAGACGAGCATCACGTGCGCGGCATTGCGTTGACGCCCACGCAGGGTCTTGCCCGCGGCATGGCGGTGGAGGACACGGGAGGCCCGCTAAAAGCACCGGTGGGCAACCGGGTGCTCTCGCGGATGTTCGATGTATTCGGCAACACCATCGACCGCGCAGCGCCCTTGGACCACGTGGAATGGCGGTCCGTGCATAGGGCGCCGCCGCCGCTGGGCCGCCGTTCCACCAAGTCGGAGGTTTTCGAGACCGGCATCAAGGTCATCGATGTCCTCGTGCCGCTGGAGCGGGGCGGCAAAGCGGGGCTTTTCGGCGGGGCAGGCGTCGGCAAGACGGTGCTGCTGACGGAGATGATCCACAACATGATCGGGCATCACGAGGGGGTCAGCATATTCTGCGGCATCGGCGAACGTTGTCGCGAAGGCGAGGAGCTTTATGATGCGATGAAGGAGGCCGGGGTGTTGCCGAACATGGTGATGATTTTCGGCCAGATGAACGAGCCGCCGGGCGCTCGGTTCCGCGTCGGGCATGCGGCTTTGACGATGGCCGAGTACTTCCGCGACGACGAACACCGGGATGTGCTGCTGCTCGTGGACAACATTTTTCGCTTCATCCAGGCGGGAATGGAGGTGTCCGGCCTGATGGGCCAGATGCCATCGCGGCTGGGCTATCAGCCGACCATGGGCACGGAGCTGTCGGGACTCGAGGAGCGGATCGCCAACACGGATACGGGGGCCATCACGTCCATCCAGGCCGTGTATGTGCCGGCGGACGACTTTACCGATCCGGCGGCGGTGCATACGTTCTCGCATCTGTCCGCCTCGATCGTGCTCTCCCGCCAGCGCGCGGGCGAGGGACTTTTCCCGGCCATCGATCCTTTGCAATCCAGTTCCAAGATGGCCACACCGGGCATCATTGGGGAGCGTCATTACGCCCTGGCGCAGGAGATCCGCCGAACGCTGTCCCAATACGCCGAACTCAAGGACATCATCGCCATGCTCGGTCTCGAGCAACTGTCACCGGAGGATCGGAACGTCGTAATGCGCGCCCGCCGATTGGAGCGGTATCTCACCCAGCCGTTCTTTACGACGGAGCAGTTCACCGGCCTCCCGGGCAGGCTCGTGAGCCTCAAGGATGCGCTCGATGGGTGCGAGCGCATCCTGCGCGATGAATTCAAGGATTACCCGGAAAGCGCGCTTTATATGATCGGCACGGTCGATGAGGCAAAGGTGCAGGTAAGTCCGAAAGCGCCGCCGCCGGCCGACCCGGCCAAATCGACCATTGCGAGGCTAGGAGGCGGTCGGATCTCAAGCCGCGCATGAATCTTAAAATACTTCTGCCGTTCCAGATTTTCGCCGAAAGGAGCGCCGTATCCCGTATTGTGGCCGAGACGCGCGACGGGTCGTTTGGGATCCTGCCTCATCGGCTCGATTGCGTGGCGGCACTGGCACCGGGGATTCTGACTTACGAGACGAAGTCGCTAGGCGAGGTCTTCGTGGCCGTGGATGAAGGGGTGCTTGTCAAGACCGGTCAGGACGTGCTGGTATCGGTGCGCAGGGCGCTGCTCGGCAAGGAACTCGGTCAGCTGCGCGAAGCGGTGGAGCGGGAGTTTTTGACCCTGGATGAGCGGGAGCAGAGCATGCGCTCGATGTTGGCAAAAATGGAGGGCGATCTCGTCCGGCGCATGGCGGGGCTTCACCGTGACTGAGGGGCCGCGGATCGACCTTACCACGCTTGGGCGGCGGCTCAGCCGGGAGGTCGGCTCGAAGGCTGCGCGCAAGCTCAAGGCGAGGCGCAGATCCCCACCGGCCGTCTGGTTCGGGCTGGGGATGATGGGCCTGATCGGCTGGTCGGTGACGGTGCCGACACTGCTTGGGGCGGCGCTCGGCATCTGGCTGGACCGGCATCATCCGGGCAAGCACGCATGGACACTGGCGCTGTTGGTGTCCGGGCTTTGCATCGGCTGCATGAATGCGTGGCATTGGGTGGTCAAGGAGGAGCAGGAGATCCGAGCCGAACAGGAGGACGGTGATGACTGAGATTCTGCCGCTCGCATCGGCCGCGGCGGCCGGCTTGCTCCTCGGAGCGCTTTTCTTCGGCGGACTGTGGTGGACGGTCATGCTCGGCGCATCTTCCCGGCGGCCGGCGCTTTGGTTTTTCTGCAGCATGCTGCTCCGAATGGGCATCGCCCTCGCCGGGTTCTACCTTGTCGGGCGTGGGAATTTGACGCGCTTGCTGGTGTGCCTGGTGGGCTTTGTCGTGGCCCGCCTCATCGTGCAGCATCTCACCCGCCCGCCGGTTGGAGCGCGCAGTATCCCGGCACGGCAGACCCCCCATGCACATTAGTCCCGATGAGATGATTTTCTGGCAGCACGGGTTCCTCAAGCTCAACGGCACGATAGTATTTACCTGGGCGCTGATGTTCGTGCTCGCAGTCGGCTCAAAGCTCATCACGCGCAGGCTTTCTGTCAGCCTGAAACGGTCCCGCTGGCAGAATCTGCTGGAAATCGTGGTCACTGGCATCGAGAAGCAAATTCAAGATGTCGGACTGCACCAGCCGGGGAAATACATCGGCTTTTTGGGTACGCTTTTTCTGTTCATCGCATTGGCAAACCTGTGCACCGTCATTCCGGGATATGAGCCCCCGACGGGATCGCTCTCGACGACCGCCGCGCTCGCGCTGTGCGTATTGGCGGCGGTGCCATTTTTCGGCATCCAGGAGGAGGGGCTCGGAAGCTACCTCAAGTCCTACCTCGAACCGACCGTCATCATGCTGCCGTTCAACGTGATCAGCGAACTCTCGCGCACGCTGGCGCTCGCCGTCCGCCTGTTCGGCAACATGATGAGCGGCACGATGATTCTCGCCATTTTACTGACCATCACGCCCTTCATCTTCCCGATTGCGATGAGCGCACTCGGCTTGCTTACGGGCATGGTACAGGCCTACATCTTCAGCATCCTGGCGGCGGTATATATCGCGGCCGCCACGCGCGGCCGCGAGTCCGGCCGTGAACCCGATCAACCCATTCCAAACATGAAAATCGACAGCGAGAAGAGAACCCATGGATAATGCGACGCTCATTGCCATTGCTTCAATCGTCACAGCCGGCGTTACCATCGCCCTGGGGAGCATCGGGCCGGCGCTTGGTGAAGGCCGGGCGGTCGCCACGGCATTGAGTTCCCTGGCGCAACAGCCCGACGCCGCGACGACGATCACGCGCACCCTGTTCGTCGGGCTGGCCATGATCGAGTCCATAGCAATCTACTGCTTCGTGGTGTCGATGATTCTGGTATTCGCGAATCCGTTTTGGAGCCACGCGATCGCCCAAAGTGCGGGAAAGTGATTCATGCTCATCGATTGGTTCACGGTCGGTGCGCAGGCGCTCAATTTCGCCCTCCTGGTGTGGCTGCTGAAGAGATTCCTTTACAAGCCGATCCTCAACGCGGTGGACGCGCGCGAGAAGCGTATCGCCGATGAGCTTGCGGACGCCGACCGGCAAAGGGCCGAAGCCCGGCGCGAGCGCGATGATTTCGAGCGCAAGAGCGCGGAGATCGAACGACAACGCGCCGCGCTCCTGACGAAGGCGACTGACCAAGCCAACGCCGAGCGCGAGCGGCTCCTCAACGATGCGCGAAGGGCTGCCGATGCGCTCAGCGCGAAGCGGGACGAGGCGCTTCGAGCCGACGCGCGCAACCTCAACCGGGACCTTCGCCGACGCACCCAGGAGGAGGTATTCGCCATTGCGCGCAAGGCACTTGCGGATCTGGCCGGGGCGCGCTTGGATGAGCGCATGTGCGAGATGTTCATCCATCGCCTGCGTGCGATCGACGGTGACACCAGGAAGCGCTTCGGAGAAGCCCTCAAAGCGGACATCGCTCCGGCGCTCCTGCGCAGCGCGTTCGATCTTCCCGGGGCGCAGCGTGCGGCGATCCAAGCGGCGCTGGATGAGGCATTTGCAACCGAAGTACGCGTCCGCTTCGAGACCGCGCCGGACCTGGTCGGCGGAATCGAACTGAAATCGAATGGACTGAAGATGGCGTGGAGCATCGCGGACTATCTCGCGTCGTTGGAAAAAGGCGTTGCTGAGCTGCTGAAGGAGAAGGCGGATCCGGAGGCCAAGCCGGCGGCGAATCTCCCATGATCCCGGAGTTCGAAGGTCTGCAGGCCGGCTTTGACGACACGTTCGCGGCGATGGAGCGGACGCGGGAGGCGTTCGCGCCGCAGCTGACATCGAGAGAAGTGGGCACCATCGTCAGCGTCGCCACCGGCATCGCGAAGGTCTCCGGTCTGCCCTCCGTCGGCTTCGAGGAACTGGTGAAATTCCCCGGTGATTTGCTGGGCATGGCATTCAACGTCGACGAGGCCGAAGTCGGCGTCGTGCTGCTCGGCGAGCACGGGCATCTGAACGCGGGGGACGAAGTCGAGCGCACGGGCCGGGTCATGGACGTGGCGGTGGGCGAGGGATTGCTGGGGCGCGTGATCGACCCTCTTGGCCGGCCGCTCGACGGCATGGGCCCGGTGACAGCCGACGAACGACTCCCGATCGAGCGCGTTGCGCCACAGATCATGGATCGCGCGCCGGTTACGGTCCCACTTCAGACCGGGTTGAAGGTCATCGACGCGCTCATTCCGGTCGGACGCGGTCAGCGCGAGTTGATCCTCGGGGACCGCCAGACGGGCAAGACGGCGATCGCGATCGACACCATCCTGAATCAGCGCGACCAGAATGTGCTGTGCGTGTATTGCGCCATTGGCCAGCGCGCGTCGGCCGTCGCGAAGGCCGTGGCAACCTTGAGGGAAAGGGGGGCGATGGAGTACACCGTCCTGGTTGTGACCGAGGGCAATGACCCGCCGGGACTGGCGTTCATCGCCCCCTATGCCGCGACCAGCATCGCCGAGCATTTCATGGAGAACGGCCGCGACGTCCTGATCGTTTACGACGACCTCACCCATCATGCGCGGGCATATCGGGAGCTGTCTTTGTTGCTGCGGCGGCCGCCCGGCCGGGAAGCGTTCCCCGGGGACATCTTCTACATTCACGCGCGACTGCTCGAACGAGCGACTCATCTGCGCGAAGAGCTCGGCGGCGGCTCCCTCACGGCGCTGCCCATCATCGAAACCGAAGCGCAGAACATGTCCGCCTACATTCCAACCAACCTGATTTCCATTACGGATGGGCAGATCTATCTCTCGCCCTCGCTGTTCGAGCTGGGTGTGCTGCCTGCCGTGGATGTCGGCAAGTCCGTGTCGCGCGTGGGCGGCAAGGCGCAGCTCGCTGCGTACCGGGCCGTCGCGGGCGACCTCAAGCTAGCCTACGCGCAGTTCGAGGAACTCGAGACCTTTGCGCGATTTGGCGCGAGGCTGGACGAAGGTACCCACAAGATCATCGAGCACGGCCGGCGCATTCGCGCCTGCCTCAAGCAGTCGGAATGCGCGCCGGTGTCCGTTCCCGCTCAAATCGCCGTTTTGCTCGCGCTGTCCGCAGGACTCTTCGATCGTGTCCCGCTCGAGCAGATGACGGCGGCGGAGCGATCGGTTCAAGAGGCCGCGGCGAACATGCCGGCGGATCTGTGCGGCCGGCTCGATCGTGTCGAGCATTTGAACGACGACGATCGCCGTGCGATCGTCGAGGTCGCCAGAGAGGCGCTCAGCGCGTTCCAATCCAAGCCTCAAGCCGCGGAAAAGGCGTGAGCGACACCACGGAAAGCCTGCGGCGAAAGATCGGCAGTGCCGGCGATCTTCGCTCCGTGGTGCGAACGATGAAAGCGTTGGCGGCGTCCAATATCGGGCAGTACGAAAAGTCGGTTCGCGCATTGGCCGACTACTATCGGAGCGTGGAACTCGGGCTGGGGGCGTGCTTTCGGGCGCTTGAACCGGCGGCGCCGGCGCGCGGAGCGCCACGCGCCGGTATCGTCGGGGCGATCGTGTTCGGGTCCGATCAGGGCCTGGTGGGTCAGTTCAATGACGTAGTCGCCGACTATGCGATCAACACCCTGGCGGCCCTGCCTGGGAGATGTCATGTATGGGCAGTCGGGGAGCGCGTGCAGGCGCGTCTGGCGGCCGCGGACCTGACGCTCGCGGGGCTGTTCAAAGTGCCAAACTCCGTCCAGGGCATCACACCGCTCGTGGGCCAGATTCAAATCGAAGGTGAAGCTCATCGGGACACCGGCGAACATGCGCCCGTTTGGGTGTTCCATAATCGACCGCTCGCAGGGGCGCTCTACGAGCCGGTTGGCCAGAGGCTGCTGCCGCTCGATGCCCAGTGGCAACGGGAGATCGCGAAAAACCGGTGGCCGACCGCAAACCTGCCCGAGGTCATGGGCCGCGGCACCGCAACCATGCGCGCGCTGATCCGCGAATATCTGTTCATTTCGCTCTTTCGCGCCTGCGCCGAGTCGCTGGCCTCCGAGAACGCGAGTCGCCTGGCCGCCATGCAACGAGCGGACAAGAACATCAACGACCTGCTGGAGCAGCTCAATGGCCGATTCCATCAGCTGCGCCAGAGCGGCATCGACGAGGAGTTGTTCGATGTGATCTCCGGATTCGAAGCATTGTCGAGCGGCGTGCGCTAGGTCGGAGGTCCAAAAATGCAGGGGTCCGAAAGAAAGCGATGGGGTCCCCGCATCGCGCCGCTGTATACTGCGGCAGCATGACCATGTTGCCTCGTATTTTAGGTGTCGCTCTGGCTCTTTCATGTGCTTCCGGCGCAGTCCGCGCAGACGAGTACGATCAGACGATCGAATTGTTCAAACATGCCGGAGAGAGTGCCGTTTTCTTCACCGACTGTTATGCCTATGCAGTGTTCCCGACCATCGGCGCCGGCGGTCTCATCTTCGGTGGAGCTCGCGGGAGGGGTCAGGTATACGTGCATGATCGGGTGGTCGGCGACGCCGTCATGACGCAGCTGAGCTTCGGGCTTCAGGCGGGCGGCAAGGCCTACAGCGAAATCATATTCTTCCAGGACAAGCGGTCCCTGGACGAATTCGAATCCGGCAAGTTTGAGTTTTCCGCCAATGCCAGCGCCGTCGCGATCACGACGGGCGCCTCGGCGAGCGTCGGCACCGATCGGGCCTCATCGGGAGCGAGCGGCGGGAAAAACAATGCCACGACCAACGGCGACTACCAGACGGGCATGGCGGTGTTCACCATCGCGAAGGGCGGATTGATGTTCTCCGGGGATATTGCCGGGGAGAAGTTTTCCTACACCGAGCGGCCCGTAAGATAGCGTCGGCCCGCGCTGACGATGACCGCGGTCGCCTTCGGGCTGCTGCACGGCAGCTTTTGGTGGCCCGCACTGCATCGCGGGACCAGCCTAGGGCTGGTTGGTCATCCGCACCGACCGCTCACTTGCCGGCCGGGGCATTCCAAGGCGACCAAGCCGCCCCAGCGGCTGTCGCAGCCGGATTCTGCACGAAGCCATTGCAATAGCAGTGCGGGCAGATCTCGGTGTCGCCCGGATAGAGCTTGCAGCCGTTGACGGCGTCGTCATTGTTGGGCTTGGCCTTGTTGGGGATGAAATTAATGCACACCGCGCAATGCTTCGCACCGTTCGGCTGCAACTGGTATTTCAGCGCAGCCCGCACGGCTGTATTTTGAGTGGCGAAGGCTCGCTCAGACAGTCCGGCAAGCGGAGCCACGGCGAGTGCCGTCATGCTCATTTTCAGCACCTGGCGGCGCGAATGTTTTGGCTCGTTACTCATTGGAAGCTCCTTATCGATGCCCCGCGGAATTGTTGGGCTTGTGGTTGGCAGGAATTCGCGAGTCGCAGGGCTCGTCGGTCGGGATAGTAGGCGAAACGGCGTTTAGCCGGCCTGGTCAACTTTGTCGGACAAACCCTGAATCGTGCGTCCGACAGTCGGTAGTCGGCAGTCAGATCACTCCTACGACGGGTGGCGGCTACGGCACGACCAACCAGGGGGCGCCTCGGGCACGTCGCTCTGCGGGTGGCGGCTATCGAGCCGGCTCACCGAGCTCGAGCTGCGACCAAGAGCGAGCACCCGACCAAAACCTGTTTGATTGGACTATTTGCAGAATTTCCGTGTTCGGCGTTAACTCGTACATAAAGCAGGGAGGTATCGAGTGAAATACCATCTTTTGAGCGCGGCCTTAATCGTTGCCGCGATAGTCCTGGAGATGGCGGGTTACGGGAAACCAGGAAGCAGTTGGGGCGCAACTCTGTTCGTGGCCGGTTTTGGCTGCGAATTTTGGTTTTGGATCCGCATTAGCGTCGCCAAAAAGATGCGGCGTCACGAGATCTCCAGCACCCAAAAATAAGGAGCGACCCGATAACGGGCGTTCGCTAAGCTGCATGGGGTCAACACCGGCCTCCTAGACGTGACGGGCGACCTCCGGCCACGAGCGCTCCCCCGGGTCGAAACTTGGTTGGGCCATCTGCTCGCCCGAATCTGCTCGGCTGCAGGGAGTCTTTGGGCAGTGAATGGTTCCATTTTTCAATCACCTACCCCCATTAAAAACACCACAGTCGCTTTTCTTGGATCAAGCAGCACGGCGGGCAAGGGACAGGCATTCGATTGGATCGCCGAACTTAAACGCCGACCCGAGAACGAGCGTTTCCGCTTTCATAACTTCGGCGTCGGAGGAGACCTCGCCTTTGACGTACTCCAACGCGTGCCTGATGTGCTTGCTTGTCGGCCAAATATTGTCGTCGTTTGGATTGGTGGCAATGATGTCCTTGCACTGGTGTCAACGAAGTTCCGCCGATACTTCAGAATCTTCAAAACTATGCCAACCCAGCCATCACCCCAGTGGTTCCGCGAGAACCTGTGCGCAATTGTGCACCAACTGAAGGCCAGTGATTCAATCAAGGTTGCGATTTGCTCGTTAGCACCAATCGGAGAAGACCTGTCATCTGAGAACTCGTTTCAGAGCAATCTTAACCAGCGGATCGCGGAATACAGCGCAATCATCAAGGAGGTGGCGCAGGAAGAAAACCTGGGCTATGTCGGTCTTTACGAGGCAATGTGCGCGCGCATCGCGAAATCTCCAGGTCGCGCGTTCACGAGCTTTGGATTCCTGCGTTTCTATCGTGACGCCTTCCGAGTTCTAATACTGGGAAAAAACCCAGACGAGATCGCCTCTATGAACGGGTGGCGTTTTCACACTGACGGGGTTCACTTGAACAGTCGCGGCGGCACGATCGTCGCCGATCTCGTTCAGCAGATCCTCCAAGGATACTGCGGTCAGATTGCCGCAAAGCGGACCTTCACGAACGTCGACAACGGGGGTCGATAGTTGGGTCTCCCGTTGAAGCCAGGACGCCAAGGCGTCGCTCGGAAGCTTCTCGCGCAAGTTGTAGATCTCTTGCGCAATGACGATGCCCGGAGAATTTCGGCTTTCCCCTCCCTGCGATTCAACGTTGCCAGCGCACGGATTCTATCGAGTGATGGGTTGGGAGCCGACCGGAGAACACCCTACATATCACGACAAGATTCTCGAACATCCCGCATCAAGGACGGCAAGCGAGTGAGCACGTTGCCGCAAAGCTGCTGCTCGCCGCCGTCACAAGCGGTCTGTCGTGAATCGTTGGCGATCCGAGCGTCATCGAGCCAGAAGGCGAGGGCAGTGAGCACTTGACAGAGAACGCGTGATACGATCCAATTCAATCGTCGGAAGCGTGCCTGATTGGCAGCCAAGGAGAGGGATGCCATGAAATGGGGCTCAATTAAGCGGCAAATCGTCTCGGCTTTTTTGGCGCTACTGACGGCCGATCTTTGCGCCGGCCAGTCCCTGGTGGTGCTGCATCAGTTTTCCGGCACCGATGGTGCCGGTCCCTACGCAAAGCTGGTCGAAGGACCCGATGGCGACTTGTATGGGACGACCACGTCCTCGACGGACGCGGGCGGTGCCGTCAACGGCACCGGCACGATTTTCAAGATCACCAAAGCTGGCGCATTGACGACGCTTCACGTATTCAGCGGCACGAACCCCCCGTACGCACAGCTCGTGCTTGGACTGGATGGTAACTTCTACGGCACAACCGGATACCAGTGCGGCTCATTGGCCCCGCTGGCGGCCGCCATCGGCTCGCCCATCGTGCTCCCCACCGGGGTCGGCACCGTGTTCAAGATCACTCCAACCGGAGAATTCACCAATTTGCAGACGCTCGCAACCCCGGTGGCCGGCTTGACGCTCGGATCGGACGGTTATCTCTACGGAGTTACCACGACCAGCGCATTCAAAATCACCACCGATGGGACGATGACAACGCTGCATACGTTTTCGCCAACCGAGGGAGCCGATCTTTGCAAGCTGACGGAAGGACCCGATGGAAATTTTTACGGAACCGCGGATGAAGGGGGACTCGTCAATATAACGCCGAGTGGCGGAGGAACCGCCTACGAAATGACACCGACCGGCACAGTGACAGTGTTGCATGCGTTTTCGAATCCGACCGGGGGTGCCATTGGCTTTCCGTGTTATGGGTCCGGATTTGATGGATCACTTCCAGTAGGCGGACTGACGCTGGGTGCCAACGGGGCTTTTTATGGATTGAATTATTGCTTCCTGGATTTGATTTATGGCTACGTCTACTCCATGAGCTCGGCCGGCACCATCACAGGTTTGAATGATTTCGGCATAAAGGACGCTGCAAATCCATCGGCGGAGTTGGCCCTCGGATCGGATGGCCTTCTATACGGCGTCCTCGGCGGGGGCACTCTATTCATCAGCGGGCCTCCTCCCCCTGACCCTGACGGGCAGATTTTCTCCATGACGGCCAACGGCACGGTGACGATCCTTCACACCTTCAGCGGCACCGATGGCGCCGATCCATCCGGCGGAATTATCGAAGGCAGCGATGGACGGTTCTACGGAGTAACCGGCGGCGGTGGCACGGGTTCCGGTACGGTTTATCAACTTACCTTGCCACCCATGGTGCCGACCGGCGTGAAAATGGCTGCCTCGGCGGGAACGCTCACGATCAGTTGGAATGCCATGCTCACCGCGAGCTCGTATGACGTGTTCCTGGGCACGGCACCGGGGGCGGAAAGCGCGAATCCTTCGAGAACCGGCATCACCGGTACCACCGCGTCGATCACCGACGCGATCAATGGCAAGACCTATTATGTGGAGGTCGCGGCGGTCAACGCGGGAGGCACTGGCCCCAAGTCCGCCGAGGTAAGCGCCGAACCGACCGCCGCGCCAAGCGGTCTCAGCGCGAGCGCCGGCAGCGGCAGCGTGATGCTCAAGTGGTCCGCTGCCCCGGGCGCGAGCGGCTACCAAGTGTACGAGGGCGCCGCTGCGGGGGGTGAAGGATCGGTACCGATCCTGACCACTACAACGACCTCATCAATCGTGTCCGGCTTGACCAACGGTACGATGTATTACTTCAAGGTCAAGAGCGTCTATGGCGCAGTCGAGGGAGGGACCTCGAACGAGGCATCCGCGACACCGACCGCACCGTCCAGCAGTGGTGGCGGGTCAATCGATTGGTTCGTTCTGTCAGGCTTGACGGCATTGTTCGCCGCGTCGCGCCTTTGGCACGGCGTTTTGTCGGAGTTTCGACACTCCCCCTGTCGCTCAGTTGTCGGCTTTCGTTCACTCCGCCGGCGCAAAACCCAGCCCGCCGCCGAATTTGTCGGTCGCCGCTCGATAACGCGCGCTCGGAGTACGTGCCCCCCACTGGCACACTTCGTGCTTGGTGCATATCAGGTCACCTTCGGGAGCGCGTCACCGGATCATGAAATGGATAGCGAAGCTGACACCATTGATCCTGGCGTTTGGACCGGCGCTATCGGGTGGGCAATCCGCCCTTATGGGGGACGAAACCGCCGACGGCCGGCGCCCGTTGCCGCTCCTCCAGATGATGGCTGACCATCAGAAGAGTTTGATGCGGGACCATCTAAGCGCCGTGCAGGAAATCGTCACCGCTCTGGCGTCTGACGACTTCGCTACGGTGGAAATAGCGGCATCAAGGCTCGGCTATTCCGAGGAAGTGAGCCAGATGTGTAGGCGGCTAGGAGCGGCGTCGTCTGCCTTCACCCAGCAGGCTCTGGCCTTCCATCATACGGCTGACGGTGTTGCCGCCGCGGCGCGGACACGAAGTCGACAGCGTGTGCTCGCCGAACTTTCGAATACTCTCCAGGCTTGTAGGGCGTGCCACGCGGGATGGAAGCAGGAAATCGTCGACGAATCCACATGGAGCCGCATGACTTCGCATGAATAACCCCAGTATGAGCAATGCGAACCAATCCGTTCGCAAACGGCATTCTCACGGCAGTGACGTGATCGATCTACTGGATGCCATTGATCGAATGGGGTCGATAGCGGCGGCCGCGAAGCAGATGGACTTGAGCTACCGGGCTGCGAGGGATGCGGTGGAGACGATCAACAACCTCGCCGAAAAACCCGTGCTCATCTGCGCCGCCGGCGGTCAGCCGGCTGGAGGCTATCTCACAGAACGAGGCCGCGACATGGTGCGGACGCACCGAATCTTTGAATCCGGCTATCGTCGACTGTTGTCGCGAATTCAAGCGCAAATGGGCGACTTCCAATCACTCGATGCAGTTCTCGGCGCCATGAGCATGCGGACCAGCGCACGCAACCAGTTCCGCGGCACGGTCAAGACCATCCAGTCGGGATCGGTCAGCGACACTGTGCTCCTCGATGTCGGCGATGGCGTCGAGATCGTCGCAAGCATCACGAACGAAGCGGTCCAGGAGCTTGGTCTCGAGCCGGGACGCCCGGCAATTGCGCTCATCAAGGCGAGCTCCGTGATGCTATCGCCTGACGAAGCGGTTCGTACAAGTGCGCACAACCGCTTGACGGGCGTGGTGTCCGCTGTCAACGCGGGCCAGGGAAGCACTGAAGTAAAGATCCAACTGGCCGGTGGCCGGGTGCTGACGGCAGTCGTCACCAGTGAGGTGTTGGGAGACCTCGATCTGGCGGAGGGCAGCAGTTGCTGCGCGCTGTTCAATGCCACGCAGGTGCTGATAGCGGTTTATGGCTGACCGCAGTCCATGGCTGGCATGCACCCAATTCGCGCGGCCGCTTGGGCGAGGTGCCCGAAAGTGGGTGCTAATTGCTCCGATTAAAGGCACTTTGTGCGTTGCGCAAACTGCTTTTACTATCACAATCAACGAGATAAATTTAAGGCGCCTTAAACGTGAACTGTGCACGCTTCTTGCAACGTGAAGGATGGCCTGCGGTATATCCGAGTCATCCTCCGGGAGGCAACGTGCAAGACGGTCAAACCGAAACGGCCGCGAGCCAGCGGCAGCCTCAAAGTGCGCGCCGCGCGGACATCGCCCTCGTGGGCATGTATGAGATATCCAAGCTTCTGGCTGTACCGGCCCGGCTCGAAGCATCGTTCTCCAGCGTCCTGAGGTTGCTGGCAAGCTTCCTCGACATGCGACATGGTTTGATAGTGCTGCTCGACGAGGGCGGTGCACCGGATGTCGTCGTGGGTTCCGGATGGAGCGAAGCCACCGCCAGGCGCTATTTCGACCGGCTTCCCGAGCGCGCGATTGGGTGCATCGTGGTGACGAAGATGCCGCTGGTCATCCGACAAATGAAGCAAGATCCGCTTTTCGAGAACTTCGATTTCACCGGGTGGGGCGGGGCGGATGACGAGTTTTCGTTCATCGGTGTTCCCATCAAGGATCGCGGCAATGTCATCGGCACGGTGACCATCGATCGTGAACTCGGCGACCATGCGTACTTCAGCCTGGATGAGGACGTACGTTTCCTCTCGATGATCGCCAATTTGTTGGGGCAGACGGTCCGCCTGCAGCGGTTGATCGCAAGCGATCGGGAATGGCTGATGCAGGAGCAGCGCCGGCTGGAAAAAACACTCGCCGAGCGGAACCGGCTGCCGTCGGCGGATGCCGTGCCGCGGGCGGGAATCATCGGCAACACACCGGCGATAAAGGGGGTGCTGGAGAAAGTGCGTCGCGTGGCTCGCAGCCATTCGCCGGTGCTGCTGCGAGGCGAATCGGGGACCGGGAAGGAGTTGTTCGCCCGGGCATTGCACGAATGGTCGCCGCGGAACCAGGAGCCATTCGTCGCGGTCAACTGCGCAGCGCTGGCCGAAAGCGTACTCGAATCGGAGCTGTTCGGACATGAGAAGGGAGCATTTACCGGGGCCTCGGCGCAGCGCAAGGGGCGCTTCGAAATGGCCAACAAGGGAACGCTGTTTCTGGATGAGATCGGCGAGATATCCGCCGCCTTCCAGGCGAAGCTCTTGCGTGTTCTACAGCTCGGGGAATTCGAGCGGGTCGGGGGATCGTCGACCATCAAAGTGGATGTGCGTTTCGTGGCGGCTACGAACCGCAATCTCGAGGAGGCCGTCGCCAAGGGGGATTTTCGCGCTGACCTGTACTATCGAATCAGCGTGGTGCCGATATTTATCCCGCCTTTACGCGATCGCAAAGACGACATTCAGCTGCTCGCGCGGGAGTTCTTGAAGCGTTACAACTCGGAGAACGACACGAATCATTCCTTGTTGGAAAGCGCGACCGATGTCCTCATGTCCTGCTACTTTCCGGGCAACGTTCGGGAGCTCGAGAACTGCATCCGCCGCACCGCGACCCTGGCAAATGGAGAGCGATTGGTGGCAGAGGACTTCGCGTGCCGCCACGACGAGTGCCTGTCAGCGGTTCTTTGGAAAAAGCCGACTGAAACAACCCTTGGCTTCGTGTCCCTGCCGATCGGCCGACCGGGGTCGTACCTAAAATCGCCCAACTCGCCCGTGGCGCCGGTGCGGCCCGAATCTGACGATGATCCGATGCCGGTGGAGTCAGCCGAAGCTGCGGTCGATCTACCTCCGCAGGGCGAGCCAGAAGTCTATCGGGATCGACTGGTCGCGGCGATGGAAACTGCCGGATGGGTGCAGGCCAAAGCTGCGCGCATCATGGGACTGACCCCCAGGCAGATCGGTTACGCGATCAAGAAGTACGGAATCACGCTGCGGAAATTCTGATTCTCAGCCTAAGTCGGGCTTGGCCGAGCTAGGGTGCAAAGCGTCATGCGAGCGATCGGCGCTGCTCGAGATCCAACGCTGCAACTCCGTGACGTGCATCGTCTCTTCGTCGACGAATTCCTTCGCGAGGACTCGGATCTCCGGATCCCGGGTGGAATCCAGGATGCTCTGATAGTAGAGGAGACCCGCTCTCTCGGCTTCAAGGGCAACCTGCAGAGCCTGCTCCCGCCCGATCATCGGGTCCGCAGCCCAGATCGCTGCGGTTTCGGGGCTTTCTATGTCCGGCCACACGTATTCGCACGAGGTCAGCGACGGTAGATCGCGAAATCCTGAGCGCGCCTGCGCATCGGTCAGGTGAAGGCGGGAATACTCGGAGAGTCGGCGAAACAGCAGCATGACCTCAAGATTTCCGGCGGTCGCCATGGCATCGGCCAATTGGCCAAAGCGCAGCGCCGCCTCCTGCTCCAATTTGATGGCATACGCCAGAAACTCCTCCACCGATTCCATTGCTGTCCCCTCAGACATCCGGAAAGGGTGCCGGCGCCTGCGACCGCGCGATATCATATTCCTCGCGCGCGATCCATTGCTTGAGCGCTTCTACATGTTCGGCCTCCTCCTTTACAAATTCCTTTGCTACTGCGCAGATCGCGGCATCCGTGTGGGTGTTCGCCACGGCGTAATAGAACTCGTAGCCGCGCCGTTCACCTTGTAGTGCGACCTTAAGGGCGTCCAGACGCGAGAGCTTTGCATCGCCCGCCCAGATCGCCGTTTGTTCCGGTGTTGCGTTGTCGGGCCAGAGGCTGAGTGGTGGAACATTCATGGGCACCACGTGGGCGTCCATGCGTTGTTTGGCTTCCTCGTAATGCAGGCGTGAATAACTTGCGAGCCTGGTGAAAAGGTCGCCGACTGCCGCATTGCCCTTCAAATGCATGTCTTTCGCGAGCAGCTCGTAATGGGTGGCGGCGTCGTCCTCGAGTTGGAGTGCGAAATTCAGAAACTCGTCGAGCGAATGGATCTGGAGGCCGCCCTTGTAGATCGAAGCGGCAATGGATAGGCCCGGACCTTTCGCAGGCAACGTCTCATCACCGTCGAAGGCGACGAGGATATCCTCATCACGCACGAAATACTGACAGGCAAGACGCACCCGCGGGGGCATGTCGTTGACCTCGGCATCCATGATTTCCTGCTTGCTGATTTTTCCGAGTTGCCGCAGCAGTTCCTTTTCCTTTTCCGTCAGAGCCACTCCCATGCGCGAGGAATGAGCGAGGTGTGTCACCTTGACCTGGCATGATCCGCATTCGCCATCCTGGCAGTCGAATGGAATGGGTACCTTATGCGCCTTTGCAATGGCCAACAAGGTTCCCCGATGTCCCGCGATAGCGTAGACGGTGATGTCCCTAGGCATCACCGGAGACGAAAATGTGACGTTGGCCATCTTAACCTCGAAGAATACTGGATTGATCGGGCGCTCTCGAGACGCGGCTTTGGTGCATGCAGCCGCGGCACTGCTCAGCCAAACTTAAAAAGGATTCCATACCCGCCGCGTGGGTATTCCCACAGCACGTTGCGGTTTTCGCTGCACACCACCCGGCACGTACCGCATTCGAGACAGCCGTCGGTGATGAGCGTCACGCGCCCGTCACCCTCCTTGGTGTAGCAGGATGCCGGGCAGCAGACCACGCAAGGCTTCTCCGCGCATTTAAGTTGACATATATCCGCATCGGCGATCTGGATGTGGGGCCGGCCGGCATCGACCTTGTAGCGGTTTTGAAACAGCTTCTCCTCGACCTTGTTCATTCGAACGCCCTCCAGAGCTTGAACGCGTCACCGATCAGACCAAACCGCGATCGCTTCTGGATGAAGCGCTTGCGAACGTCGCGCTCCTTGCTCTTCTTGTCCGTGCCATCCACCAGCAGCATGGTGTGGGCGGCGCGATTGATGAGTTCCGGGTATTGGGTGAAGAACTGCGGATTTTTCTCCAATACCGCCGGCATGTCGCGATACTTCTTCAAGTCTTTCATGACGAAGCTCTGATCCAGTTTTTGCCGATAGCGCGCGAGATTGGCGGCCGAGGAGGGCTTTCCTTCCTGGCGCAGTTCGACCAACGTCTGCGCCGCGAGCCAGCCCGTGGTCATGGCCAGATTCGACCCCTCTCGATGAACGCTGTTCACGAACATGCCCGCGTCGCCCACCATCAACCATCCGTCTCCATGAATGGCCGGTATGGCGTTATAGCCGCCTTCGGGAATGAGGTGGGCGCAGTACTCCTTCATTTCGCCGCCTTCGATGAGGGGGCGAATCGCCGGGTGCTCCTTCATTTTTTCGATGAGCGCATGCGGAGTGATGCGCTGCGCGCGCAACTCGGACAACAGGCAGCCGACACCCAAGGTCAGCGATTCCTTGTTCGTGTACAGAAATCCCGTGCCGACCATGCCCTGAGTGATTTTCCCGGCCATCTCGATGGCGACCCCCTCGTCGGGCCCGATATTGAACCGGCTCTCGATGGTCGTCTCGGGGAGAAAATGTATTTCCTTGACGGCGAGCGCTACGTCACGCGGGCGAAGTTCGCCACGAAATCCCGCCTTTTTAGCAAGCAGGGAATTGACCCCATCGGCCAGCACGACGGTGTCCGCATAGACGGAGCCGCCGGAGCGATCGGTTTGAATGCCGACCACGCGGGTCCCGTCCATGTGCAGACCCGTCACCGTGGTTTCGCAAATCACCAGTGCTCCCGCATCCTGCACCCGCTTGGAGAACCATTTGTCGAATTGGGCACGAATGATGGTATAGCGATTGTAGGGCGGGGTATTGAACGCCTGCGACCGGAACGTCGAGCCCACATAGGATTCGTCGTCCATCATCCACAGCCGCTGCTCGATTAAATGGCGCTCGAGCGGCGCATCATCCCGGAAGTCGGGAATGATCTTCTCGAGCGCATCCGAATAGAGAATCGCCCCCTGCACGTTCTTCGAGCCCGGCGATTCGCCGCGTTCGATCTGCAGCACCTTCAGGCCCGCTTTGGCGGCCGTGTAGGCGGCGGCATTGCCGGAGGGTCCTGCACCAATCACAATGACGTCGAATTGTTCCGGCATATCGAGCCTCCGTGATGGTGTGTTGACGGGTCAACCCGCGCGTCTGACAGTGGCCAAGTGTTGGCTGAAGGCGTCGGTGAGCGCCGGCAGAATCTGCATGGCATCACCCACGATGGCGTAAGTGGCGAAATCAAAGATCTGCGCGTTGGCATCCTCGTTGATGGCGATGATGACGTCAGAGGCATCCATGCCGACGCGATGTTGGATGGCGCCTGATATGCCGGCCGCGATATACAGTTTGGGACGCACGGTCTTTCCGGTTTGACCCACTTGACGGTCCGCCGTCACCCAGCCGGCCTGAATCAATGGCCGCGTGGCGCCGACCTCGGCGCCCAGCACCCGCGCAAGATCCCAGACCAACTGAAAGTTCTCGATGCGCTTCAGGCCGCGACCGCCGGAGACGATGATGTCGGCATAGGCAAGCTGCGCCTCATTCTGCCTGTCGTCGGGAATGTACTCGAGCACCTTGGTGATGATGTTGCTCTCGATGAGACCCAAGGATTCCTCGACGACACGACGGCTGTGCTGTTCGACCCGATTGGGCAGCTGCATGACGCGCGGCCTGACCGTGGCCATTTGCGGCCGATAGTTCAAGGTCTGAATGGTGCAAAGCAGGCTGCCGCCGAATGTGGGGCGGGTCGCCGCGAGACTGCGGTTTTCCGGATCGATGGTGAGTTCGGTGCAGTCGGCCGTGAGGCCGGTGGCCAGGGTGGTCGCGATGCTGCCTGCGAGGTCCCGTCCGAGCGTGGTCGCACCGAGAAGCACGATTTCAGGCTGGTACTTTTCGACCAGTGCGGTGAGTCCCTTGGTGTAGGGTTCATTACGGTAATCGCGCAGCACCGGATCTTCGATGAGGTAGCAAAGGTCCGCGCCGTACAGAAACGCCTCATCGCAGGCGTGGCGAATGGCGGATCCCGGGGGTCCCAACACCACGGCGGCCAGTTCCACGCCGAGCTGGGTGGCGAGTTTCCTGCCTTCGCCCAACAATTCCCAGGACACGGGGTGGGTCGCTCCGCGCTCGTGCTCGACGAACACCCAGACGCCCCGATACGCGGCCAGGCGCGGATCGAGTTCCACCTTGCGGCGGCTTGCTGCAGGTCTCTTCGGTGCGATTTCACTCATTGTCGGTACTCATGGGGGTGCCCCTAGGACGCCATGCCCGCGATTTGGCGCTCGATTTGCGGGTGATGAGCAAAGAGCTTGGTCACGAGAGTCGCGGCCAGATCCTTCGGCGCATTGCCGTGAGTCTCGATCACTTCCGCCTTGCGGGCTTTCGGCTGGGGCGCGAAAACCTTCGAGACCACGGTGGGTGAGCCCTTGAGGCCGATCTTGCCGAGATCCTCGATGCCCGCGGCTGCCTTGTCCCATATCTTGAGCGGGTGGCGCGCCGCACGGAACATGTCGTCCATGGTGGCGAAGCGCATTTCGTTGATGCCCTCGAGCACGGTCACCAGGCACGGCAGTGCGGTTTTCAGCAGCTGTACGCCACCTTCGGCGCGCCGGTGAATCGTGATCTCCCGCTGCTCGAGGTCGAGCGCGGCGATCTTTGCTACATAGGTGAGCAGCTGCAGACCCAGCCGCTTCGCGATGCCGGGACCCACCTGGGCCGTGTCGCCGTCGATGGTCTGCTTCCCGGCGAATACCAGATCGACCGGCATGTCCCGGTTTATCTGCTTGACCGCGGCCGCGAGCGCATAGCTCGTTGCCAGCGTGTCGGATCCGGCAAACGCGCGGTCGCTCACCAGAATGGCGTCGTCGGCGCCGAACGAGAGCGCCTTGCGCAGCGCCGCATCCGCCTGCGAGGGTCCCATGCACAGTACGCTCACGAATCCCCCGTACCGGTCCTTCAGTCGCAATGCCTCTTCGAGGGCGAACAGATCATACGGATTGATGATGGCAGGCACGCCTTGCCGCATGATGGTGTTGTGTACCGGGTGCACACGGATTTGCGCGCTGTCGGGAACCTGCTTGATACAAACGACGATGTGCATGGGTGCTCCTTATTGCGCTCTGTGCGAGGGCAGAGTCCGGCGCAGGCTGTCGAGAGCGACCTGGCTGCCATCCGCGTCCTGGAAGACCTTGAAGACCTTTTCCCGAGCCGGAGTCGAACGGATGAAGTCCTCGTATGCCTGACGGAGGAGCACACGGCAGGCGGCAAACTGAGCCTCCGAATCGAGTGTGCCAACCTCCGGTTTGGACGACTGCAAATATTGATTGAAGCGCTTCAGGATGTGCAGGCGATTGACGTGCAGCACGGGCGGCGCATAGTCGACCTTCAGGAAATCGAAGAACTCCTCCGCGCAGGACAGGACGCTCAATGCCTGCAGGGTGTCCTTCATTGCGTCCCCCCGGCAGCGAGTTCGACCGTCGAGAACTCCAGATAGAAGCGCTGCAGATCGGCGCCATCCGGCGAGCACTTGTTGGTGACGGCGTGATCGCGGATCCGTGCGAGGATGTCGGCGGCCTGTCCGTCCGTGAGGATCAGGCCGAGCTTGGCATACGCTTGTCGCACGGCTCCAGATCCGGAGTGTTTGCCCAACACCACGCGGTGCTCGCGACCCACATCGATGGGGTCTAAGCCCTGGTAATTGATGGGATTCTTGGACAACCCATCCACATGAATACCGGCCTCGTGCGTGAATACCGCCTCGCCAACGATGCTCTTGTTGAATGACACGGCGCGTCCCGACGCGCGAGCAACCAGTTTGGACAGCGACGGGAGATGCCGCGAGTCCACCCCGGTCTCCATGTCGTACAAATGACGCAACGCCATCACGGCTTCCTCCAGCGGCGCATTGCCCGCACGTTCACCCAGGCCGTTGACGGTGGTGCTGATGTGGCTTGCACCGGCCAGTACCGCCGCCAGCGTGTTGGCCGTGGCGAGACCGAAATCGTCGTGTGCGTGCATTTCAATCTCGAGGTCCACAGCCGAACGCAGCGCCTGGATCCGCCGTGAGGTCTCGGGCGGGGTGAGGATGCCGAGGGTATCAGCGAAGCGAAACCGCCGCGCGCCGGCTGCCTGCGCGGTCTCGGCTGCCTTGAGGAGGAAATCCGTGTTGGCACGGGAGGCATCCTCCGCGCCCACGGCCACTTCGCAGCCGGCGTCCAGGGCCGTGCGCACGAAACGACCGATGCGCATCAGCACCCAGTCGCGACTCCGGTTCAATTTATGACGGATCTGAATGTCAGAGACCGGAATCGAGAGATTGACGATACCGGGGCGGCAGGCGGTCGAGGCTTCGATGTCCTCCTGCGTCATGCGCCCCCACACCATCAGCCGCGCCTTGAGATGCAGACCGGCTATGGCGCGGATGGTCTCCCGCTCAACGCCGCCCATGATCGGGATCCCGATTTCCATTTCGGGCACACCGGCAGCATCCAGCGCGCATGCAATGGCGAGTTTCTCGTCAATCGTGAAGGCCACTCCGGCGCTCTGCTCGCCATCGCGCAGTGTGGTGTCGTTGACTATGATGCGTCGCTTGCTCATGGTCTAACCGTAGCAACTCGCGTGCCAAGCGCGCGAATTGCCTCCCGGCGCATCCGGTTGCGTGATCGACCGCAGCTTGAATCGCCCGCTCCGGGGAGGAAACTGGACATACGGGCGACTTTGTCGGCTTTGCGACAGGTGGAGCATCACTCGTCTTCGTCGATCCAAGCCATCTGTATGGCCTCGAGAATCTTCTCGTTCGAGCGTCTCGGGTCGTCGTCGAAGTCGGGCAGTTCCGTCACCCAGCGGTGCAGATCGGTGAAGCGGATGGTCTTCGGATCGATCTCGCCGTGGGCGTCCAACAAGGCCTCGGCTATCTCGCGTGTCTGGATCCACTGCATGCGTGACTCAGTGATTCTCGCTCACGAAATTGCAGGTATAGCGGGGTATTTCGACGACCAGGTCGGTGGTGCTCACGCGTACCTGACAGCTCAGCCGCGAATTCGGCTCGAGCCCCCAGGCCTTGCCCAGCTGGTCTTCCTCGTCATCGCTTGCAGGCCGCAGCGACGCGAAGCCCTGGCGGATGAGCACGTGACAGGTGGTGCATACACAGGATTTCTCGCAGGCGTGTTCGATGGCCACTCCGTTGGCGCGTAACTGATCGCAAAGCGCCGCGCCTGCGCGGCATTCGAAATGCGCCCCCTGAGGGCAAAAATCTTCATTCGGTAGGACGGTTATTTTCGGCATCGTATCCTCTCAAGCGAAATCAGCCAGCGCACGACCGGTCAACGACCGGCGAATGGCCTCGTCCATGCGCCGAGCGGCGAGTGGGGCGCTAAGCCGATCAAGTTCCTCCGCGGCGGACCGGATGGCATTGGCGTTCTCGTCGGCGACCGCGGCTTTCAGGGAGGCGATACCCGTCTGGATCGATGTCCGCTCAACGATGGTCAGCCAGGATTCTTCGCATCCCTTGAGGGCACTGTCGACGGCCTCGAGCAGGCGCCGGGCCTCTACGATCTGTTCTTGCAATGAGCGGGCGGCGGCGTCGATGGCGGCATGCCGATGCGAATCATCGAGCATGGCAGCGATCTGCTCCTCGCCCAGCCCGTAACTCGGCTTGACAGTGACCTGCGCCTCGATCCCGCTGCTCTGCTCGCGGGCGCTCACTTGCAGGAGACCGTCCGCATCGACCTGGAAGGTGACGCGAATCCGTGCGGCGCCCGCCGCCATGGGCGGTATGCCGCGCAGCTCGAAGCGCGCCAGCGAACGGCAGTCGACGACCCGTTCGCGCTCGCCTTGGACCACATGCAGACTCATCGCGGTCTGGCCGTCCTTGAAGGTGGTGAAGTCCTGGCCGCGGGCGACGGGCAGGGTGCTGTTGCGTGGAATGATGCGTTCCGTAAGTCCGCCCATGGTTTCGAGCCCGAGCGAGAGCGGCGTCACATCGAGCAGCAACCAATCGCCCGTCGCGCTGCGATTGCCCGCGAGCGCGTTGGCCTGGATGGCGGCGCCCAAGGCGACCGCTTGATCGGGGTCCAAGTCGGTGAGCGGTTCGCGATTGAAATAGGTGGCAACCGCCCGTCGCACGGCCGGCATGCGCGTGGCTCCCCCCACCAGCACAATGCCTTGGATGTCCTCGACGGACAGTGCTGCGTCTCGCAACGCCTTGCGCATCGATCCCAAGGTTCGCTCAATCAATGCGGCGCTCAAACCCTCCAGCGTATCCCGAGTCAACGTGACGGCGACCCGACCGCCGTTCGAGAGGCGGCCGAACACCTCGGCCTCCTCGTGGAAGGACAGGCATTCCTTGGCCCTGCGGGCCTCCTGCAGCAGCAAGCGATGGTCCTCGCCCGCCAATTCGCCGACATTTGACTGGACCGCGATCCAGTCGAAGACCGCGGCATCGAAATCATCGCCGCCCAATGCGGAATCGCCGCTCACGGCCAGTACTTCGAACAGACCCCGGGTAAGCCGCAGCACGGAAAAATCGAAAGTTCCGCCGCCCAAGTCATATACGGCATAAACGCCTTCGCTGGCGCGTTCCAGGCCGTATGCAATGGCCGCGGCGGTCGGTTCGTTCAGTAGTCGCAGCACGTTGAGGCCGGCGATCCGCGCTGCATCCTTGGTGGCCTGGCGCTGAGCATCATCGAAATACGCGGGCACCGTGATCACGGCACCCAGGAGTTCCCCGCCGAGGAACCCCTCAGCCCGGACACGCAGGGATTTCAGTATCTGCGCGGAAACCTCAACCGGACCGCGCGCGCCCGCCACGGTATCCAGGATCACCCCCTGACCCTCCTGCAGCCGATAGGCTCGCTTCTGCGAGCCGGTCAAGTCCGCGATTCCCCGCCCCATGAGGCGCTTGACCGAAGCGATGGTGTTGAAAGGGTCGGTGGCCTGCGCCTCCCTGGCCGCGACGCCCACTTCGACCCGCCCGCCGTCGAGATAACGAACGACGGAGGGTAAGAGTGTCCTTCCGTCCTCATCGCGAAGCACGACGGGCGATCCGTCGCGCATGGCGGCGATCAATGAATTGGTCGTGCCCAGGTCGATGCCGACCGCCAGGCGATGCTGATGCGGAGCCTGGCTCTGTCCCGGTTCAGCGATGGAAAGAAGCGCCATCAAGCCTCCAGCAATGCGTGCGCGTCGTCGATGTCGGCGAGTAGCTTGTCCATGAACATGAGCTGCAGCACGTTCTGTACCGCGGCGTCGTTATCTTGAGCGGCGTCGAGCTGATGTTCGAGCCGAGCCTGCAATTCGGCCGCGGCGGCTTGCACCGTCTCGGCGAGCTGCCGCAGGGCGCGCTCCGAGCACGCGGCGCGGGCCTCATCGAGCGCCTCGCGCCACTGCATTTGCGTGTGGAGAAACGAGGGCGACAGGGCAGCGCCCCCGTCAACAGCGTCGATTCCGCGCAGATCGAGCAGATGCCGCGCCCGCAGTTGAGGCTTCTTGAGCGTACGATAGGCATGGTTCAATTCGGATGCGAGTATCAGCGCCCGGCTTTGCTCCTCGGGCGAGGCGTTCGCATGTCGATCCGGGTGTACCCGCATAGCCAGTGCGCGGTAGGCGGAATCCAACCGCTCGAGGGACAGCCCAAAGCGCGGCTCGAGTTCGAACATCGCAAAATAACTCGGCGGCATCTGTGTGTCCCTAAGATTACGCGGCAAGCGATCTGGACTGCGGCTACCTTGCCGCAAGAAACGCGTGCGCCGATACGGCGCACGCTGCGTCATATGAAAATCAGCGACAAACGGCTCATACGGTAAAGCTCTCACCGCATCCACATTCGGCCTTGCTGTTGGGGTTCTTGAACTTAAATCCCTCGTTCAACCCTTCACGCACGAAGTCGAGCTCCGTCCCGGCGAGATACGGCAGCGATTTGGCATCGACGATGAGCGTCACTCCGCGGCTCTCGAACGCCGCATCCTCCGCGTTCTTGTGGTCGGCGAATTCCATGGTGTAGGCGAGGCCGGAGCAACCGGATGTGCGCACGCCCAAGCGTAGGCCGATGCCACTGCCTCGCTTATCGAGGGACTGCTGCACTCGATGCGCAGCTCTTTCCGTTAGTTGGATTGTCATTGGTATCTCCGGTGTCAGCCGTGGTAAACGAACTTCCGCAACCGCAAGTGCTCTTGGCATTGGGGTTCTTGATGACGAAGCGTGATCCGTCGAGGCCATCCTGATAATCGACTTCGGCACCGCTCAGGTATGTGAGGCTGACCGGGTCGATGAGCACCCGTACGCCGTGTTTCTCGATCACGAGGTCGTCCTCGCCGGTCGTCTCTTCGAACGCGAAGCCATACTGGAATCCGGAGCAACCGCCACCGGAGACGTATACCCGGAGCTTCAGCTGCGGGTTGCCTTCCTCGGCGATCAATTCGCTGACCTTGCCGACGGCGCTGTCGCTGAAGAGGACCGGGTGGGAGGCTGGGGATGTCATAGGAACTCCTGCGGCACGCGCGGCCGATCAGGCCGCGGGTTCCTGTTTGGTGCGATAGTCGTTGATGGCGGCCTTGATCGCGTCCTCGGCCAGCACCGAGCAGTGAATCTTGACGGGCGGCAGTGCGAGTTCCTCGGCAATGTCGGTGTTCTTGATGGTCAGGGCCTGCTCCAGGGTCTTGCCCCGCAGCCATTCGGTCACGAGGGAGCTGGAAGCGATGGCGCTGCCGCAGCCGTAGGTCTTGAAGCGCGCCTCTTCGATGACGCCGTTTGCGTCGACCTTGATGTGCAGTTTCATCACGTCGCCGCAGGCAGGCGCACCGACCATCCCAGTGCCGACGTTCGGGTCGTTCTTGTCGAAGGAGCCGACGTTGCGCGGATTTTCGTAGTGGTCGAGAACCTTGTCGCTGTAGGCCATCGTCATTTCCCTCGTAAATGGGTTGCGGAGGCGGTCAGTGGGCCGCCCATTGCACCTTGGTGAGATCGACGCCGTCCTGGTGCATTTCCCAGAGCGGCGAGAGATCGCGGAGCTTTTTGACGTTGCGGACGACCAGATCGATGGTGCTGTTCACGTCGGCTTCGGTGGTAAAGCGGCCGACCGAGAAGCGAATCGAGCTGTGTGCAAGCTCATCCGGACGTCCCAAGGCGCGCAGCACGTAGGACGGCTCGAGGCTCGAGGACGTGCAGGCCGAGCCGCTCGATACCGCGACGCCCTTCATGGCCATCATCAGCGATTCACCTTCGACGAAGTTGAAGCTCAAGTTGAGATTGTGGGGAACGCGGGCAGAGAGGTCGCCGTTCACATAGGTCTCCTCGAGCACCGACAGACCGGCAAGCAATTTGTCACGCAACATGCGGGCACGGTCGTTATCGGCGGCCATCTCGTGATGCGCGATGCTGAAGGCCTCGCCCATGCCCACGATCTGGTGCGTGGCAAGCGTGCCGGAGCGCATGCCGCGTTCGTGGCCGCCGCCGTGAATCAGGCATTCGATGCGCACGCGCGGTTTGCGGCGCACATACAGGGCCCCGATGCCCTTCGGGCCGTAGGTCTTGTGGGCCGAGAAGGACATGAGATCGACCGGCAGCGCGTCGAGGTCGATCGCCACCTTTCCCGTCGACTGGGCCGCGTCGACGTGGAAGAGCACGCCGCGGTCGCGGCAGGTAGCGCCGATGCGGGCGATGTCCTGGATCACCCCGATCTCGTTGTTGACGTGCATGATCGAGGCGAGAAGGGTGTCGGGCCGGATGGCGGCCGCGAAGGTGTCGAGATCGAGCAGGCCGTCGGGCTTCGGTGCCAGGTAGCTGACGGTGAAGCCCTCACGCTCCAGATTGCGCATGGTGTCGAGTACCGCTTTGTGTTCGGTGGTCATGGTGATCAGGTGCCGCCCGCGCGCCTTATGAAAGCGCGCCGCGCCGGCAATGGCGAGGTTGTTCGACTCGGTGGCCCCCGATGTCCACACGATCTCTTTTGGGTCGGCGTTGACCAGCTGCGCCACTTGCTCGCGTGCCAGCTCGACCGCTTCCTCGGCATCCCAGCCATAGCTATGGGAACGGCTGGCAGGATTACCGAAGCGCTCGAAGAGAAACGGCACCATTTTCTTCGCAACCCGCGGATCCACGGGCGTCGTCGCGGAATAATCGAGATAGATGGGCTGGGTCACCGGTATCTCCCGTGGGATTGAAGTCAAAGGCGCTCACTCACGGAGATCCAAGCAACTCCTGTGCCAACAATGCGGGCCGGAGCCAAATTCGAATAAGGTCCGGAAAAAGCCGCAGGTGGGCGGCGCCAGCGCACTGAGCAGTGCTACCCGATCAGTTCAAGCCAGTGTCGGCTTCCCAACAAATTGGCCCATGCCTGTATGCGATGTCGGGATCGCGACAGCCGCGTGGAGGCGCGATGAATGCGACATTTACGCGGCAAAACAAGCAATTTCGCAAGATGGCATGGTAGTTGCTGAGTCTCGACCCAAGATGGCGCGTCCGCGTACATGAGGAGCAGTCAATGCAGCAAGGACAGGTCGATGCCGCGGCCCAGCCGAAGCTCGAGCAGGTGATGCGAAAGGCGGCGGATCACAAGGGATGCAGTACGAGCGGCGGCAGCGGCAAGGCCAGCTGCGGCTCGGGTGCCGGACCCAATGATCTCGCGCCGGAGATCTGGGAGAAGGTGAAGAACCACCCGTGCTACAGCGAGGAGGCGCACCATCATTATGCGCGCATGCATGTCGCGGTGGCGCCGGCGTGCAATATTCAATGCAATTACTGCAATCGAAAATATGATTGTGCCAACGAGTCGCGTCCGGGAGTCGTGAGCGAAAAGCTCACGCCCGAGCAGGCCGCCAGGAAAGTGCTCGCCGTCGCTTCGACGATTCCCCAAATGACCGTTCTCGGCATCGCGGGCCCGGGAGATCCCCTCGCGAACCCCGAGAAGACCTTCAAGACCTTCGAGCTAATCTCCAAGACCGCGCCGGACATCAAGTTGTGCCTGTCGACCAACGGCCTGGCACTGCCGGACCATGTGGATACGATAGCCCGATTCAACGTCGATCACGTGACCATCACCATCAATATGGTGGATGCGGAAGTCGGCCAGCACATCTATCCGTGGATCTTCTGGAAGCACAAGCGCTACACCGGCAAGGAGGCGGCGCAGTTGCTCAGGGATCGGCAGATGCAGGGCCTGGAGATGCTGACCGCGCGGGGCATCCTCTGCAAAGTCAATTCCGTCATGATCCCCGGGATCAATGACAAGCACCTGGTCGAGGTCAACCGTGCGGTCAAATCGCGCGGCGCATTCCTGCACAACATCATGCCGCTCATATCGGCCCCCGAGCATGGCACGGTATTCGGGCTCAACGGACAGCGGGGGCCCACCGCACAGGAACTCAAAGCGCTTCAGGACAGCTGCGAAGGCGAAATGAACATGATGCGGCACTGCCGCCAGTGCCGCGCCGACGCCGTCGGCCTGTTGGGCGAGGATCGAAGCCAGGAATTCACGACCGAGAAAGTCATGGCGATGGAGGTGAACTACGATGCCGATTCGCGCAAGGCCTATCAATCCAAGGTCGAATTCGAGCGTCAGGCCAAGGTGGCCGCCAAACAAGATGAGTTGTCGACGCTTGCCGGCGAGAACAGCGATCTGAAACTGCTGGTCGCGGTAGCCACCAAGGGCTCGGGCCTCATCAACGAACACTTCGGGCATGCCAAGGAATTCCAAATATACGAACTCAGCACGGCCGGCGCGAAATTCGTCGGCCACCGCCGGGTGGATTTGTATTGTCAGGGTGGCTACGGCGACGAGGACAACCTGGTGACCGTCATTCGCGCCATCAACGACTGTCATGCAGTGTTCGTTGCGAAGATAGGGGGCTGTCCCAAGGCCGATCTTCAGAAGGCGGGCATCGACCCGGTCGACCAATTCGCCGGAGAGTTCATCGAGAAATCGGCGATCGGGTGGTTCAAGAACTACCTGGACGCCGTCCAGAGAGGCGTTATCCGTCATACGGCCCGCGGCGATGCCGACATTCGCCAGGGCGCATACATCGCCGCATGAGGAATCGGGCTTACTTAGACACGGGAACTTGAGGAGTCAAAGCTATGGCATTGAAAATCATCGCTTCGCAATGTACGGGATGTTCGGCGTGCGAGCCGGAATGCCCGAACGTCGCCATCTACGAGAAAGGCGGGACGTTCGTCATCAACGCCAAGAAGTGTACCGAGTGCATCGGCTATTTCGATGAGCCGCAATGCGTCGCCGTATGTCCGGTGGACAATACCTGCGTCATCGACAATAGCGTGCCGCGCTATCAACCGGCGGCATAATCATCATGGATCTGACCATAACCGCCGCGGCGGAGAAATTCATCCGCCGCATGCTCAGAATGGCCGGAACCCCGCAAAGCGGCTTCCGTCTGGTCGTGACGGCGGGTGGCTGTTCCGGCCTAGCGGGCGATTTCAGCATCGAACCTGCACCGCGTGCCACCGATGCGGTGTTGGATCACCAGGGAATGCGCTTTTTCCTGCCGGCAGAGAGCCGGCTGCTGCTCAACGGAGTCACCATCGATTTCGCAGACACGCCGACTCAAACCGGGTTGGTGATTCATGATCCCAAGGCAACGGGCGCCAGCTGCGGCAGCAGCGGCAAAAACGCGCTTCCGGGATTCGCGAGTATCGATGTCGGCGCCATCGGCCGCCGCCCCTAAGAATGGCGCCGTGAACACCACCGCCTATGCCGCGCCCTTCGAGTCCGCGTCGCCGCATGAGGACCGCCTGGCGGCTGCGGTGCTCGGCGCCGCACTGCCGGAAGCAGCGGAGGAGCATTTGCGCGCTGCCGGTCGGTCATATCACCGAGACCATGTGGCGGAATGGCATCTTGCTCAAGCACAAGCGGCGGCGCCGGACCACGCCGCCGTGCTGATCGGACTGTATCGATTCTATTTCTACAAGAACCGGCTGCCGGAGGCGCTCGAGATCGCCCGCCGGTGCTTGCACAAATCCGCCGCGGACAACTGCTTGGCCTCGGACTGGCGAGCCGTGGGTCCGCGGGATGCGGACTTTGCCAGCTACGAGGCGGTATTGCCGCGCTTCTTTTTATTCACTCTCAAGGGCTACGCCTATCTTCAAATGCGGCTGGGCAATTTGCAGGAGGCGAGGGCGGCAGTCATGAAACTGCTCGAACTCGATCCGATCGACCGCTTGGGCGTGAGCGTGCTCGGAGGAATTCTCGACCGTGGAGGAACGGGCGATGAAGACTGAGATCGATGAAGCCCGCGACTGGCAGGGACAACCGATCGACTGCCGTGCATGCCCCCAGCGGGCGCTATTGGCGACCGATCGTTGCGCTGTCTCGCGCGCCTGTGTGCTGGACCGTTACGCCCGACGAATCGACCGGTTCTTCGCGTGGAACCCTGAACTCGCCAACGGGTATCTGGATCATCCCTACTTCGAGGTACGCGCGGTCGCCGCAAAGTATGCGGACGTATTTCATCTGCCGCCATTGCTCAAGGATCTCGACGAGACGGTCCGCTGGAGCGTGGCACAACGTCTGCCGCCCCGGTATCTGCGCGAGCTCAAGAGCGACGCACATCGCGAAGTGAGGATCCGAGTGGCCTACCGGGTCGAGGGCGGAGATCTGTTCGCGATGCGCACGGACGAAGATTACTATGTTCGCATGATCGTCGCGCGTCGCCTGGGCGTGCTGTTACTCGAACTCATGATGAACGATTCCGAGGCGGGCGTGCGGCGCATCGTAGCCCAACGCATCGGCGCCGGGTCCCTACCCGCCATGGCGACGGACCCCGACGCGGAGGTGCGGCTCGAAGTGGCGCGCCGGCTGCCCGCCGACCAATTGGGCAGCCTGCAGCGCGATCCCGACTGCCGCGTGAGATTTGAGGTGGCCACGCGCATCGTCGATGACCAGCTGCCGGCAATGCTCGGAGACGTGGATCCCATGGTGAGCGACACGGCGCGCCTGCGCCTGGGCGTGACGCATACGAGACCCTGGTCGCCCGGCGCTCCAACGCTCACGTCGAAGCAAGGAGCACCCGTTCCATGACCAACATCAGCCGAGACAGCGATTCGATGGAGCTCAACGACCCGCCGGCGTTCAATTTCGGAACCAAGGTACGGGCGCGACGCACCATCCGCAATGACGGCACTTATTGCGGCAAGGACATCGGCGACGTGCTTTGCGTAAAAGGGGAGGAAGGCTATGTCGTCAACATCGGCACGTTCCTGCAACAGTTCTACATTTACGGCGTGGAGTTCATCGGCTCGGGACACCGGGTGGGCATGAAGCGCAAGGAGCTCGAGCCGGTGGAGATTTTGGCGGACGACGACGCGCCGCCGGAGCTTTTTGGAACTGTGGAGCGCATCCGCGCATGATCGAGCCGCGCCATCCGCGATTTCAATGGGGCCAGCCGGTCATAGCGGTGATTGACCTCTTCAACGATGGATCATTTCCGAATCAACCGCCGGGAGCGCTGTTGGCGCACGCCGGGGATCCGGGCGAAATCGTGCAGGTCGGCTCACATGTGGCGTCGAATACGCCGGTGTATCTGGTGCAATTCCACGAACAGTGCGTCGTGGGCTGCCTGGAAGAGGAAATCGCTCCGCGCGGGCTCCTGCCATGAGCGCCGCCACCTCCCATACCGTGAGCGTGCCCGCTTCGCCACATCCGAATGAACTGGATCGCAGGCGGATCGAGCGGGCCATCGCAAACCGCAAGCGCTACAAATACGTCACGCCGTGCGTGCATCCCATTGACGATGGCTACTGCGTGACGAGCCCGTGTTGTTCGCGCAAAATCGATCCGGAGGGAGGCATGGTGGAGGTCGCCATCGTGCAATATGGGCAAGGAACGCCGCCTTGGGGGCTTTACCGCAAGGATCACAGCGCCGGCGAGTGGCGGCTGTACGCGAGATTCGAGCGTCTCGGCGATCTCCTCGAGCAACTGAATGCCGATCCGCAACGGGCATTCTGGCAATGAAATTCGCGCGGGCCGCGATCTATTTCGACAACAACGCCACTACGGAGGTGTCCAACGCCTGTCTCGAGGCCGTCACGAAATGCCTTGCGATGGGTCCCCTCAACCCCTCGAGCAAGCACAGCCGGGGCGAACGCGCAAAGCATCTGTTGATCGACGCGCGCCAGCAGGTGGCATCGACGTTCGGCGCATCAGCTGCGGAGCTCGTCTTTACCGCCGGTGGCACCGAGTCGAATCATCTCGCCATCCTCGGGGCGCTCGCGTTGCAACCGGATCGCCGCCATATCATTGCCAGTGAGGTGGAGCATCCCTCGACCCTCATGCTGCTGCGTGACTTGGAAAGCCGGGGGATCCATACCAGTTACGTTCCGGTGGACGGCGACGGGCGTCTGAACGTCGAGGCGTTCGGCGATCTGCTGCGGCCGGACACGGCCCTGGCAACGATCATGTGGGCTAATAATGAAACGGGCGTCCTGTTTCCGATCGGGACGCTCGCCGATATGTCCCGTGCGCGCGGTGTGCTCTTTCACACCGACGCCGTGCAGGCAGCCGGCAAAGTGCCGATCGATTTGCAGCCCATGGCGGTAGACCTCTGCTCCTTCTCCGGCCACAAGTTGCACGCGCCATCCGGCATCGGTGCGCTCTACGTGCGCAAGGGCTTGAGACTGCCGCCGGTGGTGTTTGGCCACCAGGAGCGCGGCCGGCGCGGCGGCACCGAGAATGTGACCGGTATCGTGGCGCTGGGCGCGGCCTGCGTAGAACTCGATGCGGCGATGGGTGTGGAACCTGCGCGCCTCGCTACCCTGCGAGACCGGCTCGAACGCGGTGTGCTCGCCCGGGTAGCGTGCGCGCGGGTCAATGGTGCAGGTGCGGTGCGAGTCGCGAATACCAGCAATTTGCGTTTTGGCAATCATGACGCGGAGCTGATTCTCGGTCGGCTCGACCGCCTGGGTATCTGCGCCTCGGCCGGTGCGGCCTGCTCCGCGGCCGGCAACAAACCATCGCACGTGCTGACGGCGATGGGCTTGTCCGCATCCGGGGCCCTCGCCTCGATCCGCTTCTCGCTCGGCCGTCAGAACAACGAGCGAGAGGTCGACGATGTCATCGATGTGCTATCGGAGTTGTTCGAGGAGCTTGAACGGCACGCGGCACGACAATCAAACGATCCGATGACATTCCACCCATGAGGCCGCTGTGAAAATCATGATCCGCAAGAATTACGAAGGTCAATTGTCCGCTTATGTGCCCAAAAAAGATCTGGAGGAGCCCATCGTATCCATGGAAAAGCCCGAGATGTGGGGCGGCAAGATCACCCTCGCGAACGGGTGGGAGCTCGAGCTGCCGCAAATGGCTGTCGGCACGACGTTGCCGGTCACCGTTGAAGCGAAGCGGCTGAGCGCAGGCTGATACGGAACCCTCATGCCATTCACCGATATCGAAATCCAGGAACTCGAAGCGCTGTTCGTCACCGGCCGTGACGATGCGCAAACGGTGGAGGACTACCGGCGCCGCTTTCCCGGGCGAACGCTGACACGTTGCGAGGAATCCGACATGGGTCCCGAGGAGCCATTCAGGCAATTGGCGGCCCTCAACCTGTACCTGGTCGACGGCCGGAACCACTGTTGGCGCATCACCCGGGATCCGGGAACGGCGACGGGCGTGGTGCTTGCGCGGCTAGGGGCGCCGGCATGAATGCTGCAACGGACATCGCGGCCGACGAGGGCGGGGACTGGATACCCTTGTCCGATCCGGACGTGAGTCAGGCAGAACTCGACGCGGTATCGTCGGCGCTGCGTTCGACTAATCTGTCTCACGGTCCGCGGGTTGAAGCATTCGAGGAGGCATTCGCGGGCTACATAGGCCGAAAGTTCGCGGTGGCCGTAAGCAACGGCACGATGGGCATGCTGCTGGCCCTTAGGGCGCATGGCATCGGTCCCGGCGACGAGGTGCTGACCTCCGCATATTCCTGGCGCGAAACGGCGCATGCCATCACCTTGACCGGCGCCAGACCGGTGTTCGTCGATGTGGATTACTGGTCCGGAGTCATCGTGGCGGACAAGGTAGCTGCGCGCATCACGCCGCGGACGAAAGCCATCCTCGCCGGCAATACCAACGGGCATCCGGCGCCTTGGGGCCCCTTGCGGGAACTTTCGCAGCTGCACGGCGTCGCTCTGCTGGAGGACTCCACGGAGGCAATTGGCTCGTCGTATCGGCAACGGCTGGTCGGCGGCTTCGGCGACAGCGCGGTGTTCGATTTCTCCCAGCCATCGGCGCTGTGCTGCGGGGAGGGCGGCATGGTGGTCACGGATGACGCTGCGGTGGCCCGTGCGGTGCGCAATCACCGTGCGCATAAGCCCGCGGATCGGGGTTCCTTGGTGATCAGCGCTCACGCTCCCTACCAGTGTTCGATGAGCGATCTCGCAGCGGCTCTGGGCATGGCGCAGCTCGCGCGCATCGATGAAATCCTCGAGCGCCGCAAACACGTTGAGCGAATCTACTTCGAGCACGTCAAGTCCTTTGAAGGCATCAAGGATCCGTACGTGGCGCCGGAAGTCGACGCCGCGCATTGGTTCTTGTACCTCGTGCATCTGGGCACTCGATTCTCCAAGTCGAGCTGTGACGCAGTGGTGGAGGATCTGCGGCGCGAACGCATCGATGCTTACGTCTATTGCCATCCTTTGCATACGCAGCGCCACTATATCGACGGCAATCCGGCTAATCGCCGCGGCCGGGTGTTGGTGACCGAAAAGCTCGCGGATCGTGCGGTGGCGCTGCCGTTTCACTGTCATCTCACCGAAGATCAAATAGCCTTCATCGTGTCCACCATGAAAGACGCGTCGGTCAACGTCGGTGCGGGCGCCGCCATTTACTAGTCGTTCTGCCATCAACCTTTGGGGAATCTCGATATGCCGACCATGACCATACTGCCGTCCAATCAAGCGATCCAGGCCAGCGAAGGGGCCACCATTCTTCATGCCATGCTCGCGGCAGGCATCGAAACACCGCACAAATGCGGCGGCGAGGGAAAGTGCGGGTCCTGCCACATTGTCGTCCATGACGGCCGCAAGACCCTATCCAAAGTGCAGCGGCTCGAAAACGAGAAACTCGACAGCATCGTCGGGGTCGGCTCGAAATCACGCCTCGCCTGTCAGGCTGTCGTAGGTACCGAGAATTTCACCATCGAATTGCTTGGCTTCGCATCCGGCGTATAGGGAGACGGAAAATGAGCGTTACCGACGTCTTGATTCATGTGCAATTTTCCCCGAGTGGCGAGGTGACCGATATCAGCTCGCGGCCCGCGACGATGGCATCGCAACAGTGGTTCGATTACCTGTCGGGCAAGGCGGGCGAGTCCTACCAGCCTCTGTCCGGTGGCCGCGGCGTCTTCCACATCCCGAACGGCGAACTCGAGCGTCTCTGCGCCGCGCTTGCTGGCGCCTGACTGCATGGACGCCGGGCAGTTGATCTTGATTCATTCCGGCTTGGTGAACGGCCGCCTCATCCCTTACACGGGGCCGGGCGTGCTGAATCTGTCCGATGAACCGCCGCAGCTGCCGGCCGCGCCGGAAGAGCTTGTGAGCCGCTTGACGGCCAAGGCGAGCGTGCCGCACAAGATCCGCAACAACCTCACCGCGGCGGCTCAATTCATCGAGAATTTCAAGCATCGCAAGACCGTGGCGGCCGCTCTGACGGAGGCGTTCTCGCCCCGGATGACCCCCACTGTCCTGCACCGTTATCTGGCGGGATTGCCGAGACTGCCGTTGTGGGTGCATGCCTGGTACGACGACCTGCCGCAGCAGGCTCTCGCGGAACGGGCGGAGAGCTGGGGCGTGGTCCAAGGGGTGAGCCAGGCGGAACACTTCGGCCAGTGGGTGCACTGGTTCGAGTCGGACGGCTCGCGACGCGATGATTTAACGGGTGCAGCGCCCCAAGCGCCTTGGGACAGGTTGCTGTATCAGCCTTTGGGCTCGGTAGCGCCGGCCGCCAATTTCCTGGTGTCCGACTCGGATTTTGTCGAAGTGCTAACGGAGATCGACATCCAAACACCCATTCCGCTCGCCATCCAGCAGCTGCGCGCCAATCGAAGCTTTCTCTTCTTGGGCTGCCGCTTCTCGACCCAGCTCGAACGCATTTTCGCGCAGCAGATCATCAAACGCTCGACTGGCAGCCACTGGGCGGTGCTGCCCGAGGAGCCGACTCGCAATGAACTGCGCTTTCTTGCGCGCTATGGCATAGAGCGCATCGCGACCCCGCTCAAGGAGTGGGTGACGGCCCTGATCGCGCTGGATCGCTCCGCAACGACGCAACGCAAGGCCGCGAATTGAAAGCAAAGACTCAAACACCTACTTAAGAGGATCAGGATCATGATGACCGCCATTGAACAGACCGGTTTCAAGCGATTGGAAACCGAAGGCCGCCTACTCAATCCCTTGCTGAAGGCCCCGACCAAGGCGGCCGGGCGCTTCGGCTTTCGCGGTGATCTCGCGCTAAAATTCGCGGACAAGCTCGCGGACGAAGCGCGGCCTCCCGAGCTTGCGGTGCAGCAGGTAATGGCCGTGAGTCAATCCGGCGATTCCACCATCACGTTCTTCGCGGCGTACCTGTTGTCCTTCGAGTACCTGCGGTCGGTCGCCGAGGTGCTCGGACCGAATCTCACCTCAAACGGCAAATACTTCGTGTTCTGCAACAATATCGACATCAGCACGAAGTATCGCGTCATGATGGGAGGTATCCCGTTCTACGTGCTCCCCATCGATGAAGCGACCGTGTACAACGAATTGCTCGAGCTTTTGTACATCGAGCGCAACGATCTCAAAAAGCTCGACACGGCAGGCAAGCTCGATGCGATCGCCGACAAGGCGCTCATGTTCGCCGACGCTTTCCAGGAAATCACCTTTGAGGAGGGATTGAAGCGAATGGGGCCGGTGCGCAATCCGAACGAAAACCGCCCGGTATAGCGACACCCTCGGCATCTCGCCGCCAACGCGCGGCCCTGTGCCTCCAGCAGTGAGCGTTTGTCCGGGACCGGAGCCCGTCTAACGTCCGCGAACAGTTGACGGGGCTTACGGACATCGAATAGGACCGGAGCGCCCCGCCGGCCGAGCCGCACTTTACGGATGAAATCTTCCTCATCGAAGGCGAACCAGCAAATGGGCCGGCGGGCAAGACCCGTGTGCTCGTCGTCTATTCGTCGCCGCGTTTCATCAACATGCCATTAATCGCCTGGCGCGTCCGCTCGGCCATTCCCAAGGCGCTGCCCTCATAGGCCTCGCGCGCAGCGCTCATCGCGAGCTGCGCTTGTTGCGCTTCGTCGACGGTGAGCGCCAGGCGCCCCGCCATATGCGTGGCGTCGGGCGCCGCTTCCAGGATGGCGCGCCAATTGGGGTGCTGGATGACGGCGACGAGTGCCTCCGCCTCGGGTTTGCCGTCAAGGCACACCGCCATTCCTATGACGTTCGATCCTCCGGCCGTCTCGCGTGGTCTTGATATATGTGCTCATGTCGCCTCTCAGAATTGGGCAGTCATTACGGCATCATTCTTGCTTCAATCCATTGGCGCACCGCGACGCTGTGCCGCTAGCGATGGATTGTCGCAAACACGACAAAGGAGTCCAACTTGCCACTCTACGAATACACATGCAAGAAATGCAGCCAAACCTTCGAGTTGCTCATAAATTCCTCCGGCAAGGCGGCCTGCCCGAATTGCGGGAGCGCGAGATTGCAACAATGGATATCCGCACCCAGCGCACCGGGCAAGAGCGCAGCCATCATGGCCCAGGGTCGCGCCCGTGCGGTCAGGGAAGGACATGCTTGCAATCATCGTCAAGTCAACGGCAAGGTGGTGGATTGAAGTCCGCATGGGTGTCGTCCTCGATCAGCTCGACGCCGCTCAGGCACACCTCGCCGTCGATCACCGTGATCGACACCGGCTCCAGCGCGTCGCCCTTGCACGGTCCATCGATGCAGCGACCGGTGCCGATGTCGAATAATGCGCCATGTTTGCCGCACATCAGTCGCAAGCCGCTGGGATCGAGGAATTGATTGCGTTCCCAATCGAGATTGACTCCACCATGCGGACAGCGATTGATGTAGCCGAACACGCGCCGGTCCCAGCGCACAACGAAGAAGAAGAACGTGGTTGCACCTCCACCTTGGGCGCGTTTGAGAAGCTGAAACGCCTTGGGCCGCCGGTTGGGAATATCGTCGAAGCTGCACACGACGTATTGGATCACGGCATGACCCCCGATCATGCCTTCGCCGCCCGTGAGCTCCGCGCTCACGACCGAACCTCGAGCGCGCTCTCAGCGCGGTAATTCATCGTTACGCAGCCAGGCGGCGGTGTTGAAAAGCTGCGCCATCAAAAGTTCGCGCAGCCGAGCGGACCCGACGACCTCCGCCATTGCACCGCTCATGCACTGAAGCCAGGCGTCTCGTTCCGCCACACCGATCCGAAACGGCATGTGCCGCATTCGCAGCCGTGGATGACCCCGTTCCGCGCTGTAAACGGCCGGACCGCCCAGCCATTCGGCCAGGTATTTCTTGAATACGGCCTTTGTGCCGCTCAAGTCCGGAGGATGGAGTGCACGGATGCCGGCGGCTTCAGGCAGTTTTTCCATTCTGTCGTAAAAGGATTCGACGAGCCGGTCGACCGCCGCCTGGCCGCCGACCAACTCGAAGTGCGATGGAGCGAGGAGACTGCGTGCGTTCATGCTCAAGCCCAAGCAATGTCCGTGCCAAGCAAAGATCCACCTCATTCGCGCCGAATCCGGCCTGTCGGTGTTTCCCTGCGGCGGCCTCATGTGTCCTTTACGACACGCTGCGGCGGGATTGTTGCGACCACGACATAGTGCGGATCAGCAGCTGACCGCTTCAAGCCGGGGCGCACCCGCGCGCATCCCTCGAGACGAGGAGCGGCCGGCGCGCATTGGTCGCACAGGGTGGTTTCTCGTAGAAGACGATCCCATGGCATCCCTCAGGCGACTTGAACCGCAATGGCGAGTGAGGTGCGGGC
>CAVTNZ010000054.1:0-28315 GCA_963736185.1 uncultured Gammaproteobacteria bacterium | reverse complement strand
CGTTGTTGCTGGCCCCGTGGGCGATCAGAGCCTTGTCGGCGTCGGGAAAGCCCTTGCTGCCCTTGAACAGCATGTGTTCGAGCAGGTGGGCCATGCCGGTTTCGCCATAGCCTTCGTGGCGGGAGCCGACCAGATACGGTCATATTGATGGTGAGGTTGAGCGGTCGGGTCGGGAAACAAAAGGAAGCGCACGCCGTTGGGCAGGCGATATTCCGTGATACCTTCAATGGTGACGACTTTTTTCGGCTCGGTCTTCTCCTGGGCGAAGCCTGGGGAAGCCAGGGCCATGAGCATGGCGGAGAAGAGGAACAGGCGAAAAGTCCGATTCATTTGCTTGACGTACTCCTTCTTGCCGATAATGTGACTGGACCCATCCCATTGTAGGGTGCTGCCCAGGCAAGGGAACCGGGAGAAGTTGGGCAATCCCATTTGCCGCTTGCGGCTTAGCGTTCGCACGACATGACCTTGACGCCCACGCCGATAGATGGCATCCTCCCCCGCCCAACTCCAGCGAGGAGTCGAATCATGAAAAAGAGCCTTTGGATCACCGGGATCTTCCGACACCGTCGAGCGGTTGCAGCACCATGAACAACGCCCAGGCTGACGCGTCGGGCGCAATCAGGTGCTGGCGCTGATCGGTCCGTCGGGCTGCGGCAAGTCGACGTTCCTGCGCTGTCTCAACCGCATGAACGACACCATCGAGAGCGCCCGCGTCGACGGCAAGATCACGCTCGACGGGCAGGATATCTACGATCACAAGCACGATGTCGCGCAGCTTCGGGCGCGTGTCGGCATCGTGTTCCAGAAGCCGACGCCGTTCCCGCACTCCATCTACGCGAACGTGGCGTATGGTCCGCGCATCCACGGCTTGACGAAACACCGCGCGGACCTCGACGAGCTGGTGGCGAACAGCCTGCAGCGCGCCGGACTCTGGGATGAAGTGAAGGACCGGCTATCGCAGCCCGGAACCAGCCTCTCCGGCGGCCAGCAGCAGCGCCTCTGCATTGCCCGCACCATAGCCGTCAATCCCGAGGTCATCCTCATGGACGAGCCCACCTCCGCGCTCGACCCGATCGCGAGCGCGAGGATCGAGGATTTGATCGACGAGCTGCGCGAGAACTATGCGATCGTCATCGTCACCCACAACATGCAGCAGGCCGCGCGCGTCTCCCAGCGCACCGCGTATTTCCATCTCGGCGATCTCGTGGAAGTCGGGCCGACGGATCTCGTGTTCACGAATCCGCAGGAGAAACTCACGGAAGATTACATTACCGGGCGATTCGGCTGAGCTTCTGCTTAATGATGAGATGACGTCCGGTGGGAGGGCCGGATTGGGCAGGCATTTCCCGGACCGCCGTGAATCCTTCCCTGGAGGCTTCGGGGAGGACATCCATGTCCTCCACGATCCGGGAAATGCCTGCCCAATCCGGCCATCGACGGGACGGCTCTCGTCGAACAGGACGCTCTCGATGGGTGGCGGCTGTCGACGGTGCGGCGCGCCGAGCAGGGAGCGCGTCCAGCGAAGCGTCGACCCCCGTGGAGGGCGTGAGGCTGGAGCGGACGGGCCAGATCCGGAGCGTGCAGGACAGGATGTCCTGCCCGCAGCCTCCAGGGACGGATTTACGGCGGTCCGGATCTGGCCCGTCCGCTCCAGCCCCCCCCACACGACGGTCCAAACGCATCGCCAGGGCGACGGCTCCGCTCAGACGTTGCGCAAGAGCTCGTTGATGGACGTCTTCGCCCGGGTCTGCTCGTCGACGCGCTTCACGATCACCGCACACGCCAGGGAATATTTGCCGTTGGAGGAGGGCAGCGATCCGGGAACCACCACCGCGCCGGCAGGGACGCGCCCGTAGGAGATTTCGTCGCGCTCGCGGTCGTAGATGCGGGTGCTCTGGCCGATGAACACGCCCATGGAGATCACGGCGCCGGATTCGACGATCACGCCCTCGACGATCTCGGAGCGCGCACCGATGAAGCAGTTGTCCTCGATGATGGTCGGGTTCGCCTGCAGCGGTTCGAGCACGCCGCCGATGCCGACGCCGCCGGACAGGTGCACGTTCTTGCCGATCTGGGCGCAGGAGCCGACGGTCGCCCAGGTGTCCACCATCGTTCCCGAATCGACGTAGGCGCCGATGTTGACGTAGCTGGGCATCAGCACGACGTTCGGGGCGATGAACGCGCCGCGGCGCACGGTGGCGGGGGGCACCACGCGCGCACCGGCGGCGGCGAAGCGTGCCTCGTCCCAGCCCGCGAATTTGAGCGGCACCTTGTCGTAAAAATTGAGGCCTTCGCCCGCGGCGAGCGCGGCGTTCGGCGCGAGGCGGAAGGACAGCAGCACGGCCTTCTTCAGCCACTGATGCACGTGCCAGTCGCCGTCGCGCTTCTCGGCGACGCGCAGCGCTCCGGTATCGAGCATGCCGATGGCGGTCTCGACGGCCCCGCGCAGCTCCGCGGAGGCGCTCTCGGGTGTGACGCCCGCCCGCGCCTCCCAGGCGCCCTCGATCGAGGCGCGCAGGCGCTCGAGGCCGGCGCTCACGTTCGAGCCGCGTCGCGTCGGTCGAGCGCGCGCACCAGCGAGTCGTGCACGCGCTGGCAGGCTTCGTCCGCGAGCAGATGCCCTTCCATGTCGGTGATGTAGAACACGTCTTCCGCCCGCTCGCCCACGGTCATGATCTTGGCGCCATTGATCGCGACGCGCTCCGTTTTGAACACTTTGCCGACCTCGGATAGAAGGCCGGGACGATCCGCGGCCACCAGCTCCAGTATCGTACGGTTGTTGCGATTGTCCAAGCTGAAGTTGACCTGGGTCATGGTGGAGAACATGCGCACCTGCCGCGCCGCGCGGCGGGTGACGGTCACCGGCGAATCCTCCGATTGCTGGAGATTGCGCCACAGGCCGCGCTCGATTTCGCGGATGCGGGCCGGGTCGGCGATCACCGCGCCGTTGTCCTCGAGCACCACGTAGGTTTCCAGGCTGAAGCCGTTGGCGCTCGTGATCAGCCGCGCATCCACGACGTTGAGTCCCATCTGATCGAGCACCGCCGTGGTGCGCGCGAAGCTGTGCACGCCGTGCGGCGTGTAGGTGAGGACCGCGGTGCCGCCGCGCTCCGTCAGTTGCCGGATCGCGACCAGCGGCGCATCGCCCGGACGGCGGTCGGCGAGGAGCGTCGTGTGCCAGGCGATCTCCTCGGGCGTGAAGCGCAGGAAGTACGCCTCGGTCCATTGCGACCAGACCTCGGCGATGCGCGCCTCGGGAATCGCGGGGATCTTCGCGCGGGCGCTGTCCTGGGTTTCGCGGATCAGTTCGTCCTGATCGACGGGCGTCTCCAGGCCGCGGCGCAGGGCGCGTTTGGTGCGCTCGTAGAATTCCTCGAACAGTCTCGCTTTCCAGGTGTTCCAGAGCTTCGGGTTGGTGCCGCGCACGTCCGCCACCGTGAGCACGTACAGATAGTCGAGATGCGCCTGATCGCCGACCCGGCGGGCGAACTCGTGGATGATGTCCGGATCGCTGATGTCCTTCTTCTGCGAGGTGATGGACAGGATCAGGTGGTTCCTCACCAGCCAGGCGACCAGGCGCGCCTCGTAGCGGCCGAGTCCCTGTTCCAGGCAGAACGCCTCGGCGTCGACCGCGCCGAGCTCGGAATGGTCACCGCCGCGTCCCTTGGCGATGTCGTGGAACAGGGCGGCGAGATAGGCGAGCTCCTGGCGCGGGAGCGACTGCATGATCTGGCTCAGCGCCGGGAACTCCTGGTTGTACTTCGGAATGGCGAAGCGGCGCAGGTTGCTCACCACGAACAGCGTGTGCGCGTCCACGGTGTAGGCGTGGAACAGGTCGTATTGCATGCGCCCGACGACGCGTCCGAAGGAGGGGATGTAGCGCCCCAGCACGCCGTACAGGTTCATGCGCCGCAGCTCGTGGGTCACCCCGACGGGCGCGCAGAGAATCTCCATGAACAGGCGGTGATGGCGCGGATTCTGGCGAAACTCCTCGTCGATCAAGGACACATGGGTGCCGATGAGGCGGATCGTCTCGGCGCGCACCCCGCGCAGTTCCGGATGCTGCTGCAACAGCACGAACAGCTCCAGGAGCGCGGAGGGGTAGCGCGCGAACACCTCGGGATGGGTGACCTCGAGGTAGTCGTTGCGGATCTGGAACCGCGGATTGATCGGGATCGGCGGTCCGCTCTGCGTCAGGATCGCCTCGCGAAACAGCTGCAGCAACATTTCGTTGAGCAGGCTCACATCCATCACGGTGCGGTAGTACTTCTGCATCAGCTGCTCGACCGCGAGCGTGAAGCTCGCGTCCTCGTAGCCGAACAGCTTCGCGAGCTTGATCTGATAGTCGAACAGCAGCCGGTCCTCGCGCCGGCCGGTCAGCACGTGCAGTCCGAAGCGCACCTTCCAGAGGAAGGACTGGCCGGCCTTCAACTTGCGCAGCTCCTCGCGCGTGAGGAAGCCGTGCGGCACCAGCTCATCGAGCGTGTCCGTGCCGAAGTGCCGCTTGGCGACCCAGCCGATGGTCTGGATGTCGCGCAGGCCGCCGGGGCTCGCCTTGACGTTGGGCTCGAGGTTGTAGGCGGTGTCGAAGTAGCGATGATGACGCTCGGTCTGCTCGCGGACCTTGGCTTCGAAGAAATCCTGCGAGGACCAGAGCCGGTCCGGGGCGAGCGCGCGCCGCATGCCGGCGAACAGCGATTCGGGGCCGGCCAGCAGGCGCGCCTCGAACAGAGTGGTGGCGACGCTGATGTCGGCGAGGCTCTCGCGCTGGCAATCGTCGATCGAGCGCACGCTGTGGCCGACCTCCAGGCCGATGTCCCAGAGGAAGGTGAGGAAACGCTCGATATCGGACTGCCAATCGGCCGAATCGCTCTTCGGCAGCAGCACCATGATGTCGATGTCGGAGCTCGGGTGCAGCTCGCCGCGCCCGTAGCCGCCGACCGCCACCAAGGCCAGATCGTCCGCGAAGCGGCCCGCATGTTTGACCCAGGCGGCGCGCAGCGCAAGATCGACCAGCAGCGCGCGGTCGCGCACCAGCGCCTCGACCGGCTCGTCCGCCTGGAAACGCTCGCGCAAGAGGTCGGCCCCGCCGTCGAGCACCTGGCGGAACACGGCGGGCGAATACTGGCCGCTCTTCAGGGCCTCCGGCACGAGAGCCAAATAGGCCCAATCAGCGTTGTGGTCGAGGAACTTGGCGCCGGCGTTCAAGAAGCCGCCGCGGCTTGGGACTGCGCCGCTTCGGCGCCGAGGGTGAGTACTTCGTACCCCACGTCGGTGACCAGGATGGTGTGTTCCCATTGCGCCGACAGCGACTGGTCCTTGGTCACCACCGTCCAGCCGTCGTTGAGCAGCCGAACGTCGCGGCGGCCGGCGTTGATCATGGGCTCGATGGTGAAGGTCATGCCCGTCACGAGCTCCAGACCGGTGCCCGGTTTGCCATAGTGCAGCACCTGCGGATCCTCGTGATACACGCGGCCTATGCCGTGTCCGCAGTACTCGCGGACCACCGAGAAGCCGTTGCTCTCCGCGAAGGTCTGGATGGCGTGGCCGATGTCGCCCAAACGGGCCCCGGGTTTGACCACGCCGATTCCCTTCCACATGGCCTCGTGGCAGGCATCGGTGAGGCGGCGCGCGGCGACGCTCGCGTTGCCGACCAGGTACATCCGGCTGGTGTCGCCATGGAAGCCGTCGCGGATCACCGTCACGTCGATGTTGACGATGTCGCCGCTCTTCAAGCGCTTGTCGCCCGGGATTCCATGGCAGACCACGTGGTTCACGGAGGTGCAGATGGTCTTGGGGAAGCCGCGATAGTTCAGGTTCGCCGGAATGGATTTGAGCTCCTCCACGATGAAGTCGTGGCAGCGCTTGTCGAGCTCCTCCGTGGTCACCCCGGGTTGGACGAAGGGCTCGATCATGTCGAGGACGCTCGCGGCCAGCCGCCCGGCGGCCCGCATCTTGTCCTGTTCCGCGGGCGTTTTGACGGTTACGTTCATAGGGTACTCGAGTTCATTTCCACGGTTTGTCTCGCGGTAGGGTTCATGGTATAAAGCGCGGCTATTTTTAACAACCCCGCACGCGGGTCGACACAGTCGGCTGGGTGCCCGGGAACCTCGGATCTGAAGGCTCGCCCTCTTGGATTCAAGGTCCGGGTTGCCGACTGGGACTCGCGGAGGCTCAACCCAACAAAGGAGTTCTGTATGGCCGGCGTGTCAATGCGACAAATGCTGGAAGCGGGTGTCCATTTCGGACATCAAACCCGTTTCTGGAACCCGAAAATGGCTCCGTTCATTTTCGGCGAGCGAAACAAGATCCACATCATCAATCTCGAGAAGACCCAGCCCCTGTATGCGCAGGCGGCCACCTTCATCAAGGGTGTCGCGGCCGAGGGCGGCAAGGTGCTGTTCGTCGGCACCAAGCGGTCGGCCCGTGACGCCGTGCAAAAAGAGGCGCTGCGGTGCAACATGCCGTACGTCAACCAGCGTTGGCTCGGCGGGATGCTGACCAATTTCAAGACCATCCGGCAGTCCATCAAGCGACTCAACGAGCTCGACGAGATGGCGCAGAACGGCTCGCTCGACCGTCGCGGCAAGAAAGAGGCGCAGATGCTGCGCCGGGAAATGGACAAGCTGCTGCGCAGCCTGGGCGGCATCCGCGACATGACCGCGCTGCCCGATGCGTTGTTCGTGATCGACGTGGGGCACGAGGAGATCGCGATCCACGAGGCGCGCAAGCTCGGTATTCCGGTGGTCGCGGTGGTCGATACCAATTGCTCGCCGGACGGGATCGATTACGTCATTCCGGGCAACGACGATGCCATGCGGGCAATCCTGCTCTACGCCGGCGGCGTGGCCGACTCGGTGCTCGAGGGCAAGGCGTCGCTGCCCGAAGTGCCGGTGGGCGAGGATGAGTTCGTCGAATTGGATGAAGAGGGCAACCCGAAGAAGCGCAGTTCCGCGGGGGGGCGCCGTCCGCCGCCCGCCGCCGGCCGCGGCAGGAAGCCCGCGCCGCGCCGCAAGGTTCCCGTGACCGTCATCCCCGGAGCGGTGGCCGCCGTCGCCCAGGTCGAGGACGGCGAGGCCGAAACCGACGATGTGGACGCAGCCGATGTGCCGCCCGCCGAGAATCGCCCGGCGAGCGCCCCGCGGCGCAGACCCGTCGGTCGCCGTACGCCGGCGCGCGGCCCTTGAACGTCGGGAGGGGCCCGCGCCATCGCGGGCTCCTCTCCGATTCAAAATTGACCGATCAACGTGAGGGAACGGCCGCGGACGGCCGTCGTTAAGCACCATGAACATCACAGCAGACATCGTCAAACAACTCCGTGAGCGCACCGGCGCCGGCATGATGGAATGCAAGAAGGCGCTGGTCGAAACCCAGGGCGACCTCGATGCCGCCGCGGAGCTCATGCGCAAGAGCGGGCTCGCCAAGGCCGACAAGAAGGCCGCCCGGGTCGCCGCCGAAGGCACGCTCGCCGTGGAGCGCTCGGGGCTTTCCGCGGTGCTGGTCGAGATCAACAGCGAAACCGATTTCGTGGCCCGGAGCGATGAGTTCCAGTCCTTTGCCCGCGACGTGGCCAAGGCCGCGCTCGCCCGGCCGGCGCCGACCGTCGAGGCGTTGGTGCAGACGGATACCGGATCCGGCACGCTCGAGGAGAAGCGGCGCGCGCTGGTCGCGAAGATCGGCGAGAACATCGCCGTGCGCCGCTTCGTGCGCGTCACCGCGCCGGGTGCCCTGGGAACCTATCTGCACGGCACGCGGATCGGCGCCCTGGTGGCGCTGCAGGGGGGGGATGAGGCCCTGGCGCGCGATCTTGCGATGCACGTCGCCGCGGTGAACCCGGCCTACGTGGACGCGGGAGCCGTTCCGGCCGAGGTGCTCGACAAGGAGCGCGCGATCCTCACCGAACAGACCAAGGGCGAGAAGAAGCCGCCCGAGATCGTCGCCAAGATGGTCGAGGGGCGTCTGCGCAAGTTCCTGGCGGAGATCACGCTGCTCGGCCAGCCCTTCGTCAAGGATCCGGAAACCACGGTCGAGAAGCTGCTGAAGAAGTCCGGCGCCAAGGTGGTCGAATTCGTGCGCTACGAAGTGGGTTCGGGCATCGAGAAGAAACAGGATGATTTCGTCGGCGAGGTGATGGCGCAGGTGAAATCGCAGGACAAGCCGAAGGACGACGAACACAAACCGAAGTAGTCTCCGATCCCATTGATTTCAAAGACCCCGCGCCCGCGGGGTCTTTTGTAGTAGGGTACTGCCATATGACGGAAACAACGCCCACCGCGCGCTACCGCAGAATCTTGGTCAAGTTATCCGGTGAGGCCCTGCTCGGCAGCGAGGACTACGGCATCGATCCGGCCATGCTCAAACGCATCGCCGCGGAGATTCGGGAGCTCGCCCTGATGGGCGTGCAGGTGGCCGTGGTGCTCGGCGGCGGCAACATCTTCCGTGGCGCGGGCCTCGCCCGGGCCGGCATGGACCGCGTGACGGCCGACCACATGGGGATGCTCGCCACCGTGATCAATGCGCTCGCGCTTCAGGATGCCCTGGAGTCGCAGGGCACCTATGCGCGGGTCATGTCGGCGCTGCGCATCAACGAGGTCTGCGAGGACTACATCCGGCGCCGCGCCGTGAGACATCTGGAGAAAGGGCGGGTCGTGATTTTCGGCGCCGGGACCGGCAATCCGTTCTTCACCACGGACACTGCGGCAAGCCTGCGGGCCATCGAGATCGACGCGGACATCTTGCTGAAGGCGACCAAGGTCAACGGCATCTACGACTCGGATCCGATGAGCAATCCAAACGCCAAGCGCTACACCCGTTTGACGTTCGACCAGGTGCTGACCGACCGCCTCAATGTGATGGACGCCACGGCCATCGTCATGTGCCGCGAAAACAACTTGCCGCTGCAGGTGTTCAACCTGTTCAATGCCGGCGATCTATTGCGTATCGTTCAGGGCGAGGACGTGGGTACCGTCGTCTGCGCCGGACCGTAAGAGGGGAAGTCATGCTCGAGGACATAAAAAAAGACGCGACCGTGCGCATGCAGAAATGCGTCACCGCGTTCAGGGACCAGTTGAAGAAGCTGCGCACGGGCCGCGCGCACACCAGCCTGATTGAGCACATCAAGGTCGACTACTACGGCTCGGAGATGCCGCTCAACCAGGTGGCGAACATCGCGACCGAGGATGCCCGCACGCTCACCGTGACCCCGTGGGAGAAGTCCATGGTGTCGGTTATCGAGAAGGCCATCTACAAGTCGGACCTTGGGCTCACGCCCAATACCGCCGGCACGCTGATCCGCATCGCGATGCCCGCCCTCACGGAGGAGCGGCGGCGCGACATCACCAAGGTGGTGCGCTCCGAAGCCGAGGCCGCGCGAGTGTCGGTGCGCAACGTGCGGCGCGAGGTGATGACCGAATTGAAGGACATGCTCAAGGAAAAGCTGATCTCGCAGGATGACGATCGGCGCGCCCAGGACGAGATCCAAAAGCTCACCGACAAGCACGTTGCGGAGATCGATCACGCCATGGCCGACAAAGAAAAGGAGTTGATGCAGGTCTGAGCGGACCCGCAGATTCCGAACGCATGGCCGACACGCCGCAACATGTCGCGATCATCATGGACGGCAATGGTCGTTGGGCCAGGGCGCGCGGCCTGCCGCGCGCGGCCGGTCACCGCTCGAGCATCAAGGTCGTGCGGCGCGTGGTGGAGGACTGCGCGAAGCGCAATATCCGCTTCCTCACCCTGTTCGCATTCTCGAGCGAGAATTGGCGCCGTCCGCCCGAGGAGGTCGGCATGCTCATGAAGCTGTTCCTCGATGCCATGGTGCGCGAGGTGTCCGATCTGCACCGCAATCGGGTGCGGCTCCGATTCATCGGCGATCGAAGCGTATTGGGCAGTGCGCTCATCCAGAGCATGGAGGAGGCCGAATCGCTGACCGCCTCGAACGAGGGGATCACGCTCCTCGTGGCGCTGGCTTACGGCGGCCGCTGGGACATCACGCAGGCCTGCCGTTCGCTCGCCGCCGACGCGGCCGCCGGAACCCTGAATCCGGGCGAGATCGACGAGGCGCGGGTCGCCGGCCGCCTCGCACTCGCGGGAGTTCCGGACCCGGATCTTCTCATCCGCACGGGCGGGGAGATGCGGATCAGCAATTACCTGTTGTGGAATCTCGCCTACGCCGAACTTTATTTCACCGAGGTGCTCTGGCCCGATTTCTCGGCGGCGCATCTGGACGCGGCGTTGACCTTCTACCTCAACCGCGAGCGGCGCTTCGGGCGCACCTCCGAGCAGCTCGCCGCCGCGCAGGCCGCGCATGTCGATGCTTAAGCAGCGGATCCTGACCGCGTCGATTCTCGGCGCCGTGCTGCTCACCGGCCTGTTCCTGCTCGCGCCGCGCTGGACCATTCTCGCCTTCGGTGCCGTGTGGCTCGTCGGCGGCTGGGAGTGGGCGGGCTTCGGCGGCCTGCGCTCCGTGCCGCTGCGGCTGCTCTATTGCTCCGCCATCGCGTCCCTCCTGGCGCTGTCCTGGTGGTGGACGGAGGAGCCCGCGCATCTGCTCGTGCTGCTCGCCGCCGCGTGCGTGTGGTGGGCGGCGGCGTTCGTCTGGCTGATGCTCGCTCCGGAGTGGCATCGGCCGCGGCTCGCCTTGCTGTGCGGTATCCCGGTGCTGGTCCCGTCCTTCATCGCACTCGGCCGCCTGGTCCTGTCGAGCCGCGGGCCCGTCGATGGTCCCAAGATCGTGCTTTGGCTGGTGTTCCTGGTGATCGCCTCGGACATCGGCGCGTTCTTCGTCGGACGCCGGTATGGACAGCGCAAGCTCGCCCCGCGGGTCAGCCCGGGCAAGACCTGGGAGGGCGCGGTCGGCGGACTGTGCACGGTGATCCTGGTCGCGCTCGGGGGGGCCCGCTTGTTCGGCTTTCCGGTCGGATTGTCGATCGGCTTCGGCTGCGCCGTCGGGATTTTTTCGGTGATCGGGGACTTGACGGAAAGCATGTTCAAACGCGCCGCCGGGCTCAAGGATTCGGGCGTCATCCTGCCGGGACACGGCGGCGTCCTCGATCGCATCGACTCGGTCACGGCCGCGGCGCCGCTTTATGCGCTCGGCCTGTTCGGCTCGGGAGTCATCGCATGAGTGGCCAGCGCGGCATCGCCATCCTCGGATCGACCGGGAGCATCGGCAAGAGCACCCTGGCCGTCATCGCCCTGCATCCCGAGCGCTTCAGGGCATCGGTGCTCTGCGCGCGATCGAGCTGGCAGGCGTTGGTGCAGCAGGCGGTGGAGTTCAAGCCCGACGTGGTGGTGCTGGCCGACGCCCGGGCCGCGGAGGAGGCGCGCGCGGCGCTTCGCCCTCTCGGCCTGGCGACGCGCGTGGAAAGCGGCGTCGATGCGCTGGCCGCGGCGGTGGCGGGCGATAACGTGCACATGGTGATGGCCGCGATCGTGGGCGCGGCGGGGCTGATGCCGACGCTCGCCGCCGCCCGCGCCGGCAAGCGCGTCTTGCTCGCCAACAAGGAAGCGCTGGTGATGTCGGGCCGCCTGCTCATGGAGGCGGTTCAGAAGTCCAACACCGAGCTCATACCGATCGACAGCGAGCACAACGCGATCTTCCAGTGCATGCCGGCGGGCTATCTGCCGGGGGCGCCCGCGCGCGGCGTGAACCGGCTGATCTTGACCGCCTCCGGCGGTCCGTTCCGCTGCACCGCCCTCGCCAAGCTCCAGAACGTGACACCGGACGAGGCGTGCAATCACCCGAAATGGAAGATGGGCCGCAAGATCTCGGTGGATTCCGCGACGCTCATGAACAAGGGTCTCGAGGTGATCGAGGCCACCCTGCTGTTCGGTCTGCCGGAATCGCAGGTCAACATCGTGGTCCATCCGCAAAGTCTGGTGCACTCGCTGGTGGAGTACGCCGATGGCTCGTTCCTCGCCCAACTCGGCGCCCCGGACATGCGCACGCCGATTGCGCAGGCATTGGCATGGCCGGAGCGGGTGAGTTCCGGTGTACAATCGCTCGACTTGGGCGAAATCGGGCGGATGGATTTCGAGCCGCCCGATCATGTGCGCTTTCCGAGCATCGGCCTCGCTCGGGCCGCCGCCCGGGCCGGCGGGACCGGGCCCGCGGTGCTCAACGCGGCCAATGAGGTCGCGGTACAGGCGTTTCTCGAGCGGCGCTTGAACTTTACCGGGATCGCGGCGGTCTGTGACAAAGTGTTGCAGCGCCTCGATGCGAGCCCGGTCAACGAGTTGGGTGATGTGTTGGACGCTGACGCCGCAGCTCGACGCCTGGCGAACGCCTTGATAGAGCCTGTGCATGGAGCCCTTGCATGAAGATGCTGATTTTTGGCGCCGCCTTCCTGGTAGCGATCGGGATACTGGTCGCGGTGCACGAATTCGGTCACTACTGGGTCGCCAAGAAACTCGGTTTCAAGGTGCTGCGCTTCAGCATCGGCTTCGGCAAGCCGCTGCTTACCCGCGTCGGCAGGGATGCGGACCACACCGAGTACTGCCTCTCCGCGATTCCGCTCGGCGGCTACGTGAAGCTCCTCGATGAGCGCGAGGGCGACGTTGATCCCAAGGAGCTGCCGCGCTCCTTCACCCGGCGGCCGATCGCGCATCGCGTGGCGGTGCTGCTCGCGGGTCCCGCGATGAATCTCATCTTCGCCTCGCTGCTCTATGCGGTGCTGGCGATGGCGGGCAACGAAATCGTCAAGCCGGTGGTGGGTCAGGTGCGCGCAGGCAGCCCGGCCGCCGCCGCGGGTTTGAAGACCGGCGATGAGATCGTGCGCGTCGGCGACTACCGGGTCGGGGATACCGAGGAGCTGCAGATCGACCTGCTGCGCCAGGTCTCGGCGGATCCCTCCGTGCCGATGCGGGTGAAGCGTGGCGCCGACGAGCTCGGCCTCACGCTGCACCTCGCCGACGACACGCGTCCGTTGACCGAGCCGGGGAAGCTGTTGCCGGGACTCGGATTCGATCTGGCGACCTGGCGCGCCGATACGCTGGTGCAGTCCGTGCCGGCGGGCAGCGCCGGCGCTCGCGCGGGCCTGAAGCCCGGCGACAAGCTCCTCGCCGTGGACGGCCGGCCGATCGTGAACAGTTCGGATTTCATCGGCGCGGTGACCGGGGCTCCGGGCGGCGTGCTCTCCGTGGAGGTGCTGCGCGCGGGACAGCGGCTGACCCTGTCCGCCCCCGTGCCCAAGGTCGTAGAGGATGGCAAGGCGATCGGGCGGCTGGGCATCACGCTCGCCGAGGGTCAGCGCTCGTGGCCTCCCGGCCTCATACAGATCCAGCGGTCGGGGCCTTTCCAGGCGATCGGCGTCGGCGTCAAGAAGATGTGGGAGATGTCCACGCTCACCGTGCAGATGCTGTGGCGCATGGTGACGGGGGAGGTGTCGCCCAAGAACATCAGCGGTGTGGTGAGCATCGCCGAGTTTGCCGGCATCAGTGCGTACCTCGGATTGACCGCGTACATGGGGTTTCTCGCCATCATCAGCGTGAGCCTCGGGGTGCTGAACCTGATGCCGGTCCCGCTACTGGACGGTGGGCAGGTGGTTTATCAACTCGTTGAAGCCGTCAAGGGCAGCCCGCTGTCGGAGCGTGCCCAGAGCTTCGGTCAGCAGGTGGGGATCGCGCTGCTGGTCGTGTTGATGAGCCTCGCTTTCTATAACGATATTTCCAGACATTTGAATTAACGGGAAATCATGATCTATCTCGAGTTTGCACCGCGAATGCGGTGCCTTGCCGCAAGCGCTGCCCATAGAGACTGCATGCGGTCGTCGTCGCGTGCGGGTTAAATCCCCGCTGATTTGCTTGATGGCGCTCGCCATCCAGCCCATCGGGATGTCCGTGCGGGCGCAGCCCGCGCCGCAGCCGCAGGCGCCGCCGCCCTCGCCGCAGCCGCCCCGTCCGTCCTCCGCGCAGCCGTCCGCGGCGGCGCCTCCGCAACCGTCCGCGGCATCGCCGGCTCCGCCCGGCACGCCATCCCCGGACAACTTCACGGTGGGCGACATCCGCGTGGAGGGCCTGCAGCGAATCTCCGAGGGCACGGTCTTCAATTATCTGCCCGTCAACATCGGCGATCACCTCGACGAGCAGCGCGTCGGCGAGGCGCTGCGCGCGCTGTACGCAACCGGCTTTTTCCGCGATGTTGAGCTGCGCCGCGACGGAAACACCCTTCTCGTGGTGGTGGTCGAGCGGCCCTCGATCGCGAAGTTCGAGGTCAAGGGCAACAAGGACATCAAGACGGAGGATCTGACCAAGAGCCTGCGCAACGTCGGTCTCGCCCAGGGGAAGACCTTCGACCGCTCGGTCCTCGACGAGGTCAAGCAGTACCTCACCGACCAGTATTTCAGCCGCGGCAAATACGCGGTGCGGGTGGACACCAAGGTCACCGACCTGCCGGGCAACAAGGTCGACGTGCTGGTCGACATCAAGGAGGGAAAGCGCGCCAAGATCGAGATGATCAATCTCGTGGGCGACACCAAGTTCAAGGAAAGCGACGTGCTCAACACGTTCGAGCTGAAGACGCCGAACTGGCTCTCCTGGTACAAGCAGGACGACCGGTACTCGCGCGAGTCGCTCACCGGGGATCTGGAGAAGCTGCGCTCCTACTACATGGATCGCGGCTACGCGAATTTCCAGATCGAGTCGACGCAGGTGACCATCGCGCCTGAAAAAGACGACATGTACATCACCATCAACGTCAACGAAGGGGACGTTTTCAAGGTGTCGGACATCAAGCTCGCCGGCACCATGGTGGTCCCGGAGGAGCAGCTGCGAAGGCTTCTGCAGATCCATCCCGGCGACATCTTCTCGCGCAAGCTGGTGACCAGCTCGCAGGAGCTCATGAGCTACCGGCTCGGCGCCGACGGCTACGCGTTCTCGAAGATCGATCCGGTGCCGACGCCCGACAACGACAAGAAAACCGTCTCGCTGACCTTCTTCATCGAGCCCGGCAACCGGGTCTACGTGCGCCACATCAACTTCAACAACACCACCGCCATCAACGACGAGACGCTGCGCCGCGAAATGCGCCAGCTCGAGGGCGGCTGGCTGTCCAACTCGGCGATCGAGCGCTCCAAGGAGCGCATCCAGCGCCTGCCGTACGTGGAGAAGGTGGAGTTCGAGACCAAGCCGGTGCCCGGCAGCGCCGACCTGGTCGACGTGGATTACAACATCAAGGAGGGCCTGCCCGGACAGTTCGGCGGGGGCATCGGCTATTCGGAAGCGCAGAAATTCAGCCTCAACGGCAATTTCGTGCACAGCAACTTCATGGGAACGGGCGATCGCATCGCGCTCGAGGTCAATGCCGGCAAGTACAGCAAGACCTACACCTTCGCGAGCACCGATCCCGTACATGACCATCGACGGGGTGTCGAGAACCACCTCGCTCACCTTCCGCGACATCACGCAGTTCGTGGCGGCGGCGTCGAAATTCTCGACCAAGCAGCTCACGCTCGCGGAGAGCTTCTCGTATCCGATCACGGAGTATCAGTACCTGTCCATCGGCGTGTCCGCCAACAAGAACGAGCTGGTGGTCTCGCAGGGCTACAGCTCGCAACAGGCCATCGACTGGGTGCAGCATAACGGCAGCACGTTCACGCGCTACCTGGACGATACCAACGGCGACAACATCATCAATTCGCTCGACAGCCCGTACACCGTCTATGGAACGGATTTCTATTCGTACGAGATCTCGGGCGGCTGGAATCTGGATACCCGAAACCGCGCCCTGTTCGCCGACCGCGGCATGCATCTGGCGATCTCGGGGCGGATGGCGCTGCCGTTCAGCGACGTGCGCTACTACGCCACCAATTTCCAGTTCCTGCAGTACATCCCGCTGTGGGGCAAGTGGCTGCTGTCGTACAACGCGAGCCTGGATTACGCTCAGGCGATGGGCAAGACCACGTTCCTGCCGCCGTATCTGAACTATTACGCGGGCGGCCCGGACAGCGTGCGCGGATACCGCGAGAGCACCCTGGGGCCCCGCGACAACATCGGCATCGGCAACCCGTTCGGCGGCAATTTCCGGGTCATCAGCCGCTTCGAGCTGCTGTTCCCGGTCCCGGACAAGTGGAAGAGCGCCGCCCGGGTCAGCTGGTTCTACGATATGGGGAACGTTTTCTATACCGGGAACAAGGTGCAGTTCCTGGGCGAGGACGACATAACCCCGGTCAATTACCACTTCGCTTATGATAGGCTGAAAAGGTCCACCGGGATCGCGGTACAATGGCTCGCTCCGCTGGGTCTGTTCCGATTCTCGTATGGCATCCCCTTGAACGCCTATCCGGGCGACACGGTGCGATTCAACGATGAAACGGAGCGATTCCAATTTTCAATCGGTCAGGCGTTTTGACGTCTTAGTCAACGAGGTTTAGATAACAATGTCGACTTTCACCCGCAGAATTCCGTTTTTGGCGATGGCGCTATGCGGCCTGTTTGCCGCCGGCCAAGCAAGCGCCGAAATCAAGATCGGCGTCGTCAATTTCGAGAAGCTGCTCGAGGAGGCGCCCCAGACCAAGTCCGCGATGCAGTCGCTCGACAACGAGTTCGGCCCGCGGCGGCGCGAGCTGATGACGCTGCAGAACGACCTCAAGGCCAAGGACGACAAGCTTCAGAAGGAGGGCGCGGTGATGTCCGAGTCCGACCGCGCCAACGCCGAGAAGACGCTGCGCGATCAGCAGCGCGAATTCCAGCGCAAGGCCGGCGAATTCCAGGATGACGCCTCGACCCGCAAGAACGAGGAGCTCGGCAAGGTTCAGCGCTACCTCGTGCAGGAAATCCAGACGTATGCGAATGCGCAGGGCTTCGACCTGGTCCTCGGCCAGGGCGTGTTCTTCGCCAAACCCGCGCTCGACATCACCGCCAACGTGCTGGCGGTGCTCACCAGCAAGCCGGCGAACGCGGGCGCATCGGCGCCGGCGCCGTCCAAGACGCCGACAAAGCCGAAATAACCCGCTGATCTTTTCGCACGGGATGTGCGCCAGTGCCGGGGGATTTTAGCCTAGGGGAGTTGGCGGTACGGTTCGGCCTGGAGCTCGAGGGAGATCCCGACACCCGGGTGTCGCACGTGGCCACTCTGTCGCAGGCGACGCCCGGAAGCGTGAGCTTCCTGGCGAATTCGCGATACCGCCGGAACCTGAAGACGACCCGCGCCGGCGCCGTGGTCCTGACGGCGGCCGATGCCGAGAGTTGTCCGGTTGCCGCGTTGATCGCCCCGAACCCGTATCTGAGCTACGCCCGCATCGCCGAACTGCTGTACCCGCAGGCCAGGGCCGCTCCGGGGGTGCACCCGACCGCGGTGGTGTCCGCGGGGGCCCGCGTGGCCGCCTCCGCGACCGTCGAGGCGCTGGCGGTGATCGAGGAGCAGGTCGAGATCGGCGAGCGCGCCGTGGTCGGACCCGGGTGCATCGTGCAGCGGGGCGCCCGGATCGGCGCGGATACGCGTCTCGTGGCCAGGGTCAATTTATATCCCGGCGTGGTGCTGGGGCAGCGCGGACTGGTGCACGCGGGCGCGGTCATCGGGGCCGACGGCTTCGGCTTCGCGTCGGACCGAGGCACCTGGTTCAAGGTGCCCCAGGTCGGCAGCGTGCGCATCGGGGACGATGTCGAGATCGGTGCGAACACCACCATCGACCGCGGCGCGATAGACGATACGGTGGTCGAGCACGGCGTCAAGCTGGACAATCAAATCCAGGTCGGGCACAACGTGACCATCGGAGCGCACACGGCCATCGCCGCGTGCACGGGAATTTCGGGCAGCACCGTCATCGGCCAGCGGTGCCTCATCGGGGGCATGGTCGGGTTCGCCGGGCATCTGAACATCGCCGATGATGTGATGATCACGGGATGCAGCCTGGTCAGCGCGTCGATCCGCGAGGCGGGCAGTTATTCGAGCGGCATGCCCACCGTGCCGACGCGGGCGTGGCGCAGAATGGTGGCCCATTTGCGGCGATTCGGTGAAAAGGAGCGATGATGGCAGAACCCTGCAAGCTCGATATCGAAGCGATCATGCGGCAGCTTCCGCACCGGTATCCGTTTTTGCTGGTCGACCGGGTGCTCGACTGCCAGGCGGGCCAGTACGTGCATGCCATCAAGAACGTGACCTTCAACGAGCCGTTTTTCCCGGGGCACTTCCCGCACCGGCCGCTGATGCCGGGCGTCATGATCATCGAGGCGCTGGCGCAGACCTGCGGCATTCTCGCGTTCAAGACCGTGGAAGTCGTGCCCGACTCCGACACGCGCTTTTATTTCGTCGCGATCGACAATGCGCGCTTTCGCAAGCCCGTCGAACCGGGCGATCAGATCCACCTCAAGGCGTCCCTCAAGCGCGCCTTCAAGGGGATCTGGAAGTTCGACTGCCGCGCGGAGGTGGATGGAGTGGTGGTGGCGTCGGCGGAAATCATGGTCGCGCCCGAGACCAAGGCGCCGGGGGCCAAAGGCCCGGCCGCTAAGGGCGCGGACTCCCCGGGAGAAGCCGGATGATCGATTCGCGCGCGGCGGTCTCGCCGCAGGCGGAGATCGCCGCGGATGCCGAAGTCGGTCCGTTCAGCGTCATTGGACCGGGCGTGGTGATCGGCGCCCGGACCTGGGTGGGCCCGCACGTTGTCATCAACGGTCCGACCCGCATCGGCACCGACAACAAGATCTTTCAGTTCGCCTCGCTCGGCGATGCGCCGCAGGACAAGAAATACCGGGGCGAGCCCACCCGGCTCGAAATCGGCGACCGCAACGTCTTCCGCGAATCGGTCACCGTGAATCGCGGCACCGTGACCGGAAACGGCGTGACCCGGATCGGCAGCGACAATCTGCTGATGGCTTATTCTCATGTGGCGCACGATTGCACCCTGGGCGACCAGATCGTGATGGCGAATTGCGCGACGCTCGGCGGCCACGTGGAGCTCGGCAATTGGGTGATCATGGGCGGACTGTCCGCGGTCCACCAATTCACCAAGGTCGGCGATCATGCCTTTCTCGCGCACAATGCGATGGTGACGCGCGATGTGCCGCCGTTCGTGATGGCGGTCGGACGGCCCGCGGTGCCGCACAGCGTGAACTCCGAGGGGCTGAAGCGGCGCGGTTTTTCCGAGGAGCAGATCCGCAACATCCGGCGCGCCTACCGCGTGCTCTACCGCTCGAGTCTGAAGCTGCAGGCGGCTCTCAAGGAACTCGAGGACGCGGCCGAATCCCAGCCGGAAGTGCGCGTGTTCGTCGAATTCATCAAACGCAGCTCGCGCAGCCTCGTGCGGTAGGTCATGGGATCGACCATGCCGGCGCCGCTGCGGGTGGGACTCGTCGCGGGTGAGGCGTCGGGAGACACGCTCGGAGCCGGATTGATCGAGGCGCTGCGCCGCTTCGAGCCGGACGCGCAGTTTTTCGGCGTCGCCGGGCCGAAAATGCGTGCCGCCGGCTGCGAGGTCTGGGAGCCCGCCGAATCGCTGGCGGTGATGGGATTGTTCGAGATTCTGAAGGAGCTGCCGCGGCTGTTGAGCCTGCTGTCGCGACTGCGCCGCTCCTTCATCGCCGCGCGTCCCGACGTGTTCGTGGGAATCGACGCGCCCGACACCAATCTGCGGCTTGCGCGCAGCCTCCACGCCGCGGGCATCCCGACCGTGCAATACGTCAGTCCGCAGGTGTGGGCCTGGCGGCAGAGCCGCGTGCAGCACATCCACCAATCGGTGGATCTGGTGCTCTGCCTGCTGCCTTTCGAGAAGCGCTTCTACGACGGGCAGGGGGTGGCGGCCGAGTTCGTCGGGCATCCGCTCGCCGATGCCATACCCCTCGACGTCGACCGCGCCGCCGCGCGCCGGGCGCTCGATCTGCCCGCCGGCGCCGAGATCGTGGCGCTGCTGCCCGGCAGCCGGCGCGGCGAGGTGTCGAGGCTGGCCGGGGATTTCGCGGCCACCGCGGCATGGCTCCTCGAACGCCGGCCGGCGCTCGAGTTCGTCGCGCCGATGGCGAGTGCCGCGACCCGCCAGATCTTCTCGGAGGCGCTCGCGCGGGTCGCACCGAAGGTGCGCGTGAACTTGATCGACGGCCATGCCCAGGCGGCGCTGATCGCGGCCGACGTGGTGATGGTCGCTTCCGGGACCGCCAGCCTGGAGGCGGCGCTCTGCAAGCGGCCGATGGTGGTGGTCTACCGCTTGGGGGCGTTGTCGGCCTGGATCATCCGCCGCTTCAATCTGGTCAAATCCAAGTTTTTCGCGCAACCTAATCTACTTGCGGATCATCGCGTGGTCGGCGAGTATTTTCAGGAACAAATCGACCCGCAGACGCTGGGGGCGGAGCTCCTCGCGTGGCTGGATGATGCCGGACGACGAGCCGGGCTGGAGCAGGAGTTCGTGGGGCTACACGTCAATCTCAAACGTGACGCCAGCGTCCGTGCCGCACAGGCCATCCTCGCCTTGCTGCAGCGGCCCCGGCCGCCGGTGTCCCCGCCATGAGCGCGCACATCGCGGGCGTGGATGAGGCGGGACGCGGTCCTCTGGCGGGCCCGGTGGTCGCCGCGGCGGTCATCCTGGGCCGCGGGCGGGGCATTGCCGGCCTGGCCGACTCCAAGGTGTTGAGCGCCGCCGAGCGCATGCGCCTGAGCGCGCAGATCCGCCGTCGCGCGCTGGCGTTCGGCATCGGCTGGGCGGACCCGGCCGAGATCGATGCGCTCAACATCCTGCACGCCACCTTTCTGGCGATGCGACGCGCGGTGCTCGCGATGAACCCGTGTCCGCAGCGCCTGATCGTCGACGGCAATCGACTGCCGCGGCTGGAGGGACTCGGGGCCGCGCTCACCGCGCGCGCGATCATCGGCGGGGACGCGACCGAACCGGCCATCAGCGCCGCCTCGATTCTCGCGAAAACCGCGCGAGATCAGTATATGGATCAAATGGATGCCATCTATCCTCAATATGCTTTCGCAAGTCACAAAGGATACGCGACGCGACGCCACCGGACGCTGCTCGCCGAACATGGCCCATGTCCGCTGCATCGGCGCAGTTTCGCCCCCGTGCTGACTCTGCTCGACGGCACGGGAGCCGCGGACGAGTGGGACGCCGAGCTCGAATGGATCCCGGATGTCGAGGACGATGCCGAGTTCGAGCTCTATCGGGAGCGGCCCGTCCCGTGACCCAGTTCGTGCACCTGCGCCTGCACACCGAGTATTCGCTGCTCGATGGCATCGTGCGCGTGCCCGAACTGATGGCGGCGGTCGCCCAGGCGCGCATGCCCGCGATCGCGCTCACCGACCAGAGCAATCTGTTCGCCATGGTGAAGTTCTACAAGGAGGCGCAGGCCGCCGGGGTCAAGCCGCTGATCGGCGTGGACGCCTGGATCCGTGAGCCGGGGGAGCGCGCGCCGCCGACGCGCATCGTCTTCTTGTGCCAGAACCTCATCGGTTACCGCCATCTCACCCAGCTCGTCACGCGCTCCTTCCTGGAGGGTCAGTCCCGCGGCGTTCCCATGATGGACCGCAGCTGGCTCACCGCCCCGGCCCTGTCGGGACTCATCGTGTTGTCCGGCGGGTCGGAGGGCGATATCGGTCAGGCGCTGGTGCGCGGCAAGCTCGAGGAGGCCGCGCGGGCACTGGCGCGCTGGCAGGCGCTTTGCGGCGACCGTTTCTACCTCGAGGTGCAGCGCACCGGGCGCGCCGGCGAGGCGGCCTGCAGCGATGCGGTATTGGAGCTCGCGCGCGCGCAGGGTGTGCCCGCCGTGGCGACCAACGACGTGCGCTTCCTGACGCGCGCGGAGTTCGAGGCGCACGAGGCACGGGTCTGCATCCGCGAAGGCGCGCTGCTCGCCGACACCAGCCGCCCGCGTCGGTATTCCGAGGAGCAGTATCTGAAGACGCCGGCGCAGATGGCCGAGCTTTTCGCCGATGCGCCGGAGCTGCTCGCCAACAGCGTCGAGATCGCCAAGCGCTGCTCGCTGGAGATCAAACTGGGCTCCTCCATGCTGCCGGCCTACCCCGTGCCGGCGGGCAGCACGACGGAGGAGTTCCTGCGCGAAGAGGCGCGGCGCGGGCTCGCCATGCGGCTCGATGAGGCGCGCTCCCGGGGCGGACAAGCGCTCGACCCGGCAGGCTACGAGGCGAGATTGACGCTCGAGCTCGGCGTGATCTGCAGCATGGGCTTCGCGGGCTACTTCTTGATCGTCGCCGACTTCATCCGCTGGGCGCGCGAGCACGGCGTGCCGGTCGGACCGGGCCGCGGCTCGGGTGCGGGATCGCTGGTGGCCTTCGTTCTCGGCATCACGGATCTGGACCCGATCGAGCACGACCTGCTGTTCGAGCGCTTCTTGAATCCGGAGCGCGTCTCGATGCCGGACTTCGACGTCGATTTCTGCATGGAGGGGCGCGACCGGGTCATCGAGTACGTCGCCAACAAATATGGACGCGAGCGCGTTTCACAGATCATCACCTACGGAACGCTGGCCGCCAAGGCGGTGATCCGCGACGTGGGCCGCGTGCTCGGCCACAACTACGGCTACGTCGACAAGATCGCGAAGCTCGTGCCGTTCGAGATCGGCATCACGCTCGACAAGGCGCTCGAACAGGAGGAGGAGCTGCGGCGCCTGTACACGGGCGATCCGGAGGTCCGCGAACTCATCGACCTGGCGCGGGCTCTGGAGGGTCTTGCGAGAAACGCGGGCACCCACGCCGGCGGCGTGGTCATCGCACCCTCGGTGCTCACCGATTTCACGCCGCTTTACTGCGAAGAGGGCAGCTCCACGCCCGTCACCCAGTTCGACAAGGACGACGTGGAGGCCGCGGGCCTGGTCAAGTTCGATTTTCTCGGCCTGCGCACACTCACCATCATCGATTGGGCGGTGCGCGACATCAATGCCGCGCGTGCCGCCTCGGGAGAGCCGCCCCTGTCCATGGCGACGCTCCCCATGGACGATGCCGCCACCTACCAGCTGCTGAAGAGCTGCAGGACCACCGCGGTGTTTCAGCTGGAGTCCCGCGGCATGAAGGATCTCATCCGGCGCCTGCAGCCGGACCGCTTCGGCGACATCGTCGCGCTGGTCGCGCTGTTCCGCCCCGGTCCGCTGCAGTCGGGCATGGTCGACGATTTCATCGCCCGCAAGCACGACACCACCGGCGCGACCATCGACTATCTCCATCCCGACCTGAAGCCCGTGCTGGCCGCGACCTACGGCGTGATCCTGTACCAGGAGCAGGTCATGCAGATCGCGCAGATCCTTGCCGGCTACACGCTCGGCGGCGCGGATCTGCTGCGCCGCGCGATGGGCAAGAAGAAGCCGGAGGAAATGGCCAAGCAGCGCTCGGTGTTCGTGAGCGGAGCGGTCGCGCGGGGCGTGCGCGAGGCGCAGGCCACGATGATCTTCGACTTGATGGAGAAATTCGCGGGTTACGGCTTCAACAAGTCGCACTCGGCCGCATACGCGCTCCTGTCCTATCAGACGGCGTGGCTCAAGGCCCACTACCCGGCGGCGTTCATGGCGGCGGTGCTCTCCTCGGACATGGACAAGACCGACAAGGTCGTCACGCTCATCGACGAATGCGTGAGCATGAAGCTCACCGTGCATCCACCGGACGTGAACGAGTCGCAGTACGCCTTTCAGGTCGCGGGGCCCTCGAGCATCCGCTTCGGGCTGGGCGCCATCAAGGGCGTGGGCGAATCGGCGGTGCAGACCATCGTGGACGAGCGCGCCGCCAACGGTCCGTATCGAAGCCTGCCGGATCTTTGCCGGCGCATCGATCTGCAGCGGGTGAACAAGCGGGTGTTCGAGGCGCTGATCAAGTCCGGAAGCCTCGATCAGCTGGGCCCGAACCGCGCCACGCTGACCGCGGAGCTCGAGCGCGCCATGCATCTCGGGGAACAGAACTCGCGTGCGATGAGCGTGGGGCAGGTGGACCTGTTCGGGCTCGCCGCGGCCGAGAATGCGACCGTGACCGAGTGGAGCGACGCGGAACGTCTGGCCGGCGAGCGCGAGACCCTCGGCTTGTTCCTGAGCGGCCATCCGATCAGCCCCTACGAGCCGGACCTCAAGTTCCTGGTCAGCGCGCGCCTGGTGGATGTGGGCGGTGCGCGTCCCACGGCGCCTCTGGGCGAGCGGGGATGGAGCCAGGGAAAGCCGGCGACCGTGGCAGGACTGGTGCTCGAGATCCGACGCCGCCCGAACCGGGTGACCCTCATCCTGGATGATCGCAGCGCGCGGCTGGAGGTCAGCCTGTTCGAGGAGACCTTCCAGCAATACCGCGACATCATCGTCAAGGATGCGATCCTGATCGTGGATGGGATGCTGCGCTTCGATGATTTCATCGAGGCGTGGCGCCTGCAGGCGAAAACGATGATGGACATCGACCGGGCGCGCGAGCGCTTCGCGCGCCGGCTATGGCTCAAGTGGCCCGCTCAATTCGACGGGCCCGCCGGTCTGAAGCGCTTCGAGGATCTGCTGAGGCCCTACCTCAAGGGGCCGTGCGGGGTGAGCGTGGCGGTCAACCGTGCGGGCTACTCGGGGCGGCTCAATCTGGCCGATAGTTGGTCGGTGCGGCCTTCGCGCGAGCTTCTGGATAAACTGTCCGCGCTGGTCGGACGCGAAGGCTGGTATTTGGTGTATGGTCCGCGAAACGACATCCGCGGCGAGGAAACATCTTCATGGCGCTGAATTTTCTGGAATTTGAACAACCGATCGCCGAGCTGGAGGCGAAGATCGAGGAACTCAAATTCCTGGGCTCGGATGCGAGCCTGAACATTGCGGAGGAGGTCAAGCGGCTGCAATCGAAGAGCCGCGCGCTCACCAGCAGCATCTTTTCCAACCTCTCGCCCTGGCAGATCACGCAGCTGGCGAGGCATCCGCAGCGTCCGTACACGCTCGATTATGTCTCGCTGATCTTCACCGATTGGCACGAGCTGCACGGCGACCGCATGTACAGCGACGATCTGGCCATCGTCGGCGGTTTGGCGCGATTGGAGGGCCAGCCCGTCATGCTCATCGGCCACCAGAAGGGGCGGGACACGAAGGAGCGCGTGCGCCGCAATTACGGCATGCCGAAGCCGGAAGGCTACCGCAAGGCGCTGCGCCTGATGCGCATGGCGGAGCGTTTCCGCATCCCGATCATCACCCTGATCGACACGCCCGGCGCCTACCCCGGCATCGGCTCGGAAGAGCGCGGACAGAGCGAGGCCATCGCCCGCAATCTGTTCGAGATGTCTAATCTGGCGGCGCCCATCCTGTCCGTCGTGATCGGGGAAGGAGGGTCGGGCGGCGCGCTCGCGATCGGCGTGTGCGATCGGCTGGTGATGCTGCAATTCAGCGTGTACTCGGTCATTTCCCCCGAGAGCTGTGCGTCGATCTTGTGGAAGAGCACGGACAAGAAGGAGATCGCCGCGGATGCCATGGGCGGCACCGCGGACCGGCTCAAGAAGCTGGGCCTGGTCGATGAGGTGTTGAAGGAACCGCACGGCGCGGCCCACCGCGACCCGCAGGCGATGGCCGAAACCATCAAACAAAGCATGATCAAGCACTTGACGGAACTTTCCAAACAACCTGTCACGACTCTTCTGGACGCCCGTCAAGCGCGGCTGCGAAGTTTCGGCGTATTCGGCGACGGGTAGCCGAACCGAAAATGGCGACATGAGGGGTTCCGCATGAGATTCGGCGCGGCCGAGCTCGATGCCGTACTCCGCGACCATCTTCCGCAAGATGCCACGGGCCTGGTGGTGGGTGTCAGCGGGGGCGCCGATTCCGCCTGCCTGTTGAGCGCGTTGGCGGAGCTTCCCCGCCGGCCGGTGCGCGCGGTCCACGTGGATCACCGCTTACAGGACGCTTCCGTTGCGCTGCGCGCGACCTGCGTCGCGCTGTGCGAGCGTCTGCGGATCCCGCTCACCGTGCTCGAGGTGACGGTCGAGGCGGAGGGCGAATCCATCGAGGCAGCGGCGCGCGATGCGAGATACCGCGCGTTCGCTCTGAATCTCGCCCGTGGCGAATGCCTGTTGACGGCCCACCACGCCGAAGATCAGGCGGAAACAGTGCTCCTGCAGCTGCTGCGCGGCGCCGGGATCAAGGGCCTGTCGGCAATGCCGATGCTGCGCCCCCTGGCCGGCGGCTGGCATCTGCGGCCGCTGCTTCGGATTGCGCGGCGCGATCTCGAGGCCTACGCCGAAACGCACGGGATCGAGGCGAACGAAGACCCGATGAATCGTGATTTGCGCTTCGATCGCGCGTTTTTGCGCTCCGAGATCTGGCCGACGATCATCGAGCGCTGGCCGGGCGCCGCGGCGGCGCTCGGGCGCGCGGCACGCCACGCCGCGGACGCTCAATGCCTGCTGGAGCGTGCCGCGGACGCGGCGCTGTTCCGTTTGCGGGATGGCCCGGCGTTGTCCGTGACCGGCCTGCGCGCGCTCGACGAGCGCGAACGGGTCAATGTCGTTCGCCGCTGGCTTGCGCAGTCGGGCAGCGGCTCGCCGTCCTCCGCGCGCTTGTCGGAGGGCCTGCGCCAGGTGCTCGAAGCCGATGCCGCTCAGGTGCCCGCGATCGTGTGGGGCGCTCAGGCGCTGCGCCGATACCGGGACCGGCTCTACCTCACCGCCGCCACCGTCCCCTCGCTCGCCGCAAGCCGCGAATGGCCGAAGAGCGCGGATTCACGCCTCGAGCTGTGCGCGGGATTGGGGGCGCTTGGCTGGCTACCACGCTTGGGAGGCTTGGACTTCCGGCGCCTGCCGCCCACGTTGACGGTGCGCCGCCGCGGCGGAGGCGAAACCCTCAAGCAGGGCGCCCGCGGTCGTACCCAGACGGTGCAGCATCTCTGTCAGGCGATGGGTGTTCTGCCCTGGATGCGCGATGCCCTGCCCATGATTTACGCGGGCGACACGTTGATTGCGATCGGCGATATCTGGCGCGACGCGCGCTGGTTGGCGCAGCCGGACGAGATGGGATTTGATGTGGTCTGGGAGGGGGCGCCGGAGGTCTGTTGATCTGTTTCGAACCGCGGAGCTGCCTTCGCACGAAAACGCTCCGACAGGACGCAAATCCGGCGCCGCAGATTGTAGGGACTGACCGGATCTGGTAGCCTGAACTCCCGTCGAATTTCAATTATTCCTCTGGCTTCACGAGTCGCGCGAAAAAATGATTTTTCCTGCGATTCCAATTATTTGGCGACGGTGACCCATCATGACTCGATTCGTTTTCGTCACCGGCGGCGTGGTCTCCTCGCTCGGGAAGGGCATCGCATCCGCCTCTCTCGGCGCCATCCTGGAGGCGCGGGGCCTGAAGGTCAGCATGGTGAAGCTGGATCCGTACATCAACGTCGATCCGGGCACCATGAGCCCGTTTCAGCACGGCGAGGTGTTCGTCACGGCGGATGGAACGGAGACGGACCTGGATCTCGGCCATTACGAGCGCTTCGTGCGCACCACCACCGGCCGCAACAGCAATTTCACCACCGGGCGCATCTATGAGCGCGTGATCGCCAAGGAGCGCCGCGGCGACTACCTCGGCGCGACGGTGCAGGTGATTCCGCACATCACCGATGAGATCAAGTACCGGATCCGGATGGGCGCCGGCAATGCCGACGTGTGCATGGTCGAGATCGGCGGCACCGTCGGCGACATCGAATCGCTGCCGTTTCTCGAGGCGATCCGGCAAATGGGCGTGGAGCTCGGGCACAACCATGTGCTGTACATGCACCTGACGCTCGTGCCCGTGGTCGGCGGCTCGGGCGAGATCAAGACCAAACCGACGCAGCATTCGGTCAAGGAGCTGCGCGGCATCGGCATCCAGCCGGACATTTTGCTGTGCCGTTGCATGCAGACGCTGCCGGACGAGCAGCGCCGCAAGATCGCGCTGTTCACCAACGTCGAGGAGCGCGCGGTGATCTCGGCGGTAGATGCCGACGACATCTACAAGATTCCCATGCTGTTGCACGAACAGGATCTCGACGACATCGTGGTCGACAAGCTCCGGCTCGATGTGCCCGCCACGGACCTGTCGGAATGGCGCGCGGTGGTGGCGGCCAAGCAGAACCCGGAGGCGGTGGTCGACATCGGCATGGTCGGCAAATACGTGCAGATCCGGGATTCGTACATCTCGCTGAACGAATCGCTGATGCACGGCGGCATCAAGACGCGCACCCGCGTGAACATCCATTATTTCGAGTCGCAGGACATCGAGCGAAGCGGGCCCGCGGTGCTCGCCAACATGGACGCCATCCTGGTGCCCGGCGGCTTCGGCGACCGGGGCATCGAGGGCAAGATCCAGGCCATCCGCTACGCCCGCGAGAACCGCATTCCCTACCTGGGCATCTGTCTCGGGATGCAGCTGGCGATCATCGAATACGCGAGAAACGTGCTCGCGCTGAAGAATG
>CAVTNZ010000053.1:0-6330 GCA_963736185.1 uncultured Gammaproteobacteria bacterium | reverse complement strand
GGACGCTAGTGGAAGTGACGAACCGGGTGCCAGAAGATCAATCATCGGCGGCTGGGAAGACCCTTCGAATTACATCTGTCCTACCTCACGCAGCAGGTTCCGCGCGTACAAAGCGCCTTCCGGAGTCTCTTCATGTTTGAAATACGCGAAGACGTAGCCCCGGCAGCCATGTGTTCACCGATTCGCGCTACCATCCCACGCCGCTCTTCCTCCGTATAGTTCGGCTTGCGAAACCTGTAATAGACAAACGGACCTGTAACCACATCGGGCGTGGTCCGCTCTTCCGTCTCGGCCACGCACAACGCAACCCCATGAGACTTCAGCCGTTCCCACGTCTCATCGGTGAACCACGAATCATGACGGAACTCGAAGGCTGCGGGCAAGGCGCGGGGAACGGTTGTCAAGAAATCTCTAAGCAGCACTGCATCCGCCTTCAGGTTCGGCGGCAACTGAAAAAGCACGGGGCCCAGTTTTTCCCGCACTCGCCAAAGGTGCAACCGTCGCCAGAAAACGCGGCAGAAATTCTTCCGTTCCCTTCAATCGCTTAATTTGCCCCATCTCGACGTGTTTGGCGATCACGGTGACGTTGCCGTCGCCGTCGATACGCAGGAACGCATTCGGCACGAAGGGGACATTTTCCGCCGCTGCGCCGCCGGCGAGCGCCAGCGCGCGTCTCGATGTGGCGGCCCATTGAAATCCGATGGTGAGCGCTGCGGCCGACGCGGCCCCGGCGTTCTTGAGAAAGGCGCGCCGCCCGGGGCGCACATGCGATGAGCGGGTAGCCATGCTCACGCCCTCAGCGACAGCGCCGCTTCGTGAATCGCGGCACGTATGCGGGAATAGGTCGCGCAGCGGCAGATGTTGCCGCTCATCGCGGCATCGATGTCGGCATCGGTGGGAGCCGGACTTTTCGAGAGCAGCGCCGTCGCCGACATGATCTGGCCGGATTGGCAGTAGCCGCATTGGGGCACCTGCAGCTTGATCCATGCCGCTTGGACCGCCCTGCCCGGGCCGCCCTCCAAACCCTCGATGGTGGTCACCCGGCGGTTGGCCGCCGAGGCGAGCGGCAGGACGCAGGAGCGCACCGCGACGCCGTCGAGATGGACGGTACATGCGCCGCACATGGCGATGCCGCAACCGAATTTCGTGCCGGGCAGTCCGGCCACCTCCCGCACCGCCCAGAGAAGCGGCATGTCCGGATCGGCATCGAGCGTGGTGGCTTTCCCATTGAGCGTGAAGGTCGTCGGCATAGGTCACCTGTCAACCGGGATGGCGGTGGGACACAGCCTAAGTGCTGGGGGCCGCCAGGGCAATCGTCCGTCGAGCGTTACAAGGCACGTGCCAACGCGTCGAAGAACACGGCCTGCTCGTCGTAGAACGAGTCGGGCATCTCCGCCTTCTCCCACGTCGACCACTGCACGAGAATGAGCCCCCGGCTCGGATCGATCGCGATGCTCTGGCCATAGATGCCTTCGGCCCAGAAGGTCTGCTTTGCGGTCTCGGTCACCTGTGGCTGCGCGGAGGGCGGGGCGGCGTCGAGAAACCACCATTGATATCCGTACTGGCCATCCGGAGCCGAGGGCGTCACGGAGCCCTGTGCCCTGGTCCAGGTGGTGGAATCACGGATCCAATTCGGCGGCAGCAAGCGCTCTCCGCCGGCCAACCGGCCGTCTCGCGACACGAACAGGGCGAACCGGCCCCAATCCCGCAGCGTCGCGTTGAATCCGTGTCCTCCCATGTCCACCCGCCCGGGAACGAATGCCTCCCAGACGCCGTCGGATTCCATCGCGAAGCGGCTCCAGATGCGGGTTTGAAGATATTTCGCGATCGGCATCCCCGTCGCCTGCTCCAGCACGCGTCCCGCGAGCCACGCACCGCCGGTGTTGTAGGACCAGCGCTCGCCCGGCGCCACACCCGGCGAGCGCTTGACCGAGCGGATCAGCCCGAACACGCAATCGTAAGGATGGAGGTCGGCCTCGCAGCGCGTCAGACGGGCGAAATCCGAACCGGGATCGGCGTAATTCTCGTTCCAGGCGACCCCTGAGGTGTGTTGCAGGAGCTCGCGCAGAGTCACGTCGCGCCATGCGCTTTCGCGAAGCTCCGGAAGGTAGTCGACGATAGGATCGTTCACCGATTTGATCGCGCCCTCCGCGATGGCCACTCCAATCAGGATCGACACCACCGATTTGGCGACCGATCGCGAGGTCCAGAGGGTCTTGTCGGTATTGCCGTTGCCGTAGTATTCGTAGGCGACCGCCCCATCCTTCAAGACCAGCAAGCCGGTCACCGATTGACGGCGCAGGTAATCCTCGAGACGGAGGCGGCGCCCACCGATGCGGTAGTCGATCGGCGGCAGCGCACGCGGTGAGCGCGGCAGCGGGTAGGCGACGCCGGCGCCGACGTGAAACGCGTCCCCTCCGTACATGCGGAAGGTGTTGCGAAAGCCGATGACCCGCTGCGGCTGGGTCCAGGTCAGCATGTCCTTGGGATCCGGAATCCGGGCGTCATGGGGCTGGGGACAGGAACTCAAACCCCATTGCGAGCAATCCGGCCTGCCTGCCTCCGCCGCATCGACGCCGGCGCATGGAAGCACCATGATCATGCCGCATAGGGCCGCAGCCCGCTTTCTGAGGTTCACCATGAGGGTTAGTATCTGCGAAAACCCGGCGCGCGGACAGACGCCGATATTCTGCGAGGAGAGACGGCATGGTCGATTGGAGAATCTACGCTCTCGGCTCCGCACTGTTCGCGGCGCTGACTGCGATCCTCGCCAAGGTCGGTGTGATCGACGTCGACTCCAATCTCGCCACCCTGATCCGGACGGTCGTGATTCTCGCGCTCTGTGCAATGGCGGTGACGCTGCGCGGCGGTTGGGCCTGGGGAACGCTGTCGCCGCGGTCCCTCAAGATGCTGTCCTTGTCGGGAATCGCCACGGGTTGCTCGTGGCTCTGTTATTTCAAGGCGCTGCAGGCCGGGCCTGCCTCGCGCGTTGCTCCCATCGACAAGCTGAGCGTGGTGTTCGTGGTGCTGCTCGCGGTGTTGTTCCTGCGCGAGCCCCTGACGCTCAAGGTGGGCATCGGCGCCATCCTGATCACGGCGGGCGCGGTGCTCATGGCGATATGACACTCATCAAGAAAACTTTCCGTGACACCGCCTTCGTGGCGATGCTTCTGTTCGCCGGCCTGGCCTCCGGCGCCGACGCAGGCCCCGCCGCCGACACGGGCCCTGTCTACCGCACGACTCGAAGCGTCGTGCTCGGTTCACCGGATCGCTGGGATTACCTGACCTGGGATCCGTTATCGCACCGGATTTTCGCAGCCCACCAATCGACCATCACGGTGGTGGATGCCGGTCGGCTCAGAGTGCTGGGTCAGATCCCGGTCGCGGGGGCGAATGGCGTTGCGCTGGTGCTCTCGCTGCACAAGGGCTACGCCGGCAGCTCCAAGGCTCATTCCATCGTGGTGTTCGACCTCGCATCGTTGAAGGTGAGCCGGCAGATTCCCGCGGACGAGAATACGGATGGCGTGGTTTATGATCCGGCAAGCGGGCGGGTGTTCGTGATGCATGGCGACCCGAAATTGCTGACGGCCATCGATGCACGTTCTGACACGGTTGCTGCACGAATCGAACTCGCCGGCAAACCGGAGTTCGCCGCCGTGGACGGCTCGGGAAAGCTGTACGTCAACATCGTGGACGAGGGCACCGTGCAGCGGATCGACACGCGCGCGCTGCGGGTGGACGCGACCTGGCCGCTGACCGGCTGCGAACGTCCGCATGGAATGGCGATCGACGTGCGTGCGGGGCGGCTGTTTTCCGGGTGCGTCAACCAGCGGCTGATGGTGCTCGATCTGCACGACGGACACGTGGTCGCCCGGCTGCCGATCGGCAGCGGGAGCGATGCGCTCGCCTTCGATCCCAAGCGCCGGTGGGTGCTGAGTTCGAACGGTTCGGGAACGCTCTCCGTGATTCGGGAGACAGCTCCCGATCAATACCTTGCCATGCCGGAGGTCCCAACGCAGCCGTCCGCCCGCACCATGACCCTCGATCCCGAGACGGGCACGGTCTATCTGCTGGCCGCGGACCGCATCGACAAGGACCCGGGCGCAGTCGACCCGAAAATGCGCTATGGCATCCGCCCGGGCTCGCTGCGTTTGCTCGTGGAACAGCCCGCGGATGCGGGCGCCCCGATCGCAGCCGCCGGTCGATGATCACCGGCGGCCGCCGATCGCGTCCGCCACGATCCACATCACGGTGAGGATCAGCGCTCCCGTCAATGCCAAAATACCGTAGCCGCGCGGCCGCCCGGCATGTTAGCGTCCCACCTGGCACCATCGATCTGTCGCGGGGTGACATCATGCGGGAATTGGACCGGGCGCTTCTCGACATCAACTTCGTTCGCGAGCACATCGCTCGCACCACACAATTCAAGGGATACGGCCCCCTCACCCTGGCGGCCACGGGCTTCTTCGCCCTCGGGGTGGCCGCGCTCGAGACGCGGTTGCCGGTGCGTTCCCACGGCCGGGCGCTCGAATTCATCGCCGTATGGTCCGCCACCGCCGCCGTCGCGGTCATTCTCATCGGAATCGAGGCGGTCGTGCGCTCCCGCAGGCTCCACGTCGGTATGGCGGTGGCGATGCTGCAGTCCGCGACGGAGCAATTCCTTCCCGCCGTCACCGCGGGTGTGCTCATCGCATTCGCCCTGGCGCGCTGGTCGCCGAGCTCGTTCTGGATGTTGCCGGGATTGTGGCAAATAGTCTTCAGCCTCGGCGTGTTTTCGACCGCGCGCATCCTGCCGAAAGCCGTGTTCATCGTCGGTATCTGGTATCTGGGGTGCGGCCTCGCTTGTCTCGCGATCGGCCAAAGCGACCCGCTCTCGCCCTGGTCGATGGGCATCCCTTTCGGAGTGGGCCAATTGCTTGTAGCATGCATACTTCAAATAAGCCGCCGTTCGAGCCACATCGATGAATAAGGGAAAAACCCGCAGTTCCGAGGGCCGCTACGCCTACCCGAACCTGGATCTCGTCATTCACGAGCGGGCGCGCTTGAGCATGATGACTTCGCTGATCGCGCATCCGAAGGGACTGCGTTTTTTGGACTTGAAACGTCTCTGCAACCTCACCGACGGCAACCTGAGCCGCCATTTGCAGATGCTTGCCTCTGCAAACCTCATCGCGATCACCAAGAGCTACGAGGACAGCCGGCCGCAAACCTGGTGCCGGCTCACGGCCGAGGGAAAGCGGCGCTACGTCAGGTATTTGTCCGTGCTCGAGCAGATCGTGGACGATTCTGCCGCCCGGAATCGATCCGGCGACCCGCTGCTCGCGGGTTCCTCCGGCAGCTGATCCGCCGGCTCACGGCGCCGCGCCCCACGCGCTAATCGCTCAGCAGGATCTGGATGCCGAAGTAGCCGGTGAAATGCGGTTCGGCGCCCACTCCACGGCCCGCCATGAACAACGCGATCAAGCTGCGTTCGATGCGGTAGCGCCCGCCGAGATCCAGGGTCGTCGAGGTCGATTGCGGGCCGAGCACATGGTCGCGGTACAACTCCGCGGCCAGATCGAAGCGCCCGGCAAACGTGTGTCCCGCGACCAGCCCGAGGATCTCCTCGCGTGGCCCCCGCTTCGGAAAATAATAGCCCGCCTCCAGGTCCAGATCGACGAAACCCACGGTCTTCGCCGCCTCCACCGGCAGCAACAGCCGGGGACCCGGCGAGCCGATGCCGCGCTGCTGGGCGGAGAGCGTGGATCCTGTCTCCGCCTGGGGAAAGAGCGAGACCTGCCATCCCCCCTCCCCCTGATCGAGGAAGCGCCACTTCACGCCCGGGTAGGCATTGCTCCAGCCCGAGTGGCTCGATTGGGCGTCGGCCGTCTCGAGAACGTAAGGCACCTCGTAGGTGAGCTGTATCCGGTCTCCGATGCCGAAATTCAAATCGATCTGCGGGAGCTGATACGAGGCGCTGCGACGCTCGACGGTTTGCGCGGCGGCGACGTTGATTTCCCAGTTGCCGTTGCCCGGTGTACCCGGGTCGTTCGACAGGAAAGGAGGACCGGCCTGGCCCACGCCGAGGCGCGGTATCGCGATCGCGGAGGCTAACGCGAAAAGCCCGCGCACGCCGAGCATCCGCCGCCGCGCCGGCACCGAGGGCTCATTCACCGCCAAGTTCCAGGACGTTGTGCAAACGTGGAATGCTGCATGCGTCGGTGCTTCACGGACCTTACAAATTTATAACATTAATTCCGCGCCGCAACCGCGCGCGATGTCATGAACCGTAACAATTCGACTTGAAGCTCCCCGCGGCGCGAGGATCGATGACCTCGACGCCCGAGGTCG
>CAVTNZ010000052.1:0-28209 GCA_963736185.1 uncultured Gammaproteobacteria bacterium | reverse complement strand
CCGGCCGCCGCCGCCGCCGCCCCCGCCGCCGCCCCCCCCCCCCCCCCCCCCCCCCCCCCCCCCCCCCCCCCCCGCCCCCGCCGCCGCCGCCGCCGCCGCCGCCGCCGCCGCCGCCGCCGCCGCCGCCGCCGCCGCTCCCCGCCGCCGCCGCCCCCGCCCCCGCCGCCTTCACCTTCCCCCAATGATTCCACACCGCCCTGTGAATGCTCCCTTGACGGTGCCGAAACAATTCACTTTCCAGCAATTCCCGGGAAAGACTCGGGCAATCGACTGTCACCAGCTATTTGTCTGCCAAATGGCTCTTTTGTACGAACGATTCCGCGCCAGAAGGCCTTGCCCGTCCCGCTTTCTCCAGATATCGGCATGCGGTTGACGACCCCGGCGCCCACCCAGGCGCCCAATGCCGCCGACAAAATGGTCGCCATGAGCAGCACGGGATTGATCGCGATCGCCGTCACGAAGATGATCATCTCGAGCGTCGCGGCCATGTTGAGACCGATGTTCAGCGTGCCCGGAATGAGCTCGTCGGCGATCTTGCCCTGAAACTTAAGCGCCGCGGTGGTCGGGGCGAAGGAGCCGATTCCGAGCGTGTCGAAGAAGGCGAACACGAACCCCAGGGGATACTCGATCGCCAGCGGCCGTTTGCGGCCGACGTAAGTCTTGCGGCACGCGACCCAGGCGGCATAAAACCCCACATTGAGCAGAAACAACGCACCGAACAACAGTTCTACCTGCAACGACATGCGAACCTCTCGATGGGTGGCAATGGGACCGGTGGCTCGATGGGTATCGGCATGGCCCGCGAAGTCTACACCGCGCGTGCTGACTTGCCTTCGTCCGGGCGTCCGATCGGGCTCCGTCAGGCGGCGAGCAGCGCCCGCAGCATCGTCAGAAGCTCATCCGCCTTGATGGGCTTGCTGGTCATGCGCAGATACCGATCGCCGGGCAGCTGCTTGATCGCGGTGGAGGTGTCGCCGGTCGTCAGCACGGCCTTCAGGGTGATGCCGAGGATCTCGCGCAAGGTCGCGATCACCTGAGTGCCGGTTTCCCCATTGTTCAGGTGATAGTCGCTGATCAGGAGGTCCACCCGGTTGCCCGCCTGGACGTGGCCGATCGCATCCGTCAGCGAGGCGACCGGCGTGACGCGGTAGCCCTCGAGCTCGAGCAGCAGGGTCGTGGCACGTCGGACGGCTTCATCGTCCTCGACCAGCAGAACGCACGCCTCGCCGATCTGATGGGGGAGCTCGACGCATGGCGCCGAGGAGGAGGGATTCGCGTGCGCGCGGCCGTTGCTCGCCGGCAGCACCAGCGAGAACGCCGATCCCTTGCCGACCTCGGATCGCACATCGAGCTTGAGCGTGAGCAGCTTCACCAGCCGCTGCACGATGGACAGGCCCAATCCGTAGCCGTCCCGCGAGACGTTGGTGGGAACGCCCACCTGATAGAACTCCTCGTAGATGTTGGCGAGCTGATCGTGCGGAATGCCGATGCCGGTATCCAGCACCTCGACCCGGACCAATCCCGGCTCGTGCTGGCAGCGCAGACGCACGAAGCCTTTTGGGGTGTATTTGACGGCATTGGAGACGAGATTTCTCAGGATCTGCTCGACCAGCGAGGGATCGCTGTAAGCCGCCTCATTGCATCGCTCGATCTCCAGCGTGAGCCCCTTGTTGGTCGCGATGCTCGCGAACTCCAGGCGCAGCTCCTCGAAAATGGCCGCAACCGCAAAATCGGCAGGCTCCGGGCGGATCGCGCCCGATTCGAGCTTGCTGATGTCGAGCAGCGCATTGAGCAGCCTCGACATCGCCGCGATCGCCTGTCCTTGCTGTGTCAGCGCCTCGATGGAATGCGGGTCGGTCGCTCGGCGGCGCAGGGCGCCATTGAGCATTTCCAGCGTCTGCAACGGCTGGCGCAAATCGTGGCTGGCGGTGGCGAGAAACCGGCTCTTTCCCTGATTCGCCCGGTCCGCAAGCTCGCGCGCCTGGTCCGCCACCTCCCGCGCCGCCTCGGCGGCCTCGCGCGCCACGATGAGCTCGGCCTCGACCCGTTTGCGATCGGTCACGTCCCGGATCGCCGCGGCGACGAGACCCTGCGCGGCATCCGAAATCGGGCTCAAACTGATCTCGACGGGAAATTCCGTGCCGTTGCGGCGACGTTCCGAACAGCTCGAGTCCCACGCCCATGGGCCGCACGCGCCCGCCGGTCGAATAGCGCTCGCGATGGCCGATGTGCCTTGCCCGAAAGCGCTCCGGCAGCAGCATTTCTATGGGGCCACCGATGATCTCGTCGTGCTCGTATCCGAACAGGACCGCGACCTGCCGATTGGTGAAGCGGATGGTTCCCGAGGCATCGATGATGATCATCGCGTCGGGTGCGGCATCGAGCGCGCTGCGGGCCAGATCCGGCGGTGCGGTATGCATTAGCAGCGGTCCCCAAGGACGGCCTTTTTCCCGGGCCTCATTCTACAACAGGGCGGCGCATTCGGCGATCATCGGGCAGCGAGCAAGGCGACCGGAATCAACGCACCCGCCGCCAGCAGCACCCAAGGGGCGCGCTTGCGGCGCATTTGGGTGAAACCCATCCAGACGCCGAAGCAGGTCGAGACCGTCAAACACATCGCCACCAGCAAAAAGAACCACTTCAGCAGCTGGGTCGACAGCCCGGTCTTGTCATCATCGTCCTGCGCGTCGGGGGGAGGCTGCCGGGGACCGGCTTGCGCAGCGGGCGGGGGGAGGTGTGATGGCCGAGTTCGAACACCTGATCCTTGTGGACCGAGCTCAGCTTTTCGACGATCGCGGGCGGCCGATAGTCGCCGTGCGATTCGTGAAGGCCGAACAGCTGCGTCGCGCCCGTCAGGGCGAAGAAAAGAACGCTGGGGGCGATGAAAAGGCCGAGGTAGGAGTGCCATTGCCGGATCGTCGTCAACTTCATGTAGTCGCCTTTATTTCAGCCGTTTGATGGGAAGGGATCGGACAGTTTTCGTCACCGGCTCCGCAACGTCCGGCTCTCCCCACCGCGCCACGTCGGGCATCTCCAGGCCGAAGCTGTCGAGCGCGCGGCCGAGCGTGTGGTCGATGAGGTCCTCGATGGTTTTAGGCCGGGTGTAGAAGGCCGGCACAGGCGGATGGACAACCGCGCCCATCTCGGTCGCGGCGAGCATGTTGCGCAGATGCCCGGCGTGCAGCGGCGCCTCCCGCACCATCAGCACCAGCGTGCGGCGTTCCTTCAGCACGACGTTGGCGGCCCGCGTCAGCAGGGTCGTGGTCACGCCGGTCGCGATCTCCGCGAGGGAACGCACGGAGCATGGGGCGATCAGCATGCCCATGGTGCGAAACGATCCGCTGGCGATGGGTGCACCCACGTCGTTGATCGGATGCCAATGATCGGCGAGCGCGCGCAATGCCTCCCGGCTCATGTCCGTCTCGTGGGCACGGGTCATCTCTCCCGCCCGCGACACGACGAGATGGGTCTCGATGCCGAGTCCCCGCAGGATCTGCAGCGCGCGGATGCCGTAGAGAATGCCGGTGGCACCCGTGATACCCACGATCATGCGGCGGGACGCGGCGCGCTTCATCGCAGGGAGGGCCGGCAGCAGGGCGTCATGGCGGGGCAATCCACGGCGTGAGGCCCTGAAGGTCCGCGCTCGCGCGCATGTCCTCGAGCGCCTGGTCCGTACCGCCCGCGGCGAACACAAGGGATGTCGGGGGAAACACGGAAAACAGTGTTGCAGCCGATGCTCCGAGCAATGCGCTTGTTCGCATGATTTTCTCCATCGCTCCCGGGATCAGGCGGGATCAGGCGGGGAAAATAGCATGCTCCCAGGTGGGTAGGTATACGCTTGATTCTATTGAATTGAGGTGCGACTCCCCATCCGCCGGTTGCAGGGCGGCAGGCGGTCTGTTCTACCAACGATATAATTTCGTTTACAATTAGGAAGGAAATCGACTTTCAGGTATGGATTTGGAGATCGACCGCCATGAACGCGCAACTCGATTACCGATTCGATCCCGCAGATCCCGACCTGGTCCGTGATCCCTATCCGTTGTATCGGCACATGCAGGCGCAACCCGGGCTGCACTGGGCGCTTGGGAATTATTGGGTCGCGACCCGCTACGAGGATGTGCGGCAGGTGCTGATGCACCGCTCCTTCGGTCAGGGGGAGTTCGTCCGCAACATCCAGCTTTTCTATCCTCCGGATTTCGACGTGCTCAGCCACTCGTCGTTCCGCTGGTTGTCGGAGGTCTTCCTGATGCAGGACCCGCCGCACCACACGCGGCTGCGGAAGCTGGTGACCCATGCGCTCACTGCCAAGCGCATCGCCGACATGCAGCCGCGGATCGAGGCCATCACGGCCTCGCTGTTGGACCGGGTCGCCCGGGCGCATCGCATGGAAGTGTTGTCCGAATTCGCCTATCAGCTGCCGACCTTGGTGATGTGCGACATGCTCGGGGTGGAGGAGTCGGAGCGCACCCGGGAGCGCATGTCCGCGCTCACCCAAGCCATATCCGACTCGTTTCTCGTGTTCGAGACGCGAGCGCTCAGCGCCGCGGAGCTCAAGCTTGCCGACGATCAGATGGATTTTTTATACGACTATTTCGGCGCGGTATTCGAACGTCGACGCGCAGATCCTCGGGGAGATCTCACCAGCGCGCTGGCGGCGCCCGCCGAGGACGGCGACAGTCTGTCGCGGCGCGAGTTGATCACGGTCGTCGTGGCGATGTTCGGCGCAGGTTTCGAGACGACCGCGCACATGATCGGGAACGGTCTGCTGACCTTGCAGCGCCATCCGAGCGAGTGGGCACGATTGGTGGCGCAACCATCCCTTGCCGCCAACGTCGTCGAGGAGGTGCTCAGGTTCGAGTCCTCCTTGCAGGCGAGCTACCGCACGGCGCTGGCCGACGAGGTCGTTGCCGGAACGAGGATTGCCGCCGGACAGCGGATATTATGTGTCGTCGGCGCAGCGAATCGGGATCCGGAGTTCGTGCCCGACCCTGATCGATTCGACATCACCCGCAAGGATCTCAGGATCATGTCATTTGGAGGCGGCATTCATCAATGTGTCGGCCAGCAGCTCGCAAGACTGGAGGGCCGTATCGCGTTCGCGGAGTTGGCAACGCGGTTTCCGAACCTCGAGGCCGATACCCAATCGCCCCCGTGGCGCCCGGGCTTTCTATTTCGCGGCCTCAAAAGACTCGACGCACGTTGGGCCGGGTGATCAGCGCCGTGGGGTGCGCGGAACCCACCGGGGAAGTGCGCGAGGGCTTCGAATTCGATCCGGACCGGCTCGCCGGGTATCTTCACGAGAGCGTGACCGGCTTTCGCGGGCCCATGCAGGTCAGGCAGTTCAAGGGCGGCCAGTCGAACCCAACGTACCTGCTGGTTACGCCGGAGCGCGAATACGTGCTGCGACGCAAGCCGCCGGGGCGGCTGCTTGCATCTGCCCATGCGATCGACCGCGAGCATCGTGTCATGAGCGCCCTCGGGGCCCATACGAAGGTGCCGGTGCCGAGGACCTACGCACTGTGCATGGACGAGGCCGTCATCGGTACCCCGTTCTACCTGATGGAGCATGTCCACGGCCGAATCTTTTGGGATACCTCGTTTCCAGAAATCGCCGCTTCGCAGCGCAGTGCCTACTTCGATGCCATGAATGCCACTATCGCGCAGCTCCATGACGTCGACCCGGCAGCTGTGGGTCTGGCCGATTACGGTCGATCCGACGGTTACCTGCGGCGCCAGATCAGCCGGTGGTCCCGCCAGTATCTCGAAGATGCCGAGGCAGGGCGGGTGGACGACCTGGATCGGCTCATCGAATGGCTGAACGCACACCTTCCGGCGGAGGGGCGGGTTGCGGTCATCCACGGCGATTTCCGCTGCGACAACCTGGTTTTCGATGGGACCGAGCCGAAGGTGGTCGCGGTCCTCGACTGGGAGCTGTCGACTCTCGGCGATCCGCTCGCGGATTTTGCCTATCATCTTTTGATGTACGCGCTGCCGACCCTCGCGTTTCCGGGTCTCGCAGGTTTGAACCTCGCCGAACTCGGCATCCCCAGCCAGGCTCAGAGCGTGGCGGCCTACTGCCGACGCACGCGCAGGGACTCGATCCCGGATCTCGATTTCTACCTGGTGTTCAATCTCTTCAAGTCCGCGGCGATCTGCCACGGAATCAGGGGGCGCATGGTACGAGGAACGGCGGCGAGCGCCCGCGCCCGGATTTATGCGGCTGCGGTCGAAAGCATCGCCGCGATCGGATGGGCCCACGCTCAGGCGGGCCCTTGAGGGCGCCAACGCGAGCGCTCTGGTCCGTATCGTCAAAACCAGCGATGTTGCGGGGCGAAGGGCAGGGTGCTCGAAAGGCCGCCATCGGCGGCGATTGCCTGTCCATTGACGTAGGACGCCTCGTCGCTCGCCAGAAACAGGGCGAGCATGGCGATCTCCTCGGGCCGGCCGGGCCGCGCGAGCGGATTGAATTGACCGATCTTGTCCTGTTTGCCGCGGGCGCGGGCATCGTCGAACAGCGGCTTGGTGATGCCGGTTTCGATGAGTCCGGGACAAATCGCGTTGACCCGCACGCCGCTGCCGTAGAACTCGTTCGCCAGCGTCTGCACCAGGCTCACGACACCGGCCTTGCTCGCCGAGTAGGGAATCGGTCCCGCGTTCGCAGCGAGCGCCGCCACGGATGCGGTGCAGACGATCGACCCGCTTCGCCGCCCGAGCATGTGGGGCGCGACTTCACGAGCCGCCAGATAGGGGCCGATCAGATTCACCCGCAGCACGTCATTCCAGATCGATACCGACTGCACGTCGAGCGGACCCAGTTTCCCGCTGATCCCGGCGTTCGCAAAAAGAACGTCGACTCCGCCGAACTCCGAGATGCATCGTTCCACGAAGCGCGGTACGTCCCGCTCACACCCCGCATCGGCCGCCACTGCAATCGCTGTTCCCCCCGTGGCCGCGATGGCATCGCAGGTTCCCCGAACGCCGGGCTCGTCGATGTCCACCGCAAGCACGCGCGCGCCTTGCTCCGCGAACAGGATCGCGCTCGCCCGGCCGATACCGCTGCCGGCGCCTGTGACGATGGCGCGCTTTTGCTCCAGTCTACCCATGTGAAACCCCCGCTTGGGGCGCAAGCCGGCCGGTCTCCGATCTCATTTGACGGCCCCGTCGGCGTCGCCGATAATAAAACTTGTCGACGACAAGTATTGCATTTCATGAGCGCCAAGCATAGTTTCGCCGCCAGACGCCAGCGTGAGCGGACCGAGCTATCGGATCGTTTGATGCGGGATGCGGCCGTACGTCTGCTGGTGGACTGCGGTATTGCGGGCACCACGCTCGCTGCGATCGGCAAGCAGGCCGGGTACAGTCGCGGGCTGGTGACGCAGCGCTTCGGGTCCAAGGCCGGTTTGCTGCGGCATGTGCTGCAGTCGATCTCCGAGCGCTGGGTTGCCACGCTCGGCGTGCATACCGCGGGGAAGATCGGCGCCGATGCGCTATGCGGCGCAGTGGACGCACAGCTTGCCCTCATCCGAAAGGCGCCCGACGAGGTGCGCGCGATGTTCCTGCTGTGGTTCGTCAGCATCGATCCGCGAACAGAGTTTCGCGCCAACGTGCGGCACGTGCAGGAAGCTCAGCGCCGCGACGTGGCGGCTTGGATCGAGGCGGCCCAACGCCGGGGAGCCATCGTGGCGGGCGTCGAACCGGAGCGGGTGGCGGAACAATTTTGCGCCTCGGCCATCGGCATCATCTATCAATGGATGGTCGATCCGGCGGCGCCCATCGAGGCGATGCACGAGGAATTGAAATCGACGGTGATCAAGACCTACGCCGTGAAAATCCCGGTGGCAGCGAGGTATGGCTGATGGCGGACGCATTCATTTTCGATCATGTGCGCACACCGCGCGGCCGTGGCAAGGCTGACGGGTCCTTGCACGGCATCACCCCAATCCAATTGGCCGCGCAAACTCTTGCGGCTGTGCGCGATCGGTCCGATCTCGATACCCGGTTGATCGACGATGTGGTGATGGGTTGCGTGTCGCCGGTGGGAGAACAGGGAGGCGACATTGCCCGAGCGGCTGTTTTGGTCGCGGGATTCGATCAGAACGTGCCGGGCAAGCAGCTGAACCGCTTCTGCGCCTCCGGTCTCGAGGCCGTGAACACCGCCGCGGCTCAGATCATGGCGGGGCAATCCGATCTGGTGATCGGCGGTGGCGTCGAGTCCATGTCCAGGGTGCCCATCGGCTCCGATGGCGGCGCGCTGTTTTCCGATCCGGCCGTTTCGTATCTGACCTATTTCACGCCTCAGGGCATCGGCGCGGACTTGATCGCGACGCTCGACGGCTATACGCGCGAAAGATTGGACGGCTACGCTCTCGAGAGCCAGCGGCGCGCGGCGGTGGCTTGGAGCGACAATCGCTTCGCCCGCTCGATGATTGCAGTCAAGGATCAGATCGGCGAGGTTGCGCTCGATCGCGACGAATACATGCGTCCCCATACGACGATCGAGGATCTGGCGGCGCTGAAACCGGCGTTTGCCGTTCCCGGCGAGCAGGCGGGTTTCGACTCCGTGGCCATTCAACGCTACCCCGAGGTTGAGTCGATTCACCATCTGCACACCGCGGGAAACTCGAGCGGCATCGTCGACGGCGCCGCAGCCGTGCTCGTCGGCGCACGAAAGATGGCGGCACGCATCGGGTGCGCACCCCGGGCAAAAATAAGGGGCTTCGCGTCCATCGGCAGCGAGCCGACCATCATGCTGACCGGACCGGCGGAGGCGGCGCGCAAGGTATTGAGGCGGACCAGGATGAAGGTCGGGGATATCGACCTGTTCGAGATCAACGAGGCTTTTGCGAGCGTTGCGCTGAGGTTCATGCGCGAACTCGATCTCGATCCGGATCGTGTCAATGTCAATGGCGGTGCCATCGCCATGGGCCATCCGCTGGGAGCGACCGGCGCAATGATTCTCGGCACCGCGCTCGATGAGCTCGAACGCCGGAATCTCAGCACGGCGCTCATCACGCTGTGCGTGGGCGGCGGCATGGGCACGGCAACCATCATCGAGCGCATCTGAATGACCCACGCAACCAACCACGATCCGGAAACCCATGCGCTCACTGCGACGTGCGACGAGTCCGGTATTCTCACCCTGAGCTTCGACGATCCGGGCCGCCCCATGAACGTGCTGTCGGACTCGGTCATCCGGGAGCTGCACGCTGCCGTCGAATCCGCCGCGGGGGATCCGCGGGTCAAGGGGCTGCTGATCGTCTCCTCCAAAAGCGCGTTCATCGCCGGCGCCGATTTGAAGGAGCTTGTCAGGGCCTTCGATCGGGGCGTCACCCCGGCGCAGGGATATGCGATGAGCCAGTCGCTGTCGCGGATATATCAACGTCTCGAGACGCTCGGCAAGCCGGTCGCCGTCGCGATCAACGGCGCCGCGCTCGGCGGCGGTCTCGAGTTGTGTCTTGCCTGTCACCATCGCGTTCTTTCGAGCGATCCGAAAGCGGTGCTTGGGCTGCCGGAAGTGAAAGTGGGGCTGTTGCCGGGGGCCGGCGGCACCCAGCGATTGCCGCGATTGATAGGAATCGCCAATGCGCTCCCGCTGCTTGCCGAAGGGGGCAACGTGAAGCCGGATCGGGCTTTGAAGCTCGGCCTGGTGCACGCCATGGCGCCCGCTGAGGAAATAGTCGCACGCGCCCGCGAATGGCTGATGAGCTCACCGGAACCGGTGCAGCCCTGGGATCGGAAGGGATATTCCCTGCCGGGCGGCGGTATTGCCAGCCGTGATCTCATACAGACGTTCATGGTGGGCGCGGCGCTCGTGGCGAAGACCACCCAGCACAACTATCCCGCGCCGATCGCAATCCTGTCGGCGGTGTTCGAGGGCTGCAATGTGCCGATCGACACCGGGCTCAAGATCGAATCCCGTTATTTCGGCAAACTGATCGCTGATCCGACGGCCCGCAACATGATGCGCACCCTCTTCATCGACAAGGGAGCCGCCGACAAGCTCGCTTTCCGCCCACCGGAATTTCCACGGGTCGCGGTCGGCAAGCTCGGCGTGCTCGGTGCGGGCATGATGGGTGCCGGCATAGCGTACGTCTCGGCGGTCGCCGGCATGGAGGTGGTGTTGCTCGACAGTGCGCTGACGCTCGCCGAGAAGGGCAGGGATTACTCGGCGGCGCTGCTGAAGAAGGAGGTCGAGCGTGGCAGGAGCACGCAGGAACGGGCGGCCGCGGTTCTCGGTCGCATCAAGGCGACCGCGGATTACGCCGATCTTCGCGGTTGCGATCTGGTGATCGAGGCGGTCTTCGAGGATCGCGGCGTCAAGGCGGAAGTGACGCGTCGATGCGAGGAGGTGATCCCGAACGACGCGGTACTTGCCAGCAACACCTCGACTCTGCCGATCAGCGGGCTCGCAATGAACTCGTCGCACCCGGAGCGGTTCATCGGCATGCATTTTTTCTCGCCGGTGGAAAGGATGCCGCTGGTTGAGATCATCGTCGGTGAGAGAACCTCGCGTGCCGCCATCGCGCGCGCCATGGACCTCGTCGGCCAGCTCAAGAAGACGCCCATCGTGGTCAACGATGGCCGCGGCTTCTATACCACCCGGATCTTCGGCACCTACACCGCGGAAGGCATGATGCTCCTGCAGGACGGCGCTTCCCCCGCCTTGATCGAGAACGCGGCCACGTCCGCCGGCATGCCTGTGGGGCCTTTGGCCGTGTCCGACGAGGTGACCCTCGAGCTTCAATATCGCGCTGCGATGCAGGCGCAGGCGGATCTCGGGCCGCGGTTCGTTCCGCCGGTCAATTTTGAGATACTCCGAAAGTTCGTGTTGGACCTCAAGCGCATCGGCAGGCGCGCCGGCGGTGGTTTCTACGACTATCCGACAGGCGGCAAGAAGCAGCTTTGGACCGGCCTCTCGGAAGTCTTTCAGCCTGCGGCGCAGCAACCCCAGGTCGCGGATGTGAAGCGCCGACTGCTGCACATCCAGGCGCTCGAAAGCGCCCGTTGCTTCGAGGAGGGCATCATCACCCGTGCGGCCGACGGCGATCTGGGCTCGATTCTCGGTGTGGGCTTCCCCGCATGGACCGGCGGAACGCTTTCCTATATCGACACCCTCGGCGTCGAGCGATTCGTCGCCGAATGTGCGGCGATGGCCAGACGCCACGGACCCCGCTTCAAGCCGTCGAAGTGGCTGAAAGAGCGCGCCGCGTCGGGGACCCCGTTTCACCCGAGATCCGAAGCTTCCGGGGAGGCGTGATGGCCATTTCGACCGAATCGCGCATGGCGCGACGCATATTCGAGTCCGAGCACGAGATGTTTCGGGATTCCTTCAGACGCTGGCTGGAGCGGGAAGTGGCGCCGAACGCGGAGCGATGGCGCGAGACGGGGCAGGTCGATCGCGAGGCCTATGCCAAGGCCGGCGAGCAGGGGTTTCTGCTCATGTGGGCGGATGAGCGGTACGGCGGAGCCGGCGTCGAAGATTTTCGTTACGAACAAATCATGATCGAGGAGAACGTCGCGCGCGGCGAGCAGGGCTTCTTCATGACCCTACATTCGCGCCTGGTCGGCCGATACCTCGGCGCACTGGGAACGGAAGAGCAGAAGGCACGATATCTGCCCGGTTGCGTACGGGGCTCCACCATTCTGGGCATCGCGATGACCGAGCCTTCCGGGGGCAGCGACCTTGCCGGAATCAAGACGCGTGCCGAGCACGATGGCGGCCATTGGGTATTGAACGGTTCGAAGACCTACATTTCAAATGGGCAGATCGGTGATCTGTACATCGTGGCGGCGCGCACCGTGCCCGACAAGCGGCACGGACTCGGGCTGTTCCTCGTGGAGTCCGACATGGCGGGCTTCCGGCGCGGACGCAATCTCAAGAAACTCGGCCTCAAGGCACAGGATACATCCGAGTTGTTCTTCGACGGCGTGCGCGTTCCGGCCCGCAACGTGCTCGGCGATCCCCTGCAGGGCTTTTACTATCTTGCGCAGTTCCTGGTGGAGGAGCGCCTGATCGGGGCCTGTCAGTATCTGGGCCACTCCCAGGCCGCGTTCGATCTGACCCTTGACTTCGTCAAGGAGCGGCGCGCCTTCGGCAAGCCGGTCGGCGCTTATCAAAACACGCGGTTCAAACTCGCGGAAATGCGGGCGCAGCTCGATGCCATGCAGGTATTCGTCGACCACTGCGTCATGGAACACAATGCCGGGCGCCTGAGCGCACAGACGGCCGCCGAGGCGAAATGGCTCGCGAGCGAGCTCGAGGGCCGGGTCGTGGACGAGTGCCTGCAGCTGCACGGCGGCGCGGGATACATGGAGGAGTATCGCATTTGCCGCATGTTCGCCGACGCGCGCGTGTCGAGGATTTACGCAGGCACCTCGGAGATCATGAAGGAGATCATCGCCCGCGGGATCGGACTCGATGATCGAAAGATGAGCTGAGATGCCCGGGCCACGTCGGCCTTTGGGGCGGCCCGTTCAGCTAGTGGATCCGCGCTGCGGCGCGCGGGAGGCGGCGAGCGCGGCTCGGGCGGCCGCGGTGATGTTCGCGCCGGAACTGGTCTCCAGGGTCAGTCCGCCGTCGACCGCGAGAGTGTGTCCGGTGATGTAATCGGCAAGATCGCTTGCCAGAAACAAGGCGGCGTCGGCGATCTCATCGAGAGTCGCCAGGCGCGGGATCGGTTGGCCGGCGGTCAGCCGCTCGGCGCCCACCAGCCGGCAAAAGATGTCGGCGCCGTGGGTGCCCGCGACCAGGCCTGGCGACAGCGCATTCACCCGCGCGCCATCCAGCCCCCCCCATTCGAGCGCCAGCGATTTGACCAGCATCTCGATGCCGGCCTTGGCCGCGGCCGCATGAGCCTGGAGCGCCATCGGAACGCTCGCCTGAGGCGCGGAGATCGCGATCAGGTGGGCGCGAGCGGCCAGACGCGAATGGCACGCGCGAAAGGTGTGGAAAGTGCCCTTCAGATCGATATCGACGACGGCGGCGAAGGCGTTCGAGGAGAGCTCCTCCGCCGGGCTCAGGAAGTTGCCGGCCGCCCCGGCGACGACGACCCCATAGTCACCGAAACGCTCCGCGCCGGCCGCGGCCGCAGACTCGACCGCGGCGAGGTCACGAACGTCCGCACTTTGGGCGAGAACCGCGTCGGGGAACTCATCGGTCAGCTCGCGGGCCGCCTCTTCGAGGCGCTTGCGGTCGCGGGCGACGATCACCACCCTGGCGCCGTGTTCGAGAAAGCGCCGCGCGATAGCTTTGTTGATTCCCGAGCTGCCGCCGGTGATGAAGGCGTTGCGGCCTTGCAGTCGGTTGGGTGCGAATGAGGAGGTCATGTAAATACCGAGCGATCGCCGCCGGCGGTGCTCAGTTGGTTTTCCGCCGAAGCACCAGCCGCTCGACCTTTTGGATCATGTGCATGTGGACCTCCGTCTGCGACCAGCGTCCGCGCGGCTGGAACCAGGTCGCGATCCAGGTGATCATGCCCCCGATCGACACCGCGGTGAGCAGTGCATCGTCCACGTCGAATTCCCCGGACTCCGTGCCCGCTTTCAGGAGTTCCGCAAGGCGCACGCTGAACTGCTTGCGCAACGCCATGAGTTGGTTCGCCTCCCTGCGCTCGAGATTCTTCTCCTCGCGAAGATACACCACGATATATTTCTGGTTTGCAAGGATGATCGAGGTCACCTCGTCGACGATATGCCGCAGCATCTCGCGGGGCGGCAGTCCGCTGGCGAGGGCCTCGTCCAGGGCGGCCAGTGATCTGGATATGCCGATATGACAAATGCCGTTCAGGATCTCGCTCTTGTTCTTGAAGTACGAGTAGATGAACGGCTTCGTCACGTGCAGGCGATCCGCGATCGCATCGAGCGTGGTCGCCTCGTATCCCTGCAGGAAAAACAGCTCGCGGGCTTCTTCGAGAATGCGAAGCCGCTTGAATTCCTGGACTTCGCTCTTGAGCTGGGGCGGTTTCACGGGGCGTCATTGTAGCGGCAGACCTGGGTTCAGGGACAGCGGGACCGCTCAGAGACGGTCCCGGCGGATCACGATCCCGGCTTTTTCCCGATCCCAGGTGTCCGCGGTCAAACCCTCGCTGCGCAATTGCGACTTGAGTACCTTCGAGGAAGGGGTCTTGGGCAGTTCAGCGAGCACGCGCACGTAACGCGGGACCATGAAGTAGGCGAGCCGCTCGGCCAGGAAGCGGATCAGGGCGGCGGGATCGACGCTGCCTCCGGGTACCGGCGACACGACCACGAGGACCTCGTCCTCGCCGATTTCGGCCGGCACCGCAATGGCCGCGCATTCCCTTATCTGCGGGCAGGCGAGCACCTCTGCCTCGACCTCGAAGGATGAGATGTTCTCGCCGCGGCGTCGAATCGCGTCCTTCATGCGATCGACGAAGAAAAAATTCCCCTCCGGGTCCGTCCGGAAGGCGTCTCCGGTGTGAAACCAGCCGTTTCTCCAGGCCCGGGCGGTGGCCTCCGGCGCCTTGTGATAGCCGTGGCTCATCGCCCAGGGTCGGTCGGTCCTTACCAGCATCTCGCCGACGGCGCCGGTGGGGACCTCGCAATCGTTTTCGTCGACCAGCCGCACATCCACCCCCCGCCGCACCCTCCCGCATGTGCCGCGGACGGTCGGATTGGGCGCGGACACGATGGGCGAGGAGATCTCCGTCATGTTGAAAATGGTGTACACATCGACGCCGAAGCGGCCGCGGAATTCCGCTGCACCCTCGATCAACGGCACGATGAAACAGGTCTTGACCGAGTGCTCGCGGTCCGCCGGCGAGGGCGGCGCTTTGTTGAGAAACGTGGCCATCACGCCAAGGAGAAAAATGGCGGTGACCTGGTGCTCCTTGACCACGGGCCAGAAGTGATCCGTCGAGAACCGCTCCGGCAAGACTATCGAGCCGCCCCGCGCCAGCATCGCGAAGGGAAGGCCCATGCCGCCGATGTGGAACATGGGGTTGTTGACCAGAAAGCGATCGGCACCGGTGATGAACGGCCAGGATTCGGGCCCGGGATTGGTATACATGTGCAGATAGGATGACAGCACGCCCTTCGAGGGCCCGGTCGTGCCCGAGGTGTAGATGACCGATTGGGTGTCCCAGGGCTCGATCGGACGCGAGAGCGCGGGGAGCGGCGCACTCGTCCGGATGACCGCCGAGAACGGCGTCATGGGGAGCGGCGCCCGTGCGGGCAGGTCCGGCCCGACGACGACGAGATGAGTCAACCGCGCGAGAGACAGCCCGTCGAGCCGGGGAACCAGGCTTGCATGGACCACCGCGATCTGTGCGTCGGAATTCTCGATGACGTGCTCGAGGAGCCTGCCGCGGTAGGCGGTGTTGATCGGTACGAACACGGCGCCGAGGTAGTTGATGGCGTAATAGGTCGCCAGCATTTCCGGACTCGTTGGCTGCCAGGCAAGCACGTGGTCGCCCTGCTTGACGCCGAGCGCGGCGAGACCTGCCGCCGCGGCGACAGTGCGATCGCGCATCTCCCGATAGGTATAGCGGCGGTGCTCATCGAAAATCACATACGTATCTTCGCCGCGCTCGGCCGCCCAACGATCGAGCAGATAACGTACAACGCAGACTTCGCGGGCCGGCACGCGCGGATCCGCATGACCTGACCCTGGAGCCGGGTCGCTCTTCTGCGCAGACATGCATTCCTCCCCCTGCCAGCCGCCTGGGCCGCCCCGGTCGACCGCCGGCAGCCCGTGTCTGATTCAGGAGCCAAGTTTCCTATGAGTAAGCATTTGTACATCATTGGTAGTCTTAGTACAATTCCGGCTCGCGAAAGCCGAGTAACGGCAGCGGCGTGATCAAACGCCGGGCGGCAACGATGAGCGGGGTCGAGTGTCATGTACCAGAGCACGATCGAACTGACGCCGATGCAGCGCGTGTACAGCGGCCGTCCGGCCGCCGAAGCGCTCGCCGAAGAGACCGAGCGGCACGGCGCGAAACGAGTATTTCTCGTGTCGAGCAACACCCTCGCCAACAAGACCGATGAGGTCAACGCCATCAGGCGTGTCCTGGGCACCAAGTTGGTCGGCGTGTTCGATGCCATACGTCCGCACGTGCCGCGCGAGGACGTTTGTGCAGCTGCGCAGGCGGCCGATCGTGTGACGCCCGATCTGCTCGCTTCCATCGGCGGCGGATCGGTTACCGACGCGACCAAGATTCTCAACGTGTGCCTGAAGCACCGGCTGTTCACGCCGGAGTCCATGGACTCCTTCCGTATCGTCGTGCACGAGGATCGCTCGATCACGGCCCCCGGCTTCGAGGGACCCGATCTGCCGGTGGTCCTGATCCCCACGACGCTTTCGGGCGGCGAATTCAACGCGCTGTCCGGCGCGACCGACAAGAAGGTGAACGTCAAGCAGGGCTACGTTCATCCGCGGATGACGGCGCGTGCCGTCATACTCGATCCGGCGGTCACGGTGCACACACCGGAGTGGATCTGGTTCTCGACCGGCGTGCGGTCGCTCGATCATTGCTTCGAGACACTGGGCGCGATGAACTCGAACGACTACTGGGACGGCATGGCCATGAACGGCCTGCGTCTGCTCTCCAAAGGGCTAACCGCCACCAAGACCGACTACCGGGATTTGAGCGCACGACAGCAATGTCAGATGGGTGCCTGGTGCTCGATGGTCGCCATTGTCGCGGGCCTACCCATGGGGATCAGTCACGCGGTCGGGCACGCGCTCGGGGGGTCGTTTGACGTGCCTCACGGCTATACCTCCTGCGTCATGGCTCCGTTTGCGCTCGAGTTCAACGCCGATGTGAACGGAGAGCGTCAGAAGCTCATCAGTCTCGCCATGGGAGAGTCCGGCACCCCCGCGCATGTGCTGGCGGACAGGCTCATCCGTTCGCTCGGCATGCCGCGCTCGCTGCATGCGGTAGGGCTGAAGGAAAAGGACCTGGATCCGCTCGCAGGCTTTACCTTGCAAGATATCTGGTGCGGCACGAACCCCAAGCCGATCCGGGACCGGCCCGCGCTCGTCGAATTTCTTCGGCGCGCGATGTGACCCGTCTCGGCGACCTGGTCGCGCGGCTGCTCGCCGGCGATCGGGCGGCGCTTGCGCGCGTGATCACGCTGATTCAGCGCGATCCCGAGTCCGTTGCGCGGATCGATCCCGCTATCGCCGGCGCGACGGGCCGCGCCTACACCGTCGGTGTCACGGGCGCGCCCGGCGCAGGAAAATCCACGCTGGTTGGCGCACTTTTGTTGGATGCGCTGTCGCGAAGCCAGCGCAGTGCGGTGCTTGCGCTCGATCCCGAGTCCCCGATCTCCGGGGGCGCCATCCTCGGCGACCGGCTTCGGATGGAGCGCGCGGCGGTCGACGATCGCGTGTTCATCCGCTCCGTGACGGCGGAGGCGAGCGCCGGTGGTCTGTCCACTGCCGCGCCGCTCATCGTTCGAGCGCTCGATGCGGCGGGATGGCCATGGATCTTGATCGAAACGGTGGGTGTCGGGCAGACCGAGCTTTCCATCGTCGAAGCGGCGGCCACCACCGTGGTGGTGCTCACGCCCGGCTTCGGCGACGAGGTTCAATCGATCAAGGCCGGGCTGATGGAGGTGGGCGATGTGTTCGTCATCAACAAGGCGGATCGGCCCGGACTTGCGCAGACCCGGCGCGACATAGAGCATGCACTCGCCCACGCGCCGCGTCGCGACTGGCAGCCGCCCATCCTCGACACCATCGCCACCGACGGGACGGGCGTTGTGCAGGCCTCGGAAGCGATCCATGCGCACCGCGCGCATCTTGAAAAGACCGGCGCGCTGCCCGCGCAGCGCCGCCGTTTCCTGCGGCTCGCGGTGCGCGCGTTGGCCGAGCGGGCGCTTCGCAATCGGTTGCAGAGGTATCTGGACGGGGAGGGCGTCGGGCTCATCGAGCGCGTGGATCGCCGGGAAATGACGCTCGCCTCGGCATGCGCCGAGGCGCTTCGGGCGACCGGCGCCGCAGATCATCGCTCGGACTGAGCGTGGGCTGGTGCGCCTAGGTGCCGAGGCCGGAGGGCCCCTCGTGACCGGTCAACCGATGCGCCGCGGCCACGATCGCCTCGAGCGTCGAGCCCGGGGGGTAGGTCTCAATCCCGAGCTCGGCCAGACGCCGGCAGGTCGACGGCGGCAGTACGCCTCCCGCGAAGATCGGCAGGTCGGGCCGCGCGGCGCGCAACTCCGCGACCACCCGCTCCACGACCAGCGCGTGCCCGCCGACATTCAAACCGACCAGGTCCACGTCCTCGTCCACCGCGGAGCGCACCATTTCGGCTCCGGTGATCATTCCGCCCATGATGACGTGAAAGCCGGCGTCGCGCAGCGCGCGAGCCACCAGCGACAAGCCGCGCCAGTGGCCATCGAGCGCCGTCTTGACGAGCAAAATCCGCTTGCCGTCGGCCATCAGACGAGCTCCGGTGTCTGCCAGTCGCCCCAGATCTGGCGGTAAAGCTCGCCGATTTCGCCGAGAGTCACCTCGGCATCGAGAGCCTCCATCATGGCGGGCATGATGTTCTCGTCGCTCCGGCAGCCGGCTTCCAGCGCCTTGAGCGCCGCGCAGGCCCCGGCTTCGTATCGCTCGCGGCGTACGGCGCGCAGCCGCTCGAACGCCACGTCATAGGCATCGTTGACACCCGGAAAGCCGTCAACCACATAAGGCGATACGTCGTCCGTAAAATGGGTGACGCCGACGACGACCTTGCGGCCGGCGGCTTCCTCCTCGATTTCCCGGATTTGATTGTCGCGTGCCTTGCCGTGCAGCCAACCGGAGTCGAGGGTGGCCAGAAATCCGCCCTGGCTCTTGATTTCTTCGACGAACTGCCAGGCCCGCTGCTCGAGATCCGCCGTCAGCGATTCAACGTAGTACGAGCCACCCAGGGGATCTGCCACGGCGCTCAATTTCGTCTCGTGCTGAAGGATTTGCTGGATGCGCACCGACATTTGATGCGCATGCTCGCTCGGTACCGAAAGGGCCTCGTCGTATCCGGACACGCCGAGCGATTGGGCGCCTCCCAACACGGCCGTCAGCGCCATCAGCGTCCCGCGCACGATGTTGTTCAGGGGCTGCTGATAGGTCATCTTGGACCCTGATGTGACCACGTGAATGCGCAGCCGCAGGGCGCGGGGATCGGTGACGCCGTAGCGCTCGCTGAGCAGCCGATGCCACATCTTGCGCGCCGCGCGCAGCTTCGCGGCATCCTCGAAAATATCCAGGGTGGTTCGAAAATTGACGCCGCCGCAGCGCGAAGCGGCCGCCGTGATATCCATCCGGCCGCGCCGGCGGACCTCATCGAGATATTCGATGGCATTGCCGATGAGCGCGCCGAGTTCCTCATAGGCGTTCAGACCGCTGTCCCCACCGTTGTAGGCAGCGATCGAGACGGGCACCCATTTGGGCAGATGACGACCGCAGAACTCGATGATGTCGGCATTCAGCCGCAGGCCCGCAGCCGTCGGAATTTGCTGTTTGGTCACGCAGCCCAGATAGGTCAAGAAGAAATCGCTCTGCCCGGTGCCGGGGAGGGTGGCAAGGTCGAGCCCGCGGCGCTTTGCCACGCTCCAGTAGGCGGCGAGCGCGTAGGGTCCGTGTTGGACCACCGCACCACCCGCGTGTCCGTAGGTGGTCTCGATCGGGATTCCCTCGAGGCACAGGTGGGTGTCCCGGATGCTCTGCATGGGCGCGCCGGTCAGTCCGACATCCTCCCTTCGTGCCACCACCTCCGGATGATCAACGTTGTACAAATGATCCGCGGTGTTGCGATCATGTTCCATCAGAAAGCCGGTTTCCCCGGTCTTCAGCAGAAATTTGATCCGTTCATTCTCGTCCTCGGGCTTTCCGAAGCCGGACAGCTGGAAGATGCGCCATGGCTTGGTCCGATAACCCTGCGCGAAACCACCGCGGTGGAAGGGGGCCTGCCCCGGAAGCCGGTCCATGAGCGCGCGATGGTCGGGCGGGAACGTCCCCGGGACCATAGGACGCCCGCAGCGCAAGCCCGGACTGGCTGCGGGGATCGGCGGGCGGCGACGGATGATCGGCCATAGGGGCGGCTTTCGGGGAGTGTATCGATTGATTTACTGATAGTATCAAAATATTACCGATAGTGATAATTAATAGCCCCATCGAATGAACGGGAGGCAGGGCACCATGGATGCAAGGTTTGCGTCGCAACTTTTCTCCGTCGCCGGCAAGACCGTGCTGATCACGGGCGGTGGAGGGGGGCTCGGACGGATGCTGGCAAAAGCGTTCCTCGCTGCGGGGGCGCAGGTCTACATAACCGGTCGAAAGCCGCAGGGACTCGAGGAGGCAAAGAAGGCGCTGGGCGATCCCGCGGAGCTCGAGCTGTTGGTCGCCGATCTTGCCTCGCCGCAGGGCATGCGAGACCTGGTAGAGGAATTCTCCCGTCGTGAATCCAAGCTTCATGTGCTCATCAACAACGCGGGGCGCACCTGGGGTGCGGCGTTCGACAAATTCCCGGACACAGCCTGGCAAAATGTATTCGCCGTCAACGTGCATGCGCCGTTCGCCCTGGCCCAGGGTCTGATGGGGCCGCTGCAGGCGGCGGCCACCGCGGACGATCCCGCACGAGTCATCAACATCGGCTCGGTTTACGCCGAGACCACCCGGGTAATGGAAGCCTATTCCTATACGGCCAGCAAGGCGGCCATTCATCAACTAACGCGCGTGATGGCGCGTGAACTCGCGCCGCGTCACATTCTGGTCAATGCCATCGCGCCGGGGCTTTTCCCGTCCAACATGACGCAAATTTTACTGCGCGACGCGCCGGTTCGCGAGGCGACGCTGGCCGAAATTCCGCGCGGGCGAGCCGGGACCTTCGAGGATATCGGCGGGACCGCGATATTCCTCTCATCACGCGCGGGCGCCTACCTGACCGGTGCCGTCATTCCGCTCGACGGCGGTCTGCTAATCGCACATTAGAGGTATTTCTCAATGGCTGCTGCGTACAAGACCCTCTCGATTCGCAAGAACGGTCCGGTCGATTGGTTGACCCTCGATCGGCCGGAGGCGCTGAACACCCTTACCATCGACATGATCGAGGAGCTTGGAACCTATTTCAGCGCCCTGGAGACCGATTCGAGCGTGCGCGTGGTGGTGATGCGCGGCGCGGGAGGACAGTTTTGCGCGGGCCTCGATCTCAAGGACGTGGCGCCGCGGCTGACTTCCATGGACATGGCCGCCATACACGCCTTTCAGCGGCGGCTGAGCCGGATCGTGCTTGCCATGCGGCGATGCCCGCAGCCCGTCGTTGCGCTCCTCGAGGGCGCGGCCTGCGGGGGCGGTCTTGCGCTTGCGCTCGCCTCGGACGTTCGATTCTGCACGAGCGATGTGCGGATGAACGCAGCCTTCATCCGCATCGGCCTCACAGGCTGCGATATGGGAGCGAGCTATCTCATGCAGCGGCTGGTCGGTGCGTCGGTCGCTGCCGAAATATTGATGACGGGAAGGTTTCTGAGCGCCGAACGGGCTTACGCCCTGGGCTTGATCTCGCTCGTCGTAGCCGCATCCGAACTGGAGCCGGCGGCCGAATCGCTGGCCGCGGACCTGCTTCGGGCCGAGCCTCTGGCGCTCGCCCTCACCAAACAGGCCCTCAACGCGAATCTCGCCGCTCCGTCCCTGGAGGCGGCGCTCGAAGTGGAGGATCGGCAGCAGACCTTGATGGCGTCCGGACCCGAGTTCGCCGCACGGATCCGCGCCTTTCTATCCCGCGGTCAGAATTGATACCCCAATGTCAGTCCGAAAGTCCGCGGCGGCATCAGCGTCCCGACCCGCACATTGGCGTAGAGCGGCGCCGAGATGATGTTGTTGGCAATTGCGAATTTGTCCGCGGCGTTGCGCACCCACGCGGTCGCCGTCCAGTGCTTGTCCACCGATTCCCAGCCCGCGCTCGCGTTGATCAATCCGTAACCCGGCTGCGTTGCATCCGAATTGTTGAACTCGGTGAAATACACCCGCCCCTGATACGAGTCCTCCGCCTTGAACAGCAGCGAACCCGAAGCGCCGGCAAGGGGAATGTCGTAGGCAAGCCCCAGTCGAGCGGTGTAGGGCGGGGCGTTGTCGAGATAATTGCCCGCCACATTCACCGGTTGGAAATCATCCCTGTAGTAGGAATTGACGAACGAGGTGTACTTGGCACTGAGATAGGTTGCCGCCACGTTCAGCTGCAGATGAGGGAGGAGTTTCGCCAACAATTCCGTCTCCAGTCCGTAGTTGTGGGCCGACGCCGCATTCACCGTCTCGACCACGCTTTGCTGGTTGACGAAGCCCACCTGAAGATCCTTATAGTCGTAGAAGAAGGCGGCGGCCGTGAATTGAAGTCTGTCGTCCAGGCCTTTCGCCTTCAGTCCGGTCTCGTAAGCCCAGACGTACTCGGGATTGATCACGGGATTCTCGCTGCCGATGTTGATGACGCCGGACTTGAATCCACGGTTGATGCTCGCATACAGGAGCGTGCCCGCATTCAGGTGATATTCCAGCAGTAATTTCGGGGTGAAGGCGTTCCAATCCGCCGATTGATCCGTGGGAATATTGGCGCCTTCGGCCGTGAAGATGAAGGCGCCGGTGCCTTGGCGCTCCTCGTGACTGAAGCGGCCGCCCAGTGTAAGGGCCCACTGGTCATTGAACACTTCCATGCCTTGCAGGAAGATCCCGTAGGCGTTGCTGATGACGGTTCCTTCCTGCAGGTATTCGCCTGAGTCGAGGAAGTCGCATGGAACCGCCGCCCCGGCGACGCGGGGCGTGCAATCGCCGCCGGTCACCGTGACGCCCAACCCCGTGGTCGGGACGTACACGCTGCCGAACCGTCGCTCGTGGAAGTAATCGAGGCCTCCCAGCCACTCGATGCCGAGGGCTTTGGTGGTCACCGTGAGGTCCTCACTCCATGAGTCGCTGGTCTCCTCGTAGTTGTTCCGGCCGTAGATGTCCGCGTTCGAAACGGCCAAATCATCCGCGTTGAAGCGGTTGTAGTTGCGGTAGGCGGTGACGCTCTTCACGTCGAAATCGCCGGGCGACCAGTCGACGATGGTGGTGGCGCCGAGGCCATGGCGCTTGTTGGTGGGGTCGACGCTCGACCAGATGTCGCGCAGGTTCGGATTGCCGGTGCCGCAACAGTTGAAGAGCGTCGACGCGCCGAACAGTGCCACCGCGGGGAGGCCCGCATTGGTCGTGGTGGTGGGCCCGAAATAGTGGAAGGCATAATCATCGTCGTTTTCGTGCGAGTAATCGACGATCACATCGATCACCAGCTTGTCCTGCGGTTTGATCCGAATGCTCGCGCGCACCGCCTGCGCATCGCGGTTGTCAATCTGCGTACCGGTGAAAAGGTTGGTGCCGTAACCATCGCGCTTTTCTATATTGGCGGCGATGCGCGCGGATACGATGTCGTTGATGGGACCGCCGATAGCGCCCTCGAACAGCTTGTCGGCGTAGTTGCCGAACGTCACGTTGGCATAGCCCTCGACGTCGTCGGTCGGCTTTTTGGTGATCATGTCGACGACGCCGGCGGTTGCGCTGCGGCCGTACAAGGTTCCCTGAGGCCCGCGCAGCACCTCGACCCGGTCGAGATCGTAGAATCCGGACAACTGCTCGGCGGGAAGCGGGATCTGCGCGCCGTCCTGCAGGAAGGCTACCGCTCCGTCGGCCCCAAGATCGATGCTCGTCAGGCCGATGCCGCGGATGAACGTGCGGTTGACCCCGAACTGATTTCCCACCGACAGGTTCGGGACCTCCTCGGCGAGATCGCCGATGTTCTGTACGCCGCCGGGTTTCATTGCGTCGGAGGTCAGCGCCGAAATCGACGCGGGGGTGTCGATCACAGACTCCGACCGCCGGGTCGCGGTGACCACCACCTCGTTCAGCGTCGTGTCGGTCGCCGCGTCAGCGGCCGCAGGCGATGCCGAGGTCTGGGACCACGCGCCGGGAGCGGCCAAACACAGCGAGATCACCCCCACCCAGCGCGACAACTCCCGACGCCGCGTCAAACTTGTCTCGAGAACCATTGCCACTCCCCCTCGATTTGGATCGTCTTGTTCTGAAGAATACTATCAGTATAATTTCATTTATCATCAGGTAAGGGAAGAGTCTAACAGGAAGAAAGTGGTTTGTTGCTTGCAGACAACGTCTGGAGATGACCATGGATCGCATCAACCTGGGAGCCGCCGTCATCCACCGCGTCGAGGAATGGAGCGGCCGCTTCCTGACGCCGCAAACGTTGTTCACGGGCTTCTCGGACGAGGACTATGCGGCGAGCAAGGACATCGTCGCGGGGCCGTATCTGGACGCCGAGACCGATGCCATCGTCGCGCGCCTGCAGACCTGGGTGGTCGAGATCGACGGGCTGCGCGTGCTCATCGACACGGGCGCCGGCAACGACAAGGAGCGGCCAGGCATTCCGGTGTTCGGTAATCTTCGCACACCGTTTCTCAAGCGCCTTGCGGGGGCCGGCTTTTCGCCTGACGACATTGATCTGGTCGTCTGCACACACCTGCATGTCGATCACGTGGGTTGGAACACGCGCCTCGAGGCCGGCGCCTGGGTACCCACCTTTCCCAGGGCGCGTTACGTGTTTCCGCAGCCTGACGCCGAATATTGGGATCCCCGGAATCGTGCCCGCTTTCCCGACAAGGTCGGCGAGGCGGTCAATGCCGGCTTCTTCGACGACAGCGTGCGGCCGATCATCAACCGGGGACTGGCCGAGCTCGTCACGGGAACGGTGCAGATCGCTCCCGGAGTGCTGCTCGAACCGGCACCCGGGCACACGCCCGGCAGTCAAACCATCACCGTCACCAGCCGCGGCGAGCGGGCGATCTTCGTCGGCGACGTCATGCACCATCCCCTGCAGATCATGAATCCCCATTGGAACAGCATTTTTTGCGAGGACGCCGTCGGTGCCCGGGAGAGTCGCAAGCGTGTGCTCGAGCGGGTCGTCAAGGAGGAAGCCCTCCTGATCCCGGCTCATTTCGCCGGCGAGCACATGGTGCGCGTGGTGCGAACGCCGTCGGGGCTGCGGCCGGTGCCGCCGATTCGCTGAAGCTTGGAGCGAATGGGCTATTCTGCAGGCGCGCACCAGGCAGCGCCGGCTCATCGAGGCAGCATCACCATGGATTTCTCCCACAGCGACAAAGTCAAGGCTCTCGAGACGCGGATCGCCCGGTTTATGCAGGAGTCGGTGTATCCGGCGGAAAAGCGGTTTCAGGAAGAAGTGCTGGAGAACCGCCGCGAGGGTAACGCGTGGCGGCCGACGGGCATCGTCGAGGAGCTCAAGCGCAAGGCACGCGCCGACGGGCTGTGGAATTTATTCCTGCCTGGGTCCGGGTACGGCGCAGGACTCACCAACCTCGAGTACGCCCCCCTGTGCGAGATCATGGGACGATCGCCTCTCGGGCCGGAAACGTTCAACTGCTCGGCGCCCGATACGGGAAACATGGAAGTGCTGGTGCGTTACGGGACGGAGGAGCAGCGGCAGCGCTGGCTCGTCCCTCTCCTCGAGGGGCGGATTCGCTCGGCGTTCGCCATGACCGAGCCTGCGGTCGCCTCGAGCGACGCGACGAACATCGAGGCGTCGATCGTGCGTGACGGCGACGAGTATGTGATCAACGGCCGCAAGTGGTGGACCAGCGGCGCCGCTGACCCGCGCTGCGAGATTCTGATCTTCATGGGCAAGACCGACGCCGCGGCGGCGCGTCATTCCCAGCAATCCATGATCCTCGTTCCGATGAGCGCCCCTGGAGTGAAGGTGCTGCGCAAGTTGACCGTGTTCGGTTACGACGATGCGCCCCACGGGCACGCGGAGATGGAATTCCACGACGTGCGGGTCCCCGCATCGAATCTGCTGCTGGGTGAGGGGCGCGGTTTCGAGATCGCGCAGGGCCGGCTCGGACCCGGGCGGATTCATCATTGCATGCGCCTCGTGGGCATCGCGGAGCGCGCTCTGGAATTGCTCTGTCGTCGTGCCTCGCATCGGGTGGCGTTCGGGCGGCGGCTCGCCGAGCGCGGTGTGACGCTCGAGCGTATCGCCGAGTCGCGCATCCTGATCGATCAGGCCCGCTGGCTGGTATTGAACGCCGCCTACATGATGGACACGGTCGGCAATCGAGCCGCCAGGAAGGAAATCGCGATGATCAAGGTCGCCGCCCCCGCCATGGCCTGCCGCGTCATCGATTGGGCGATCCAGGCTCACGGCGGAGGGGGTGTCGGCGAGGATTTCATTCTCGCGGCAGCCTATGCGGGCGCCCGCTCGTTGCGCTTCGCCGACGGCCCCGACGAGGTGCATCGGGAACAGATCGGGAAGCTCGAACTCGCGCGCTGGCGCGAAGACTGACCGACGACACCGATGCTGCATCCGGCGCGGCCCACCCGTGCCGGGCTGTTTGTAGGGCGGACCCCTAAAGACAGGCGCCAGGTCACGAAATTTAAATTTCACGAGCACCACGCGCGTCTCAAAACCGCAAGCTCGGGCGCAATCCGGCCGGCGATGCCTCTAAGCTCGTGCACTACGACTTGCGGGGCTGCTAGAGGGACTGCCATGGAAGATCTCATCCACGTCATATACGTAGGTGCTGCGTCGGCCGATCTTTCTGAACACGATACGGTCAACATTCTGAACGATGCGCGCAAGACCAACCGGAGCCACGACATCTCCGGGTTGATGCTCTACGTGGGCGGATGCCTGTTGCTCCTGCTCGAGGGCGAGCCGGCGAAGGTCGACAGCGCATCACGCGCGATCGTCACGGAGGGGCGCGACATGCGGATGATTCTCCGCGAACCCATCTCGGAACGGGAATTTCCGGAATGGATCATGGGATTCGAAACGGTCGAGCTGGACGAGGCTGCCCGCTTGCTCGGCGCTCCGCTGTTGTTCGACTCCTCTTCGCGCGTCCCCCGCATAGATCCGAACAGCGCAAAGACGCTGCTCTCCATCATCGGCCGGCGACGGTGGCAATCCGATCGAAGCGGAATGTTTCGAGCCATCCGCCGGGCGAAGTGACCGGCCACCTCTCGATGGGAAGTCTCGAGCCCTAGGCCTTTGGTGCCAACACCTCGAGCAGGCGCTCGTCGGGCGCCGCCGATGAGCCGATCGCTTGGACGCAGACATGGTCGGCGCCGGCCTGCCAATGCTGCTCGATGCGCTCGCGGATCGCCCGTTCGTCGCCCCAGACGATCACGCTGTCGATCAACCGGTCGGAACCGCCTCCCGCGACATCGGAATCGGTAAATCCCGAGCGTTTCCAGTTCTCGACGTAATTGGGCAAACCCAGATAGAGAGATAGGAACTGACGGGCGATCGCGCGCGCCTTGGCCGGATCCGTCTCGAGGATGGCGCCCTGCTCGACGCACAGGAGCTTGCCGGTTCCCAATATGTCACGGGCCTGGCGGGTGTGTTCGGGTGGCACGTTGTAGGGATGGGCGCCGTCGGCGAGCTCGCGGGAGAGTTGCAGCATCTTGGGACCCAACGCCGCGAGAACGGTCTCCGGCCTCGAGGCCGGTGCTACGGAGCCGTAAGCGGCTTGCGCCATGGCTTGCAAATACCCGCGCATGGTCGCGACCGGCTTGCCGTACTGATGATGCCGCAGCCTTTCCACCAGCGGTATGTGCGACACGCCGAGCCCGAGTAGAAATCGGCCGCCGGATTGCTCGTTGAGGCCCTTCTGAGCCGATGCCGCCGAGAATGCATCGCGCGCGTAGATGTTGGCAATGCCGCTGGCGATGACGAGGGTGCTCGTGTTCGCCAACAACCACGCGCACGAGGAGAACATTTCGCGTCCCAAGCCCTCCGGTATCCATAGAGCGCCATAACCCCAGGCTTCGATGCGCTTCGCCAACGTGGCTGTCTGCGCGGCGCTGAGAGAGTCGATCGAAGCCCAAACGCCGAGGGTGTTGAGTTTCATCGGACTCCCCAAAGTGCCTGCGGGGCTTCATTATAAGAGGAATCCAAGCGCGAATTCGAAAGCGATTTTGTAAAATCGACGCCGCAATTGCACCGCGCAATCCGCAGCTCTGGGCAAAGCGTGACTCGGTTATCGACGATCGCATCCTGCGGTGCGGATGAGTCGATATACGGCATGGCCAAATTCCGGCATCGTTCCGCACGCTCGATCGGCCAACAGAGGATTCGGCGCAATGGCGACCCAGAAGAACGACTTTCATTATTTGAGAACCAACATAGAGCGAAGCGAGCCGCGCAAGTATCCTTCGCT
>CAVTNZ010000051.1:0-48948 GCA_963736185.1 uncultured Gammaproteobacteria bacterium | reverse complement strand
CGGAAACCCGTTGAAGCCATACTCGCTCTGAAATGACTTTCTTACCGGATAAGGATTCCCCCCAGCGTCATAGGCAATGGTCTGTGTGGTCGGATCGTAAATGGGATACTGGCCGCTGAAGTCTCCGCCCATCACCGCGTCCGTCGGAACCGTATGGTAAGAATTGCTTGCCGATCCGTGATTAATCTGCTGGTCATAGTCGAAAAAGAAGAACATTTTCTTCTTTAAAATAGGACCGCCAATCGAAACACCTAAATTGTTATAGCGCGCATACGGAACCGGTACCGAGTTCCCGAATCCGTACTCCGCTGCATTCAGGGCATCATTCTGGAAGAACTCGTAAGCGGACCCATGAAAGTGGTCGGTTCCACCCTTCGTTATTTGATTGATTACCATTCCTCCGACGCCGTACTGAGCCGAGAACGAAGACAAGGAAACCTGGAGTAGCAATACGTACTCGTCGAGGCTGGCAGGGCGGAGCGCAGCCCGGCAGATCGCGGAACACGGAAGTTTCGACGGCCTGGCCGGTGCCGCGACGCACCCGGCGATGAATGCGCTGTTCGAGAAGAAAAGCTCCTAGTCGACGGGAGAATGCGGGCGCCAGTCGAATCGACGGCCGAGTATGGCCTTGAAGATCAGATGATCGGTGGCCCCGGTGGCGCCCACGCCCACGCCAATGTTGATCTCCCATAGGGGAGACACATTGAGGTCGGTGACGACGAACAGTTGCTGCTGCTGGCCGTGGATCGGCGCAATGTCGCCGATGGCGCCGTAGTCGGCATACCACTCGACGCCGCCGCTGACGACACGGGTGAAGTCATAGCTGATTTTGGCGCTCGGCGCGAAGCCGAAACCTTGGCTCACATCCGGACCGCGCCAGGTCCGCTCGAGCGCCGGATTGAGCGCGAAATACCAGCGCCCAACCGCCTTGTCGACGATCGGTCGGATCTCCCAGGTCCAGGTGTCCGTCGAGTAGGCGGAGCGCTGAAAGCCGACCTCGGTCGAGAGACTGACCCCGACGGGCCACCCCCAGGAGTCCGGCACCCGGACGCGCGGCCGGATGTGATCGCCCACCCATTGCACACCGTGTCCGTCCTGCTCGCTGGTGAAGATGTAGAAGCCGACCTCCGACCAATCGTTGAGACCCTGGGTGAGCTCGACCGTCTCATGTTCCTGATGCTCGGTCGGATAAACGCCATCCACGACGTACTTCTGGCCGTCGAGCGTGTAGTTCGAGTGCAGTTCGACCATCAACGTCCCGGGCGGCACGGTATCGGCGCCGTACACCTGGATTTCGTAATTGGTTTGAGCCCGGCTCGAGAACGGCGCGGCAGCGAGTGCAAACAGCACCACGAACCCTCCACGCCGCGGGTGCGCCGCGCGCTCAGGCATAGTCGAAAAGCATCATGAACCCGCGGTCCATGTGGTTCTGCTGATGGCAGTGAAACAACGTGGCCCCCGGATTGTCGGCCGTGAATTCGGCCTCCACACGCGTCCGCGCATCGACCAATACCACGTCCTTGATGACGCCCCGTGTGTCCGCGGCCCCGAGCCGGCGCAGCTCGAAACTGTGGCGGTGCAGATGCACCGGGTGATCGTCGACGCTGTTGTTGATGAACTGCAGGCGGTAGCGCCGCCCCGGTATGAGAGGCGCCACCCGTGCATCCGGGTACGATGCGCCGTTGATGGTCCAGGTCTCCATGGCGCCGTGGCCTTGGAATCTTGCCTCGAAGAGGAGCGGAATGACCGTGGGCGGTTCGGACGCATCGCCAGCGGCGGGCGGCGCGGCAAACTGCCCGTAGTTCCAGATCAGGTCGGAGGGTTGCTGCCAGCGCGGGTCGCCCCTGGTGTTTTCGTATTCCAGGGCAATCGCCATCCCCATGGCCTGCACGTGCCTGCGCACCTCGCCGAGAACCCAGATGCCCGGGTTGTTCATTTCCACCAGCGCGCATACCCGCTCGGCGGGAGCGAGCCTCAACATGGAAACCGTGCGGGGCGTGGGGACCGGATTTCCGTCGAGCGCCACGACACGCAGGGAATGCCCGGAGAGCGCGATCCAGTGGACCTCGGTGGGGCTTGAATTGAGGACATGCAGCAGCACGCGTTGGCCTTGCTTCACCCGCAACGGCTCGCCCGCCCCCATGGTCTTGCCGTTGATCGTCGCCACCGTGTAGCTCGGATTCATCGCTCCATCGTCGCCGGCAAGCAGGTGACCGCCCCAGTCGTGGAGCGCCAGAAAAAATTCCTGGTCGTACGGCGCCGGGTTTTCGCGCGGTTCGATCATCAGGAATCCGTGCTGCCCTCCGTATTGCGCAAGGGTCAGATCGTTCATCGCGCTGGTGTGGGTGTGATACCAGCGGAAGCCCGATGGGCGCGGCGTGAAGGTGTAACGCGCGCTCGAGTGCGGGGCGATGGCCGGCGTTCCTTCCTCCGTGGCGCCATCGACCGCGGGAGGGATGAACAGCCCATGCCAGTGCACGACTTCGGGACGATCGGTGCGGTTGTTCACGTCGATGGTGACCGGTCGGTTCTCCTTGAAACGCAGCATCGGCCCCGGAACCTGGCCGTTGTAGGCGATCGTTCTCACACTGTGGCGCGGCCCCAGCTCGAGCGTCGTGGCGGCGATGTCCAGCGTGTAATCGGTGCCGGACACATCGTGGCCGAACGCGGTCAATCGCGGCGCGAGGCCCGCGATGCCGGAAATCTTCAGCAGGTCACGCCGTGAAATCACCAGCCGATGATAGCCATTCCGTGTGTCCGCGCTACCCCGCCGCCGCGTGGTATTGGCGGAACAAGCGTCCACGCTCCGCCGTCAGCACGAATCCGAGCGCGACCAGACCGCACCACAGGGAGCCGATGGCGAGCGGTTTGGTGGTGCCGTTGAACTCCCTGCCGATCATCGCGGCGAGTATCGCCGCGCCGCCGGTCGAGATGCAGCCTTGCAGCGAGGCGCCGACTCCCGCGACCGCTCCGACCGGCTCCATCGCCATGGCGCCGAAATTCGACACCGACAGGCTGAACGACGCCATCGTCACCGCCTGCAGCACCACGAAAGTCCACAACGTCTCCCAGCCAAGCGCCGCGATCGCCACATGCAGGACCGAAATGGCGATGAACACCAGGATGGCGGTATGGGAGATGAGTCTCATTCCCAATCTCCCCACGAGCCGGGAGTTCGTGAACGCCGCCACGCCCATGAAGGCCGCGCACAGAGCGAACATCAGCGGCATGATCTGCGGCCTGTGAAATACGTCCGCGAATATCTGCTGCACCATGCCGACGTACGCGATCAGCGAACCGAAAAGCACCGTCATCGCCAGGGTGTAGAACATGGAAATGCGGTTCAGCAGCACGAGCCGCACGGCGCGCAGGATGTGCGACGGATCGAGAGGCAGGCGGAATTCCGGATGCAGGGTCTCCGGCAGCCGAAGCAACGCGCAAAACCACACGAGCGATGCGAACACGCCGCACGCGATGAAGATGTACCGCCAGGATGTCAGCCGCAGAATCGCCTGACCGAGGCTCGGCGCGAGCACGGGAACCGTGAGGAATACGACGAAGGTGAGCGACAGCACCCGCGCCATGGGTCGTCCCGAATACAGATCCCGGACGATGGATCGGACCACCGTGGCGCTCGCGGCCGCGAGCCCATGCACGAAGCGCCAGGCGAGCAGCGCCTCGAAGCTCCGGGTCATGCCGCAGACCAGCGCCGCCACGACATACAGACACATCCCGCCCAGAACGATCGGCCGCCTTCCGAAGCGATCCGACAGAAGGCCCCACACGAGCTGGCCGGTGCCGAGGCCCGCCATGTAGGCGGTCACGATCCACTGTCCGTGGTTCGGATCGCCCACTTTGAGCGATGCGGCAATCGACGGGAGCGCCGGAAGCATCGCGTCGATCGCCATGGCCTGCGTCGCCATCATGGCCGCCGCAAGCGCCACGAACTCTCCGAAGCGAATCGGGACCCGCCTGCGGTCGTCCATCAAGCCGGGGGCTTGCGTGCGATGCTGGTCGCCATGGTGACGATGGAGGCAAGGTCGGTGAGATTGGCGGGAACCACCAGGGTGGTGCCGGATTGCGCGAGCTTGCCGAATTGCTTCACGTATTCCTCGCCGATCCGAAGCTGCATGGCCTCTATGCCGCCGCGGTCAGCGAGGGCCAGCCCCACCTGCCGGAGGCCCTCCGCCGTGGCGCTCGCCACCGCGAGAATGGCCTGGGCCTGCCCTTCCGCCTCGTTGATCTGCTGCTGCTTGTTCGCCTCGGACTGCTTGATCACGCGCTGCTTGTCGCCTTCCGCCGAATTGATCTTGGCGTCGCGATCGCCTTCCGAGGTGAGCACCACGGCGCGCTTTTCGCGCTCGGCGCGCATCTGCTTCTCCATCGCCGAAAGCACGTCCTTCGGCGGCGTGATGTTCTTGATTTCGTAGCGCAGGACCTTGACGCCCCAGGCGGCTGAGGCCTTGTCGAGCTCCCCCACCACGTTGGCGTTGATGGCGCCGCGCGCCTCGAAGGTGCGATCGAGCTCGATCTTGCCGATTTCGCTGCGAAGCGTCGTTTGCGCGAGCTGGGCGATGGCAAAGCCGAAATTGGAAATGCCGTAGGACGCCAGGTGCGGATCGAGCACCTGCATGTAGAGCACCGCATCGACGCCGACCTGCACGTTGTCGCGGGTGATGCAGATCTGTTCCGGAATGTCGGTGGCGATCTCCTTCAGGCTGTGGCGGTAGGCAACCCGCTCGAAGAACGGCACGAGGATATGAAAGCCGGCCTGAAGCGTGCGGCTGTATTTCCCCAGATGCTCGATGACGTAGGCGCTCTGCTGGGGCACCACCGTGGCAGTTTTGGCCACGACGATGACCACGACGAGGGCGATGAGGATGACTCCATAGACCAAGGGCATTGACGCGACTCCTACTCGATGACGGTCATGCGCCGGGTTCCACCACCAGCGTCAACCCGTCCACACGCACGATTCGCGCCTGCATGCCGGCCGCGATGGTGGTATTACCGCCGTTCATGGCGCTCCAGGAGCTGCCCCGGTGCTCGAGACGGCAGCTCTCCCCCGGCGGCAGCGCCTGGGGCAGCACCACGAGCTCCCCCTCGGGCCCGACGTTCATCGCCGGGAGATTGCGGGACAGCCGCGCATACACCCGGCGGCGAAAACCCACCAGCAAAACCGCGGCGAGCGCCGCGAACAGCGCCCATTGCATCCAATCGGTGAGCGGTGTTCCGACGAGATCCAGGAGGCCCACCACGAACGCGGAACCCCCGATGAATACCAGATAGAACTGGGCGTTGACGAAGGTGAGCTCGGAACCCAGCAGGATGGCCCCGACCGTGATCCATGCCCACCATTCCATGTGCGGCGCCTACCGTTTCATCGCGTCGAAGAAATCCGTGTTGGTCTTCGTATCCTTCATCTTGTCGAGCAGGAACTCGATCGCCGCGAGCTCATCCATGGGATGCAGGAGCTTGCGCAAAATCCACATCTTGGACAGCTCCGCCGGATCGGTGATGAGCTCTTCCTTGCGGGTGCCCGAGCGGTTGATGTTGATCGACGGGAACACGCGCTTTTCCGCGATACGGCGGTCGAGGTGGATTTCCGAATTGCCGGTGCCCTTGAACTCCTCGAAGATCACGTCGTCCATCTTCGAGCCGGTGTCGACCAACGCGGTGGCGAGGATCGTCAGGCTTCCGCCCTCCTCGATGTTGCGCGCGGCGCCGAAAAATCGCTTCGGGCGCTGCAACGCATTCGCGTCCACGCCGCCGGTGAGCACCTTGCCGGAGCTCGGCACCACGGTGTTGTAGGCGCGGGCCAGCCGCGTGATCGAATCGAGCAGGATCACCACGTCCTTCTTGTGCTCGACCAGGCGCTTCGCCTTTTCGATCACCATTTCGGCCACCTGCACGTGCCGGCTCGCCGGCTCGTCGAAGGTCGAGGACACCACCTCGCCCTTGACCGTGCGCGCCATCTCGGTGACTTCCTCGGGCCGCTCATCGATCAGCAGCACGATCAGATAGCACTCGGGATGATTCGCGGTGATGGCGGTGGCAATGTTCTGCAGGAGCATCGTCTTGCCCGCTTTGGGCGGCGATACGATCAGCCCGCGCTGACCCTTGCCGATCGGCGCAACCAGATCGATGGCGCGTGCCGTCAGGTCCTCGGTGGAGCCGTTGCCGCGCTCGAGCTTCAAGCGTTCGGTCGGATGGAGCGGCGTCAGGTTCTCGAACAGCACCTTGCCGCGCGAGCTCTCCGGCGAGTCGAAATTGATCTCGCCCACCTTGAGCAAAGCGAAGTAGCGCTCTCCATCCTTCGGGGGACGGATCAGCCCGGAGATCGAGTCGCCGGTGCGCAGATTGAAGCGGCGGATCTGGCTCGGGGAGACGTATATGTCGTCGGGCCCCGCGAGATAACTCGAGTCCGAGGAGCGCAGGAAGCCGAAACCGTCCTGCAGGATCTCGAGCACGCCGTCGCCGTAGATGTCCTCGCCCTTGCGCGCATGAGCCTTCAGGACGCCGAAGATGATGTCCTGCTTGCGCGAGCGACCCATGTTCTCGAGACCCATGGTCTCGGCCAGCTTCACCAGGTCGCTGATGGGGCGCTTCTTCAGCTCGGTGAGGTTCATCGAACTGCGGCTGCGCGCGAGGTCCGCCTGGGCAATGATCTCCAGATCGTCGCCGCCCTCGGGCAGATCGCCGTAATCCTCGTGCGGGGGACGGCCTCCGTTGGTGTTGCCGTTGCGGTCGTTGCGCCGGTTCGAGCGGTTCGGCCGCCCGCCGCCACCACCCTGACCGCCCTGTTGCCCGCCGCCCTGGCCGCGGGATTGATTGCCTAGATAGCCTCTCACAGGTTGCTGTCCAGGAAAGCCGCCAGCTGTGACTTGGTGACCGCTCCCACCTTCTGGGCCTCCACGGTGCCGTTCTTGAACAGGATCAGCGTGGGGATGCCGCGGATGTTGAACTTGGGCGGCGTGGCCGGATTGTCGTCGATGTTGAGCTTCGCGATGCGGATCTTGTCTTTGTATTGATCGGCGATCTCGTCGAGGATGGGCGCGATCATCTTGCACGGTCCGCACCATTCCGCCCAGAAATCGAGCAGCACGGGCTTCTCCGAGTTGAGCACGTCCTTGTCGAACGTGGCGTCGCTGGTATGAACGATGGTTGGGTTACTCACTGCGGATATGCCTCCTGTTGGAGATTCATTTTGAACTTTGAGCGGGGGTTGGGTTCGTGGGAAAAGGGGGCCGAATTCGCGCGAAGTGACGATGCGCGGCCGTTCGGGCACAATACAGCGGGTTTAGCGGTGTTGATTACCTTAAAAGGGTACCGATGATACGGTTGATGGGAGCGGATAGACCGGCTCCTGATTGGCGGTATTGTTAACCGGTCCCTCACCATTTTGCAAGTTTCCGCTGCTCAGAAAGGAAAAATGTCAGACGCCCATCTCAGTCAATTGACTTTCGATTCGCTCCAAATCCCCGAGTCTTTGAAACGGGGCATCGCCGAACTCGGCTTCACCCGCTGCACCCCGATCCAGGCGCAAACCCTGCCCCTGGCGCTCACCGGCCACGACGTCGCCGGCCAGGCACAAACCGGGACCGGCAAGACGGCGGCGTTTTTGATCGCGCTGTACAACCGGTTGCTGACCGATCCCGGCGCCCCGGATCGGCCGATCAACGCGCCCCGCGCCATCGTCATCGCCCCCACCCGCGAACTCGCGGTGCAGATCCATTCGGATGCGGAGGGCATCGCGAAATACACCGGACTCAAGCATGCGATCGTGTTCGGCGGAGTCGATTACGAAAAACAGCGCCGCGTGCTGGAGGAAGGGGTCGATGTCCTGGTCGGGACGCCCGGCCGCATCATCGATTATTTCAAGCAACATGTGTTCGATCTGCGCCATATTCAAGTGGCGGTGCTCGACGAAGCGGACCGCATGTTCGACCTCGGGTTCATCAAGGACATCCGCTTCATTCTAAGACGGCTGCCGCACCCGACGCTTCGCCTGAACATGATGTTTTCCGCCACTTTGTCGCACCGGGTGCTCGAGCTCGCGTACGAGCACATGAACAACCCGGAGCTGATACGAATCGAGCCCGACAAGATGACCGTCGATCGCGTGCGGCAGGTGCTCTACTTCCCGTCGACCGAGGAGAAGATCCCGTTGTTGATGGGGCTTCTGCGCCGCATCGACGCGCAGCGCACCATGGTGTTCGTCAACACGCGGCGCGTGGCCGAGGTTCTGGAGCGCACGCTCACCGCCAACGGGTTCGTCGCCCAGGCGCTGTCGGGAGACGTGCCGCAGACCAAGCGATTGAAGATGATGCGCGACTTCCACAACGGCGACGTTGCCGTGCTCATCGCAACCGATGTCGCCTCCCGCGGGCTGCACATTCCCGATGTAAGCCATGTGTTCAATTTCGACCTTCCCAACGACCCGGAGGACTACGTCCACCGGATTGGCCGCACGGCTCGCGCCGGCGCGGAAGGCGATGCGTTGAGTTTCGGCTGCGAGGAATACGCCGTGGGGCTGCCCGACATCGAACGCTATATCGGACACCAGATTCCCCGGGCGCCGATCGAATCGGCCGACCTTGCCGCGGTGATCGCACCGCCGCCCGCCGAATGGCGCGAGCGCGCGCCCCGCAGCGGCCCCTCGCGAGGCGGCGGCCGCTCCGGCGGAGGTCCACGCTCCGGCGGAGGTCCGCGCTCAGGCGGAGGTCCGCGCTCAGGTGGAGGTCCACGCTCCGGCGGCGGACACCGCCCGGGAGGCCGGCCCCAGGGGGGCGGTCCTCGACGCTCCCGCGGCGCCTCCTCCGCGCATGGCGGCCCCTCCTCGCGCGGGTCCGCGCCGCCCGCCGACTCCGCGCCGCGCGCTCCGGAAGGCGGCGGGGGTGCCTCGGCCGACAAACCAGCCGGGGAGCGTCCTGGGCGCCGCAGACGCCGTCGAGGCCGAGGGGGGTCCGGCGGATCCGGCGGGAGCGCACCGGCCGTTACATGAGATCTGCGACCCCGTCGACCGCCACATAGCGGCCGGTGTGCTGACGAGGCCTGCCGGAGTCGGGCCACCGAACCGCACGCAGCCACGCAATGCCGAAGGCGTGCGCGGCATCGAGCACCGGCAGGCTGTCGTCGATGAACAACGTGCGCTGCGGGACGAACGGTTCCCTGGCGTTGAGCCGCGGCCAGAAGAGCGCATCCTCCTTGGGCGCATCGAAGGCGTGCGTCGAATACCAGGCATCGAAATGATCGGTGAGCCGCGATTGCTCGTTCTTGATCGCGAGCGTCACGGGATGCGCATTGGTCACGAGCACCCGCCTCTTTCCGCTCGCTTTGAGCCTGCCGAGAAAATCCAGCGCACCGGGCAGGTATCCCACCCTGTGCAGCGCTTCGCGCTTGATGGCGGCGATGTCGAGGCCGAGTTCCGCGCTCCAGTAATCGATGCAATACCACTGCATGGTGCCGCGAACAGCCTGAAATTTCGGCGCGAGCACCTCCCACGCGGCCGCATGGGGCAATCCGTGCACCTCGGCATATCGGCCGGGAAGGTGTTCCTGCCAGAACCAGTTGTCGAAGCGCTGATCGAGCAGCGTCCCATCCATGTCCAGGAGGACGGTGTCGATGCTCGACCAATCGAGCCCTGCATCTTCGGACATTTGAGTATCATACCAACCGATGAGAGATCTCCGCGGCCTCGCCGAAGCCTTGCTGCCGATCGCGGCCCGCGCCGGCGCCGCGATCATGAAGGTCTACGACGGCGCCTTCAGCGTGGAGCGCAAGGACGACGATTCACCATTGACTCTCGCGGATCTCGAATCCCAGCGGATCATTCTCGAGAGCCTGGGGCGATTGACGCCCGACATACCCGTGCTGTCGGAGGAATCGGCTCAGGCCCCGTGGTCGGTGCGGCGATCCTGGCGGGAGCTATGGGTGGTCGATCCGCTCGACGGCACCCGCGAATTCGTGAAGAGGAACGGGGAATTCACCGTCAATATCGCCCTGGTGGTCGAGCATGAGGCCGTGCTCGGGGTCGTCACGGCGCCCGCGCAGGGAGTTGCGTACTGGGGAGCCGCAGGCGTCGGCGCGTATCGGCAGGATGAGCACGGCGCCGTGCGCCAAATCCGAGTCTCCGCCCCCGCCTCGCCGCTCCGTGTGGTCGGAAGCCGGTCGCACATGAGTCCCGAAACGGCGGCGTATCTGGCGGGCTTCCCGCCCTACGAAATGACGGGCATCGGCAGCTCGCTGAAATTCTGCCTGGTGGCCGAGGGCAACGCCGAACTCTATCCGCGCTTCGGACCCACATCGGAATGGGACACGGCCGCCGGCCAGGCGCTGCTCGAAGCGGCCGGAGGCCACGTCACCCGCATGGACGGCCATCGACTGCGCTACAACTGCCGCGAGAGCGTCATCAACGGCGATTTCATCGCCTTCAGCCACCCGAGCGTGTTGACGCGGTCGCAGACGCAGACGCAGGCGCCGCAGCCGTGAGCAAGGCCCATCAGGCGTGCCCCGCCGGCTCGCAGAACTGCAAGGTCGCGTCGAGCAACGTCGGTATGTCGAACACCACCTCGTCGCCCGCCATGGTGAGCCGTGCCACGCCCGCCGCGGCGATCAGCGCGGCCGGGACATGAATCTGACCCCGCGTGCGAGGCGGCATCCAGGTGTGCAGCCGGACGTCGCCGAAAGCGCGGTTGAGCGCGCCCCAGCGAAGCTGGGCGGCACGCGCGACGGGCGTCTCCAGATCCGGCTGAACGCCCGCCAAACGCGGCGCGGTCAACAGGCTCTGAACATATTGCACCATGTCATTGGGATCGACTCTGAGGGACATTTCGGGGGCCATTTCGGAGTGTTTCATGTCTCCTCTATGGGGCATGCCGGGTGGAAATCCAGGGTAAGCTCTGCGCCGTGAGCGTCGATCTCATTTTTTTCGTGATCGGAGCCTCGGGCTTGGGCATAGCGTACAAGGTTTGGCACAGCGCCCTCGCGGCACGCGAAGCGGCGAATCGCGTTGCGCGGGAGGCCTGTTCGCGGGCGGTGGTGCAATTCCTCGACGAGACGGTTGCCTTCGCGGGCTTTCGCTGGCGCCGCGATGATCGCGGCAGACGGCGATTGCTGCGCACCTACACCTTCGATTACACGAGCGACGGATTCGAGCGCGCCCAAGGCTTCATCGTCCTGTCGGGCGGCCGCCTCGAAGCCGTCGGGCTGGCCGGAAGCCCCTCGTGAGCGCCGGCGGAATCGTCGATCTGCACACGCACTCGACCTGCTCGGACGGCTGCTTGCCGCCGGCCGAACTGGTGGAAAGAGCCGCGGCGGCGGGCGTCGCGATGCTGGCCCTGACCGATCACGACACCACCGCCGGGCTCGAAGCGGCCGGTGCCGCTGCGGCGCGGCTGGGGGTGACCCTGGTCCCGGGCGTGGAGGTGTCCGTCGAATGGCGCCACCAGTCGATTCACATTCTCGGCCTCTGGATCGATCCGTCGTCGGGCGCGCTTCGAAGCGTTCTCGATGCCCAGGCCGGCAGGCGCCGGGTGCGCATGCAAAAGATCTGCGCCGCGCTGACCAAGGCGGGGCTGCCCGGCGCAGAACTCCTGTCGGCGGTCCAGGCCAGCCCCGGGGTGCCCACTCGAACGCACCTTGCGGCGGCGCTCGTGGCCGGCGGCCACGTGCATCGCGCCGAGGATGCGTTCCGCAAGTATCTCGGCCACGGCAAGCGCGCGCACGTGGCCGCGGGCTGGCCGCCGATCGAGGAGGCCGTCGCCGCGATACGCGCGGCGGGCGGCGATGCCTGCATGGCCCACCCGGCCCGGTACAAATTGTCGTCGGGCGCGCGCCGCAGGCTGGTCTCGGACTTCGCGGCGGCGGGCGGATCCGCGCTCGAGATTCTCACCGGCGCAAACGGCGCTCAGCACGCCGCCGCCAACGCCGCCCTCGCGATGCGATTCGGCCTCTCGGGCTCCCAGGGATCGGACTTTCACGATCCCCAACTAACTTGGAATCCTTTGGGCCGGTTGGCTAAGCTACCCGATGGCGTCGACCCGCTGTGGCGCCACCGGATTCCATAACGAGCAGCGACCTCGTGAACGACGAAGACAACAAAATCAACACCGACCTGTTCAAGAACATCGAGCGGCTGCGTCAACTTCGAATCGAGCATCGGGACCTGGACGATGTGATATCCAGGCTCTCCCTGGACTTCAAGGTCGATGAGCTGCAGATGAAGCGCCTCAAGAAACGCAAGCTCATGCTCAAGGATCAAATCGCGCGGCTGGAGAGCCAGCTGATACCGGACCTGAACGCATGATCCAGGGGATCTGGCTGCATCTGCAGGCCTTCCTGGACATCCTGTTCACGCGCAACGTGCTGACCGAAGCCGCGGCCCTGGGGGTGTGCCTCTCGCTCGGCTGGCTTGCCGCGGTGCTGCTGCGCGACCGGCAGCCGCCGCGCCTGGCGCAACCGGCCGCTTTCTGGAGCGGCGACATCCTCACGCACCTCGTGCTGGTCGCGTTGCCGGCCGTGGTCGTGCTGGGCTTCGTGCTCCTGTCGCGCGGCATTCTCGAGGCGGCCCGTTTCGACGTGACCATCATGGACGCCGCGGTGCGGCTGGTCGGCGCGTTCGTGGTGATCCGCGTCGCGGTGTTCTTGTTTGCGATCAGCCTGGGCAACAAGTCCTGGATGCAACACATCGAGAACCGGCTGACCTTCGCGATCTGGCTGGCTTTCGCCGCCGATTACCTCGGATGGCTCGATCCCATCATCGCCGGCCTGGACAGCATCGGCATCGCCTCCGGCAAGAGCCGCGTGACGGTGTGGTCGGTGTTGAAGCTCCTGTTCACGCTCACCTTGTTCGTGCTGGTCGCCGCGTGGGTGAGCCGCTGGCTCGACCGCCGCCTGAAGCGGCTGTCGAGCCTCGCGCCGTCGACGCGCATCGGGCTCGCCAAGTTCGCCAACGCGTTCCTGATCGGGCTCAGCATACTGGTCGGGCTGAATACCGCGGGCGTCGATCTCACCGCATTGACCGTGCTGACCGGCGCCATCGGCCTCGGACTGGGTTTCGGCCTGCAGTCGATCGCCTCCAATTTCGTCTCGGGCTTCGTGCTGTTGATGGACCGGTCCATCAAACCGGGCGACGTCATCAGCCTTTCCGGACAGAGCGGCACGAGCACGGAGAATTTTGGATGGGTCCAGGAACTGCGAGGCCGGTATGTGGTGGTCCGCGACCGCGACGGCATCGAGATGCTGGTGCCGAACCAGCAATTGATCTCGAGCGCCGTGATCAACTGGAGCTACACCGACCCGAGGATTCGATTGAAGCTGCCGATCCGGATCAGCTACCAGGACGACCCCGAACTCGCGCTGCAGGTCCTGCTGATGGCCTGCGAGGGACAGAGACGGGTATTGCGCGACCCTCCGCCGGTGTCGCGCTTGATGCAATTCGGAGACCACGGCATCGAGCTGGAACTGCGGTTTTGGATCTCCGACCCCCAGGAGGGGGTGAACAACGTGCGCTCCGAGGTCAACCGCACCATCTGGGCGCTGTTCAAGGAGAACAAGATCACCATCCCGGTGGCCCAGCGCGAGATTCGAATCCATGACTCGCGCATCGAGCTCGACTGACGGAACCGCCGTGCCGATCGCCATCTCGGAGCAAGTAGCGATTCCCGACGAAGAGCTGGAGTGGAAATTCATCCGCTCCTCCGGGCCCGGGGGCCAAAACGTCAACAAGGTCTCGAGCGCCGTGCAGCTGCGATTCCTGCTGCATCGGAACACGAGCATCCCCGCCCCCGCCCAGCATCGGCTGCGGCGCATGGCGGGACAACGGCTGGTCGACGACGGCACCATCCTGATCACCGCGCGAGATGAACGCAGTCAGGAACAGAACCGCCGCTCCGCGCTCGAGCGGCTGGCCGATCTGATTCGCGCTGCCCTGATCGAGCCCAAGATCCGCCGGAAGACCCGCCCGACGCGGGCTTCCAAGGAGCGGCGCATAGACTCGAAGAAGAAGCGCTCGAGCACCAAACGGGGACGCGGCGGGAGCTGGGACTAGCCCTACTGCCCCAAGGTTGACTGCAGGATGTCGTGTCTCAGCTGCTCGGACAGGACCAGCTGCGCGTCGGCCGCGACACCGAACAACGGCTCCCCGAACACCAGCGTGCCGTCCTCACCCGTCGCGACCACGTGGCGACTCCCGAGAAGGTCGATGAAGCTCCTGAACAGGCTCCTGTCGAAGAACTCGGGGGAATCCAGGCCGTAAAGAATCGACATGCGCTGCGCCATCAGGTGGCAGCGCTCCTCGAGCGCCTCGTGGGTGATGTTTCCCGAGCCCGCCCGCAGCAGGACCGCGATCACCAGATAGTAGCGCTCCAGCGTCTGGATCGTGGACTCCGCGAGCAGCGACAGCTGTATGGCCTCGAGCGAGGTGGGCGCGGGGCGCCGCCATTCGCTGCGATCCTCGTTCGGCTGCAGCAGACCGGAGCGGGCCAGCGCGTCGAGCAGCGAGTCGGTGACCGAGCCGATCTCCTCCTCCGGCCAGCGCAGCGCGAGCTCCGCGCGGATGTAGGGATAAACGCGCCAGGCCAGACGCTTGATGTCCTCGGTGCGCATCCGCGCATTGCCGACGAAGCAGCACGCAAGGAGCGAGGGCATCGCGAACAGATGCAGAATATTGTTGCGGTAATAGGTGGCGAGCACCGCCCGCTCGGAGGTCATGCGCATGATGTCGCCCAATGGGTGCGCCTGGCGTTCCAGCATGCCCATCGATTCCGCGTAGCGCATCATTTGCTCCGGGGTCTCGGTGGTGACGGTGACCAGCGGCGCGTACGGCGCATCGCGCAGCAGCCGCTGGTACAGATCGAGCTGCCGCTCGAGGTCGGCCTCCAGCAGCGCCTGCCGGGGCATCGCCAGGACCGCCATGGAGACGAGATTGATGGGCGTCACGGCCGCGGCGGCGTTGATGCCGCTGACGACGCGGAAAGCTAGGTCCGAGATCAGCTCGGCGATCCAGCCGGGCGGCGACGCATCCTCCTGAGCGCCTGACGGCGCGCCGCGCCAGCTCGGGTTGTACGCGTCCAGCAGCTCGTCGAGCACGATGGGCTCGCCGAGGTTGACGTGAACCTTGCCGAATTTGCTGCGCAGCACGGATGGCAGGGACCTGATCACCCCGATGACGCTTTCCTTCTCCTTCGGGCGGCCCGACAGTTCGCCGATATAGGTGCGCCCCTCGACGATCCGCTCGTAACCGAAATAAACGGGCATGAACACCACGGGCCGCTTCGGCTGCTTGAGATAGCTGCGCACCGTCATCGACAGCATGCCGGTGCGCGGCGACAGCAGCCGCCCGGTCCGGCTGCGTCCGCCCTCGACGAAATATTCGAGCGGATGGCCCCGCTCCATCATGAACCCCAGATACTTGGTGAACACGGCGGCGTACAGCGGATGCCCCTTGAAGCTGCGCCTCAGGAAGAATGCGCCGCCCTTGCGCAGGAATCGTCCGATTACCGGCAGGTTGAGATTGACGCCGGCGGCGACATGCGGCACGGCGAAGCCCTTGAGATAGATGACGTATGACAGCAGCAGATAGTCCATGTGGCTGCGGTGGCAGGGCACGTAGATGATCTCGGCGCCGTCGCCGATTTCCTGCAGCTTCTCCACGTGCTCGAACTCGACGCCGTCATAAAGCCACGTCCACAGGCGCCTGAGGATGGAGGCCATGAATGTAATGAAGGGCTGGGAATAATTCGCCGCGATCTCCATGGCATATTGCCGTGCGGTCAGCAGCACCGCGCGGCGCCGCGCCCTGCGTCGCAGACCCGCCCTGCCGCGGCCGCGGGCCGCCGCCGCCAGTTCCCGCCGCGCATGCATCTCCCCGCGCACCGCGTGACGCACGGCCTGCGTGCGCAGGATGTGCGCCACCATGGTGCGGCGATGCGAAAGATCGGGTCCGATGGTCGACGCCCGCTGCGCCCGGAAGACGCCGCGCAACGAGCGCATCAGCCGTCGGACCGCGCGCGGCGGAGGCAGGCCCTGCAGGGTCTCGCGCAGCGCCACCGGCTCCCCGAAGTACACCACGGTATTGCGGCCGTTGACGAGCACGCTGAGCATCTTGCGAAAGCGCCCGACCAGCACCCAGTTCTCGGCGAACAATAGCCGCCAGAGGCTTTGTTCCTTGTGCGGCGCCCTGCCCCAAAAAATCGACACCGGGACGAGGTCGGCGTCGAAAACGGGATCCACCGCGGTGGCGTCCACCATCTGCACCAGGTAGCGCGGGGCTCGCGAACGATTGCGCGAACCGAAAAGAACGCTTTGGCGGGCCAGTGCGAAGCATCGATCCGGGCGCGGCATATGGAGCTTCGCGCAGGCGTTGTCGAGCACCGCGAAATCGGCGCGGCTCTCGTTCTCGAGCACATAGCACACGGGGCGCCCCCGCGCCGCGAGTGTTTCGGCGATGTCGTCGGGCTTGATGGTCGCCTTCACCCACAAACCCAGGGTCCTGCGCACGGCCCAGCGCCAGGCTCCGCTCAAGCCGCGTATGGGGCTCATGAGGTCGTTCGCGGTTGCGCGCGCTTACCGGAATGAGCATCCCTGAATGAACAAAACCGCCAGCAACACAGTCGAAGCATCGAGCACGCCCATTTGCAACCTCGTAACCCGGCCTGCGGAGTGGATGAGTGTACAATTCCCCGATGCAAACAGTCACTCGGAGTAGAGGCATGGTGCGTGGAGCCGCGGCGCTTTTGGTCATCGGCGGGTGGTCGTTCGCGGGTGTCATCCACGCGGCCGGCCCGACGGTCGACATCGATACCGCGGCGACGATCTATCAGGAGGCTAAGGTACGTGAGCAGGTGCGCGCGTCCCTGGGCACGATGCCGGCCCAGGTCCGGCAGATGTTCGAGAAGGACACCTCCGCCAAGCTCTCCGCCGAGCAGCTCGCGGCGGTCACGGCCGCCGCACAGCGCGGTTTTCGCATCGACGTATTCGAGGCGCCGGCGCTGAGCGCGCTCGCGCAGAATCTGGACTCCGAGACCGTCGCCAAGACCCAGGCCTTTCTCTCCAGCGATCTGGGGAAGCGGATGGTGGCGGATGATGTGGCTTCCGCGACCATGGGGCAGGAGATGATCGAAAAGGTGATGGACGGCGTGGTCACCGCGCCCTCCACAACCAAGCGCGATGCGGTGATCGAAAAGCTCGAGAGGGCGGCGCGCTCGTCGGAATCGACGGTGGATGTGTTCTTGAGCATGGGGCAGGCCGTGGCCGTCGGCACGGCCATCGGATCCGGGTTGGATCAGGCCAGCATCGCCGCGCGCGCCAAGAAATCCGGCGATGCCGGGCGCGCGGAACTGGAGGAGAGCATGCGCGTTCCCATGCGCCGCTTCCTGTCCTATTCGTACCGGGACATGAGCGACTCCGACCTCAAGCGGCTGTTGTCCTTCCTGGAGTCGCCGGCCGGGGTCCGCTATGTGAACGCCTACAACGCCTCGATGGGAGCCGGGTTCGACGCCATGGGGAAGCGCACCGGCGAGAGGCTGGGCGAGAGTCTGCGCGAGCTCGCACAGGCCAAGCTCGATCAGCCAAGGGAATCGCCGGCGCCGGATTCACTGCCCCCGGACATTGCGGCGCCGTCCGCCCCCCACTAGCCGGCCCCACGCTGGATCTGCGCGAGGAACGATTTCAAGAGCGAGCAAATCGCCTCGATGCGGTCCTCCAACCGGTGATCGGAATTCAGCACGTGCAACGCGGCGTGGTGCTCGCGCGCCCAGCGGATGCTGTTGTCGACCGGCACGATGTCGTCGTGCCAGCCGTGCACGATGGCGGTGGGGCATGGCACATCCTGCGGCGTGTACGCCTCGAAGCCGGGCATGTAGAAGGCGGGCGCCAATAGGAAGACCCCGCGGGGCATCAACCGGGCGCAGGCCGCGGCGGACACATGTCCGCCCATGCTCGAGCCCACCAGCACCAGCGGTTGGCGAATCCTGGCGCCGATCGTGACGAGCTTCTCGACCCGGGCCGCCGGATCGTCGATCCCGCGATAATCCACGGACTCGACCCCGCAGCCCAAATCGCGCGCCAGGGCCGCCATGGCGGTGATCTTGCGGCCCCAGGGCCCGCTCTCCTTGCCGTGAGAGAACACCACCGTCAACGACATAACCCCTTACCCCGCCTCGTTAATGTTAAAGAATGACCGCCTCGCGGCCGATACATCCTCCATGGCTCTGGAGGAAGAACTACCGGACGATCGGCAGGAGCTGCGCCGCTCGATCGACTGCCTCGAGAGCAGCGCCGATCTCAAAGACGTGCCCCCGGCGGTGCTCCAGATGCTCGCCGCAGGCGCCGTACAGTTCTCGGTCCCGGCCGGCAACGTGCTGTTCGAATCCGGTTCGGCATCCGAAGGAGTATATCTGCTCGCGAGCGGCCGGCTCGGCGTGCGCGTGCCGGGCCACGCCGCGTTCGCGGCTGAAATCGAGCGCGGCGAACTGGTGGGCGAGGCCGGCTGGCTGCTGGGTGAGCCGCGCAGCGCGACGGTGATTGCCCTGCGCGATTCGGAAATCCTGTTGCTGCCTCGAGCGGTGCTCGACGCGGCGGCATCGATCGGCGGCGAATTCCCGCTGGCCATGGCCAGGCTGAGCGCCCGGCGCTTGCGCAGGAGCAACTCCGCCCCGAGCAGGAACGCGCACGCGCGCGTATTCACCCTGGTGCCCAACAGCGAGGAGGTCGACGCGATCGGCTTCGCCGCCCGATGGGTGGAGGAGCTCGGATGCTCCGGCCGCGCCGAACTGGTGTGGGACGTGCGGGCGGGCATGCACACCTCGGACTGGTTCAGCCGGCTCGAGGAATCGAACGATTACGTGGTTTATGTGGCCGATCCGGCCGATTCCGGCTGGACCCGGCAGTGCTGCCGGCAGGCGGACGTGATCGTGGCGCTGGCACGCGCGGACGCGGGCGTGCGTCCATGGCCTCGAAGCGTGGCCGACGCCGCGGCCCGCAGCGGGGCGCACGTCGAGCTGGCGCTCCTGCATCCCTCGTCCTTCGCTGCCGGAGCGGCCGCCCACTGGCTGCCGACGCTGCCGGTCGAGCTTCATCACCACATCGTGGATGGCGCCGATCTCGCGCGGTTCACGCGGCTCGTGACGGGGCGCGGTGTGGGCCTGGTGTTGTCAGGCGGGGGTGCGCGCGGCTTCGCCCACCTCGGCGTCATCCGGGCGCTGCGCGAGGCGCGGGTGCCGCTCGATTTCGTAGGCGGCGCGAGCATCGGCGCCATCATCGCCGCCGGCCTCGCGATGGGTTGGAGCGACGAGGAGATGATGGTGCGCTACCGGCGCAGCTTCGTGCAGACCAATCCGGTGAACGACTACACTTTTCCGCTCGTTGCGCTCACGCGCGGCCGCAAGGTCCTGCGTCTCCTCGAGCGGGAGTACGGCGGGATGTCGATCGAGGATCTCAGGCTGCCGTACTTCTGCATCAGCGCGAATCTCACCACCGGACGCGCGCTCGAGCACCGGCAGGGTCCGCTCGCGATTGCGCTCCGTGCCGCCGTCGCGATTCCGGGCGTGATGCCGCCGGTGTTCGACGGCGAGCAGGTGCTGGTGGACGGCGCCGCCCTGAACAATCTGCCGGTGGACCTGATGCGCCGCCACGCGCCCGGCTATGTGATCGGTTGCGACGTGGGGGCCGATCGCAGCTTTCCGGTCGAGCTCGCTCCGGCGGACGCTCCGCCGTTCTGGCGTTTCTTCGCGCGCGGCCGCGGCGGCCGGCGGCGCATCAATATCTTTCAGATCCTCATGCACGCCGGTCTGATCAACAACGTGTCGAGCTCGGCGGCCCGCGTCGCCGATGTCATTCTGAAGCCGCCGCTCCCGGGGATCGGGCTGCTCAACTGGCAGGCCTTCGATCGCGCAATCGAGGCCGGGTACCGCCATGCGCGGCAGGCGCTCGAGGAGCTGCCCGGGGTCCCGCGGCTCGCGGCGGTTGCGCTCGAAACCGGCCGGCGGCCGCGCAATTCATTGGCGGCCGAACTCGACCGGCGCCTCTCGATCAAGGCGGCTCGAGCTGGATAGCCAGCTTGTCGACCCAGTCCAGCTCTTCAGGGCAAAATTCGGCCAGCGTAGCGCGGGTGAGGCTGGCCGGCTGCACCTTCGTTCCCGACGCCGAATGCGCGATGCGATAACCGTGAAATTCCATCGGCCTCACCGCCGCGAAACCGATCAGGAAATGGAACTCTCCGGGCGCGCCACGCCGATGGTCGCACACGACGTAGAACGACTCCTCCCGGCGCCGCGAACCAAACGCGCCCGCTTCATGCAGCTCCTCGAAAAAAGCGCGCACCTGGGCGGTCACCAGATGGGCGGTTTCGGGCCCGGACTGCGCGGCGATCACCCAGCGGGTGCCGCGCTCGATCGAATTCACGATGAAGAGCGCCAATCGACGAGCCGCGAGATTCTGCCAATCCTGGGTCCCGGCCGAGCCCCCGGCCAGGGTGCGCGGCCCGGCGCCGGGACGGCCCACCGTGCGCACGGCCTGCAGGGTATTGACGCCCCGGCGCAGCAGGCGCGCGCGCCGGTCTTCGGGCACCAGACAGACCGGACGATAACCCGGCCGCAGCACGGACTCATCGATGCGCGTGTCGCCCCAGATCGGGCGCGCTTCATCGCTTCGGGCCAGCATGCCCGCGACGGCGCCGCAGGGCGCGAAGGACTCGAAGTGCCCGCGCAGCTTGTCGTGAGCCAGCACGCGCGGAAAGTACATGAGCGCGTTTTCGCTCTGCAGCGGAAAATCGCGAAGGGCGAGGAGCGCGTCATCCGCGGTGTGCCAGCCGTAGGGGGGATCGACGATAAGGAGCGCGCCGCGCTCTTTGCAATACCGCTCCGCGACCAGAAGCACGGGCATTCCCACATCCTCCGTGCGCGACGGCGGCGGTATGCACAGCAGGTTGAAGTGATCGCACTCCTCGAGGGCGAACAGGCCCGTGCGCTCGATCCTGGAGCCGATAACGTCGTAATCGGTGAGCGGCGCCCCATCGTCGCCGTCCGAATTCGAGCTCACGTAGCCCGAGCCTGCGACGCCCTCCACGGTGCAGTCCGGCCGCTCCGCCGGCAGGTCGCCGCGCAGCTGCACGAGCTCGGATTGAGCCAGGACCTGGGCGACATGGCGCTCGTGGTCCCGCGACATCGACAACTGCGGAAATATCTCCTGGTCCTCGACGTGGTTGCCGCCCTGCATGCGCACGCGCTGGACGGTCAGGTTGAAGCGCGCAGTGTCCCCCGCCGGTATGTTGTCGTAGTCGACGCTCGCGCGGAGGAACTCCCGCGTCCCGGGGCTCGACGCCCAGAGTGTCAGCGCGCCATTGCCGGCGCGCAGCGTGAGGGTGGCCGCGCGCGCGCCGTTCACCACGCGCACGATGAGCGCCTCGCCGCCGCCGTTGTCGAAAAAATGCTCCACCGCATAGGACAGGCGGCTCGGTTGCCAAAGGCCGCCGAAGACATGCTGAAATTCGGCGAAGCTCTTCACGACGACGGGCCGGTTCACCGGACCGCGCAACGCGCGCCCCACGAACGCCGTTCGCGCCGTGCTCAACCGCGCAATGGTCTGATCAGGGCCTCGTTCTTCTTGTACCCGGAGCCCCAGGATGCTGGGCGTCACAAAATAGGATCCTCGTTGCGACGGGCCGTACTTTAGCACAGAGGACAAACGGTCATCCTTGAGCGGGATCATGCGTCCCCGCCTTGCCCCCCGCGTCGCGCTCGGCGATGCGTTCCGCGGCGCGCCGATCCTCCTCGGCCCGCGCCTGATCGGCCTCCAGTCTCTTGCGCTCGATCTCCTCGAGCATCACTTTCATCCACTCACTCGTCATCGTCGCTCCCGGCATCCGGGTGCACCACCGCATCCACGGCGGCGACCGTGCGCGCCTGATAGAACGGTTTGGCCAGCGCGTAGACGCGTCTCGCCAGAGTGGCGCCTGCCGGCGTCTTCACGAGCTCCGCATACAGCGGCACGATCAACGATGAACGGCCCGTGGATTCCAGGTACTCCTCGAGGCGCTGGAACCCGGGCTGATAGCCGTTGCGGATCACCAGCAGGAACCAGCCTCCAGCCACCTGCGCATCGGCAGATCGATTCAAGCCGAACGCCTGATCCAGATCCGCCATCTGATCACGGCGCAGCGTCGCGGGCATCCCGGACAGGAAGTAAACCCACTGCGGCGTCTCCCAGCCGCGGCTGTCGATCTTCTTCGCGGGGACCTTGCCCGTGAGCCATGCGCTTCGCGCCGCATCGACGGCGTCGAATGCCGAGGATGCGGGCAGCGGCGCATCGCCGGGGATGCCGGTCGAGGTGACCCAGGCCAGCACCTGCTCACGGCTCACGATGCCCGGAAAGCGGTCGAGCAGGTTGTCCTTGAGGTAGCCGATGAACTGATCCGTATCGACGCTCTTGAGCATGAAGCGATCGAAATATCCGCGCAGGAAGGCGTCGAGCCGCTCGCGCCCGAACCGGGCGTCGAGGTATGCGAAGAACAGGCCCGCCTTCTCGAAGGCGGCCTGCCGCCCGGTAATGCCCGGGTCCTTGCCCCGCAGATCCGCCGCAAGCGCCTGGTCGCCGGCGCTTTGCTTGGCGAGGTCATCGCGCAGCGAGCGCAGCGTGAGCCAGCTCTCCGCCGCAGCGCGGGGGCTCCCGTACAGCTCCTCGATCAGCCGGTTTCGCATGTAACGGGACAGTCCCTCGTTGATCCATGCATCGCGCCAGCTGGATGCGCTCACGAGGCCGCCCGCCCAAGCCTGTGCCAGGGCCAGCGCCACCAGCGACTCCTGACTGCGGTCCGCGGTGACGGCCGTCGGCGTGAGGAACGGCGCTTCCGGATTGCCGACCTCCAGGATCGGAAAGCTCGGCGGCATCACCACCACATCGTATCGGTCGAAACGGTAGGGGCCGAACATGCGCTCGGCCGACTTCAGCATCGTCTCCGTGTCGGCGAAATCCTTCGCGGCCTGATCCAGCAGCGGCTTCTCCGCGTAAACGCCGGTCCGCGGCCCCGTCTCCTTGAAGCGCAGATCGCCCACCGCCAGCGCGATCAGGCACGAGGGCACGGGGTCCGACATGACGAAGGAATATTCGCCGTTGCGCTTCACCTTCGGATCGTTCTTCGCGCTCATCACGGCGAGCACGCCGTCGTCGGTGTGGATGACCGCCGAATAGGCCGCACGCACCTGTGGCGTGTCCTGCAGCGGGATCCAGCTGCGCGCCCCGATCGGGTACGACAGCGTGTACATGAAGGGGTGGTGCTTGCCGGCGGTCTGCTTGTCGGTGAGCCATTGCAGCGCGGGCGACGTGGGGGACGTCACGTACTCGATCTTGATGGTCTCCGTGGCTTTCTTAAGCGGCGGAAGCTCGATCACCAGAGGGCTTCCCAGCAGCGGATCCCCCCGATCCACATGAAAGGGCCGGCTCACCCAGGTGGTCTCGCTCTTCGAGAGCGCGCCGAGCACGTGCGAGGGCTTCTCGCTCACGTCACGGATGTCGAGGTCGCGCGAATCGAGCACCAGCTGGGTCGCGTTCGGGTCGAGGCGCTTGACCTGGAGGGCGACCGCGCCGTACAGCACCTTGTTGACGAAGTCGACACGCAGGTTCAGTTCGACGCGCGTGACGCGAAATTGATCGATGTTGGCGAACGAGTGATAGTCCAGGCCGGATTGAATCGGGGCCAGATCGGATCCGGCGGCCGGGACCGCCGAAACGGTCAGCAGCCAGATGGCGCCGGCGGCCATCGCCGGGCGCGCAACACTCGAGCGCATCGTACGGCCCACTGCAGCGCTTATTGGCTGCCCGCGGCGGGCACGGCGCCGGCGGGCGCGGCGGGCGGTGCTTCGCTCTTGCCGGTGATCGTCTCGTTGTAGGTTTTCTCGTCCACCAACAGGCCCGACTTGCCGTCCCAGTTGGACCCTTGGGGCAGCGTGTTCTCGACGACCACCGAGTTGGCCAGCACCTGGTCGAGTCCCGGCTGGCCGCCGGTCACCGGCACCGGAATCGCGCGGGCGGCATGGGCCAGATCACCCACGCGCTGCCAGTCGATGTCCTTGTCGGCGCCCGCGATCCGATTGCCGATTTTCGCGCGCTGCTTGGGGTTCATGAGATTCGCGAGCAGACGCTTGCGGTTCTTGTTCCAATCGCGCGAATCGTCCTCCATGACGGCGTAGGCCTGCAGATACAGCGTGCCGTCGCGCCAGCCGAACAGGTAGGGTTGATTGACGACGGTCACCTTGGTGCCGATCGGTATGAGGTCGAAGAACACGGCGATGTCCTCGGGGTAGAGCCTCATGCAGCCGTGGCTCGAGCGCATGCCCACGCCGTAGGGCTTGTTGGTCCCGTGGATCAAATAGCTCGGCCAGCTCAGGCGAAACGCGTACTGGCCCAGCGGATTGTCGGGTCCCGCGGGTACGACCGCCGGGAGCATGTCGCCGTCCTCGGCGTGTTCTTTGCGCACCGAGGCCGGCACCACCCACACGGGATCTTTCTCCCGAGCGACGATCTTGGTGGTTCCCTCCGGCGTCTTCCAGCCGACGCGGCCGATGCCGATCGGATGGGTGTAGACGATCTGCGGCTCGCCCTTCTTGTGCGGCGGATAGTAAAAAATGCGCATCGCCGCGACGTTCACCACCACTCCCTCGTGCGGGGCGGCCGGCAGCACGAATTGGGTCGGCAGGACGACCTCCCGTCCGACGCCCGGCAGCCAGGGATCGACGCCCGGGTTCGCGAGCAAGAGCTCCTCGTATCCCACGTCGAAGCGTCGTGCGATGTCCGGCAGGGTGTCGTCCTTGCCGACCGCGGTCTTTTGCACGTAGCCCACCATGTCGCCGCTTTCCGGACTCAATTCGAAGCGATGGGTGGCGATCGGCTTCGGCAGCTCCGGCGCCGGGGGCGGGGGCGCCGGAGGAGGCGGCGGAGGCGGCGGCGCGGTCTTGAACAAGGCGCAGCCCGCGGCACTCAGGCACAGGACCAGCGCGAGGGCGGTGCGACCCTTCGAAGCTTTCGCGAATTTGGCGATCATGGGGGACCTATCTACAGCAAAGTCGGGCGGTCAGGCAATTGGTTGCCGGCCAACGACTCGGGGACCGCCGCCGGGGCGGGGAAATGGCGGGACAGCAATGCGCCGACCGCCTCCACCCCCGCGACCGCGCCGACTTTGAACCGCCCCGCGCGAAAATGTTCCTCCATCATCCGGCAGACGGCGTCCCATTCGCCCGGAGTCACGCGGCTCGCGACGCCCCGATCCGCCACGATCTCGACACTGTGATCGGCTATCTGAACGTAGATCAACACACCGTTGTTGGCTTCGGTATCCCATACCCGCAGGTGAGCGAATACCTCGAGCGCTCGAGCGCGCGGCGTGAGCTCCCCGAGGATCTGCAGCGGCGTCAGCGAAGTCTCGATCGCGAAGCGGATCTCCCCGCCATGTGTTTTCTCGGTCCGGCCGATCGCCTCTTCGATGGCATCCAGAGTGGCGGCCGGGAACAGCATCCGGGTCCGCCAATGCGTCGCAGCAACGTGTCGGAGCAAGCGTCCCAGGCGCATCTACCAGCTCCCCGAGGCGCCGCCGCCCCCAAAACCCCCGCCCCCGCCGCTGAATCCTCCACCGCCCCCAAAGCCGCCGCCACGGCCGCCACCGAAGCCGCCGAGCCCTCCCAGGCCGCTCCCCAGTCCGCCGCCCCACCCGCCCTGGCCGGCGGACCAGCCGCGGCTCGCGCCCAGCAGCAACGCGAACAGGAAAGACAGCACGCCGACCCCGAGCCCGAGCGCGAGCGCATGGCTGATCAGCCACACGATGCCCCCCGCCAGGCCTCCTGTTGCCACGGAGCCGAAGAGCCGGCCGAACAGGCTTCTGAAAAGACCGCTCACGACCACGACGGCCACCAGCGCGAACGGCAGGACATTCTCCAGTCCTCCGACGTGGTGTTCCCACTGCCGGTCCGGCTCGGGCAGGGGCTCGCCCTCGACCACCGCGATCATCTGTTCGACGCCGGCCTCGACCCCTCCGTCGTAGTCGCCCTGTTTGAACCGCGGCTTGATGGTCTCGTCGAGGATGCGGTTCGCGGTCGCATCCGGCAGCGCCCCTTCCAGGCCATATCCCACTTCGATGCGCACCCGTCGGTCGTCCTTGGCGACGATCAGGATCGCGCCGTCATCGACGCCCTTGCGTCCGAGCTTCCATTGATCGGCGACGCGGATGCCGTATTGCTCGATCTCCTCGGGCTGGGTCGTGGGGACGATCAATACGGCGATCTGGCTGCCTTTTTTCGCCTCCAACGCGGCCAGCTCGCTCTCGATGCGGTTGACCGCTCCGCCCGAGAGCGTCCCGGTGAGATCGATGACGCGGCCTGTGAGCGGCGGAACCGCCACATCCCCGTGGGCGAGAAGGGCGGCGAGACAGAGGCCTGCGAAGGCCAGAGCTCGGCGACCGCATGGCGGGGTGCTCACTCGACGGTCAATGCGACGGTGCGGCGGTGGGCGGCGCGGCGGCGGGCGGCGCGGCGGCGGCGGGCGGCGACGCCGAAAAATCGACCGAGGGCGGCTTGGAGATGGCTGCCTCGTTCTCCACGGTGAAATTGGGCTTCGGTTTGTAGCCGAACATCATGGCGGTGAGGTTGACGGGGAAGCTGCGCACGGTGACGTTGTAATTCTGCACGGCCTGTATGTAGCGGTTGCGGGCGACGGTGATGCGGTTTTCCGTCCCCTCGAGCTGCGCCTGCAGATCGCGGAAATTCTGATCGGATTTGAGCTGCGGATAGTTCTCGACCACCGCCATCAGGTGCGACAGCGCGTTCGACAGGTCACCCTGAGCGGCCTGGAATTTGGCGAGAGCCTGCGGATCGTTCACCAGTTCGGGCGTCGCCTGGATCGACCCCACCTTGGCGCGCGCCTCGGTCACGCCGATCAGCACCTGCTGCTCCTGCGCGGCATATCCCTTCACGGTGTTGACCAGGTTCGGGATGAGGTCGGCCCGGCGCTGGTATTGATTGATGACCTCCGACCAGGCCGACTTGACCTGTTCGTCCTGGGTCTGGAGGCTGTTGTATCCGCAACCCGAGAGGAAAACGGCGGCGACGACACCGAGGGCGAACACCCCGGTCCTGACAACGAATAAGCGCATCTCGAATTCCCCTTCCGGTCCCTCGACGGGGGGACCTGCCCCTTAAGTCTACCACCGGCAAAAAAAAGCCCCGAGTGTTGAGCTCGGGGCGGAGATGCGGACTTCAATGAAGGGAAGTAAAGCCCGCTAGGGGATATCGGTTCAATGCAGCTGATGCCACTGCAGCACTTGGATGTCCATTTCGTCGAGATCGAAGCTGCGCGCCAGCATTCGGGCGATCTCGCGGCTGCCCTGTACGGTGCCCTGGGAACCCAGCAATTCGACCACGCCTCGGTACTCGCTGTACTCGATGGCGCCGTCCGACTGCGCGATGAAGTGGGTGTAGTATTTGGCGCTCATGGGACAAAGCTTAGTAATAATGGGTGCCTGATTTCTGTGAACGAGCGCTCAGTCGACCGCCCGCGGCTTGGAACCGCTTCACGCCCTTAGCAACAAGTCCCCTCTATTGCAACGTGTCAAGGTATAGAGCGCCCACCCCGCCCGGTTCGAAGTACATCACCCCCGAAGGAGCCAAGCGCCTGCGGGACGAGTTGCATGAGCTCTGGCATGACGAGCGCCCGAAAGTCACCGCGGCCGTCGCCGCGGCCGCCGCGCAGGGCGATCGCTCGGAAAATGCCGAGTACACCTACGGCAAGAAACGGCTGCACGAGATCGACCGGCGCGTGCGCTTTCTGCGCAAGCGCCTGGAGGGGATGACGGTCGTCGATGTTGTGGCGCCGGGCGCGCGCCGCGACGCCGGGCGGGTATTCTTCGGCGCCTGGGTGCAGCTGGAAAGCGAGGATGGGAGCCTGGCCTGGTACCGGCTGGTAGGCCCGGACGAATTCGACATGGCCGACGACTACGTCAGCATGGATTCGCCGCTGGGCTCGACCCTGCTGGGGAAGCGGCTGGACGATTCGGTCACCGTGGCGCTGCCGGCGGGAAATCAGACCTTTACGGTGATCGCCGTCAGTTACGGACCTCGGCCTCGGGAGTGACGGGCCTCGTCCGTGAGGCCCATGGGTTCCGCATCGACGATGCGATCGCTCAGATGACTCGCACGTTCTTGAACTGCCAGGGGTCGGCGGTATCGAGATCCTCGGCGAACAGCTCGCCGCGCTGATAGAGCGGCGTCCAATCGGTGTATTCGCCGACCACCTTGCCGAGATACGGCATCGCGACCTCGAGCGGGCGCTCGTAGTCCATCTCGTCCGGCTCGATGATGCCGCGGCGGGGATTCTCCATCGCCCAGACCATGCCGGCCAGCACCGCGACTGTGACTTGAAGGCTGGTGGCGCTATTGTACTGCACCAATTTTCGCGCCTCTTCGATCGACAATTGGGAGCCGTACCAGTAGGCGTTTTTCCTGTGGCCGGCCAGCAGGACCCCGAGCTCGTCGATGCCGCCGATGATGTCGTCCAGCATGATCCGCTTCGAGTCCTGCAGGTGCCAATTGCGCCCCGCGAACTCGTGCACCGACAGCACCGCGTTGTCGCTCGGATGATAGGCGTAGTGGGTGGTCGGGCGGTAGACGGCGCGTCCGCCCTCGGTCACCGTGTAGTAATCCGCCAGCGATATCGCCTCGGAATGCGTGATCAAGAAGGCATGGAAATGACCCGCCTTGGGCGTCCAGGTTCGCACGCGGGTGCTCGCGCCCGGGCGATTGAGGTAGATGGCGCAGCGCGATCCCACCTCGTGGCGGCCGCCGTCCGCCGGAAAATGCTTCTCGTGCGTTCCCCAGCCGAGCTCGGCGGGCTGCGCCCCTTCGCTCACGAAGCCGTCCACCGACCAGGTGTTGACGAACTCATTGAGTTTCTTCGGGTCCCGGCTCACCTGGGTGTCGCGTTCGGCGACGTGGATCACCTTGATGTCCAGGGATTGGGCGAGCTTCGCCCATTGCTCGCGGGTCGTGGGGACCGGGGTGTTCAAACCTACGTCTTTGGCGATGTTGAGAAGCGCCTGCTTGACCAGATGAGACACGAGGCCCGGGTTCGCGCCGTGCGTCAGCACGGCCGTCGGAGCGTCATTCGCACCGCCCGGCGTCCGGCGCAGCGCCAGCGCGGCGTCGCGCATGGTGTAGTTGCTGCGCGCGTCCACGGACAGCTTCGAGTCCGTATAGCCGCCCGCCCAGGGCTCGATGCAGGTGTCGAGATACAGCGCGCCGCGCTCGCGCGCCAACTCGATCAGCGCGGTGCTCGACACGTCCACCGACAGGTTGAGGAGGAAGTCCCCCTGGCCGAGCAGGGGCTCGAGCGTTTGGCGGTAGTTCTCGCGGGTCAGGGCGGTCTTGACGAATTTGACCCCGAATTGATCGGCCTCGGCCCGTCCCGCATTTTCAGCGGTCACGATGGTGATGCGGTCTGCCGAAGTGCCTATGTGACGCAAGATCAGCGGCAAGACTCCCTGGCCGATGCTGCCGAAACCGACGAATACGATCCTGCCCGCAAATTTCACATGCACTTCGTGGCTGCTCATAACTTCGTTCCCATTTTTTCGTTACCCCGTTGTTGGTGTGTAAAGGGTCCCTCGGGGAGCCCGTCGCCAGCCTACAGGGCGGCGCCGAGAATCCCAAATTCCGCTGGAAAGCGCGTGGTCCAGCTGGCGGCGCCTGGTCAGGGCTCGCGCCAGTGAGGCGGATAGGTGCGGTCGTAGCCCGGCAGGGATTCGATGCGGGCGATCCAGCGCGCGAGGGCGGGATAGTTTCGTTCCATGGGTAGGAAGCGCGCGCCGAGCTCCGCGGCCGCCGTCTTGTTCAAGGCCCGCCGCAGCAGCTGGATCCAGGGGAAAATGACCATGTCGGCGGCCGAATAGTGCTCGCCGACGATCCAGAGCTCCTTGCTCAGCCGCCCCTCGATGGTTCGGGCCTCGCGCCCCGCCACGTGCATGGCATCGGTGAGCTCGTCGAAGGCTCCCGCCACCTCGTCGCTGAAGATCGCATTGACGATCCTCGACAAGGAAGGCTCCGCGTAGGTCTGGAACTCGCAGATCACGCGCATGATGACGCCGGCTTCCTCGGGGCTCATCCCGAAAATCGGCACCCGGGGATACTTCACGTCCAGGTAGTAGAGCACCGCCACCGATTCGAACACCACATAGTCGCCGTCCTTCAGGACCGGCAGCCGGCCGCGCGGATTCATCTTCAGCATCGGCGGGGACTGATGCTCCTGCTTGTCGAAATGCAGCAGATGGGACTCGTAGGGAAGCCCCTTGTGCTCCAGCGCCAACAACACCCGCCAGGAGAAGGGGCTTCCGCTGCCCCAGTAAAGAGTAAGTGCCATCGGTAGATCCTGAACTCCTACAGCATTGAAAGGAAGCGGAGGAATTTTGGCACGTCTCGCAATCCGTACGGAGCGGCGCTTCGGTCCAGGTGCGGCAACGCTGGAGGTTACGCGACAGATCGGGCCGTCTCAGGGACCCGGTCGATAGGTTGCACGAAAACCGCCGGCGCGAGGATTCGCGCCGGCGGATTCGATTCTAGAACTTCAACGTGGCACCCACCAGGAAGAAGCGGCCGATGGCGCCGTCCTGATCCAGGGTCGTGTAGGCAAGTCCGCCGCCACCGCCGTAGGTTTGCAGGTCGACCGGCGCCACCTGATCGAACAGGTTGGTGATCGAGCCGTGCACCTGCAGGTGGTCGTTAACCTGATATTGGGCGTACAGGTTGGTGCTGGTGAAATGGTCGACGGAGCAATACGGGTACCACGCACTCGGCAGCGTCGTCACCGAGGACGAAATCGCCGAGCCGTAGGCCGACGGCGAACGGCCAACCAACGCGCTCAAGCAGGTGTTGTAGCCCGAGGAAGGATCGGTGATCTTGAAGGAGCTCTGGAAATTCACCGTAGCGGTGGCGGAGAAGTCACCCAGGTTCCAAGTCAGCGAAGCCACCGCACGCTGCCGCGGATTGCCGGTGTCGCCCGATATGCTCTGCGGGCCGTGTGTTCCGGCCAGGTCGAACACCGTTCCGTTGGCGACCAGCTCGTACTGCGCAATGTACGTGTAATTGAGCTCCGCCTTCACGCTGCCGAAATTGCCGATGTCGAAGCGGCTCTTCAAGTCCAAGTCGAAACCCGAGGTCTTGGTTGAGCCGGCGTTGACGTACGGTACGAGGGTGTACGACGGATAGCCCACGGGTGTGGTGACGGTCGTCTGGGCACACGTGCCGGTGGTCACCGTGTCCGTACACACGGCCGCCTTGGTCGGCGGTCCGCGCACCAACTCGATCGAGTCGACATAGAAGCCGCCGGCCGAGGCCGCCGAGATGATGTCGTTCGTCAGCTTGATGTAATACCAGTCCACGGAGGCGTTGAACTGCGGCAAGGGCTCGAAGATCACGCCAAAGGTGGCGTTTTGCGACTTCACCGCCTTCAGGTCCGGGTTGCTCGCCTGAACGCCGACCGCCGGGTACGAGCACAGCGCATTGAACGTACCCTTGACGTTCGCCACGCCGTTCGGGCAGAGCACAGGATCGTTGGTATTACCCTGGCCGAACGCGAGGCCGGCAACGCCGGATTCCGCGATGGAGGGCGCACGAAAACCCTGGCCCCAGGTGCCGCGGAACGCAAGCATGTCGATCGGCGTGAACTTGATGCCGATCTTCGGCGTGGCCGAGCCGCCATAGGTGTCGTAGTGGTCATAGCGACCGCTCAAGTCGACTTCCAGCTGTTTGATCGGCTTGCCCTGCAACTCGACGAAGCCTGCCGTGTCGTCCTGTGAGCCCACCGCGAAGGCGATGCTGCCCTCCTGATAACCGGATGCAACGGACGGCGGGTTGGTGGCATTCAATGCCTTGTGAATGTACTGGCCACCGAACAGGAACGTCGCCGGCCCTCCGGGCATGTCGAACAATTCATGCGAGGCATGCGCATCGACGACGCCCAGGGTGCTTGATGGATGGGCCGAGTCCTCCGGTGCGAACAATGCCTGGCCGTTGGTGCTGACCCCGGGTACATAGGCCCCGTCGTTCAAGGCCGTTTGCGCGAGCGATGGGATGAGGCTGCCGAAGTATTTCTCCGTCATGCTGGAATACATGACGCCGACTTGACCGTCGATGTCCCAGCCGGCGGCCGTGCCCTTCAGATCGCCGAACAAGCGGTACGTAAGGGTGTCCACGGTCGTGATCGCAGGGCCCACGTCTGGAAAGCTGTACACCAGATTCTGTTGTGCGCCGGTCGTATTGAGGGGCGAGGTCGCCGGTAGATAAAGGACAGGATAGACGGCCGTCCCGGCGAGTTTACCGGGCGCGAAGGTGATGTTGACGATGGACCCCTGCTCTTGGCCGGTATTGTTGAGCGCGTGGCCAAAGCTGTTTGGCGCCACCTGTTCAGCACTAGAATCGAAAACCGAACCGGTCGCAGTAAAGCTCCAATCGTTTCCCAGCGACTTGGTGAACTTGCTCAACAGATTGATCTGAGTGGTGGGCGGCTGGATCTGACCCGGAAATGGGAACGTGCACTTGTCGGCCGCCTGCAGCGCTGCGGTGCAACCCGGAAGGTACTGCGTTACGGCGCCCGTGTTAGGGTTGACGAGATAACCTGTCGTGCTGTCGGGATATGTAAGTCCGGACGCCCCGATGGCTCCGGGCTGGGTATTTTGTCCAAAGGGAAGCGACGACCAGTCGGTGGTGGCGAACGCATCGCCGCTGCGTTGAGAGCTGCGGATCTGGTCCGTGTGGTGCCAGTCGAGAGCGACGTAAAAATTGTAGCCCTCGCTCGACAGATCGCCCATGCCCCAGATGCCGTTGGCATGTTCGTTGGTGCCGCCGCCGTGCTGGGTCGTGCCACCCTCCGCCGTGAACTCCGATCCCACGTAAGTCTTCTTTAGGCGGATGTTCACAACACCCGCGATGGCATCGGCGCCGTAAGTCGCAGAGGCGTTGTCCTTGAGGACATCCACGCCTTCCACCGCGTTGATGGGAATGGCGGTAACGTCGACGAAGCTGCGCTCGCCGTCATCAGCCAAGGGATACGCGACCATGCGCTCACCGTCGATGAGGGTCAGCGTGTCGCCGACCGAAAGACCGCGCAGCGCGATGCCCGAGGCACCCGCGGCAAAGGCCTGATTGAATCCTTGGCTCAGCGCCCCTGAGCCGTTCGCCGATACCTGCCGCAGCACATCCGACACATTCGTGTAGCCGGAATATTTGATGTCCTCGGCGCTGATCACCTGCACCGGGCTCGGCGTCTCCGTGTCCGTGCGCTTGATCAACGAGCCGGTGACGACGATCTCCTGCAGCTCAGGGGAGCTGGACACCGTTGAACTGGGGCCCTGTTGCGCGCCGGCCGGCGACGCGGCAGCGGCGAGAATTACCGCGCCGATCGCGGCCGAAAGTCGATTCAAGGGGATTGTAAATTCATGCGAGGTTCTGGCGGCGCTGGCTCGGCGCTGCCCCACAATGTGATTCATAGTTATGCTTCCCTTTAAAATGTTGATCTTCTCGGTGTTGCGCTTTGGCGTCACCCATCGAATTAGGCGCCAGCATAGACATATTTCGGCCTAATTCAAGATGTGCTGAGGTGCACAAAAGCAACACCGGCGGCTGGCCGGGTCGTCCCGGGGTCCGGCGCCGGCGCCGTCGTCCTGTTAGCGCCATCGCCCGGCAGCGCGTTAAGCTCGGAGCGTGGAACTCAAAACCCTCATCGATGCCGCCACGCTGCAGACCTTGATTAGCGAGGGTCGTTCACCGCCCTCGCTCGTCATCCTCGACTGCCGCTTCGATTTGACCGCGCCGGACGCCGGCGCGCGGGCGTACCTCGCCGGCCATATCCCGACCGCCCGCTACGTCGATCTCAATCGAGATCTGTCGGACCCGGTTTCGGCGGCGAGCGGGCGCCATCCGCTGCCCTCGCCGGAGCGGATGGCGGCGCGCTTCGAAGCCCTCGGGATCCGCGAGCGCTCGCAGGTGGTGGTTTACGATGAAGTGAATGGCTCGTTCGCCGCCCGGGCGTGGTGGCTGCTGCGTTGGCTCGGGCACGCCCAAGCCGCGGTCCTGGATGGCGGCATGAAGGCCTGGCGCGCCGCGGGCGGCGCGATCGAGACGGGCGGGACGACCCGGGCAGCGGACTGCGAACCGGGAGGGTCCCGGACGGCCTCCGCGCCGAGGGCCGATCCGCAGGCGGTGGTCGGCTCCGATGAGCTGGCGGACCTCCTGAAAGAGGGACGCCGGCTGCTGGTGGATGCGCGCGCTCCCGAACGATTCGCCGGAACGGTGGAGCCCATCGACCCGGTCGCGGGCCACGTCCCCGGCGCAGTCAACCACCCGTTCAGCGCCAACCTCGACGCCGACGGGCGCTTCCTGCCGCCCGAGGAGCTCGAGCGCCGCTGGCGCGAGCGGCTCAACGGAGTCTCTCCGGCCGACACGATCGCCATGTGCGGCTCCGGCGTCACGGCCTGTCACAATCTGCTCGCGCTCGAGATCGCCGGCCTCCCCGGCGCGAAGCTCTATGCCGGCTCGTGGAGCGAATGGATTCGCGACCCCAAACGACCCGTCGCCCGAGGGTGATTCGCGTCATTTACATGCAGCCCCAATTTGTTATGGTGCGCGCACATGAACACACCCGCGAAAATGCTCCCGGCCAATCACGCCTGGAAGATCGAGGAGTCGCTCGATCTGTATCAGGTCGAGGCCTGGGGTAAGGGCTACTTTTCGATCAACGCGCACGGGCACGTCGTGATCCGGCCGAGCATGGAAGCGGACCGCGAGATCGACCTTTTGGAGGTGGTGCAGGGCCTCAAGGCGCGCGACCTGCATACCCCGGTCGTCATCCGCTTCTCCGACATCCTCGCCCACCGGCTGCGCCATCTCGCGGAGGCGTTCGCCACCGCGATCCTGGAGAACGACTACCGCAACCGCTATGCCGCGGTCTTCCCCATCAAGGTGAATCAGCAGCGTCTGGTCGTCGAGGAGGTCTACCGGTACGGCAAGGAATTCGGCTTCGGTCTGGAAGTCGGCTCCAAACCCGAGCTGCTGGCCGTCATGTCGATCACCGAGGACGCACCGGACCGGATGGTGGTGTGCAACGGTTTCAAGGACGACAGCTACATCGAGGCGGTCATCATCGCGGCGAAGCTCGGCCGCAACATCATTCCGGTGGTGGAGAACTTCGAGGAGATCCACGCGATCCTGAAGCACGCGGATCGCTACGGCGTGCGCCCCAAGATCGGGGTGCGCGTGAAGCTCGCGAGCGACGGCGCCGGCCGATGGAAGGATTCCGCCGGGGAGAAATCCAAGTTCGGCCTGTTCATCTCGGAGATCCTGGACCTTTACGCGCTCTTGAAGGAGCGCGGCATGCTCGACTGCCTGCAGCTCGTGCACTGTCATCCCGGAAGCCAGCTGCAGGACATCCGCCGCGTCAAGGATGCGATCAACGAGCTCTCCCATGTCTACGCCGAGCTCAAGATCATGGGCGCGGGACTTCAGTACATCGACATCGGCGGCGGTCTCGGCGTCGATTACGACGGCAGCGGCACCAACTACGAGTCGTCGATGAACTACACGCTGAACGAATATGCGAGCGATGTGGTGTACCGCATCAAGAGCGTCTGCGATGCGCGCAACGTACCGCATCCGATGATCGTCAGCGAATCGGGGCGCGCCATCGCCGCCCAGCACAGCATCCTGGTGTTCGACGTGCTGGGCGCCTCCAAGCTCGATCAATTCAAGATCACCGGGCGCCCGGAGGAGGACTACCGGGGCGGACAGGAAATACCGCAGCCGGTGCGCGATTTGTTCGACAGCTATCGATCGGTGAACGAACGGCGGCTGGTCGAGTGCTACCACGACGCGCTGCAGGCGCGCGAACAGGCGCTGCAGATGTTCAACTGGGGATACCTCAGCCTGGAGCTGCGCGGCCTCGCGGAGCGGCTGTATTGGGCGACCTGCACCAAGATCCGGGATTTTTGCCGCAAGCAGAATCGCGTTCCGGAGGAGCTCGAGGACCTCGAGGACATGCTGAGCGACATCTACTTCTGCAACTTCTCGGTGTTCCAGTCCCTCCCGGACAGCTGGGCGATCGGCCAGCTCTTTCCCATCATGCCCATCCAGCGCCTGGGCGAGAAGCCCGGCCGCAACGCGGTCCTCGCCGACATCACCTGCGACTCGGACGGCAAGATCGACCGCTTCGTCAATCCGCGCATCACCAAGCGCACCCTGGAGGTGCACGAGCTGATCGCCCAGGAGCCCTACTACCTGGCCGCGTTCCTGGTGGGCGCCTACCAGGAGACGCTCGGGGATCTGCACAACCTGTTCGGCGACACCCACGTCGTGCACATCCGCCTGCAGCCCGGGGGAGGCTGGTGGATCGAGGAGGTGGTCAAAGGAGATACCGCCACCAAGGTGCTCCAATATATGGAATATGACACGGACGAGCTCTACCCCCGTATTGCCCGGGACTGCGAGCGGGCGATCCAGGAGGGCCGGATGACGATTACCGAGGCGCAGACCGTCAAGCGCTTCTACGAGAACGAGCTCAACGGGTACGCCTACCTCGAGGTCGAGCAGGCCCCTTAAACGCGTTAAAGGCTGGAATTTTCGCGTTTGCCAACAATATTTCCCTGGCGTAGCATCGGGCCGTCGGAAAACTTTAGTGAGACAAGTTGAATGACGACGATCTACGTTGGCAACCTGCCGTTCACCGCTACCGAAGACGAAGTACGTAGCCTTTTCGAGCGCTACGGCAAAGTCGATTCCGTCAAGCTCATCAACGACCGAGAGACCGGGCGTCCGCGCGGTTTTGCGTTCGTCGACATGGCGGCAGGCGAGGCGCAAAACGCGATTCAGCAAACGAACGGCTTCCAGATGGGCGGCCGTCCGTTGCGCGTGAACGAGGCTCAGGAACGGGCGCCCCGGTCCAAACCCCCCGGCGGGGGTGGCGGCGGCGGTGGACCTCGCCGCTGGTGATTCGTTGCGGATGATCGGGCGGGTCGCCTCGGCCCGCTGATCTCGACGACGAATGCCCCCGGCTGGGCTTCTCAGGAGCCCCAGCGTGGTGCGCGCGTGCTCACCACATTTCCTTGAGTTCGGCGACCACATCCAGCGTCGCCGCATCCCCGGCGCGCAGGCTCTCGGCGCCGGAGAGGCTCCGATACGTGGTCTTCTCGAAGGTGTCCAGCACCTTGTCCGTCATGAACCGGCTCTTTGCCCCGTACACGTGGCGGTCGCCGTCCTTCGCCTGCTGGGTGACCTGATACTTGAGCGGCGCGCACAGATGCAGTTCGTTGCGCGCCCGGGTCATCGCGACGTATAGCAGGCGGCGCTCTTCCTCCAGCAATTCGGGCTTGCCGGCCGCGAATTCCGACGGGAAGTTGCCGTCCGCGACGTTGAGCACGTAGACGTAGTCCCACTCCTGGCCCTTCGCCGAATGGATGGTCGAGAGGACCACGTATTCCTCGTCCTTCGTGGCCATGCCCGACTGATCTCCGGTGACGGCGGGCGGATCGAGCGTGAGCTCGGTGAGAAAGCGCTCGCGCGTCGGGTACTGGGACGACAGCTTTTCCAGCTGCTCGATGTCCCCGGCGCGGCTGAAGGCGGCCTCGTAGAGCCGCTCCATCTGCGGCTTGTACCACTCGCGCACCAGGCCCGCCTGGCCGGCCCAGGGCGTTGCGGGATCGGCGAGCTTTTCGATGAGCGTGCAGAACCGCTTCCAATCCATCTTGTTGAGCTGCGGGGCGTCGAACGCCGCCAGGCTCTTGACCGAGTGGGCCTGCGCCTCGAAGTAATCGAGCGCCTTCTTGGCGTGAGCCGGCCCGAAACCCGGAATCAGCTTGAGCACGCGAAATCCCGCCACGGCGTTCTTCGGGTTGTCGACCCAGCGCAGGATCGACAGCATGTCCTTGACGTGCGCGGCCTCCAGGAATTTCAAACCGCCGTACTTCACGAAAGGAATGTTGCGCTTGGCGAGCTCGAGCTCGAGCACGTCGCTGTGATGGGAGCTCCTGAACAAAATGGCGTGGCGTTTGAGCGAGCCGCCGATCTCGCGCGTGGCGAGGAGCTTGCCCACGATGTACTCGGCCTGCGCCTGCGCGTCATCGAGCGTCACGTAGTTCGGTTTTTGCGTGGCCTGCCGCAGGCCCATCAGCGTCTTGCGATGTTGCCGCGAGCCCTCCGACATGAGCGCATTGGCCGCATCGAGGATCGGCTGAGTGGAGCGGTAGTTCTGCGAGAGCACGACCATCTCGGCCTTCGGCTTGTACCGGTCGGCGAATCCGAGGATGTTCTCCACCGCCGCCGCCCGGAACGAATAGATCGCCTGCGCATCGTCGCCGACCACGGTGACGCCGCTGCCGTCCGGCTTCAGCGCCTGGATGATCTCGCCCTGCAGCGAGCTCGTGTCCTGGTACTCGTCGACCAGCACGTGGTCGAAATTGCCGCCGAGGCTCTGGGCGAGCGCGGGGTTTTTCATCATCGCGTGCCAGTAGAGCAGGAGGTCGTCGAAATCCAGCACGTTGTTCTTCTGCTTGCGGCCGACGTATTCGCGGTATAGGCGGGTGAGGTCCTGTTCCCATTCCATCACCCAGGGGAATTGCTCCTCGAGCGTCTGCTTGAGCGACAGCCGGGTATTGATGCGATAGCTGTAGATCGCGAGGCAGGCGTCCTTGCGCGGGAAGCGCTTGTCCTTGCTCGAGAACCCGAGCTCGTGACGGATCACATCCATGAGGTCGGCCGCGTCGGCGCGGTCGAGCACCGTGTACGAGGGATCGAGCCCCAATTGCTTGGCGAACAAGCGCAGGATCCGGTTGCCCACCGAGTGGAAGGTGCCGGACCAGAGCATGCGAGTGATCACGCTGCGATCGCCCATCTTGCCGCGATCCGAGAGCACCTCGGTCACGATGGTCTGGGTGCGCCGGATCATCTCCTGCGCGGCGCGGCGGGTGAACGTCAGCATCAGGATGCGCGCGGGATCGACGCCGTTCAACACGAGATGCGCGGTGCGATGGGCCAGCGTGTTGGTCTTGCCCGTGCCCGCCCCCGCCAGGATGAGCATCGGCCCGGCGGTGATACCCTTCTCCTTCCCCGGAGCGCCGAAAGTGGCCGCACGCCGCTGCTGCGGGTTCAGCGCATCGAATGCCGTCGTTGTCTTCGCCTTCATCATTTGAAAACTATACCGTCGAACTGTACGGATATCCAGATTACATTACATTACGTCACGTCGATCGCACCGTCAGGATCGCGTGTTTTCGATGCCGCGCGCGAGGCACCAGATCACAGCTGGCGGCTTTTCAGTGATTTTTGAGGGATGATGACCCGCTTTGCCGCCTGTGCTTTCACGAGGACCCTCATGCTGAAACCGACCACGACCGCGAGCGAGCTGAAATTCAAGGGACGGGTGATCGATGTATCCTCGGAGCGGTTGAAATACTCGAACGGCCGCGAGTACGACATCGATTTCGTGCGCCATCCGGGCGCCGCGGCCGTGGTCGCGCTGGACGCCGGGGAGCGCCTCTGCGTGGTGCGGCAGTACCGGCACGGTATCGGCGATTTTCTTTGGGAGATCCCTGCCGGAAAGCTCGACCGGGGCGAGGCTCCCGAGCTCTGCGCCGTGCGCGAGCTCACCGAGGAGACGGGCGTCACGGCACAGCGTTGGAGCTCCCTGGGGCTGTACCTGCCGGCCCCGGGCATATTCACCGAGGTGATCCACCTGTACCTCGCGCAGGATCTCCAGGTCGGAGCGGCGAGACCGGATGCCGACGAGGAATTGGAGATCGATTGGGTGCCTTTCGCCGATGCCCTCGAGCGGGTGGCGCGCGGGGATTGGAACGACGGAAAAACCGCCATGGCGCTGCTGCGGGCCCAGCACCGGCTGCATTCTGTGAAATCGCGCTGATTTTGATCAAGTCGATTTGACTTGGCCGCGACATGGGCTAAAAAAGGGATCATGAGCATGGGAAACTCCAAGAACCGTCCGGGAGGCGCTGCGGGCGCCCAGCCCCCGAGCAGCCCGGGCAGGCCCGAGGCCGCCGCGCCGCCGTCGGTGGACGACAAGAGGACCGGCCGCGTCAAATTCGACGATCGCGGCAATGCGGTTTGGGAGTGGTCCGTGGCCACCGGAGCTTTCGGACGGGAGATTTCCACCGACCGGCTGAAAAAGCTCGAGAGCAGCGAGCTTTCGCTGGCGGACGATGCTCCCACGCCGCTCGGCCTGGTGCAATCGAATCCCCAGGGCGTCGTGAAGGGCTACAACCCGTACGACAGCGGCAAGCTCGGCACCCCGCAGGCGCCGAAGAAGACGGATCTTCGCAAGCTCGGCGACTGGCTCAAGCTCAAGAAGCAGGCCGCGAACAACAAGGACGAGAACTAGCTCAGGACATCGCGTAGCGAAGCTTGGCGGTGTGTCCCAGCCGGTAGAACTTGCGCAGTTCCCGCACCATCGCCTCGATCCTCGCACCGCCCCGTCCGACGAAGCGCTTCTCGAGGCTGCGGCAGAAATAGGCCGCGCAGCGGTTCGCGGTCCGGTAGCGCTCGTACTGCTCCGGCTCGAGGCGCGAATCGAAATCCACCCGGTCGAAGAGCCTTGCATGCACGTGCGCCGGATAGCCGCCGCCCTGCTGATCGGCGACCAAAAAAACCGCGGCGGCGTATTTGTCCACCTCGGCCTGGGTCTCGAGCTCCAGGAGCGACACCGGCGCATCGCCACCGAGCCGCCAGGCGCAATAGAGAAAATGGCTGACGCCCTCCAGCGCCGTGCAAAAATCCGCGATGTTCTCCTCGGTGAGCGATCCCATCGGATCGGATCGCTCCAGGCGCGACAACACGCGGGGATCGATGTACAGCGACACGCCCGCGCCGTCCGGCGTCTGCGCGAGCAGCAGTTCCTCCTCCGGCGCGCGCCGGTCGTTCACCGGGGCCACGCCGCCGAGCGCGCGGCGATCCGTCACCAGGAAATCGCGGACATCGTAGCCCGAGTCCACGTCGTAAAGACGTTTCAACAGCGACTGCAATCCCTCGAGCACCATGCGGCTGGCCGTCCCGGCGGCGCGCTCAGTGAGAGCGCGAGAAGCCGCCCTGCTTCACGGGCTGCACTCCCAGGCGGTTGAGCAGGCCGTGCGCCCGAGCGCTGCCGGTCTTCATCCAGATTTCGTACAGCCGCAGGATGTCCGCGTCGGTGTGCACGTAGGACATCTCGCTCACCTCGTTGAGCGCGTCCACCAGGCGCTGGAACTTGCTCGCGAGCTCGGCGTAGGTGGAGGCGATGCCGCGGCCCGAGGCGGAGCGCTGCATGGAGTCCGCCAGCGAGCTGTAGGCGTTGCCGCCCATCGCGATGTGATAGTCGATGTCGATCAGTTTGCGCGCGAAACTCCTCGAGAAGAAGCCGGCGATGAACAACGACACGTCCCCGAGCCGCTGCAGGGCGCGCTGGCGTGCGGCCGCGCTCGGCGCCTCGAGCGCCTCGGCCAGCATGTGGGCGAGCGGCCTGATGCGCAGCCCCTCCGGAGTCTTCTCGTACAGCGCGTCGGCCCGCGAAAACATGGTTAGCAGGTTGACGACGTATTGCTCCGACTGTTCCTCGATGTCGAGCTGCTGATGCTCGGTCGCTTCGTGAAATGCATCACGAAAGAATTCGCGCAGCGAACTGACGGCTACCAGGGATCTATCTCGCATCGCTTGCATGCTCGGAAGTCCTCCTATTGCCCGCAACCATCCTATCGGCTACCTGTACCCGAAATGAAGGGGGAAAGCGCGAACCAGCGTCGGAAAACACCGCTAAAAACAGGCTTTTTCGTATCAGCAATCGGCGGCGTAGGCTGCCAACCGCCGCATGCATCATCGTGGGGCTAGAAAATTTCCGCGAGCGTCGAGATGGTGCGCTCCGGAGGCGCGAGCGCCGCGGGCCACTCGCGCATGCCGCCGCGATTGAGCCACACGGAGTGCATCCCGGCCTGCCGGGCTCCGTCGACGTCGGCGAGCGGATCGTCGCCGACGTGCAGGATTTCCCTGGCCGGCACACCCGCCAGTCGCACGAGGGCCGCGAAGATGCGAGCGTCCGGTTTCGCCGCTCCGGCGCCCATCGCGGTGACATGACCGTCGAACAGACCGCCTATTCCGCACCGATGCAAATCCGCATTGCCGTTGCTCAGGGCGAACAGGCGGTAGCGGCCGCGCAGCCGGTCGAGCGCCGGCCGCACGTCGTCGTAGAACTCCACGCGATTGCGGGCGTGCAGGAACACCTCGAGCGCCTCGTCGCTCAACCACGCGGGATGGCCGGCGGCGGCGAATTGCGCAGCGAGCGCACGATGGCGCAGGAACGTCAGATCGTGGCTGCGCTCGGGAAACTCCTCCGCCACGCGCGCGCGCATGGCCCGCATCGAGGACACGTCGTGCCCCTGAGCGGCCGCCGGATAGCGCGAACGCAGCCAGTCGAGCAGCGCATCTTCCGCGGCCGCAATGACCGGTCCCACCGGCCAGAGGGTGTCGTCCAGGTCGAAGCTGAGCACGCGTATGCCGGCCATGCACGGATTTTGCCCTGCTTGAGGCTACAATTGGGAAATACGCCTGGCGGGGGAGAATTCGAATGCGCGCTCTTGGGTTCACAGCCACTCTTGCACTGCTCGCGGCCGCCGCTGCATTCGCCGGATCTCCCGCAAACGCCCGAACGGTTGCCCCCGCACCCGCCACGCCGTTCGGCGTGCAGGATCTCGTCCGGCTCGCACGCATTTCCGAGGTCGCGGTCTCGCCCGACGGCAGGCGCGTCGCGTACACGCTGCGTACCACGGACATGGACGCGAACAGGGGCCGCACCGCGATCTGGATGATAGAGACCCGCAAGCGCGGCGCGGCGCCCGTGAGAATCACCGATCTTCAGGCGAATTCGAACTCGCCCGAATGGTCCGGCGACGGCCGCTTCCTCTACTATCTCTCGAATCGCGGCGGCTCGACCCAGCTCTGGCGCGTCGCGCCCGGCGGGGACCCCGGCCAGGTGACCTCCCTGCCTCTCGACGTGGGGTCGTTCCATGTCGGCCCCAGGGGAGATCGGGTGCTCGTTACGGCAGAGGTGTTCACCGATTGCGCGACTCTCCAGTGCACCAAGGATCGGCTCGACGCCGCGGCCCATGATCGCCGCCACGGCGTGCTGTACGACAAGGTGTTCGTCCGGCACTGGGACACCTGGAGCGACGGACGCCGCTCGCAGCTTTTCTCGATTCCGCTCGATGCCTCCGGAACCGCGAGCGCGGCGCCCGTCAATCTCACCTCGGGGCTCGACGGCGACGTGCCGGGCAAGCCCTTCGGCGGCCGCGAGGACTATGCGATCAGCCCCGACGGCCAGCTCGCGGCCTTTTCCGTGCGCGCGGTGCCGGTGGGCGAGCCCTGGTCCACCAACTTCGACATCTACGTCGTCCCCGCCGCGGGCGGGACGCCGCGCAATCTCACCGCCGACAATCCCGCCGAGGACGAACAGCCGGCCTTTTCTCCCGACGGCGCCCGGCTCGCGTACCTCGCGAGCGACCGCCCCGGATTCGAATCGGATCGCCTGCACCTGGTGCTCATCGATCTGAAAACCGGCGCGAAGCGCCCGCTCACCCAGAGCTGGGATCGCTCCATCGCCAGCTTTCAGTGGTCCCGCGACGGCAGGACGCTGTTCGCCACCGCCGATCATCTGGGTCAGCGCCCCTTGTGGGCGATCGATGCCGCGACCGGCCGGGCGGCCGCCATCACCGGAGACGGCGAGGTCGAGGGATTCAGCATCGGACCGAAGGAGGTTTTCTATACCGCGAGCAACCTGGCGAGCCCCGCGAATTTGTATTCGGTGGGATTCGGCGGCGGCAAGCCCCGCCAGCTCACCCGGCTCAACCAGGAGGAGCTCGCGGCGCGTCGCCTGGGTGAATACCAGCAGTTCAATTTCGCCGGCGCGAACAACGACAACGTGTTCGGCTACGTGGTCAAACCCGCGAATTTCAAGCGCGATCAAAAGTACCCCGTGGCGTTCCTGGTCCATGGCGGTCCCCAGGGCAGCATGGCGAACGAGTGGCATTACCGCTGGAACGCGCAGGCATTCGCCGGCGCGGGCTACGGCGTGGTAATGATCGATTTTCACGGCTCGACCGGCTACGGACAGGCATTCACCGATTCGATCAGCGGCGACTGGGGCGGCAAACCGCTCGAGGACCTGAAGCTCGGGCTGGCGGCGGCGCTCAAGCAATTCCCGTGGCTCGACGGCGACGACGCCTGCGCGCTCGGCGGCTCCTACGGCGGATTCATGATCAACTGGATCGCGGGTGCGTGGCCCGACCGGTTCAAGTGCCTCGTCTCCCACGACGGCATCTTCGACCAGCGCAGCATGTATTACTCGACCGAGGAGCTGTGGTTCCCGGAGTGGGAAAATGGCGGCCCGGAATATTCGAACCCCGCGGGTTACGCGAAATTCAATCCGGTGGACCACGTGGCGCAGTGGAAGACGCCGATGCTCGTGATCCACGGCCAGCTCGATTACCGTGTGCCCTACGAGCAGGGCCTCGCGGTGTTCACCGCCCTGCAGCGGCGCGGTGTCCCGAGCGAGTTCCTGTACTTTCCGGACGAGAACCACTGGGTGCTGAAGCCGGCCAACAGCATCCAATGGTACGACACCACGATAGGCTGGATGAACCGCTGGACCCACCGCTGAGATGCGGCGCCGGAGCCGCCGGGGCGCGGCGCCCGGCCCCTCGGGTCTTCAGTTGTCGACGCCCCGCCAGGCGGCGGGGTAGTCCGCGCCGAGCTTCAGTATCCGGCGCAGCACGTCGGCATATTGCATGCCCGCGGTGAGCGCCGACTGCGCGAAATCCTCGCCGGCCGACAGATTGGGATTGGCGTTCGCCTCGAGCGCGTAGAGTGCGCCGTCATCGCGCAGCCGAAAATCCATGCGCGCGTACCCGGTCAGATGGAGCGCGCGGAAGATGCGCTTGGAGAGCTGCTCCAGCCGCGCGACGGTGCCTTCGGGGAGCTCGGCCGCGGCCGCGGTGGTGATGCCGTATTTCTTCTGATAGCCGCGATCCCACTTCACCTTGCGGGTGGCGATGGCGGGGAGGCTGTCCGGAAGCGACCCGAAGTGCATCTCCCAGACGGGCAGCACCTTCAGCCGGTCGTTGCCGATCACCCCCACATAGAGCTCACGGCCCTCGATGTACTCCTCGACCAGGGCATCCGAGTGGGTCTGATCGTGGATGAACTCGATGCGCTCCTTCAGCTGGCGCTCATCCGAGACCACCGAGGCATGGGCGATGCCGAGCGAGGCATCCTCGGTCGAGGATTTCACGAACATCGGGAATCGCAGCCGCTTCGGCAGCCGCGCCTTGCGGCCGCGGGCGAACACCACGAATTGCGGCGTGGGAACACGGTGATAGGACAGGAGCTGTTTCGACAGCACCTTGTCCCGAGACAGCAGCATGCCGCGTGGATTGCAGCCGGTGTACGGCTGGCGCATCAGCTCGAGGAACGCGACCACGTGCTGATCGTACGTCACGATGCCGTCGAACTCCTCCAGCAGATTGAACACGATATCCGGCTTCCAATCGATGATGGCGCGGCGCAGCTCCGACAGATTGTCGCTCACGCCGAGCGGCATCACCTCGTGTCCCCCGCGCTTCAAGTGCGAGATCACGTCGTATTCGGTGCGCCACTCGTCGATCTCCTTCTCCGGAAGACCGCGGATCGACTCCGGCGGCACGAGCGTCGCATGCACGAGCACCAGGGCGCGGAGTTTCTTCTTCACAGCGCCACCCTCGGCAGCTGGCGCTCTTCGTAGGACTCGGCCAGGCGTGCGATCACCCAGACCAGGTGCGCCTTGAGCTCGCGGCGCGGGCCGCGCACGTACAGGTCGAGCGCATCGCAGCGCTCGATCATCAGGCGCAGCACCTGATGCACCAGGTATTCGCTGAAGGCGCCCGACCGGACGATTTGATGCCGCAGGGGATTGCGCATCTCGCGCAGCACGCTCGCCGCCTTGGGCGCCGAGCGCCGCTGCGGCGCGGCCGTGAACACCTTGAGCAGCAGCTCATCCGCGCCGGAGCGGCGCGGCATCCGGTAGCGCGCCAACTTGCGCTCGTAATGCTGGCGCAGCGTCGCCGACTCCTCGGCGATGTCCTCGATGCGGGTGCGGTCGACCACCAGCGGCCTGGCCTCGCCGATCTCGGCAGCCAGCTCATCGATGAACTCGAGCTTGGCGTAGGCCCGCCACCCCTGATACTCCCGGCGCCAGGCCGATTTCGGCTTGAGCCATACCGCGAAGGTCTCGGCGAAGTCCTCGGTGGGATGCGCCTGAGCGTACCAGGCCCCGAGATGCTGCACGAAGCGCCGGCTGCCCGGCCTCGGCCGGTAGGTGTCGGGATAGGGCAGCGAGGCGGGTCCGAACACCTCCCGCCAGCCGCGCCGGCGGCGCAACCGGTACGCCGAGTCGACGGCGTGCCCTGCCTCGTGGCGGAGAATCCGCATCAGCCAGTTGCGGTTGCCCCCCTCCACCTCGCGCATCAGCTTGCGCTCGATGCGCATGAGCCGCGGATGGGCGAGATAGAACGGGATCGCAATGCCGGGAATGCCGTCGGGGGAAAACCATTCCTGCGACAGCCAGCAATGCGGCCGGAAGCGGATGCCGCGGGTGGCGAGCTCCTCGTACAGCCGCTCGATCGCGCCCGCGAGCTCGGTGCCGGCGATGCGCAGTTTCAGGTCGCAGAATCTCAGGCTCAGCAGTTGATCGTCGGACAGCGTCTCCCAGGCATATCGCAGCGCCCGCCCGCGGCGGATGCGCGGCGGGCGCGTCCGAGCCTCAAGCATGCGGCGCGACTGCATCGACGGGGGCCGCGGCGGCGAGACCTGCGAAGTCGAACAAAGCGGGGTCCGCGAGCTGCGAGGCCGAGACGTTGCGGATGCTCGAGAAAATCGCTTCCGCCCGGCCGGGGAACCTTGCCTCCCACTCCTTCAGCATGCTCTTGACCGCCGCGCGCTGCAGATTCGGCTGCGATCCGCACAGGCTGCAGGGGATGATCGGAAACGCGCGCGCCGCGGCATAACGCTCGATCTCGCGTTCCGCCACATAGGCGAGCGGACGGATCACGATGTGGCGCCCATCCTCGCTCTTCAGCTTCGGCGGCATGGCCTTGAGCCGTCCGCCGAAGAACATGTTCAGGAACAAGGTCTCGATGATGTCGTCCCGGTGATGGCCGAGCGCGATCTTGGTGATCCCGTTCTCGGCGGCGAAGCGATACAGCGCCCCCCGCCGCAAACGCGAGCACAGGCCGCACATCGTCCTGCCCTCCGGGATCACGCGCTTGACCACCCCGTAGGTGTTCTGCTCGATGATGCGAAACGGCACGCCGAGCGCCTCGAGGTATCGGGGTAGCACCTCCGCGGGGAACCCCGGCTGCTTCTGATCGAGATTCACCGCGAGGAGCTCGAAGCTCACGGGGGCGCTGCGCTTCAGGCTCAACAGGAGATCGAGCAGCGTGTAGGAATCCTTGCCCCCGGACAGGCAGACCATCACGCGGTCGCCCTCCTCGATCATCCGGTAGTCCGCGATCGCCTTGCCGACGGAGTTGCGCAGCTGCGCCTGCAGTTTCTTGAAATTGTTGGAAGGCCGCTCCGGCAACGCCACCGCGCTCACGGCGCTTCCAGGTATTTGGCTTCCAAATAGCGCAGGTAAGCCGCCGCAGTCAACGGCTTGCCCGTCGCCTGCTTCATCAGTTCCTGTATCGGCAGCCTCGCGCCGACCCCGTGCACGTTCTCGCGCAGCCAATCGAGGATGCCACCGAATTGCCCGGCCGCGATCTCGGCATCGAGCGAGGGGCGCTCCGCGCGCAGCGCCTCGTTGAGCTGACCGGCGATGACGGCCCCGAGGGCGTAGGACGGAAAGTATCCGAAATGTCCGACGGCCCAATGGATGTCCTGCAGGCAGCCGTCCACATCGTTGGTCGGCCGGATGTTCAGCCGCTGCTCCAGATTGGCGTTCCAGGCCTCGGGCAGATCGGCGATCGGCAGTGCGCCATCGAGGATTTTTTTCTCGAGCTCGTAGCGCAGCATGATGTGCACCGGATAGGTGAGCTCGTCGGCGTCCATGCGGATCAGGCTGCGGCGCACGCGGACCAGGTGCCGATACAGATTCTGTTCGGTCCATTCATCGCCGCTCACCTGCAGGTACTTGTCCATGAGCGGTTTCAAGTAGGTGACGAAGGCGCGGCTGCGGCAGATGTTCATCTCGAACAGCAACGACTGGCTCTCCTCGAGCGCGAGCCCGCGATCGCGGCCGACGGGCTGATCCTGCCATTTGACCGGCAGCCCCAGGTCGTACATGGCGTGGCCCGTCTCATGCACCGCGCCGAGCAGACCCGAGAACGGATCGTTGGCGTCGAACCGCGTGGTGACCCGGATGTCCCCGGGCACGCCTTCCGTGAAGGGGTGTTCGCTCTCGTCCAGCCGGCCCCGATCGAAGGGGAAGCCGAGCGCTTTCAGCACCTCGAGCGAGAGCTGGCGCTGTCGGGACACGCTGAACTTGCCGGTGAACGGGATGGGCGCGCGGTCGGCCTGCACCTCGATGGCCTGATTGATCAGCCCCGGAAGCTTGCGCGACAGAGCCTTGAAAATGGTATCGATGTCTGCCGTGGATATGCCCGGCGTGAATGCATCGACCAGCGCGTCGTAGGGCGTCAAGCCGCGCGCCTGCCCGAGCAGCGCCGCCTTGTCCCGCACCAGCGCGACCACTTCTTCCAGGTGGGGGGCGAATAACTGAAATCGTTGGCCTTGCGCGCCTCCACCCAGAATACCTCGGCGCGCGCCGTGGCCTTGGCGAGACGGGCGATCAGCGACGGCGGCGTGGCGATGGCGTGGTCGCGCTGGCGGCGCATCTCGCGCAGATTTGCGAGCGGCCAGTCATCGAGCT
>CAVTNZ010000050.1:0-11015 GCA_963736185.1 uncultured Gammaproteobacteria bacterium | reverse complement strand
ACCTGTGACCCCTGCCGTGTGAAAGCAGTGCTCTACCGCTGAGCTAACCGCCCAAAATCAGCGCCGAAGTATGACAGCAGAGGTGTCCTAAAACAACGCGGCGTTGCCCGGGTCTGGGCTCTCACAGCGCCGCCGGGGTGCCGGATCTTGGCGTGCACCCCGCTCTCTGTCACTCGGGTGGGGTTTCCTTTGAGAAGTAAGATTTTGCTGGCCGCAGCGCCTTGCGTGGCGGAGCGTTACTCAGCGAATCGCTCTTGCAGCTTTGCGTGGCCTAGGCAATGTTATTGAACCCTGACCAGGGCGCCGCCCCGGCCGCACCGCAAGAGGCGCGCCGGCTTCACGACGCGCTGATTCGCCCGGGCGTTCCGCGGCGGCGCCCGATCAAACGCCGCAACCCGCTCTGCTACACTGCATGCCCCGAAATATACATGTGATCCGATGAGCGTACGCACCCGTTTTGCCCCGAGTCCCACCGGCTTCCTGCACATCGGGGGGCTGCGCACCGCACTATTTTGCTGGCTGTACGCGCGCCGCCACGGCGGGCGGTTCGTGCTGCGCATCGAGGATACGGATTTGGAGCGCTCGACCGAGGCGGCCATCCAGCAGATCCTGGATGGCATGAAGTGGGCGGGGCTCGAGCATGACGAGGGCCCGTTCTATCAGACCCGGCGCTTCGATCGCTACAAGGAAGTCATCGGCGAGCTGCTGGCAAGCGGGCACGCCTATCGCTGCTACTGCACCAAGGAGGAGCTCGCGCAGCTGCGCGCCGAGCAGTCGGCGCGCGGGGAGAAGCCGCGCTACGACGGCCGCTGGCGCGATCGCACCGATGAGCGGCCGGACGTGCCGCCGGTCATCCGCTTCAAGAATCCGCTGCACGGGCAGGTGGTCGTGCACGATGTGGTGCACGGCCCGGTGGTGTTTCAAAACAGCGAGCTCGACGATCTGATCATCGCGCGCTCCGACGGCACGCCGACCTACAATTTTTGCGTGGTGGTCGATGACATGGACATGCGCATCACCCATGTGATCCGCGGCGATGACCATCTGAACAACACCCCGCGGCAGATGAACATGCTGATCGCCCTGGGCTATCCGCCGCCGGTGTACGCCCACCTGCCGATGATTTTGGGTCCGGACGGCACCAAGCTCTCCAAGCGCCACGGGGCGGTGAGCGTGCTGCAGTACCAGGACGAGGGCTTCCTCGCCGAGGCGGTGCTCAATTATCTGGTGCGCCTCGGCTGGTCGCACGGCGATCAGGAGTATTTCAGCCTCGAGGAGATGGTGCGGCTGTTCGACATCGCCGATGTGAACAAGTCCGCCTCGGTGTTCGATGTGGCGAAGCTCACCTGGCTCAATCAGCAGCACATGATGCGCGCGCCGGCGGCGAGCCTCGTGCCGGGGCTGCGCTGGCATTTGCAGCGGGCGGGGATCGGCGCCGCGGAGGATGCGACGCTCGAGCGCATCGTGCTTGCGCAGCGCGAGCGCTCGAAGACCCTGCTCGAGATGGCGCAGAACAGCGCGTTTTTCTTTCGCGCGCCCGCCGCCTACGAGGACAAGGCGGTGCGCAAGCACGTGACCCCGGAGTCCCTGAGGCTGCTGGCCGATGCCCACGCGAGGCTCGCCGAGCTCAAGGACTGGTCGGCCGCCGCGATCCACGAGCTGCTCGACGCGGTCGCCGTCGCGCACGGCGCCGCGCTCGGCAAACTCGCCCAGCCGATCCGCCTCGCGGTCTGCGGCGGCACGATTTCCCCGCCGATCGATGCGACCCTCGAGATCCTCGGGCGCGAGGAGTCGCTCGCGCGCCTCGCCAAGGCCCGGGCGCTCTGGTCCGCGGCCTGAGGGCAAGTCCTCCTAAGCGCGCTGCCCAGGTCGCTGCCCGCCGCTCAGAGCGCCTTTCTGGATGAGCAGGACGGATAGCCGGATTGCGGGTCGCGGGCCGCCTGTCCAACATTCGGCGCATGGTCGAGCGCGAAGCGAACCCCGAGGAGCCCGCCTTCACGGTCGAAGCGGCCTGCCGGGACTACGTCGAGGATCGGCGCCACGAGAAGAACGCGGCCTGCGCCCATGATGCGGATAAGCGCTTCGAGCGCACCGTGTACGGCACCGCCTTTGGCCGGCTGCCGCTTGCGCGCCTCGTCAGTTCCGATATCAAGGCATGGCGGCGCGAGACCGGGCTCTCGAAGAGCTCGCAGAATCGCACTATGACGGCGCTGCGTGCCGCCTTGAACCTCGCGGTGCAAAACCGGCGCATCGCGGCGGATCGGCGCATCGAGTGGGCCGCGGTGCGCCAGCACCGCGGCGTCACGCAGCGCCGCACGCTGTTCCTCGACTTGCAGGAGCGGCGCCGGTTGATCGAGCACGCCCCCGGCGCGGTCGCCGACCTGATGCGCGGCATGGCGCTCACCGGTGCCCGGCCGGGCGATCTGATCCAGGCGCGGCGCGCCCACTACGATGCGCGCACCCGCTGCATCACGTTCACGGCGAAACAGGCGCATCGCACCGTGCCCCTCGCCACCGCCGCGGTGGCGCTCCTCGATCGGCTCGCGCACGGCAAGCGGCCGCAGGAGTTGCTCTTCACCCGCGATGACGGCAAGCGCTGGGCGCACTCGGATTGGGACGAATTGGTGCGCGCGGCGGCCGCGCGGGCGGGGCTGCCGGCGGGGGTGTGCCTGTACACGCTGCGGCACAGCTACATCACCCAGGCGCTGCTGGACGGGATGAGCACGCTCGAGGTCGCGCGCCTCTCCGGCACCTCGCTCGCCATGATCGAGCGCCACTACGGGCACTTGGTGATGCAGTCGGCGCGCGCGCGGCTCGAGGGGGTGAGGCTTCTCTGAGGGCGCCTCGAGCGAGCCGCCGTGCGCCACCGCCCGGGACCGATATTTTGTCGAAACGAACGCCTAAGTTCCTGATATTCTCTCGGCCTCGCGTTTGGACGGGATTAAATTTGGGTGACATTTGAGCGAGACGGGATTCAGTTTCGCCTTAAAATACAGTATCTTACGAAGTTAAGGGGCCATAGCTCAGCTGGGAGAGCGCTTGCATGGCATGCAAGAGGTCGGCGGTTCGATCCCGCCTGGCTCCACCAGATTTCTCAAAGTTTTCCGTCGATTCAAGGTCAGGCCTGCGTCCCCATCGTCTAGAGGCCTAGGACACATCCCTTTCACGGATGCGACCGGGGTTCGAATCCCCGTGGGGACGCCATTTTAAACGCGCGGTGAGGCCGCGACGGAGACAGACGACGGCAAGTCTCGTCCTGTCAACCCAGCCCCCGCTCCCATTAGAGATCCCTAAATCCATCGAGCGCTTGCGGATGCTGGACGAGCAGGGACTCGATCTTCGGCAATCGAGAAAGCGCGGCCTCGCGCAGCTCCCGCGGCGCGTTGCGGAAGGACTCTTGCAGCGACACGCCATCCTGTTCGACCAAAATCGCGGCCAGCGTGACGGCTTGCAAGAGATCCTTGTCCGCCTTCGTTGGGTCATTCACGCGTTGAGTACTCGCGTAGAGCTTGTGCCAAATCATGCGTCTCACATCCGGCAGCAGGATGGGAATGCAGTGCCCGCCAGCGAGCATCGCGGCCGCGCGGCTACCCTCGAGGAGATACCCGTAGAACGGGACACATTGGGCATGCCATTGGAGCCGCGGTACCGCGACGATTTCGCCGAGCGTCGGACCGGGAGCGAGGAGATCAACCCGCAAACCTTCTGCACCCGGTAACTTGACGGACGTTGAGCGTCGCCGACTGGGCAGGCCTGGGATGCTGACAAAGGGCAGTTGCGTCGCCTGCACGCTGGATAAAAACGAGACGGTCGTTGCAAGCTTCAATGTTTGTCGGCGCGCCAGATCGATGTCTTGCGTCCGTGCTGCGATGGCCCGAGCGCCGTACTCATTGAGCCAGCTCATGTAGGCCAGGGTGCCGACTACAATGAGACCCGCTTCGAAAATTTTTCGATTGTGCAATTCGACCAGAACGCTCGCAACACCTTTGTCGGCCACTTGATAACCCAGCGTCCTGAGTGCGGACACTTGCTTCGCGGTCCAGTCTGAGTATTCGATGCGACTGCGCATCGCCTGGTAAGCCGCTGCATTGTTCACGGGGCCCACAAACTCTTCAGAGCGCTTTTTCGGCAAAGGATAGTAAGAGCGGTACCAGTATGCATGGCCGGTCCCCATCCGCTTGACCAGGGTTCCGGGGGGAGCCTCGCAGCAGATCCCCTGCGGCGTTCGCGCGCTCCTTTACCTCGGAATAAAGGGTGCGAATGGTCAATTCGTGTAGGCGATAGAGGGATCGTGATTGTGTCGTTGCCAAGGTCCACCGAGTTGCCTGCCTGTTACCCACTATTTAAAAACTTTAGTGGGTAACAAGTTCCAACGCAACAATGCCGATGATCCGAATCGCTCATCGCGTCTTATGTCGACTTACCGGTCCGGGCTTTCGCGGAATCCGGGATCGACATCGACGTGACATTGGGCCGTTTATCGTTCGAATAGGCCGCAATCGACAACAGCGAGGTTCACGATATCGGCGGGCGGCGCGTGCGCGCCGCCGCGTGTCCGCTAATAGGACACGAAAACCAAGGTTTCCACGTCGCTGTAGGTATCGCACAGCCCGCTGCCGGCCAGACTGATCGGTTGGGAGTTCGCGCGGGCCGACACCAGCATCGCGAACATCTGAAGTTGCAGCGGGGTGTTCAGCGGCAATACAAAGCTCGAGCCTGCATTGGTGCTGCAAGCGGGATTATTCCCCTTGGTATTGGGCCGGATGCCGATGAACGCCATATTGCCGATTTGTGCATCGATCGCAATGCCGGTGATCTGTGCGCCCGCCGCGGCGCCATTTTGAGCGAATGCCGCACCCGCAAGACAGCTTGCGGCAAGCGCCGCGATGACTTGATGCCTGTTCATTTTGATTCCTCCCCGGTAATTGGATCCCTGGGCTCGAGAGGATCGCGCCGCTCGAGCCCGGTCATCCTACCGCGCGATGCTGAAGCGTTCTGTAACAACTTGTAAGAAATTGTAGCCGCCACGAGGCGCCGACCGTGGCGGGGCGAACGAGCTTCTGCATCAGCCGGGCAAGGCGTATAGAATTCTACGCGGCCACCTATCACAACAAGAGGTTTCAACGGACATGAGCCCTTATAAAACGCGATGGATGCTGGTGGGATTGATGATTCTCGTGATCGAATCCTCCGTGGCCCAGCAGCAAGTGGCCACGCTGACCCGGGCGAACGAGGCGATGCAAGCGGCGGTGACGAAACTTCTGCGCTCGGAGTCTCCAGGCACGCGCGGGTAGCCTCGCCGCGCTACAGGATCAATAGGTTTTGCGCCGTGGCTTTCCTGACCGCCGTGACGGTCAGCTGCCGGGGTCCGTGGATTCTGGTCGTATCCACGGCCTGCGGGTCCAGCAGACTCACATCATCCCGCCAAAATTCATGGACATTCTGCCGGCAGGCTCCGGCTAGACGCTCAACGATGCTTCCATGGGGATCATTCCCTGCGGCGGGTATTCATCGACCGGGGAAGGAGGGCGGGACGCCGCCGCTCAGGCGTGTACGTCGATCTGCGCCGACGGCGTATCGGAGAGGATGCGCTGGGTGCTCGAATAAAGGGCGGCGCCGCGGCTCGAGCTGTAGGGGCCGCCGCGCGACGAGGACAGCGACAGCCGCGCCGGCAGGGCGGTCGGCGGGGGGGCGGGGAGCGCCGTCGAGGCGGTGCCCGCGAACTCATCGACGATATCCGAGGACTCTTGCGGCGAGGCGTAATCCGCCTGCACGTACACCAAACTGTCGTCCGGCCGGGAGGCGACGATGGTGACGCGCCGGAGCGCCGCCTCGCCGGTCACCGTGCGCAGCGCGGAAGGGCCGCCTGAGATCCCGCGCTCACTCGCGAGGATCAGCGTCTGGTTGCTCGGTATGACTTTCACGTACGTTTAGCGATCCATCCGACGTCCAGCGATCCATCATTGATCGCTCGGGGATCAGCCTCCTCTTTAGGACCGCTTCGCGCAAGAGGAATTGCATCACAGTTTGCGCGCCCCACCCGGCCGCCAGGCGACCTCGTGCACTGCAATGCAGCACGGTGCGCCCCACGGAAGGGCATGCTATCGGGTGTGCCGCGGGTGCGTTGATCGTCTCAGACTATGCACGTATCCTAAACTTGTCGGGGCCCGCGGTCGGCCTGCCAAAATTCTGATTACGAATCAATAAAGCCTTTTGAAAACCCTACTATTCCACGAGCCCTGGTGGTTGTCCGCCGTGACGGCCGGCCGCTGCCAGGAAGTCACCGTGGAGCGGGGTGGCCAAATCGTCGGCCGGCTTCCGTACTTCGTCACCCACCGGGGTCCGTTTCGACTCGCCGTCATGCCGCCCTTCACCCATGTGCTCGGCCCGGCGGTGAATGCGGGCGTGGGCAAGCCGCAATCCCGGCTGGTCAAGCGCTTGTCCATCACCCGGGAACTGATCGATCAGCTGCCCCCCTTGCTGCATTTCGAGCAGTACTTGGATCCCGGCATCGACGAGGGACTGGCGGAGGCGGACGGGCTGGCCTTCCAGAGCCGGGGATATTCGGTCGCGCCGCAATACACCTTCGAGATCGACTGCCGTCATAGTTTGGAGGAGCTGTGGAGTGCCATGCACTTCAAGACGCGGCAGCACATTCGGCGCGCCGAGGAAAAGTACTCCGTCTCGACGGTGCAGGAGCCGGCATTCTTCGTCAACGAGTACCTGAAGAATCTCGCGGTACTCGGGCGCTCCAATCTCATCCCGTTCGAATATTTTCCCGCGCTGTTCTCGGCCTGCCGCTCGCGTGCGTGCGGCGAGATCCTCGGAGCGTTCACCCCGCAGGGTTCGGCGGTGTCGCTGGTGTATTTGGTGTGGAGCCCGCAGACCATGTATTACACGCTGTCGACCCGCAGCTTCGACCCCACCGACAACGGATCGGTGAGCCTGCTCATCTGGTCCGCCATGAAGCGCGCCCATGAGCTCGGCCTGAAGTTCGATCTGGACGGGGTCTATACGAGCGGGACGGCCCGCTTTCTGAGCGGATTCGGAGGGCGGATCAAGATCCGCCTCGCCGTCAAGCGTAGCTCGGGTCTGTTGAATTTCTACCGCGCGATGAAGATGAAACCCAAACAGGACCACGAATTTTTCACCTAGCGCTCAGCAGACCCGCAGCACCGTGTGATTGAACAGACGGAGCGCGTGAAATTCCAGCGCGCCGCGCTCTCGAATGTACTTTTCCCCGATCCGCCGGGCGCCCGCGCGCTGCTCATCGAGCTGCGATTGAGGAGGGTTCGGCGAATGCATCAGCGAGGGGCTGCCGATGCGATAGTGGATCGCCGTTCGATCGAGGAACCGGACGCCGAACGCCCGCATGGCGCGCACATGGTAGTCCGCGTCCTCAATCAAGCGAATCTGCGGATCGAATCCGCCGAGCGTTGCCAGACACTCGCGTCGGATCACCGAGGCGCTGCACACCAGGAGCGCCGTGTCGAACATCATGCGTGCGACGAAGGCCCAGCGGGTTCCGAAACGGGCGCTCAGCGCCGACTTGCGTGCCGCAGCGGCAAAGTAGCGACGTTCATGCTCGAGCTGGGCGGGCGGACCCGATCCGAAAGGCTCGATCCGGCCGAACACCAGACCCACCGAAGGCCGGGCGGCGAACGCTTCCCGGACTGCCGCGTAATGTCCCTCCGCGACCCGGTCGTCGTCGTCCAGGAAGTGCACGAACCGTCCGCGTGCCCGCGGCCAGCCCAGGTTGCGCACCACGCTCGGCGTGCCGCCCGTGGGCTGGGGATTTTTTAGATAGTCGATGCGCGCATCGCGCAGTCCCAGCACGGCCTGCTGCGCCGACCCCTCGGGGCTGTCGTCGATGACCAGGACCTCGACCGACACCTGCGGCTGATCGACCGCGCTCGCAATCGCCTCGAGCAGTTGCGCCGGGCGGCGAAAGGTGGGAATGATCACCGAGAAATCAACCATTATGTCGAACCGGCCCTGTCGATGGCCTCCATCATAACAGGGGCCGTCCGGCGAGCGCCCCGACCGCGACGCGCCCGCGGCGCTCGTGCTAGTTTTCCCCTCATGCCCGTGCCCCCTCCCGAAGCCGACGCGAAATTCGCCCGCAACGCCTGGCTGCGCGCCCTCGCTCGCACTTCGACCCTCGACAAAGACCCCACCCTCACGCTGCCGGTGCTGATCGAGCGGCTCGCGCAGGAGTTCGGCGCCGCACCGGCGCTTGCCTCGCGCGACGGGTCGCTCAGCTACGCGGCGCTCGCGGCGCGCTGCAACCGCTACGCGCGCTGGGGTCTCTCCCAGGGCCTGAAGGCGGGCGACGTGGTCGCGCTGTTGATGCCGAACTGCGCGGAATACGTGGCGGTGTGGCTCGGGCTCTCGCGCATCGGCGCGAGGGTCGCGCTGATCAACATCCACCTGGGGGGCGAGGGGCTCGCGCATTCGCTGCGCATCGTCGCGCCGCGCATCATCCTCGCGCAGGGCGAGTTCGCGGCGCGCGTGGCCGCCATCCGCGCCTCGCTCGCCGCCGAGGTCGAGGTGTTCGTGCAGGGCGCCGAGGGAGTCCGCTTCGAGCCCTGGCTGCCGGCGCTCGAGCGGCTGCCGGGCGACCCGCCGAACGGGGCGGAGTTTCCTGCGCCGACGCTCGACGACACGGCGCTCTACATCTACACCTCCGGGACCACGGGGCTGCCGAAGGCCGCGCACGTCACGCACTACCGCCTGGTGCGTTGGAGCCAGTGGTTTGCGGGTCTCCTCGATACCCAGCCCGCCGACCGCATGTACAACTGCCTGCCGCTCTATCACAGCGTCGGCGGCGTGGTGGCCGTCGGCGCGTTGCTGGTGGCCGGCGGCTCGGTGGTGATCCGGCCGAAATTCTCGGCATCGGATTTCTGGCGCGACGTGCGCGAGGAGCGCTGCACCCTGTTCCAATACATCGGCGAGCTCTGCCGCTATCTCGTCAACTCGCCGCCGCAACCGGGCGAGTCCGAGCATGCGCTGCGCATCGCCTGCGGCAACGGGCTGCGTCCCGAGGTGTGGGAGAAATTTCAGTCGCGGTTCAAGATCCCGCGCATCCTCGAGTACTACGCCTCGACCGAGGGCAATTTCTCGCTCTATAACTGCGAGGGGCAGCCGGGCGCGATCGGCCGCATTCCCTCCTTCCTCGCGCATCGCCTGCCGGTGGCGTTGCTGCGTTTCGATCTGGAGACGGGCGAGCCGCTGCGCAATGCCGAGGGGTTTTGCGAGCGCTGCGCGGCGGAGGAGGTCGGCGAGGCGGTGGGCCTGATCGGCGCCGAGGCCGGCTCACGCGCCGGCCGCTTCGAAGGCTATGCCGATGCGGCCGCCACCGAGCGCAAGGTGCTGCGCGATGTGTTCAAGCCGGGCGATGCCTGGTATCGCACCGGCGATCTCATGCGGCGCGATGCGGCGGGCTTTTACTACTTCGTCGACCGGGTCGGCGAGACCTTTCGCTGGAAGGGCGAGAATGTCTCGACCGCCGAGGTGCTCACCGCGCTCGCCGCGGCGGCGGGCGTCGAGGAGGGGGTGGTGTACGGCGTCGACGTGCCGAACACCGATGGGCGCGCCGGCATGGCGGCGCTGGTGGTCGGGCAGGGCTTCGATCTCGAGGCGCTGCATCGCCACGCGGCCGCGAGCCTGCCGCCCTATGCACGCCCGCTGTTCGTGCGGCTGCTGCCGGCGCTCGAGGCGACCGGCACCTTCAAGCCGCGCAAGCAGGAGCTGGCGCGCCAGGGGTTCGATCCCGCGCAAACGAGCGATCCCCTGTACTTCGACGATCCGCGCGTCGGCCGCTACGTGGCCCTCGACCCGGCGCTGCATGCGGCGATCGCCGCGGGCCGGATCCGGGTGTGAGCGGCGGCGGCTGAATCTCAGACGGTGTTGCCGGCGTCCACGGTGAGCACGATGCCGGTGATGTTGCGTCCCCCCGGACCGAGCAGGAAATCCACGCTGCGCGCCACATCCTCGGTTTCGGCCATGCGCTTGAGCGCGCTGCGGCGCGCGATCCGCTCGCGCTGCGCGTCGGTGAGCTCGTCGGTCATGGCGGTGTCGATGAATCCGGGAGCGATGGCGTTCACGGTGATGCCGAGCGGGCCAAGCTCGCGCGCCAGCGAGCGCGTGAAGCCGACCAGGGAGGCCTTGGTGGCGCTGTACACCGACAGGCCGCTGTAGCCGGTCGAGGCGACGATCGAGGCGATGTTCACGATGCGACCGTTGCGCTCGCTCATCATCAGCCGCGCGACGTACTTGGTGAGAAGAATCGGCGAGACCGTGTTCAACCGGATCAGCCGCTCGATCTCGCTGTCGCGCATGGTGCTCAACAGCCCGCTGGTGCCGAGCCCGGCATTGTTGACCAGCGCGTAGATCGGCCCGAAATCGGCGCGCACGGAGCGCACCAGCGGCTTGATCCCGCCGACATCCGACAGATCGCAGGCGCGAAACTCGATCGCCCCCTGGCGCGCCTCGCGCGCGGCGCCGGCCGCGGCCTCGAGCGCATCGCTCGTCTTGCGCGCGACCGCGATCACGCGATAGCCGTTCGCCGACAACAGGCGCGCCATGCCGAGCCCTAGCCCGCGGCTGCCGCCGGTGACGAGCACATTCAAAGGGGAGGTGCTCAGGCGAACCCCTGCGGCCGGTCAAGCTTGCCCGCGGCGGTGAGCTTCAACGAGGGCACGAAGCTCAGCCGCGCCGGCACCTTGTGCGCGGGCAGCGCGCGCCGGCACGCCTCCAACAGATCGTTCTTCAAATGCTCGGCGCCGGGTGCATCGAGCGCTGCGCCGCATTCGTCGTGGAGCACCACCTCGGCGATCACGATCGCGCCGGTGATGGGGTTGCGCTTGGGGCGGACCAGCGACATGCGCACCCGCGGATCGGCGTTCAAGATGCCCTCGACCTCCTCCGGATACACCTTCATGCCGCCCACGTTGATGACGCCTCCGCGGCGGCCGCGAAAGTAGCAGCGCCCGTCCTTGAGCTCGATGAGATCG
>CAVTNZ010000049.1:0-3126 GCA_963736185.1 uncultured Gammaproteobacteria bacterium | reverse complement strand
ATCGGCGCGCCACCGCGCTGCGAATCGCCTTCGAGCGCAGCCAGGCCGCCTACCGCGATCGGCAGCTAAACAAGCTCGTCGATGAGCACGTGCTTGCGCTCGAAGCCAAGGCCCGGCACACGACACCCGAGGCGCTGCTGGACGCCCAAAGGGGTCCACCCGTTTCGGAAGCGCAGGTGCGAGCCTTCTACGATCAAAGACAGGCCGAGATCAACCAACCGTACGAGACGGTCGCGTCGAAAGTCCGCGAGCTGCTCGAGAAGACCTCGAGCGAGGGCAAGAAGCGCAGCTACCTCGATCAGCTGCGCATCAAATATCACGCGGCCGTCCTGCTCGAACCGCGTCGCGAGTCCGTGGCGGCGAGCGGACCTGAGCGCGGGCCGGCGAACGCACCGGTCACCATCATCGAGTTCTCGGATTTTCAATGCCCGTTCTGCGGGCGCCTGGAGCCCGTGCTGGAGCGGGTGCTCGCCAGGTACCCAACCCAGGTGCGGCTCGTGTACCGAAACTATCCACTGCCCGAGCTGCATCCGCAGGCCGAAAAGGCCGCCGAGGCGGCGCTCTGCGCGCGCGATCAGGGCAAATTCTGGGAGATGCACGATCTCTTGTTCGCCGAGCAGGGCGCGCTGGGCGTCGATCAGCTCAAGGACAAGGCGCATCGGCTGGGACTCGACGCGGACAAATTCGCCCAATGCCTGGATTCCGGCCAGATGAGCTCAGCTGTCGATGTGGATTTCAAAGACGGGGAAGCGCTCGGCATTCAGGGCACGCCCGCCAACTTCATCAATGGGCGCTTTCTGCCCGGTGCGGTGGAGGAGGGCGAGCTTACGGCGATCATCGATGATGAATTAGCGCGGGCGCATATCGTCGCGCGCCGCTGAGTCGAGTTCAATCGAAGAGCTGAGGCCGCGCCCCAGCACGTTTCCGACGACGATGGCGAGTGCGGCGGCGGCGAGCGCCAGCATCGGCCGTCCGCCACCTTCGAGGAAGCGGTCCCACTCGAAGAAGCAGTCCTTCGCGTTCGGTGCGTTCGCCAGGAACACGATGCTGCGGAAATTGCCGAGGAGCTCGAACGGCGCATCGATGGCGAGCAGCAAGCCGGCGGCGGGAATCGTCGCGAGCAAGCGCAGAATCAGCTCCCGAGGCGAGCGGTGCGGCCAGCTCAGCGCCACGATGCAGAGCAGCACCGGACCCTGCAACACGCTCGCGACCGTGACCTGAACCTGATAGAACCCGGTCGGGCTGTACGGCCACCAGCCGACCGGATAAATGGAGCGGTCGGCGAGATAAACCGGGTGTTCCAGGTTGGCGCGCAGGCGCACCACCCGGCTGGGCCCCTCGGCGGCGAGGTCGAGGCTCAGAATTTCGACGTTGCGGTCGAGCACGCTGAGCTCGGCGCGGATGATCGGCAGCAAGCGCCCGACGATGGGCTCGGAATAGCGATAGCTGACCGCGACCATGAGGAGCATGACGAGGGTGATGCGCCCGAGGTCGGGCACAGGGCGCCCGAGCGGCGGATCGGCAGCCCGCTCGATGCCCACCGCCGCGTTCACGAGCCTTTTCTCGCCGCCGGCGCGCGGTTGAGCCACACATAGTAATACACAGCGATGAATACGATGGTGGCAGTCGGCGCCACCAGGCCGTGCACGGCGTCGAATAGAGCGGATGCGCCGAGCTGAGAGTAGAAGAGCGCCAGGATGCGCACCTGATTCACCAGATAGATGACCGGCAGCCCGACGAGCATGCCGGCGAACCGTGAGCGCCACCGCAGCGGCGCCACTGCGAATGCGGCGATCAACAAGAACAGCATTTCAGTGCCGTCACACCCCGCCACGATATTGAGCCCGCCGGCCGGCGAGAGCAATCGGAACCCGTCGGCGTGCGCGTGCGCCGAGGGCGTGATCAGGTTGATCGCGAACGCGGCCGGCGGAACGATCACTCGCGCAACGTACGCATGAGGCCAGCCGAGCGGCGTGCTCGACTGCCATGCGAGCTGAAGCGCGGCGAATGCGACGGCGAACAGCGCGATTTTGCGAATCAACTCGAGGGCCTCGCAACCTTGGCCGGCAACACCTGGCGGAGCTCGCGAGTGTGGATGCCGGCACCCGAAATCACAAGCTTAGGGCGCTCCGCCGCGACCGTCGAGCATCTGTCGCGGGGGTGCCATGTGGTTGCAAGATTCCTGCAACCCGATCGGTGGCACCCTGAGCGTCTCATGGGGATGCAAGCTAGACGATTGTGCGCAGCGCTCACCGGGGCGGCGCTGGTGCTGGCGGGTGCTGCGGTCCAGGCCGCGGCCTCGGCGCGCTCGCTGATCCGCGCGCCGGTAAACATCTCGCAACTCGTGTCATTGCCCGGCAACACGCGCCCGGAGGCGAGGTCGGTCAACGATCGAGGCCGCGTGCCGGATGCGCTGCCGCTCGAGCATCTGCAGCTCGTGCTAAAGCGTCCCGCGGAGCGAGAGGCCGCACTGAGGCGCTACATCGACCAGCTGCACGATCCCCATTCGGCCAATTTTCATCGCTGGCTCGACAACGGGACGTTCGCCGAATACTTCGGCCTGGCCGATGGGGATATCGCCATCATCCGGGGTTGGCTCGAAGCGCAGGGCTTCAAGGTCGGCACCGTCTACCCGAGCACGATGGTGATCGATTTCTCGGGCACTGCTGCCGAGGTGGCCACTGCCTTTCACACCGAAATGCATTTCCTCGACGTGCGCGGCGTGAGGCACCTCGCCAACATGGGCGACCCCATGATTCCGGCGGCGCTCGCGCCCGCGGTAACCGGCATCGCCTCCCTCAGCGATTTTCGCCCGCGCCCCGCGCACCGCAAGCGGGTTGCCTACACGTTGGGCGCGGGTCAGCAGCTGGTGTCGCCGGGCGATCTGGCGATGATCTACAACTTCAATACCCTGTTCGCCGCCGGCATCTCCGGGGCGGGTCAGACCATCACGGTGATCCAGGATAGCAATGTCTACAGTACCGCGGACTGGAGTTCGTTCCGCTCCGCGTTCGGGCTCGCCGGGTACACCTCGGGCTCGCTCGTCACCACCCACCCGCCGCTGACCCTCGCCGGGGAGAGCAATTGCGGCAATCCTGGGTGGTGCCGGTGAACGAGCGCGAGGCG
>CAVTNZ010000048.1:0-46700 GCA_963736185.1 uncultured Gammaproteobacteria bacterium | reverse complement strand
CCCCGACGAATAGCCCGACCTCAACGCCGACTTTGACCACCACAGCGACTTCGACAAACACCCTGACCTTCATACCCACCGCCACACCCACTGGCAACATCTTCTTGAGCAAACAGGTTTCCGCGGGTTCCGCTTCCCCTGGTACGACCTTGGTTTACACGATCACCCTCAACGTATCCGGAAACAGCGCTTCCAACGTCGTGATTGCGGATCTACTGCCGGCCAATACCACCTTCCGGTCGTTGGGAACAGTGCCTTCCGGCGTGACGCCAACCTACAATCAGGCGACCTCCCTGTTGACCTGGCAGATGGGTTCACCTCTGGCAGGCCCGGCCAAGTACCCAGATGACTTACGAGGTGGTCATCAACGACCTGGTTCCCGGGGGGCTCGGAATCCATAACTGCGCGGTGATGAATGAACCGGACGAGATGGCTGGCGGGAGTCGTGGCTCAAGCGATTGAACGCCGTCGAGTTCAACATCGACCATTGGTTCGATCACCCGTTTCGGGACGATTTCTGGAAGCATGGGTCGGTGATCGAGGATTACGGAAGCATCGAATGCCCAGTCTATGCCGTCGGCGGCTGGGTGGACGCCTACAAGAACTCGATATTTCGCCTGCTCAAGGGTCTGAAGGTCCCGCGCAAGGGGCTCGTGGGGCCCTGGACCCATATATATCCGCATCAGGGCGCACCCGGACCGGCCATCGATTATCTGAGCGAGGCGCTGCGCTGGTGGGATCACTGGTTGAAGGGCACGGACACCGGCATCATGAAGGAGCCGATGCTGCGCGTGTGGATGCAGCACGAATCCGCGATGCCCGGCAAGGCGGAGGTGCCCGGTTATTGGGCCGCTGAGGACGCGTGGCCATCCACGCGCATCGAGGAGCGGGCCTATTTCCTGAATGGAGGGTCCGCGCTAGGCGAGAGTCCGGGCGCCGCCGAATCGGTCCGTCTGGATCCCATTCAAACGGTCGGCGTCGACGGAGGCAAGTGGTGCCCGTCCGGCGCGGGCGGCGTGGAGGATCTCGACTTGGAATTGCCGTTCGATCAGCGCATCGACGATGCCAGGTCCTTGACCTTCGATTCGCCGCCGCTCGAGGAGGCATTCGAGATGCTGGGCGCTCCCATGCTCACGCTCGAGCTGGCGGTGGACAAGCCCGTCGCCTTCCTGGCGGCGCGTCTGAATGAGGTCCGGCCCACCGGTGAATCGAGTCGTGTCACCTATGGGGTGTTGAACCTCTGTCATCGCGAGAGCGACGCGGCGCCCACCGCGTTGGTGCCGGGCGAACGCTATACCGTGAAGCTTGCGCTCGACCACATCGCGCATCGCTTCAAGGCAGGAAACCGCCTGAGAATCGCGCTGTCGACGGCCTATTGGCCGCTGATATTGCCGGCACCGGAGCCGGTGGAGCTAACGGTGTTCGCCGGCTCGGGGAGCCTGTCGTTGCCCGTGCGGCCTCCGCGCGCCGCCGATGAAAAACTCACGCCCTTCGGTCCCCCTTTCGTGCCGCCGGTCCCCGTTCGGCCCGTGACATCCAACCCCGGCATTCATCGTGTCGAGTGGGATGCCGTCGGTCGAAAGCAGGTGATACGCCACGAGGTCGGCGACGGCACGGCCTTGTTGACGGCAGTGAACACAGAAATCTCGGGGAAGTCGGCAGCGCGCTGCCAGATCTCGGAGGGTGACACCGCCGGCTCGATCGAAACCCAATACACGTTCGGATGGCAGCGCGACCGATGGCGCCCTCGCGTGGTTGCCGCCTCGAAGGTCACCACCTCGAAGTCCGATTTCTTGTTGTGGGGCGAAATGACCGCCTACGACGGCGACGAGAAGGTGTTCACGCGCACCTGGGAGCGTCAGATTCCGCGGCGTTTCGTGTGATCGAGAGCCGGGTTCGGGGAGGTCAACGCCATGGATACCCGTTCTAGAGAATTGCGATATCCCGTTGGCCGGTGCAGGCGCCCGCGGCGCTCACGCCTGTCTGGGATCTCAGCTTGCCAAGGCCGAGGCCCGCATCGGCCTCGAGGTCCTGCTCGCCCTGCCCGGTCTGCGGCTCGACAGGGAGGCGAGCGAGCCGCCGAGCGGCTACGAGTTCCGGCAACCGCGGCGCCTCAGCGTGTCCTGGGACCAAGGGGACACCCGTTTCACGCGCACCTGACGCGCGCGGCTCAGGACACCGGCGCCGCGCCGCCCTCCGCCTTGCGGCGTTCCACGAAAGATGTGAGCGTCTCGACGATGGCGGGGTCGCGCGGCGGCGCCGTGAATCGGTCGAGGGTCTCGTGCCAGACGGTGTTTGCACGCTGCGTCACCGTTTTCGCCCCATCCTCATGCCACTGGCCGTAATTGCGCCAATCGGAGACGAGGGGCGCGTAGAACGCGGTCTTGTAGCGCTGCATTGTGTGGGCGGTGGAAAAGAAATGACCGCCCGGGGCGACGGAGGAAATCCCCTCCAGACCGATTTCATCGGCATTGGTGATCAGGGGCCTGAAGATCTCGGCGAACATCTGCAGCATTTCGACGTCGATGATGAATTTCTCGTAGGATGCACACATGCCTCCCTCGAGCCAGCCGGCCCCGTGAACGAGCAGGTTGCAGCCGCCAAGCAGCGCTCCCCATAGACTCATCTGCGATTCGTACACCGCCTGGCCGTCGGCGACGTTCGAGGCGGTGGCGTTCGATGAGCGCCAGGGAAGTCCGACGTGGCGCGCGAGCTGTCCGGTGCCGAAGCTCGCCTTGACGTACTCCGGTGTGCCGAACGCAGGCGATCCCGATTTCATGTCGACGTTCGACGTGAAGCCTCCGTACACCACAGGCGTGCCGGGCCGGATGATCTGCGCGAGCGCGATGCCGGCGAGCGCCTCCGCGTGGGCCAACGCCAGGGCGCCGACCACGGTGATGGGTGCCATCGCGCCCGCCAGCGTGAAGGGCGTGATGATCAGGAGCTGTCCGGCTGCCGCGAAATCGAGGATTCCCTGCGCCATGGGAATGTCGAGCTGTCGGGGCGAGTTGGTGTTGACGTTGGTATAGGTGTAGACGGCGCTACGGAACGTTTCTTCCGACAAACCGTGCGCCGCGCGGACCATCGCAAAGCAGTCCTCCACCTGAGCGCGGCCGCGGCTGTAAACGAAGGGGATCTTGTCGCTCAGTGTCAATTGGGCGAGCGTTGACTCAAGGTGCCGAAACGGGGGCGATATGTCTTGAGGCTCTATCAAGGGGCCGAGCATATGAATCACGTCGAAGGATTGCGCCAGCTTCAGGAGCTCGTGCAAATCTCGTAGCGTGCCGGGACGCCGTCCGCGATCGAGGTCGCTGGCGTTCGGCGGTCCGGATACGGGCACGACCGCGACGCTCCTGCCGCCGAGGACGACGTTGCGCTCCGGGTTCGGCGCCGTCATCTCGACGCTGGCCGGGGCGCTGGACAGCGCCGCCGCGATCAACGAACGATCCAGGCGAACGGTTTCGGACGCCTCATCGAGCATCGCGCCCGCGGCGGCGAATCGCGCCCGCGCCTCCGGCAGGAGTACTCGCATCCCGTCATTTTCCAGGATCGACAGCGCGGAATCGTGGATATGGCCGACCTCGTCCTCCGACAGGACCTTGAGAGGCTCGAACGGATTGCGCAGGCGGCGGTATTTGCCGGCCGAACTTGCCGTCGCGGCGTCGGACGCGGCCGCGCCTCGCGGGCGGCTCGGCCGCCGCGGTCGACTCTGCTCTGAACCCATTGATGATTCCCGATGTTTGGATGCGCCTAGCGTGCGCGCGTCGGGTACGCGATGCTGAGGCTATCGGACCGAAGATCGAGGCGTTCGTTTCAAAGATCCCGGCCCACGTCGCCCGCCGTCTTGTAAGTCCGCAGCGACAGGCAGGTCACCACGTCGCGCACCGTCGGAAGCTTCAACAGCGTGTCGAGGGTCAGATCGGTGAGATCCGCCACATCCTTCACCGCCACCTCGAGGATCAGGTCGTATTCGCCGGTGACGGCGGCGCAGTGGATGATCCGGTCGTCGGCGCGCAACACGTCCAGGAAGGCCTTGGCGTCGGCGGCGCCGCGTTGATCGAGGTTCACCAGCATGTACGCCGACAACACCTTGCCGTAGGCCAGGGGGTTGATGGTCGCCCGGTAGCCGACGATGGCGCCCGACTCCTCGAGCGCACGGACCCGCCGCAGACACGCGGATTCCGACATGCGGACCCGCCGCGCCAGCTCGACGTTCGACAGCCGCCCGTCGCGGCCGAGCTCGCGCAGGATGCGGTGATCGGCCGCGCCCAGCTGCATGGCGGCTTGCTCCGATCTTGGCGTGGTTTTTGGCATATTCCGTCGACATGGTGGCAGAGAGCGGTTCAATGCGGCAACTATTGCCGGCGGTTTAGCTTTATCTTGTTGACCCAAGGAGGTCGACCATGAGCGCACCCGATCCGCAGACGACATTGGATAATCCGCTTGGCACCGACGGCTTCGAGTTCGTCGAGTACACCGCGCCCGACACCGCACACCTGGGCCGTCTCTTCGAGGCGATGGGCTTTCAGCGCATCGCGCGGCACCGCTCCAAGGACGTGTCGCTGTACCGGCAGGGCCACATCAACTTCATCGTCAACGCGGAGCCGAACAGCCTGGCGCAGCGTTTCGCGCGCGAGCACGGACCGAGCGCCTGTGCGATGGCATTTCGTGTCAAGGACGCGGCGCGCGCACTCGCCCATGCCCTGGCGGCGGGCGCCAAGGAGGTCAAGGGCGCCGTGGGTCCGATGGAGCTCAACATTCCCGCGATCGAAGGGGTGGGCGGAAGCCTGATCTACCTCGTCGACCGCCACGCCGGTCCGACCATTTACGACATCGATTTCGTGATGGAGCCGGGCGCCGAGGCGAGCGTGGCGGGCGCCGGACTTCTGGAGATCGATCATCTCACCCATAACGTCGGCAAGGGCCGCATGGATTATTTCCAGGATTTCTATCATCGCGTGTTCAATTTCAGCGAACATCAGTATTTCGACATCAAGGGCGAATACACCGGGCTCACCAGCCGCGCGCTGGCCTCGCCCTGCGGCAGGATCCGCATTCCCATCAACGAATCGAAGTACCAGGGCGGCGGCGACCAGATCGATCAGATTCAGGAGTTCATCCAGCAGTATCGCGGCGAGGGCATCCAGCACGTGGCATTGCGCACCGACGACATCCTGGCGACCTGGGACCGGCTGCGGGCGAATCAGGTGAAGTTCATGACGCCCCCGCCGGCGACCTACTACGAAATGTTGGAGGAGCGGGTACCGGGCCACGGGGTGGACGTGGGCGAGATCCAGAAACGCGGCATCCTGCTCGACGGGTCGAATGGACGCTTCCTGCTGCAAATCTTTACCGAAACCCTCATCGGACCGATCTTTTTCGAAATCATCGAGCGGCGGGGGGACGAGGGATTCGGGCAGGGCAACTTCCGCGCACTGTTCGTCAGCATGGAGCGCGATCAGATTCGACGCGGGGTGTTGAAGACGCCTTCGACGTGAGCCCCAGCTAAAATGACGGGCTGATGATCGAGCTCACCGACCCGCGCTTCCTCAATCCCGTCTGGCACGCCTTGCACGGCCCTCACCGTCATCTCGCCGTCGGGAGCGGTGCGGCCTGCCGTTACCCGGCCGATGTCGCTCCCTTCGCGGCGGTGGCGGCGCAGAGCGCCGCGGCGCACCGCGAGCTGCATGCCCTGCTCGGAGCCGGGGAATCGGTGTGGGTGGCGGGCGCCCCGGATCATCCGGGCCTGCGCGTGGAGCAGGAGCTCGATTGCCTGCAAATGGTGTGGCCGGGCGAAGCCCCGCCGCCGGTGCCCGCGCCGCAATACCAGATCGTGCCCCTCACGGGCGCGAATGCCGCGGAGATGGTGGCACTCACCGACGCGGCCTTCCCGGGTTTTTTCCGTCCGGCGACCCACCGCATGGGCTCCTACGTCGGCGTTCGCGTGAAGGGGCGTCTGGTCGCCATGGCGGGCGAGCGGCTGCGGCTCGAGGGATACCCGGAGCTCAGCGGCATCTGCACCCATCCGGAGCATCGCGGCAAGGGACTTGCCGCGGGTCTCATCGGACATCTCGTGGAGGCGCACCGGCGCGAGGGGCTCATCTCATGGCTGCACGTGGGCGCGCCGAACACCCGTGCCATCGAGCTCTATGGCCGCCTGGGCTTTCTGCGGATGCGCAACCTCATGCTGCGGCGGATCTCGCGCACCGATTGAGGCGCCCTCCGCGGCCGCCCGCAACCCGTGATACGTTCGGCTGTCTTGGCCGCCAAATGGGGCACAATCCGACTCCATGACCGGCCGCGCCGCCACCCTGTTGTTCATCTGTCTCAGCGCCCTGGCGTTTCCCTGCGCACATGCACTCGCGGCCGAGATCTTCTACCTGGACCGCGACGCGTTCAGCAACGCGTACATCGGTCCCGTGGGGCCGCTGGTGCTGTCGGGCGAAATCGCGCCCGGCGACTACGCCCGGCTGCTCGCCAAGATCGCCGAGGACCCGGACCGCTTCCTCGGGCAGAACAAGCTCATTCTGGCGTCCAGCCAGGGCAACGCCGAGGAGGCCATGAAGATCGCCCGGCTGGTGAAGTCCCTTTACACCGCCGTGAGCGTCGGACCGTTGACCGGCCGGTGCGCCGGCGCGTGCTTTTTGATCTACGCCGCCGCGGCGGAGCGCGGCACGGACGGCGAGAACCTGCTCGGCGTGAGCAGACCGGGTCTCGCCGAGTCGCAGTGGGTTGCCATGCCGGCCCCGCAGGCGGCGTTGCTCGAGGATGGCATGCAGGCGCCGGTGCGCGCGTTTTTGGACGACAATCGCGTTCCGCCCGACATCGTGCAGCAAATGTTTGCGAGCCCGCCCACCGACATCTCCTGGTTGAGCGAGCAGCAGGAAAACGCGCTCACGTCGAAGGCGCCGTGGTTCGCGAAGTTCCTGGCGGAAAAATGCGGCTGGAACGAGGGCTTCGAGCGCGCGATCTATCAGGGCCGGCGGCCGGCGGAGGATCTCGGAACGCTCACCGCCTGCCGCCTGCGCACCACTCAGCCCGAGGCGCGCAAGGCCCTGGCCCAGGCGCTGAAGGATGCTCAGCCCGCCAAAACTCCGCCCGCGGCCGTGTCGGTGCATGCAGCCAGGAAACATCCCGTCAGTCGAGGACCACACGCGGGAAGTAAAAGGAAACCGTCCAGTTCGGCAGATCCACAATCTCACTGATCCGAAGATCGCCGCACACGCTGCACAACATGTACGCATCGACCGCCGGCATGGCATGGCGCGAGGTCAGCAGGTCGATCATGGAGCGCACCGCCGCGCGCGCGGCCTGCATCAGATCGGGGCCGATGCCGGTGGTCACCTCGTAGCCCTTCTCATCCAAATGGCGCGTCACGGGTCCCGCGGTCCGGAAGCGCGGGTACGAGAGCGGACGATTCGCGATCAGTTCGAACTGCAGCGCGACCCGCATGGGGCTCTCGATGGCCGTGCCGCAGACCTCGCCATCCCCCTGCGCCGCATGCGTGTCGCCGACCGAAAACAGCGCTCCGGGCACCTCGACCGGCAGGTAGAGCTCGGATCCTTGCGACAGGTCGCGCACGTCCATGTTGCCTCCCACCCGCCGCGGCGGCACGATGCTGTGCGGCCCGGGCTCGGCGGGCGCCAGGCCAATGGTGCCGGTGAACGGCTTGAGCGGCACCTTGGCCCAGCGGCCGAACAGGGCGGGCGCGAGCGTTCCCGCATCGTAGTTCCACACGTGCAGGGCAGCGTCCTTGAATTCGTCGGCGAGCAGCCCGAAGCCTGGGATGTTCGCCGTCCAGCCCCAACCGGACGGTGCGAACGACAGGAGCGTGACCTTTAGAACGTCCCCAGGCCGGGCGCCGTCGACGTACACCGGTCCGGTGACGGGGTTGATTCTGGTGAAATCCAATCGGCCGACGTCCTCGACCGTGGAGCTGGGGCTCAACTGGCCGGCCGAGGAATCCGTGACCTCGAACTCCAGGGACTCGCCCGGGGCGATGCGCACCACCGGCGCAAAGCTGTTGTCCCAGCCGAAATGATGCCGATGAATGGTGTGCCGATGAGCCATGGGATCCGCCCGATCAGTGGAGTCGGGCGCCATTGTACGTAAGTTGGATTCGCGGCGGCACCTCCCGCCGCCGGCGCGGCCCACGGCACTTGCGCTAAGCTAGCCGCCGATCGGCCCGTCGATCGCGCCCGAAGGACCCCATGTCGCTCGAACAGTTCGGTTACCGCGAAGAGTTGCGCCGGGTGCTCACCACCCGGGATCTCGTGATCTACGGCATGATTTTCATGGTGCCCATCGCGCCATTCTCCGTGTACGGCTTCGTGTGGGACAACGCCCGGGGGATGGTGCCTCTCGCCTATTTCGTGGGGCTCGTCGGCATGATCTTCACCGCCTTGAGCTATGCCTGCATGTCGCGGGCCTTTCCGTTGGCGGGCTCGGTCTACACCTACGCGCGGCGCGGATTGCACGAGACCGCGGGCTTTTTCTCCGGGTGGCTGATACTGCTCGACTACATGCTGGTGCCCTCGCTTCTGTACCTGTTCAGCGCGGTGGCCATGCGTCCGCTCGTGCCTGCCGTGCCGACCTGGATGTGGCTCGGCGGCTTCATCGCCTTCAATGCCGCGGCCAATCTGATCGGCATCGAATTCACCGCCCGGGTCAACCGCTACCTGCTGGTCATCGAGCTGGCGACGCTTGCCGCCTTTCTCGGCATGGGGATCTTCGCCCTGTACGGCCGCGGCCAGGGCGCCGGGGGGCTGACCCTGGCGCCCATGTACGATCCGCGCGTGTTCTCCTGGGCGACGGTGAGCGGGGCCACGTCGATCGCGGTGCTGTCGTTCCTCGGCTTCGACGGCATCTCGACGTTGTCCGAGGAGAATCGCGGCAGGGACAGCGCGGTCGGGCGCGCGACGGTGATCGCGCTGCTCTTGGTCGGCTCCTTGTTCATGCTGCAGACCTGGGTCGCCACCGACCTCGCGCGCGGGATGCGGTTCTCCTCGCCCGAGACCGCTTTTTACGACATTGCGGAGCGCGCCGGCGGCGCGTGGCTCAAGCTCGTGGTCATCGTCGCCGTGGTGCTCGCCTCCGCGATCGCGAATGCCATGGCGGCCCAGGCTGCGGTGGCCCGCATCCTGTTCGCGATGGCCCGCGACGGCAAGCTGCCCGCCGTGCTCGCGAAGGTGCACCCCCGGTTCAAGACGCCGTACGTCGGCACGCTCGCCGTGGCGGCCGTATCGGTTCTGGTGGGCGCATTCTTTTTCCAAAGGATCGATGATCTGACCCGGGTGGTGAATTTCGGCGCGCTGAGCGGCTTCGTGCTGCTGCACCTGTCCGTGATCAATCACTTTTTCATACGTCAGCGCAGCGGCGATTGGCTCCGGCACCTGCTGTTCCCGCTCCTGGGACTTGCCATCATCCTGTACGTGCTCTACGAGATGGATCGCGCGGCGAAGGTTCTCGGCGCCTGTTGGATCGCGATCGGCGCCTTGTATTACGCTGTGCTCGCGCTCAGGGGCAAGCGGTTGATCGGCGCCGAGTCGGGAGGCAATGCATGATTTACACGTTGGGCGAGAGGCGGATCGAGACGGCGGGCGATGACTACTACGTCGCGCCGGACGCGAGCGTGATCGGAAGCGTGCGCTTCGGCGCCGGCGCCAGCGTGTGGTTCAACTGCGTGTTGCGCGGGGACAGCGATTGGATCAATTTGGGCGAGGGCGTCAACATCCAGGACGGCACCATCATCCATACCGACGAGGGCGAGCCGGTGAATTTGGGGGCGCGGGTGTCGGTCGGGCATCGGGCGCTGCTGCACGGCTGCAACATTGCGGAGTCGACGCTGATCGCGAATGGAGCCATGGTCCTCGACCGGGTCAAGGTCGGCCGGCATTGCATCATTGCGGCCGGTGCCCTGGTCACGCCCGGCAAGGTGATCCCGGATGGATCCGTGGTCATGGGGTCGCCGGGACAGATCGTGCGCGAGGTCACTGAGCGGGACTTGAAGATGATCGAGTTCGTCGCCGCGCATTACCGGTCGCGCATCGGCCAGTACAAACGCGATCTGAAAGTCGACCCGCGCGGTTCTAGCTGACGGTCGGCCGGGCCGGCTCGATCAGGGTAGCATCGTCGTTCGCAGGCTTGTTGACCCGCGTGCTCACCGCCCACGCCACCATGTGCTCGTCCGGATAAGGCTTCAAGGCCGCCCAGGCCTCCTCCGGTGTGCCCTCGAGCCATGCCTGGCGATCCTCCTTGGCAAGGATAGCCGGCATGCGGCTCTGGGTGTTGTGAATCTCGGCGAGCAGCCTGTTCGCGGGCATGGTGAGATGCGTGCAGGACTCGATCCGCTCGCCCTGGGCGTTGCGGGAGGAGTCCCAAAGACCGGCGAACGCGAAGATGTCCTGGTCGTTGAGATGGATATAGTAGGGCACCTTAGTCTTGCCGTCGGTCTGCGTCTGCCACTCGTAAAAGCCGCGCGCCACCACCAGGCAGCGCTGGCCGCGGCTCCAGGGACCGCGGTAGGACGCGGCGGTCTGCACGGTCTCGATGCGGGCGTTGATGGTGGAATACTTGGGCGGCACGCCTTGGGCGAAGAAGGGGATCAGCCCCCAGCGCAGGCGCACGCCCTCGCGCTCGCCGTCGTGCATCCGCACGATCGGGACCAGCTGGGTCGGCGCGACGTTGAAGCTCGCCGGAAATTGCCACTCGGTGTGCAATAAATTGAATTCCCGCTCGATCGCGGCGTCCTCGGGCGACACGTAGCGGCCGCACATCAGGCTGTCTCCGGCGCTGACGGCGCGCGCGGCGGGCGCAGGCGCCGGATCAGCGCGCGCTGCACCGACCAATAGCCCGGGGCGCTCACTGCGATGCGCGAGCGGATCCGCTCGTTGACCCGGCAAAGCGCATGGAACGGCACCGCGGGGTACGCGTGATGCTCGACATGAAAGGGCATCTGCCAGGCGAGCATCCGCACCCAGCGGTTGGTATAGGTCGTGCGGGTGTTCGCATACGGATCGCCGTTCAGGACACAGCCCCCATGCTCGGCCAGGAGGTACATCCGCAAGAACGGCTGCCCGAGCATCGCGGGAAAGATCCAGTAGCGCAGCGCGGCGTCGGATCCGAGGACGAGCGAGGCGGCGAGAATGACCGCGTACACCGCCCAGAGAATGCGTGCTTCCCGCACGATCGCCGATCGCTTGCCCTCGGCCACGAACGGCTCGCGCACCCGGCCGGTCAGCGCGTGGCGCAGGGTCACCGTGAGCCGTTTGGTCCAGTTGGGGATGCCGGAGACGTGCCAGATATACGCCTTGAGCGTCGCCGGCGGCGGACGGGCGAGCTCGGGATCGCGCGCCGGGTCCTGGGTGTAGCGATGATGGGCGAAGTGGAAGGCGCGGAAGAATTCGGGCGGCAGGAGCAGCACCGCGCCCGCGATCCAGGCCACGGCATCATTCAACCGGCGGCTCGCGAAGGCGGTGCGGTGAACGCTCTCGTGCAACGCGCAGAACAGGAAATCGAGCGCGATGCCGTGGATCAGCATCGCGGGCGGCAGCCAGAGCCGCCCGCGGCTTGCGAACACCAGCGAGGCGGTGGCGGTCAGCAGGAACGCGTGCAGCGCGAGCTGCCGGAGCCCCAGCGCATCGGAGCGGCGCGACAGTTGCCGCAGGGTCTCGCGGTCGAGACCGCCCGGGTCGTTCCAGGCCTCCTCGGCCATCAGCCCGGCCCCAGCGCGAGCGGCGACGGGACGGCGCGCCGCCCAGCTCCGAACCGCAATGCGATCAGCGCCGGAACCGCGGCGAGCATGACGTACACCGCGGGCGCATAGGCCGAGCCGGAGCTCGTGCCACTCGGGATGAACGTCGAGAGGATCGCCGGCGCGAACCCGCCGAACAGCGTAAAGCCCGCATTGTAGGTGAGCGAGACACCGGTCGCCCGAACCGGGGTGGGGAACAGCATCGACAGCGTGGTCGGGGCAACGCCGGTAAAGCTCGCCGCCATGATCCCGCAGCAGGAGACCACGACGAGCAGCACACCGACCGATCGGGAATGGTCGAGCCATGCGAACAGCGGCAGCAGGCTGACGAGCAGAGCGATCGCTCCGTAGGCCTGGATCCGCCAGCGCCCGATGCGATCGGCGAGGGCGCCGAAGACGAAACAGCCGATCACGAACACGACATTCTCGGCGAGCGAAGCGCCAAAGGCCTGGGCGGGCGTGAAGCCGAGCGTCTTCTGCAAAAACACCGGCATGAAAATCAGCAGCACGTACACCGCGGCGGCCCACAGGACGGAGATGCCGAATCCCGCGGCGAGCTCGGGCGCGTGGTCGCGAAACACGCCGCGCAACGGTTGACGGGGACGGTGCTCGACCGAGACTTCTTCGCGGAATGCCGGGGTCTCCTCCAAGGTGCGCCGCAGATAGATGCCCAACGGCACGATGGCAAGGCCGATTAAAAAAGGCACGCGCCAGGCCCAGCGAACGATCTCGCCGTGCGGCAGGAACGAGGTGATGGTGAACGCCACGAGGGCTCCGAGGATATTGGACATCCCCATGCTCGCCTGCAGCCACGCGGCAAACAGCGCCCTGCGGGAGGGGGGCGCGTGCTCCACCAAAAACGCGGCCGCACTGCCGATTTCGCCGCCCGCCGAAAAACCCTGCAGCAACCGGCCGGCGAGCAGCACCAGCGGCGCACCGAGACCGATCGCCGCGTACGTGGGCGCCGCGGCAATGATGAGCGTGCCGCACGCCATGATCAGAATGGTGGCGGTCAATGCCGCTTTGCGGCCCGCCCGATCACCGTAGATGCCGATCGAGATCGCGCCCAAGGGCCGGATCACGAATCCCAGACCGAAGACCAGGAAGGCGTTCACCAGTCCGGCCGCTGCGCTGTCGTGGGGAAAGAAATTCGCGCCGATGTAGATGGCGAACGCCGCGTACACCGCGAAGTCGTACCATTCGAGCAGGTTGCCGAGCGAGGCGGCGAGGATGGCGCGCGTGCCGCGGTTGGTCTTCAAGGGCTGCATGTACGGAAGATTACAATGTTTTCAACTCGTTGCGGCCTGTTCCGCAGGCCGCCGATGCTCGTGCCCGTGAAGACGACCCCCTATTCCCGAACCTACCAACGCGTCGTGGTGCTCCTGCTCATGGCCGCATACACGTTCAACTCCATGGACCGGAGCATCATTTCCATTCTCGGACCTTCGATCAAAGCGGATCTGAGGCTCACCGACACCGAGCTCGGCCTGCTCGGGGGCACCGCGTTCGCGATGTTATATGCGCTCGGCGGGCTGCCGATCGCGCGCCTGGCCGAGCGCGTGAGCCGCGTCAACATCATGACGGCCGCGCTCATCGCCTGGTCGAGTCTCACCGCCCTGTGTGCCGCGGCAGGGAGCTTCGGGCAGCTTTTGTTGATCCGCGTGGGCGTCGGCGTCGCGGAGGCGGGATGCTCGCCGCCGGCGCATTCGCTGATTTCGGATTACGTCGAGCCGTCGCGGCGTGCCTCCGCTTTGTCGGTCTACTCGTGCGGCATCTCGCTGGGCTACATCCTCGCGGCGGCCGTCGGAGGATATATCGCACAGCGCGCCGGATGGCGCGTGGCCTGCGCGGCAGTGGGGGTGCCGGGCATCCTGACCGCGCTTGTGCTCAAAGCGGTGGTGCGCGAGCCCGAGCGGGGAGGGCTGGATTTGAAGCCCCCGGCGAACGCGCTCGCACCGCTGTCATTGCGCCATGAGCTCGCCGAGCTCAGGGCGGTCGCGGCGGCGCTGCTCTTCGACAGGGCGGTGCTGCACATGGTCCTCGGGGTGACCATCGGCGCATTTGCGGCTTACGGGTTCTACTACTTCATACCGGCCTATTTCCGGCGCGAATTCGAGCTCGGCTCAGCCGCGGTCGGGATCATCAGCGCCCTCTCGGGCGGTGTTGCGGTGGGCATCGGCATTCTCGCCGGCGGCTGGATCTCGGATGTGCTCGCCCGCTCGAGCCCCCGCTGGTACGCGCTGGTGCCCGCGCTTGGGGGCACGATTTCCCTGCCCCTCTATGCGCTCGCCATGCTTTCGCGCGACTGGAGGGGTGCGACGGCGCTGTTGTCGCTCGCCGGATTTTTCTGGTACGCCTCGCTCGGTCCGACGTTCGGCGTGGTGCAAAACGTCATCGGCGCGCGGCGCCGAGCCACCGCGACCGCGTTTCTCTACATCTGCCTGAGCGTAATCGCGCTCGGTCTCGGTCCCTTGTTCGTCGGCTGGGTGATCGATCGATTCGCCGATGCGACCTTCGGGCTCGCCGGCTCGCACTCGTTCGAGGCGAGCTGCCCGGGCGGCGGGGCCGCCGCGGGCGCCGCTCCAGCGCTGCGGTCGGCGTGCGAATCCGCGCTCGCGCTCGCCAGCCGGCGCGGGTTGTTGCTGACCGTGGGGTTCTTTGCCTGGGCCGTGCTGCACTACTTCCTGGCCGCGGCCGGAATCGGCCGCTCGCTCAAGGCGGCCGCTTCCCCGGTCCAATCGGACTCGATGTAAAAGGGGCCGGGACGCTCGCGCAGCTGTTCGTATTTGCAAATCTCGGGCTCCGCGCCGAGCGGCGTCGACACGCCGCCGCGGAACGCCCATTCGCCGCGATCGCTGTCAGCCGCCCGGACGTAGCTGTTGATCATGAAGCGCCGGTCGTAGTCGCTGACGTTGGGCGCCGAACCATGCACGGTGTAGAGCGTCCACAGCAATAGATCGCCCGGCTCCATTTCGCAGGTGACCACGGCCTTCGGGTCCAGCCCGGCGCGGCGCAGCTCCTCGTCCTGGGTCTGGCCCACCATGATGGGCCCGTCGTCCGACAGGCCGAGATAGCCGAGGCGGTGGCTCTTTGGAATGACGCGCAGCGCGCCGTTCTGCACGGTCTGCCGGTCGATGGCGAGGCCCGTCGTCACGCTCGAGTGCAGGTAATCGAACGACTTGATCGAACCCTCGCGAAAGCGCGCATCCTGATGAAACCGATACGAGGTGTATTTCGCGCCCGGCGGCTTCCAATGCACCTGATGGGTGATCTGCTTGATGTCCGGTCCGAGGAAGGGCTCGAGCACCGAGTAATAGTGGTTGCTGCGGCGCATCTCCTCCATCACGGGACTGATCCACGCAGTCCAATGCGCCTGCAGCACCACACGCCGCCGGGCCTTCGGGTCGTTCAGCACCTCGAACAGGAGGTTCTTGTCGCGGTAGGTCGCGTGATGCTTGAGTCCCTCCGCATAGAGCTTGTCCACCTCGGCGGAGATGGCGGCCGTATCGGCCGGCGACAGGAAGCCGCGGATGATGGCGTAACCCTCGGATCTCAACTCCTCGACGATATCGTGCATGACCCTCCTCCTCCGCAGCCAGCGGGGACATTTTAAGGCAACAGCGCCTTCAGTACATCCCGCCAGCTGACGATGCCCACGGCCTTGAATCCCGGCCCGACGACCGGGACGCACGAGACGCGATGCTCGAGAAACAGCTTGATGGCATCCGCGAGCGTGGCTTCGGGCGCCAAGGTCACCGGATGGCGGGTCATGATTTGATGCACCCGCTTCTGCAGCGTCGCAATGTCGCGCGCGTTCTCGGCGAGCGTGCCGATATGGGGGCTCAAGGCGCGCAGGAGGTCCCGGTCGGAGATCACCCCGCAGAGCTTCTTGTGCGAGTCCACCACGAGGATGTGGTGAAATTTCACGGAGTCGAAAATCTGCTTCACCACCGCCAGCGGATCGTCGATCTCGACGGTGACGAGGCGCGTGGTCATTACGTGCTTGAGGCTCGTGTCCATGTTGCTGACGGTCATATTCCCTCTCCTGTATGAGGCCCGTTTGATGCAGGCGTTCGCTCCGGCGAATGGGCTTGCGGCGCATCCCGATGATAGGGCAGCCACTCGTAGATCTGCGGCGAGGTCTGCGGATAGGCGAGGAATTCCTCCCGCTCCTCGACCACGCGATCGAGTTTGCGCCGATACAGCCGCCAAAGCGCGAACAGCGTGAAGGCCAGCGTGAGTGCGACCACGTAGCCGAAGAAGGCTCCCGGCGAAATCAGCTGAATGGCGTAGGTGCCGGTGGTCGGGCCGATGGCGGCGCCCAGCGCCCAGACGAAGAGCAGGGTGGAGGACAGCGCGACGTAATCCGTTTTGTCGGCGCGGTCGTTGGCGTGCGCGACGCCCACCGCATAGAGACTTTCCGCGAGGCCGCCGAAGATGGCGAACAGGATGCCGATCAGCGCGAACGGCGTGCGCCGATCCACGCTCATCATGAGCGCCGCGATCGCCACCACGCCGATGCCCAGGCCGATCAAGGCGTGCAGCCGGTCGACCTTGTCGGACACGTAGCCGATGGGCCACTGAAGAAAGAGACCGCCCAACGACACGCAGGCCATCAACAGCACGACATGCTGCTGATCGAAACCGATCTTGACGCCGAACAGCGGCCCCACCGTGAAGAAGCCGGTGAGGATCAGCCCGTTCAACAGGCATGCGAGGACGCTCGCCGGCGAGTTGCGCAGCGCCTTCAGGATCTCGAGCTTGATCTTGTGAGGCAGGGCCGGTGCGCGCACGTCGATGCCCACCATCGGAATCAGGGCGAGCGTGGTGGCGATGGCGCCGATGATCAGGAAATCGGGGCCGCTCACGTTCATGTTCTGGCCGAGGAGCTGGCCGGCACCGTAGAAGAGCCCGTACACCAGCACGTAGATGGTCAGCACGCGGCCGCGCTGCTCGTTCGGCACCAGCGCGTTGAGCCAGCTCTCGACGATGATGGCGAGTCCCGCGGCGTTCAGGCCGATGATGAAGCGAAACATCGCGAGCACCGGCACGCTCTCGGCGAAGTACAGGCTCAGGATGGCGACCGCCTTCATGCCGGCAAAGGCGCCATAGGCCCGCTCGAGGCCCACCGGTGTGATGATCCGGTGCGCATGCAGGCAGCCCACCAGGAATCCGAGCGCCTCGGCCGTGGCGATGAGACCGATGACGCCGGGCGACAGCCCCATCGCGGAGAAGCGCAGCGGCAGGAGCGACGCCATGACACCCGCACCCACCATGATGAGCGCGGTGCTGATCAGCGGCGGGATGACCCGCAACGGGATGCCGGGCGGGGACGTGGTCACGTCGCGCCCTCCGCACTGTAGCGGGCGAGAAGTCCCGTGCGCACCGCGCGTCGGTAGACGCGTCCGTAGACGTACGCAGCGGCCAGCAGCTCGAGCGCAGCGACCGCCGTTCCGCGCAACAGCAACCCCGCCGGGAAGCCGCCGCCGGAGAGAAGGCTGCGCATGCCCTCGAACACGTAGGACGGCGGCAGCGCGTGAGCGATCCATTGCATCCACGTGGGCAGCACCGCCACGGGATAGAACACCGCCGCGAACGGCGACAAGAGCGCCGCGAGCGGCCACATCAGCCACTCCGAAGCCGGTCCGAACCGAAGCACCATGGCGGTGGCGACGATCCCGAGCGTGATGCCGAAGACGAACAGGAGCAGAACGAACGCGGCGAGCGGCAGCCCCTGCGAGAACAACTGCAGGTGGAAAATCCCGAGCGCCACGAACAACATCATGATGAGTCCGAGGCTCGAGGTCATGACGCTGGTGAGCACCAGACCCGTGACGTACTCGGAAATCGACAACGGCGAGGAGAAGAGATTGAGGAGATTGCGCGACCAGAACGTCCTCGAGGAAAGCCGTCCCCACGCCCTGCATGACGCGCTCGCAGAAATCCCAGAGGAGCACGGCTCCTAGGAGCGTCGGCACGAAATTCACGCCGCTGCCGCTCACCGTATTCAGGTAGCGGGTGATGAAGCCCCACAGCACGATGTCGATGGTCACCCAGACCACCGAGCCGAACAGCCGGACGGGGCTGCCGCGCAGCAGGAAGAACTGGCGCAGCACGATGGCGGCGATGGGGCGCAATTTCATCGAGGCGGACCCGTCAAGTCGCCATCCAAAGGCTCGCGCGCCACGCGAATGAACAATTCCTCCAGGCTCGACGCGCCGTGCGTCTGCGGCAGCAAGCGCGGATCGCCTTCGAGCAGCACTCTGCCGTGCGACAAGAAAAGGACGCGGTCGCAGACCGACTCCACCTCGAGCATGTTGTGCGAGGTCCAGAGGATGCCGCAGCCGTCGCGGGAGGCGAGCTCGACGATGCGCTCCCGGATGGTCAGCGCGGCGGAGGGATCGAGCGATGCCGTGGGCTCGTCGAGCAGCAGGAGCGTCGGCTCGTTGATGAGCGCCTTGGCGAGCGCGGCGCGGGTCTGCTCTCCCGAGGAGAGGAGCCCGCACCTGGTGTCGCGCAGATGCGCGAGATCGAATTCGGCGAGGAGCTGCTCGATGCGCCGCTTCAGTGAGCCGATGCCGTAGAGCAGCCCGAAGAAACGCAGGTTCTCTCCCACCGTGAGGTTGCCGGGAAGCGAGGCGTACACCGCCGCGAAATTGGTGCGCTTGAGCGCGCGTGCGCGATCCTTCGCGATGTCGACCCCGTCGATCTCGACGCTTCCACCGCTCGGTTCGAGCACGCCCAGGATCATGTTGATGGTCGTGGTTTTACCCGCGCCGTTCGGTCCGAGCAGACCGACGATCTCGCCGCGGCCGACCGAGAACGACACGTTGTCCAGGGCGGTGACGGCGGCATATTGCTTGCGAAGGCCGTCCACCACCAATGCAGGACGGTCATCTCGTGCCGCGCGTGGAGTGCCGATCGGAGTCAAGGAATTCATCGCGCGATTATGCATAGTTTTCGTGTCAAAGACCCGCTGCGGTCTTTCTCGCTGTTCAGGCCGCTTTGGTTGATTTCCGGCGCGCGCCTGATTCTACACACTGCATCCCACGCGGCGGTCTCATCGAACGCCGCGCCTCAAACAGTCACAGGAGAAATTCATGAACAGCTTCAATGTCACCGCGGTCGGCAATCTCGCGAAGAACCCGGAGCTCAATGTCAAGGGCGATACGACGTTCACCCGGTTCTGTCTGGTGGGCAACGACTATGCCGGCAAGGACGACGATGGCAACGTCAAGGAAGTGGTGACGAGCCTCTACTTCGTCGCCTTCGGCGGACTGGGCGAGGCGATCGCGAGGAACGCCCGCAAGGGCGACCAGTTGATCGTCGGGGCGCACATCCGGGCCGACAACTGGACCGACAAGGAAGGCGAGATGCAGTACGACCATTCCTTCGTGGCGGATACGTTTCGCTTCGGAGCCCCCGGCAAAGCCAAGCGCGAGGAGCTTGCGCGGCGGGAGGATCACCAGGCGGTCGGTGCATTCGAATCGTAGGCCCGGTCCGCTGCTCTTCCGTCCGCCGCTCCACCCAAAGGTATTCGGCCATGCACCACCCCCGCCTCGAGCAATCCGTCTGGTCACGCGCTGCGCTTCCCGCTCTGGCGCTGTTATTCGCGATCTGCGCCCCTGAGCTGGTCTGGGCTCAAACCTCGCCGTTCATGACGGGAGCCACCGCGCTGCAGACCAACATTCTGGCGTGGCTCACGCCCGTCGCTGTCATCCTCATCATGGTGTTGGGCGGCATGGCGATGGCCAACCGGATGTCGTGGGGGTGGTGCATCGGCGCGATTCTGGGAATAGCGATCGCCTTCGGCGCGCCGCAAATCGTCACCTGGGTTCGCGGGATGTTCGGGGTCTAGGAGGTCCTCATGCACGAACTCAATGCCGGCCTCGCGGCGGATCCGTTGTTCGTAGGCGCGACCCGGCCGCCCATGCGCTGGGGCGTCACCTACTCGGCGCTCCTCTGCAACATGGTGTTCACCATGGAGGCGTTCCTGGTGACGAAAAATCTGCTCACGCTGCTGCTCGGCGCACCGATTCATGGAATTTGCATGCTGCTCTGTGCGCGGGATGCGCGGTTCTTCGATCTGGTATTGCTCTGCGCCCGCACGCGACTGCCCGCGGTCTTCGCGAACCTGCGGCAATGGAAGGCGAGCAGCTATTCGCCGCTCGAGGTCGACCCGGCTCATCGGGGACGCCGCAGGCGGACCGATCCGGTCGAGGCGGGGTGTTTCCCGCGCGCAACGCAGGAGAGGTCATGACGGCGCTGAAGCATGCGGCGGCGCTTCGTCGCGAATTCACGGCGTGTCAGCGCATCCCGTATCGCACGCATGTGGCGCGCGGAGTGATCCGCACGGAATTCGGCGATTACCTCCAAGGCTTTCGGCTGGGAGGCGCCAGCTTCGAGACCAGCGATGACGCGCAGCTCAACAACTGGCACGAACGGCTCAACGTGTTGTGGAGGAATATCGCGAACCCGGGCGTGGCATTGTGGGCTCACGTGATCCGGCGCCGCGCGAGCCTCGCGGAGCCGGAGTCGGAAGGGAACGCGCCCAGACGCGGCGTGGCCGGCTTCGCCGGCGATCTGCAGCGGCGATATCGGCGCCGCCTGCGCGAGGAGACGCTCATGCTCAACGAGCTCTACCTCGCGGTGCTGTACCGGCCCGTCGCCGGCAGGGCGACGGGGCTGTTGTCCCGCGCAATCGCGAAGACGCAAAAGGATGCGCTCCAAGCCGAGCTTTCGGATGCCTTGGACGCCTGCGACAAGCTGGCGCAGACGCTGCGCGCGTCGTTGGCGCGTTACGAGCCGGAAGCGCTGGGATGTTACCGGCATGGCAGGCTCTGGTGCTCCTCCCTGCTCGAGTACCTCGCTCTGCTCATCAACGGCGAGCCTTGCCGAGTGCCGCTTCCTCGAGGGCCGCTCCATCAATGTCTGACGACCGTCCGCCTATTCTTCGGGACGGAGGCGATCGAGTGCCGATCGGCCGGCGACACCCGCGTGTCGGCCATTCTCGGCATCAAGGAATATCCGACGCCTACCGTGGCAGGCATGTACGACCGATTGCTCTCGGCACCCATGGCGTTCGTGCTCACGCAGTCCTTCACGTTCCTGAGCAAGGCGAGCGGCCAGGCGCTCCTGCAGCGTCAGTTCAACCGCATGGCAAACGCCGGTGACTTCGCGGTGTCGCAGGCCGAGGAGCTGAAGGATGCTTTGGATGCGCTGACCAGCAATGAGTTCGTCATGGGCGATCATCATTTCTCGCTGCAGATCGTCGATGCCGTCGCGGAACCCGGAAAACCCGTCCGCGGAGCCGCACGCCTGAAGGGACTGAACGATCATGTCGCGCTGGCACGCAGCATCCTGGCGGATACGGGCATGCTGGTCGCACGCGAGGATCTCGCGCTCGAGGCCGCATTCTGGGCGCAGTTGCCCGGCAACTTTCCGTTCCGGCCGCGAAAGGCGCCGGTCACCTCCCGCAATCTGGCAGCGATGGCGCCTTTTCACAATTACCCGCTCGGTAGGGCGGATGGCAACCATTGGGGCGAGGCGCTCGCACTCCTCATCACAAGCGCCCGTTCGCCATATTACTTTTCGTTGCACGCCAGCGATCCGTCCGATCCGGACGGCGGCAGCCGCAAGGACACCGGGCACACCCTGATCTGCGGTCCCACGGGATCGGGTAAAACGGTATTGATCGGATTCCTGATTGCGCTCCTGGCGGGCCGGGACACCACGCAGGTCGTTTTCGACAAGGACCGCGGCCTCGAAATTCTCGTGCGCGCACTGGGCGGCGAATATTTTCCATTGAGGAGCGGCATCGCCACCGGCTTCAATCCGCTGCAGTTGCCGGTTACCCCTTCCAACGTCGAGTTTCTCAAGGTGTGGCTTGCCGAGCTCGCGGGGTTCGCCACGGCGGCCGGCATCCGGCGGACGCGCGAACAGGCCGATCTCGATCAGGCGCTGCGTGGAACACTGGCGCTCGATCTGCCGGCGCGCCGCCTGTCGCGCCTGGTCGAATTTCTGGATCCCACCGATCCGGAAGGCTTGCACGCGCGGCTGGCACGCTGGTGCGAGGGGTGTCGCGGCGATTATGCGTGGGTCTTCGACAACCCGGTCGACACGCTCGCGGCCCGCCTGGAAGGACGATCGATCATCGGTTTCGACGTCACGGAGTTCCTGGATCACGCGCAGACACGTCCCGTCATCACTCTTTATCTCTTTCATCTCGTGCGCCAACTTCTCGACGGACGCCGTCTGGTCTGCTGGATGGATGAGTTTTGGCGTCTGCTGTCCGATGCGGCTTTCGAGAGCTTCGCGAAGGACGGCCCGAAGACCTGGCGCAAGCTGAACGCCGTCATGTGCCTCGCCACGCAGAGCCCGAGCGACGTGCTGCAGAGTCCCATCAGCCGCACCCTCGTCGAGCAGACGCCAACGAAGGTGTTCTTCCCCAATTCGGACGCGAGCCACGCGGAATACACGAAGGGCTTCGGCCTCACCGAGCGCGAGTTTCGGCTCATCAAGGAGGAGCTCGAGCCCGGATCACGGATGTTCCTGGTCAAGCAGTCGCACCACAGCGTGGTATGCCAGCTGGACCTCAAGGGCTTCGATGCGGAGCTCGCGGTGATCTCCGGCCGGGCAAGGGAAGTCGTGCGCATGAACGAGTTGATGGCGATGCTGGGCACCGATCCCTGCGCGTGGTTGCCCGCCTTTCTCGAAGCGAATACCAAGGGTTCCAAATCGTCGTCCGACCGTGTCCAGACCCAATAGGAGACCGTCCATGTTTACGCGTTTCATCTGGAGCTTGTCGATCTGCCTCACCCTCTTTCTGGCTGCAGCGCCCGCCGCGAGGGCGCAATGGGCGGTGGTGGACGTGGGCGCGATAGCGCAGCTGATGCAGGAGGTCAGGACCATGACTCAGCAATTGATCACGGCGCAGGCTCAATTGCAGCAGGCCAGGAGCACCCTGCAATCGATGTCGGGGGGCCGCGGCATGCAGATGCTGTTGAGCGGCACCAATCGCAATTACCTGCCGACCAGCTCCGCCCAGCTCAGCAGCGCGATGCAAGGCGTCGGCTCCTACCCCGGATTGAGTCTCGATGTGAGAAACGCCGTGACCGCCAATTCGGTGCTCACCCCCGCCCAGCTCGCGACCCTCTCGCCGGCGGATCAGCAAGAGATCGTCGCCGCACGGCAGGCGGTCGCCTTGCGGCAGGCTTTAGCCCAGGAGGCGCTCTCGAATTCGAGCAGCCGCTTCGCCGCATTACAAAGCCTGATATCGGCGATCGGCTCCGCGCCCGATCAGAAGGCCATTCTCGATCTTCAGGCGAGGATCACCGCGGAGCTCGGAATGCTGCAGAACGAACAGACCAAACTTCAGGTGCTGGCGCAGGCGGGCGATGCGATCGACGCCGCAAACGCGCAGCGCAGCCGCGAGATGGCCATCGCCGAGCAGGGGCGGTTCGAAACCCGCTTCCAGCCGCTGCCGTGACCGTCATGGGGTTCTTCGCCACATTCTGGAGCTGGCTCAACGGACAGTTGGGCACCTACATCGGCAACAACACGGCGCGGCTGGCGGCCGCTCTGCAGCCTGCGGTGGTCACGATGGCGGTGATCTACGTCATGGCCTGGGGATATCTGCATCTGACCGGACAGATCGAGGAGCCGTTCGTGGCAGGCTTGAAGCGGATCATGACGCTGGCCGTGATTTTGGGTGTCGGCCTCAGCCTCTGGCTCTACAACAACGTGATTGTGGATACATTTTACAACGCGCCTGCGCAATTGGCCGCGGCGGTGGTCGGTGCGCAGGATCCTGTCGCGACCGTCGATGCGATATGGAACAGCGGGGGAACGGTGGCCGGAAATCTGTGGGAAAGGGGCCACGCCAGCCTCTCCAATGTGGGCTTCCTGGCCGCCGCCATCGCGGTCTGGTGCCTGATGGGACTGCTCTGCGTGTACGTCATGTTCCTGATGGCGCTCTCCAACATCGCGCTCGCCGTGCTGCTCGCACTCGGTCCCCTGTTCATCGCCATGCTTTTTTTCGACGCGACCCGGCGGATGTTCGCGGCCTGGATTGCTCAACTCGCGAATTACGCGCTGATCACCATCCTGACGGTCATGGTCGCCGCACTGCTCTTGCAGCTCGTCCAGTCGTATGCCGCTCAGACGGCCGCGCGCGGCAGCGCCATTTTCACGGTGGATGCTTTGAACATGCTGCTGATAGCCGTTCTGGTGCTCTTGATCCTGCGCCAGATCATGCCGGTCGCCGCGGGTCTGGCGGGTGGCATCGCGCTCGGCAGCTTCGGGATCGTGAGCGGGACCGTTCGTTGGGGAATGGCAAATCGCCGGCCGGCGTGGGCTGCCGCGCGATACGGGGTGCCGCGCGCCGTCAAGTCCGTGAGGAATGCGCCGGGGCTGGTCCGGAGGATGCTCAGGCCGCGACCTGGCGCCGATCGCGTGGTCTCCATGGACGATGACCCGACCCTGGGAGGCTGAAGCGATGATTTTCGCGAAAACGCTGCCCAATCAACACTGAGATACCAGGAGGCTCGGATGCGTACGACGTTGTTATGGTTCTGCGTTGCGCTCGCAGCGTGCGCAAGGCATGGCGTCAGGTGCGACGCACACCTGCAGGCGATCAATCCACCGGATCGAGCAACCTCGCTAAAGGCGCCCTCATCCGCGCCAAGGGCGGCAACGACCGCACCGGCGATACCGGCGCGGATGCCCTCGTCCGCAGAACGGAGCACGCCATGAGCGAAAAACCTGAGCTCGAGGGGTACTTCAGGGAGGCCGTAGCGTGGGACACGGACCGTCTGGAGCAAACGCGGCGCAGTGCCAGGGTCGCCTATTGGGCGGCGACAGCGGGGTGGACGTGCGCCATTGCGTGCGCCGCGGCGCTGATGCTGCTCATGCCTTTGAAGCGAGTCGAGCCTTTTGTCGTGCGCGTCGACAATTCCACCGGAATCGTGGATGTGGTCCCCCCTTATGACGGTCGCGAGACGCCGCAGGAAGCGGTCACACGCTACTTCCTGACGCATTACGTCACGACCTGCGAACGGTTCAACTTCTCCACCGCGGAGAGCGACTACGAGGAGTGCGGCGCCTTCCATTCGCCGGCACGCAACCAGATCTGGTATTCGCAATGGACCGCCACCAACCCAGCCTCCCCGTTGAACGTGCACAAGGACGGCAGCACAGTCCGCGCGCAGGTGACCTCCGTCAGCTTCTTCACCCGCGTAAACGGGGTCGGCGATCTTGCGCAGGTGCGCTATCTCAAGGCGTTGCGGCAGGGCGCCGGGTCGGAGGAGACGTTCAGCCACTGGGTTGCCACCATTCAATTCGCATACTCCGATCCTGCGAAGGACCCGAAGACCCGCCGCTGGAATCCGCTGGGGTTCAAGGTGGTGGAGTTCAAAGCGGAGCCGGAGGTCGACGTCGATGGACAAACCGGCAAGGAGCATCGTCATGAATCGTAAACGCCAACCGCGCCTGTCGGTCAAAATGGGCTGCTTCACGGCGACCGCGCTTCTGGCCGCCTTGGCCGCGACGCCGCTGCCCGCCGAAATGGTACCGACCCGTGGCGCGGCGGATGCGCGCATCCGATCGGCTCCATACGATGGCGACCAGGTGTACCGCGTACGAGGGGTCGTCGGCTACCAGATCGACTTCGAGTTCGAACCCGGAGAGACATTCGTGGGGTTGGGCGCGGGCGATATCGAAGGGCTGTCCTACTTCGGCCAGGACAACCACCTGTTCCTGAAGCCGAAGGCGCCCAAAGTCGCCACCAATCTCACCGTGCTCACCAGCCGTCGGCGTTATCAGATCGACTACACGGCGGCCTCGCAGCGGTCCGGCGTCGACGATCAGGACGTGATCTATGCGGTGCGCTTCATCTACCCGCCGGTTGCATCGTCGACCGCCGAGCTATCTGCCAGGCGAATCGAGGCGGCGCTCGATGAAGCATCGGCAAAGCGTCCGCAGAATATCGATTACTGGTATTGCGGAAGCGCGGATCTCAAGCCGCTCGCGGCTTCCGACGACGGCATCCATACGCGCCTGAGATTTGCCGCAAACGCGGATTTGCCGGCGGTATTCGTTCGCAATGCCGATGACACGGAGTCATTGCTCAATTTCAGCCTGGATGGAGGGGACGTCGTCATTCATCGTGTCGCGCACCGGTTCATTCTGAGGCGCGGCAAGCTGACCGGGTGCATCGTCAATCAGGGGTTCACGGGCGGCGGCGGACTGCGCCTCGAGTCCGGCACGATCGCACCGGATGTCGAGCGCGACGTTCCGGGAGTCGCCCCATGAAGGGCGAACAGTCAACTCCGGATGAGGTGGCCGGCGAGCGTGGCGCGACGCTGGTCGAACGTGCAGCCTCGGTGCAGTCCCGGATGAGCAGCGTGCTGGCGTTGTCCCTGATGAGCGTACTGGGGCTTGGATCGCTCACCTGGTACTACGCGAACAGCATGACGCGGCAGAGCCGGGAAAGACAAAGCGCGCAGAGCGCGTCGGTGAGCCACGCCCAGGGCGATGCCGCGCTGCCGAGTATCGGGAGAATCGATCCGCCGCCGCCACCTCCTGTTCCGGCTCTGGACCTCATCACGCCGGCGCCGGTGTCCGACGAGCGCTCGGCACCGCTTGCCGCGACCACGCTCACGGAAATTCCGCTGAGCCAGACGCCCGCCGGCAGCGGGTACGGGCCGCCGCCGCCGCCGACTCCCGAGCAGTTGGCCCTGGCGCGCGAGCTGTCGGGCGTGGTCTTTTCCAACGGATCGATCGCGTCCGCTGCTGCGCCATCGGCGACAGACGGGCTCGGCCGCGCCTCGGCGATGGGCTCCTCACCGGGAGCGCAGATGCCGCCCGCAGGGTCCGGTTCCGACTCCGGGGAGCTGGCGCCGCTCTTGCGGTCCCCGGCGACCGCGGCGGCGCGTGCGCAAGTATTGCCGGCGCAAAGGCTGTTGCTGCCCAAGGGCGCGTTCATCGACTGCACGCTCGAAACGGCCATCGACTCCTCGCTCCCCGGCATGACGACGTGCATCCTCGCGGCGGACACCTTCGGCGTGGATGGCAAGGTCGTGCTGCTCGAGCGCGGCACCAAGCTCATCGGCGAGACCCGGGGTCAGGTGCAGCAGGGGACGGCGCGCGTCTTCGTACTCTGGACCGAAGCGCGTACCCCTACAGGCGTCGTGGTGCCGCTCGATTCGCCTGGAGCGGATGAGCTTGGCCGCTCCGGCCTGCCGGGCGAAGTCAATCGCCATTTCTGGGAGCGATTCGGCGCCGCGATGCTGATCTCGGTAGTCGACGGCGCGGTCCAAACCGCAGCCACGCGCAACGGCGGCGGCAGCGTCATCGTCGATCCGTCTGCGTCCCAGGGGGTGATGACCGAGGTGCTCAAGGGGACGGTGAACATCGCACCCACGGTAACCAAGAAGAACGGAGACCGCATCCAAGTGCTGGTCGCGCGCGACGTGGATTTCAGGTCGGTGTATGAGCTGCGAAGCGTCCAAGGCCGCTAGGCCACCCGGGATCGCGGGGAAGGTCCCGGTATCCTCATTGGCCCTCACATTGGATGCCCTGAATCCGTTGCTCGCCGATCCGGACGTGACGGAGCTCTGTATCAATCGGCCGTGCGAGGCCTACGTGGAGACGCGCGCCGGATGGCAGTGCCGGGCGCTGCCGCAAGCGGATTTCGATTGGTGCCTTCGATTCGCGAAGCTGGTGGCCAATGCGACTCAACAGCGTATCGATGCCAGCGCACCGCTGCTTTCCGGTTCGCTCCCCGGCGGTGAGCGGGTGCAAATTGTGCTGCCTCCCGCGACCACAGCCGAATGCGTCGCCATCGCCATTCGGCGCCCGGCGGACGAGACGTGGAGCATCGACGACCTGGAGCGCCGCGGGGTCTTTCGGCGCACGCGCCGCGCGACGCATGTCCTCGATGACGAGGAAAAGGCGCTGCTCGAGACCCTGGCATCTGCCGATTACCCGGCGTTCATGCGCCACGCGGTGCGCAGCCGCAAGAACATTCTGGTTTCCGGTCCCACGGGCTCTGGGAAGACGACCTGGACCAAGGCCCTGATCCGCGAGATACCGCCCGACGAACGATTGATCACCATCGAGGACTCCCGCGAGCTCGTGCTCGATCGGCACCCGAATCACGTACGCTTGTTCTATTCCAAGGACGATCAAGGCGTGGCGCGGGTTACTCCGAAGCAGCTCTTGGAATGCTGCCTGCGCATGAATCCCGACCGCATCCTGCTGGCGGAGCTGCGCGCAGAGGAGGCCTTCGATTATCTGCGCAACGTCAACTCAGGTCACCCGGGATCCATTACCAGCATCCACGCCTCCAGCGCCGATCTTGCTTTCGAGCAATTGGTTCTGCTCGTGAAGCAAAACCCGGCAGGAAGAGATCTGGCAAGAAGCGACATCAAGAGCCTGCTCTATCTGTTGATCGACGTGGTCATCCAGTTCGGGGTCGAATTGCACGAGCGGTTCATCAAGGAAATCTGGTATGACCCGGAGCGTAAGCGTCGGATCATCGAACGAGGTCCGATCTCGTGCTGAGCGCCATGACGCAGGGCTGGAGCGGCGCGCTGCTGACTTACGCGGCGGTGCAGGCTTCCATGGCGGTGGGCTTGGTGAGAAGCGGGGGCGCCTGGCACAAGCTTCTGCCGTCGCCGCTCGTGGCCGCGCCCTTGGCCGGCCTTGTTGGAGCCGGCATGTGGCTCGCCGGCCCTGCATTCTCGATCATCGGGGCGGCCCCCCACGGATTCGTACAAACCGCGGTCGCCGCCTCGCTCGCCCTGGTCCTGGGGTATAGCGGAGGGGAAACACTCGCGGAGCCCGAGGCGATATCCAAGGTCCACCAGCGCGGCACCGTTGTCGCGGAGCGGGCCCCCGACACCGAAGCACGCGCGCCGGCCCGTGCGCGCCACGAACGTGCATCCCAAATCACCCTGGCGGGACGCCCGATCGCGGCGTCCGACGAGACCAAGCATTTCAAGATAATCGGTACCACCGGCACGGGAAAGAGCACCGCGATCGCGGAAATCCTCGAGCGGGCATTGGCGCGCGGCGACCGCGCCGTCATCGCGGACCCGGATGGCGGCTACATGCGCCGTTTCTACGACCCGCGCCGGGGTGACGTGGTCCTGAATCCGTTCGATGAGCGCTCCGTCAAGTGGGATCTGTTTGCCGAGATCAAAACGCCCTACGACGTGGACCAATTGGCGCGCTCGCTGATTCCGGATCAGGACGGATCGGATCGCAGCTGGCGGGGATACGCGAGGACGTTCTTCACGGCGGTCACGCGCCAAGCCGGCGAAGCCGGCGTGACCGACGTGGCGGAGCTTTATCGGTTGCTCGTGGCCGCCGATGCGAAGGAGTTGCGCGCCTTGGTGCATTCCACCCCCGCGCAGCCTTTCCTGGAGGAGCACAACGGCCGCATGTTCGATTCCATCCGCTCGGTGACCAGCTCCGCCGTAGGTGCGCTCGAGTACGTCGCCCAACAGAAGGGAGAAGCCTTCTCGGTCCGGCGTTGGGTGGCGAAGGAGGGAAAGGGGGTTTTGTTCATGCCCTACAAGGCCGGCCAGATCGCCGGTTTGAGGTCGGCCATATCGGGATGGATGCGCCTCGCCGTCTTCGAGACCATGGACGGCCCGAGCGAGACCATGGCGGGCGCCGCTGACAAGGAACGACGGCTCTGGTTCGTCGTGGACGAGCTGGATGCGCTTGGTCAAATAGACGGTCTGAAGGATGCGCTCGCGCGCTTGCGCAAATTCGGCGGCCGCTGCGTCCTGGGCTTTCAATCGCTCGCGCAGGTCTCCAGCACCTATGGCCAGGGTGATGCACATACCCTCGTGGAAAACTGCGGGAACACGCTCATCCTCAGATGCTCCGCCAGCGAAGGCGGCGGCACCGCGAAATTCGCCTCCCAGCTGATTGGCGATCGAGAGGTGCTCCGCACGACGGTGACGAGGAACCGGCATCTCAGCGAGGTTCTCGGCTCGATCTCTCATGGCCAGCACTACAGTGTCGAGGCCGCCGTGCTTGCCTCTCAGATCGAGCAGCTGCCCGATCTCACGGGGTACCTCAAGCGCGCCTCCGAACCGGAGTGGCGGCAGGTCCGGCTGCAGGTAACACCGCTCCGCGAGCGGCCTCGAACAGCCGCGCCCGTTGCCGAGCCCCGTCCGATCGCGCGGTCCCGCGACGCCGACATCGCGAAGGCGCGCGAAGGATGGACGCATGACTGACGTTGCCGCTCCGATCGACGATGCCACCATGAAGTTCGGGCTCTTGATGGAGAGTGCGCAGACCCATCAGAAGCTGGCCGAAAATCATCTCGAGCGGCTGCGCGCGCATACGGAGGATCTGGACGGCGTGGTTCGCGAGGAGATACGCCGCACGCTGGTCGAAGAACTTGCCGAGCTGACCGCGGAAAGTTGCCGCGCTGCGGCGGCGCTGCGGCGCATGAAGCGCGCCGCGGACCTGCGCGGACTACTCTGGGCGGCCGGCCTGGCGTTGATCGCGACCGCGATACCTGCGGCCTTCATGCACTGGGCTCTTCCTTCCGCCGGCGAGATCGATTCGCTGAAGGGCCGTCGCGACCAGCTCGAGGCCGCCGTTAAGAAGCTCGAGCAGACGGGCGGTCGCGCGGATTGGCGTCGCTGTGGGGAGTCGGCACGGCTCTGCGTTCGAATCGACAAATCCGCGCCAACCTACGGTGAAAAGGGCGATTACCTGATCGTCAAAGGGTATTGAAGATGTCCGCGCCCGCTGTGCTGGAATTTTTGCTCAGCCGAAACACGGTGTTCGCGGCGGCGGCTTTAATGCTCGCCGCCACGGGGTTCGCACGAGCGCTTCGTCGGCGTCCGTCGGAAATTCGCAAGCGCGGCGTAATCCTCCGGGATGGCACCTTCCGCCTCGCCGCATCGCGTCGTCTCCTGCGACCGCCGAGCGACGCGGTAACGCTCGCCGGCATATCGATTCCTGTGCGTGACGAAACCAAGCACTTCAAGATCATCGGGACGACAGGTACGGGGAAGTCCACCGTCATACGCGAGATCTTGGGGACCGCCCTCGCGCGGGGCGACCGCGCCGTGGTCGCGGATCCCGACGGCGGGTATCACGCGCGCTTTTTTCAACGCTATCGCGGGGACGTTCTCTTGAATCCGTTCGAGCACGGATCGGTGAAATGGGACCCGTTTTCCGAAATCAACGACGGCTACGACGTCGATCAATTGGCGAGCGGACTCATTCCGACGAGCGGAGATCCTTCCGCGAGCGAATGGCGCGGCTACGCGCGCACCTTTCTTTGTGCCGTTCTGCGCCGCCGGAAGGACTGCGGTTCCCGCTGCTCGACCGAGTTGTGGCGGCTCCTGTCGAGCGCCCCGCCGGAGGAATTGCAGTCCGTGGTCGCCGGAACCCCCGCGCAACCGTTTCTGCAGGGCGAAAACGCCCGCATGTTCGGTTCCATCCGATCGGTCGCCGTATCCGCGATGGCGGCCTTCGAGTATGTCCAGCGTCAAAGGGCGGCTCCGTTCTCCGTGCGCCAATGGGTGCGACGGCCTTCGGCCGGGGGTGTGCTCTTCATCCCGTACAAAGCGGGTCAAATCGCCGCGCTGAGATCCATGATTGCAACCTGGATGCGGCTGGCCATTTTCGAGGCCATGAGCGGTGAGGAGAACCGCGATCAACGGCTGTGGCTGGTGATCGATGAGCTCGATGCGCTCGGGGCCATCGACGGGTTGAAGGACGCGCTCGCACGGCTTCGAAAATTCGGCGGCCGCTGCGTACTGGGCTTCCAATCGATTGCTCAGGTGTCCGGCACCTACGGAGCCCAGGATGCCCAAACCATCGTGGAAAATTGCGGTAACACGTTGATATTGCGCTGCTCCGGCAGCGAGAACGGCGGCACATCGCAATTCGCCTCCCGGCTGATCGGCGAGCGCGAGGTGCTGAGGCGCCAGATTTCGCGCGGGAGCGACCGGGACGGCGGTTGGTCATCGCGCGGCTCCCGGCGCTCGAAAAACACCAGCGAGCAACATGTGACGGAGGCCGCGGTCATGCCGTCGGAACTCGAGCAACTGCCGGATTTCAATGGATATTTCAAGGCGGCTTCGTCGCCCGCCTGGCTCAAGGTGGCTTTCGAGCGGCACCCAGCTTCGCGGAGGCAATCATGAGCGAGCACGACGAGGCGAGCGGCATCAATTTTCGCGCCGGGCATTACTGGATCGCGCGAACCGTGGGCGTATGCCCGCAGTGTCACGGGCAGACAGATCTGGTGGCGCTGGTGCTGCCGCCGGGGCACGAGGCCTTGTCGGTCGACGAGGAGACCGATACGTGGGAGAGCGTCCCTCGCCACGCGTTCCTGTTCTACGTGGAATCCGTGTCAGACGAGGTCCGGGACCGGCTGCAGACGCTGGCCCCACCGTATCGCGTTGCCCCGAGCCCGGCGACGGACGAGCGCTATTGGGCGAATCACTGCGCGTGCTGCGGCGCGTTTCAGGAGGACCACGATCTATTTTGCGAGCCGGAGGGAGCCTTTTTGCCGGTGAGCCCCGCCGCAGCCTCGCGCATCGAGCTTTTGCCGGTGGCGCAAGCCCTGGAAGTCTCCGCGGCGGGATGCGCCATCGACCCGCAGTTCGTCGAGCTCGAAGCCTGAGGCGGTATGGCGTCGTACTATCTCAACCTCAAAACCTTCGGGCGTTCGACCGGCAGCAGTGCGCCCGGCGCCGCCGCCTACCGCGCCGGTGAACGAATCCGCGACGAGCGCACCGGCCGCACCTACGACCACACCGATCGCCAGGACGTACTGCACAAGGAAATCCTCGTGCCGAATGAGTTCGAGGGCCAAGACCTCGGCTGGGCGAGGGACCGCGCGAATCTTTGGAACGCGGCCGAGGCGGCCGAGAGCCGCCGCAATGCGAGGGTGGCGCGCGAGTATCTGGTGGCTCTGCCGGTGGAACTCGACCTGGAAGGCCGCGTGGGCTTGGCGAGGTACTTCGCCCAGGAACTTGCCGACCGCTATCGATTCGCGGTCGATGTGGCGGTGCACGCGCCACGGGACTTCCCCGGCAGCGATCCCCGTAACTTTCATGCGCACCTGCTCGCCACCACGCGTGAGGTGGGACGCGACGGACTGGGTGCCAAGACCACGTTGGAGCTCAACGAAAGCTCGAGAAGAGCGCGCGGGCTGGGGCCTGCCATCGGCGAACTGCTGCACGTGAGGGAGCGCTGGGCTGCGGTGACCAATGAGGCTCTCCGCGAAGCGAACGTCGAGGCACGGGTCGATCATCGCACGCTCCGGGCGCAGGGAATCGACCGCGAGCCTCGACTGTGGATTCCAAAGATCGCCTTCGAGGTCGAGCGCCGCGGCTATTACAGCCCGGTGGCGGAGCGCGTGCGGGCGGAGTACCGGGCCAGAGAGGAAGCGCGATTGAAGCAGGAGACCCTGGCGGAGCGCAATCGACAGCCAGAGACGGGCCATGCGCCGCCGACGCTCGCGGACATGCAGCGCCAGGCACGGGAGAACTGGCTTCGGGTGCGCAAGGACTTGGCGGAGGCGCGCCCCGAAAGCTCGCCATCGCAGGGTCGCGACGATGATCTCAGTCGATGACGGGGCAGACCCGTATGGACGGGTGCTGCACGTTCATCGATCATTGCCGCGCCGGTCTCAAACTCCGGGCCGGCCCCGGCTTCTTCGGATCGAAGCACTCCACGCTGATGATCCGCCGCTCGTCCGTCCGATGACAAAACGCACAAGCCACATCGCTCGAGAACCGCTCGAGCGTCCACCCGGCGTCCGCATAGGCGGCGAGCGCGTGCACGAACGCGGCCTTGAGGTCCGAACGGGGCGCCAACCAGGTCGATTCGACCAGCCCCTGGTCCATGCGCCGCACGACCAGCCACCGCGGCTCGTTCACCGGCGTCATAGGATCGAAGGAGGCGCGCTGGCGGACCATGATCCGCGGAGCGTGCCGCCGGCGGCCGGCCCCGTCTAATACGAATTCTGTATACAGTTTCCAGAGGGCCCCTTTACTGGACAACGGCGGCGATCGCGCTTCCGCAACTGCCCCTAAATTCGAGCGGCCCGGTTTAAACCTTTCCCCGTCCGCTCTCCTCTAACACGGCAAGTTCGGGGCGGCAGGACACATGGTGGGATCCCTACAGCACTTGCATCTGGTGGAGCCGAGCGACGAGAACGTCGAGCCGACGGCGGTGATCGCGGCGGCGGCGCAGGGCGATCTAGCGGCCTTCGAGGCTCTGTATCACCGGTTTGCGCCGCGCCTTTACGGGCTATGCCTCCGGCTCACGGGCCAGCGCGAGGCGGCCGAGGACTGCGTGCAGGAGTCGTTCGTCGCGGCATGGCGCGGGCTGGGGCGCTTCGAGAAACGCAGCCGCTTCTCGACCTGGCTGCAGCGAATCGCCATCCGCACCGTCATTGCTCGAAGGCGGGGTTTACGCAGCGCGCACGAAGTGGGCGAGCCGGCGACGGGACTACCGGACCGTCCCGACCCCGACGCGGGCGCGCCGCCGCTCGATCTGGAGCGCGCCATCGCGACACTGCCGGAGGGAGCGCGCGACGTGCTCGTGCTGGTGGGAATCTACGGCTACAGCCACGGGGAGGCGGCGAACGTGCTCGGCGTGGCGGAAGGCACCTGCAAGGCTCAACTGCATCGCGCCCGGGGTTTGTTGAGCGCGGCACTCGGATTGGAGGAATCATGAAGACGCGTATGTCCCTGGATGAGGAGCTGGCGAAGCTGGCGCAGGATGTCCCACCGCCGAGGAACCTCTGGCCGGGCGTGGTTCGCGGCATCGTGCGCATGCCGCGCAGCGCGCCCCGTCTGTCCTCCGTGCCCTGGATCTCCTATGCAGCCTCGGCGGCGGGTCTGTGCCTGGCGGCGGCCCTTGCCTGGGTGATGGTCCAGGGACGTGCGCCGATGACGGCGAGCGGTCCGGTCGCGAGCCGGAATCCCGCGGTGCAAGGCTCGCCGCGGCGAGCTCCGCAGGGATCGCCGCAAGCCCCCTCGGCTGCAAGCCTCAGCGAGCCCACCGACCCGCATTACCTCGCGGCGCGCGCGGAGCTCGAGCGCACGTTCGATCAACGGCTGGCGCAGCTCGATCCCGCCACCCGCGCGAAAATCGAGGCCGACCTCGCCTCGATCCGCAAGGCGCGCGACGACATCCGCAAGGCGCTCGCCACTCAGCCGGACAGCCCCTTGCTCGAGCAGCTGCTGGCGAGCGCGCTGCACGAAGAGCTCGACCTGTACGACTCCGTGGTACGCACCACCCAACCCACTTCAGCGAGAATCTAGCCATGTCCCTCATTACCCCGCGACTGATGACGCCGGCGATTGCCGGAGCCTTGTGTCTGATGGCGGCGCCCTGGTCGCTCCTGCAGGCGGCGGCAGAGTTCAATCAAACGAGCTCCGCCGACCCCCAGGGGTCCGTCGAGATCGACGACATGACGGGCTCCGTGGAGGTCGATGGATGGGATCGTCCGGCAGTGGAGGTCTCCGGCCAGCCGGCCGGCGCAGCGGATCGGGTCAAGGTGTCGAGCGCCGGTGACAAGACCACGATCCACGTCATGCCGTTCTCGATCAACGGGGATTCCAGCGACGATATCCGGCTGGTCGTGCACGTCCCCGCGAAAAGCGCCGTGACGACCTCGCTGGTGAGCGCCACTCTCAAGGTGCAGGGGCTGCAAGGCGATGCCTATCTTCGTTCCATCAGCGGCAACATCAGCGGCGATGTGGGCGGGAATCTGCGCGTCAACACCGTGACCGGCACGGTGCAGCTGTCGGCGCCCTCGGCGAAGCGCATCGAGATCAAGACCATCAGCGGCAACGTTCACCTCGTCGGCGGCCAGGGCGAGGCCGAGGTGAGCACGGTCTCCGGGAAGGTCCAGGCGGATCTCGGCAGCCTCAGCCGCGGCCGCTTCAAGAGCATTTCGGGCGATGTCACCGCCAACTACTCGATGGCGCAGGATGCCGAGATCGAAGGCGAATCCGTCAGCGGCACCATTCGATTCGGTTTCACATCCATTCCCGACGCGGATTTCGACGTGCAGTCCTTCAGCGGCGCCATCGACAATTGCTTCGGACCGAAGCCGACGCAAGTTGAGTACGGGCCGGGGTCGAAACTGATCTTCAAGAGCGGCGAGGGACACGGTAATGTCCGCATCGCCACCAAGAGCGGAGATATCAAGCTCTGCACCGCAAGTGTGCACACGCTACCATCGCCCCATTGACCAAGCCCTTCGACCACGTTTCGCCCGCCGATCGCCCTCTCGTCCGTTTGCGGCGCGAAGAGATCGCCGCCCGGTTCGAGCGCGCGCTCGCGGCCGGGGAGGGCACGACGGCCGCGCATTGCATTCACGAATTGTGGATGCGCGGCGAAATGTCGACTAATATTGAGCGAGCGCTGTCGCGGCTGTGGAAGTGCACGGCCGCCGGCATACCGGATTGGTTGCCGATGCGCTATATCGACTGGTTGCCGCGCGCCTACGAAGTGGCGCTCGGCTTCCGCGGTTCGGCCAAGGGACGGTCCAACATATATCTCATACTTCTCGATTACCACGACAGGCTGCGCTGCGCGTACGGCGTGTACGTGGGCATGAGCACTTACTCACCGGCGGATCGATTCGATCAGCACAAGGCGGGAATTCGTGCTTCGGGCAGCGTTCTAAAACGAGGATTGGAGGTGCTTACGGGACCCACGCTCCATCTGCAGCGCATCAAGCGAGCGGATGCCGAGCGTATCGAGGTCGAGTTGGCCGAGGCCTTGAGTTCCGCGGGACTTGTGGTCAAGGGCGGACATTGAAGGAATGGCTCACATGATATTGATCGGTATGTTCGATTCGCCTTTCGTACGACGGGTTGCCGTCAGCATGACCCTGCTCGAGATTCCGTTCGAGCACCGCAATTGGTCGGTGGGCAAGGATTTCGAGCTGATCCGCCAGTTCAATCCGCTGGGGCGCGTGCCGGCATTGGTTCTGGCCGACGGCGAGTCATTGATCGATTCCGGGGCGATCCTGGATTTCCTGGACGATACGGTGGGATGGGAGCGGGCACTGCTGCCGAGATCCGGCAAGGAGCGCCGCGATGCCTTGAGAATCGTGGCGATCGCGCTCGGAGCGGCCGAAAAGGGCCTGCACCAATTGTTCGAGCTCGTGTTCAAGCCCGCCTCGAAGCGTCACGATCCCTGGATGGAACGCTGCCGCCATCAAATGCACGGTGCGTTGAGCGAGCTCGACCGCCTGGCCCTGACCCGTCCGGGACAATGGATCACGGGCGATCGGCTGACACAGGCGGATATCACGGCGACCTGCGTCTACACTTATCTATGCGATGCGCTGAAACTGGGCGAATCCTGGCGCGTCTATCCCGGGCTTTCCGCGCTCGCCTCACGCTGCGAGGCGTTGCCCGCGTTCGCGCAGTCGAGGCTCAAGTTCGATGCGCCCACGCCCTACGCCGATCCGCAGCCGAGCAGGGAAGACGCCATGCATTGAGGGCACCTGGCGCGCGGCCCGGCATGGGCTCGTCTACAGGTGCGCGAGCACGCAGTCGACCTGATCTGCCGCGCCGAGGATCACCGGCGTGCGCTGATGGATCGCGGTGGGCTCCACGTCGAGAATGCGCCGCCCGGGGCCGGCCATGGTCTTGCCGCCGGCCTGGTCGATGATCATGGCCATCGGGTTGGCCTCGTACATCAGGCGCAGCTTCCCTTGCGGCGCCTTCTGCGTCGGCGGATACAGAAATACGCCGCCCTTGAGCAGGATGCGATGCACGTCGGCCACCATGGCGCCGGCGTAGCGGCTCGAATAGCCGTTCTCCTGGGCCCAGTCGAGGAAGCGGCGATAGCCTTCCGGAAAGCTTCGGCGGTTCCCCTCGTTGGCCGAATAGGTCTTATTGCCGGGAGGAATCTTCAGGTCGCGCTCCACGCGCATGAACGCGCCGATGGCCGGATCGAGCACGAACATGTCGACGCCCCTGCCGAGGGTGAGCACGAAGATGGTCGACGAGCCGTAGAGCACATACCCCGCCGCAACCTGTCGTGTGCCAGGCTGAAGCAGCGAATCCTGTGCCCGCGCGGCCCTCCCGTCATAGGCGAGGATGCTGAATATCGTGCCCACGCCCGCGCAGATGTCGAGGTTCGACGACCCGTCGAGCGGATCGAACAGCACGCAATAGCGCGGCACCCCGCGGGTGTCGCTGCGCAGAATGACCGGCTCCTCGTTCTCCTCCGAGGCGACGATGGCCACGCCTTCGCGGCCGCCCAAGGTCTTCATCAGCACGTCGTTCGCGAGCACGTCGAGTTTCTGCTGGACCTCGCCCTGAACGTTCTGCGCGCCGACGCTGCCCAGCACGTTCTCCAGCCGGGCGCGCCGCACCTTGTCCGAAATGATCTTCGCGGAGATCGACAGCGCCGACATGATCCAGGAGAAGGTGCCCCCGGCATGCGTGTGCGGATCCTGTTCGGCCAGAATATGCGACTGCAGGGTCATGATCCGGACCTCGTCGGATCCCGACGCCTGCGTCATGTCGATCGCTTCATTCATTGGCTGTTCGTCCCTGGATGTCCGGCTTTCACCATGATCAAACGAGCCCGATATGTCAATGCAGGCCGATTCCGCCTATGATCAGGTGCCCAAGATCGCCGCGCTCGGGGGAGCGCGAGACGGTCCGAACGATGTGTCGAACAAGTAAAAAGGGGGTCACATGGTCCTGTCGGCGAGACTGTTCGCGGCGCTGCCGCTGGCGTTGCTGGTTGCCCTGACCGGCTGCAATCAATCCAATCAATCGAGAGCTCCGGCCGTTCGGCCGCCGTCCCAGGCGAGCCTGGACTGGCAGGAAGCGGCGAACGGTTTCGTTCAAAGCTACTTCGCGGCTCAACCGTTCTTCGCCGCGCAAGCCGGCAAACACGACTACGACGGCCAGCTGCCGGACGTGAGCGAGCACGGACTGCGGCGCGAGGTGGCGCGGCTGCACTCCGAACGCGACCGTATCGCCGGGATCGACCCGACCCCTTTGCTGCCCAACGAGCGCTTCGACCGCGAATACCTCCTGAGCGTCGCCGACCGGGATCTTTTCTGGCTCGAGAAGGCGCACTATCCGTCGATCAATCCGTATTGGTACGTCGGCAACCTCGACCCCGACCTGTATCTGAGCCGCAACTATGCGCCGCTCAACGTGCGCATGAAGGCGTACATCAAATATGCACGCAACATCCCGAAAATGGCCAAGGATATTCAGGACAACCTCAAGGGACCTCTGCCGAGGACCTATATCGAGCTCGGCATCTCGAACTTCGGCGGTTACGTCGATTTCTACAAAAAGGACGTGACGCCCGTATTCGCCTCGGTGGACGATCCTGCGCTACAGAAGGACCTGAAGGACGCCGACGAGAATGCATCCAACGCGATGGCGAACCTCAAGGATTACCTGATCGGCCTGCGCAAGACCGCGAATGACAAGTTTCCTCTGGGCAAGGATCTGTTTGCGGCAATGGTCAAGGACACCGAGCAGGTGGATGTGCCGATCGAGCAGATCGAGGCAGCGGGCCGTGCTGACCTCCAGCGCAACACCGACATGCTGAAAAGCGAATGCGCCATCTACCTGCCCAAGGGGTCGCTCGCGGCGTGTGTGGCCAAAATGGACGCCAAGAAGCCGCCCGAAGGCACTCTCGATGCCGCCCGCCGGCAGCTCACCATGCTTCGCGATTTCGTGCAGAAGAACAACGTCGCGAGCATCCCGGGCGACCAGCAGGCGCTGGTCGCCGAGGCGCCGCCCTACAACCGCGAGAATGCCGCGTTCATTCAAGTTCCGGGGCCCTACGAGAAGGGCGTCACCGCGACCTACAACATCGCTCCCCCGGATCCGAAATGGAGCAAGGCGGAGCAGGCCGAGTACATTCCGAGCGAGGCCACGCTCCTGTTCACTTCCGTGCACGAAGTCTGGCCCGGCCACTTCCTGCAGTTCCTGCACTCCAATTCCAATCCCGACAAGCTCGAGGCGCTCTGGGTGGGGTACGGTTTCGCGGAAGGGTGGGCGCACTATGCCGAAGAAATGATGTGGGACGAGGGTCTCGGCAAGGGCGACCCCGAGATGCACATCGGACAGCTGCGCGACGCGTTGCTGCGCGACGTGCGGCTGCTGTCCGCGATCGGCCTGCAGACGGAAGGCATGACCGTCGCGCAATCGGAGAAAATGTTCCGCGAGCAGGCCTTCCAGGATCCAGGCAACGCCCGGCAGCAGGCGGCGCGGGGCACCTACGATCCGGCGTATCTCAACTACACGCTCGGCAAGCTCATGATCAAGAAGCTGCGCACCGACTGGATCGCGAAAATGCGCTCCTCGGGCGGTGCCGCGGCGTCCGCGAGCTCCGCCGCGCCGCCCGCTCCCGCTGGAGACGATCATGCCCTGTGGCATGATTTCCACGACAAATTCCTTTCCTACGGCGGGCCGCCGATCCCCTTGTTGCGTAAGGAGATGATGGGCGCGCCCGGCGCGCTGCTCTGAGCGGCGGGTGGCTTGCTGCCTTTGCCGCCCTTATCCGGGGGCCGACAGCGGATCGAAAACCTCGATGTTTTCGAAGCGATGGAAGCCGGCGTCGCGGGTGACGATCCTGCGTACGCCGTGCTAGCCCACGCCTTGGCTGCGGTCCAGGGGTTGTTGAGCACGCGGGGATGCCAGATATATGGCTATATGGCAAGCCTTGTAACCATACCGCTGTCGACCCACGTCGCGACGATCATCGCGGCCCGCAGCGGGATGGCCTCTTCGGGCAAATGCGTGGCGAGCGCCTCGCAAACTTCCGTGAAGGTGCCGCCCGCGACCGCGGCATCTAGCGCCGCCCGCTCGATCGCGTCGAGCGAGCGGAAGTAGTTCTTGAAATGCTGGCGCCACAGGAGCCAGGGCACGGGAGCGGGCGAGCGCTCCGGGAGGGGAGAGTCCTGTTCGGCGCTTCCCGCCTGCCACACGGCCACGGTGTTCCACGCGAGCGTGAGCCGCCGCAGCGAGGGGTGAAAGCCGAATCGAAGCGTCGGCCAGCGCCCGGGCTCGACTGCCTGGAGCGCGGCCCGGTCCACCACGCCGGCGTCGGCGGCGTCGAAGACCTCCGACAAAGTCCATTCGAACCGGGCAATCTCCGCGAGGATGGGCTGATCGGCGAACGGCGCCGTCGCTCCCGTGAAATCCGCAAGCTCCCGCCCGTACCAGCGGATGGAGCGATGCTCCGACGGATGACTTCCGACGAACAGCATGCCCAGGCTCTCGAAGCTCTCATCGCCCAAGAGCCAATGCAGGATGGGGTACGTCTCGGCGAGCGCCTCGATCAGCCGTGCGCCGTAGGCATGACGGTAGATGCCGAGGCGCGCCTCGACCGGCAGCGGCGGAGTGTCCGCGATCGCGTCCGCGATGGTGCTCGGCTCCCCCAAAAGATCGCGTTGCAGCTCGCGCTGGAGGTCCAGAAGCCGCATCAGCTCGCAGCGCGCATCACGCCGCCTCGCGCGTCTCACCGGACGCCACCCGGCGCGCGATGTCGAGCTCGGCCACGAGCTCGCCAAGCTCGGGGATGTTGTCGTCGCGCTCGATCAGGGTGGGCACCGGCCCGAAATGCTCGACCGCTTGGGCGTACAGATCCCACACCGGCGCGGCGATCGGATGATCGTGCGTGTCGATCAAGTGCCCGTCCATGTCGCTGTGCCCGGCCAGATGGAATTGCCGGACCCGCTCCCGGGGCACGCCGCGCAGATAGGCCGACGGATCGAAACCATGGTTCACCGCGCTCACGTAGACATTGTTGATGTCCAGCAGGAGGGCGCAGTCGGCACGCCGGGCGACCTCGCTCACGAATTCCCACTCTGTCATCTCGGAGTCGCGGTAGGCGAGATAGCTCGATACGTTCTCGAGCAGGATTTGCCGGCCGAGGAAGTCCTGAACCTCGCAGATGCGCGCGGTTACCAAGGCGAGCGCCTCTTCGGTGTAGGGCAGCGGGAGCAGGTCGTGGACGTTCCGGCCTTCCACTCCCGTCCAGCACAGATGATCGGAAATCCAGGCAGGCTCCACGCGCCCGGCCAGCTGCTTCAAATCGGCGAGATAGCGCCGATCCAGTGGGTCCGTGCCGCCGATGGAGAGCGACACGCCGTGCATGACCACCGGGTACCGGGACCGGATCCGCTCGAGAAAGTCGAGTGGCTGACCCCCGGGTACGAGGTAGTTCTCGGTGATGATCTCAAGCCAATCGACGGCCTGGCGCTCGCCGAGGAGCGCGCCGTAATGGGCGGGGCGCAGCCCCAACCCGAATCCTTGTATTTTCATGTCTACCCGGCGGGCCCGCTGCCTAGCGGCTGTTCGCCGCTACCCAGCGGGCCTTTGACCCGATTTGGTATCCGATATATCAGCTACCGGCCTTCATTTTCGCCTGAGCGGCATCGCAGTCGGACTGGGTCATCTTGGTGAAGCCCTGGCCCTTGCAGCTGTTCTTGCCCTTGCAGCTGTTCTTCGCGGACTTGCAGTCCGAATGACCCTTGCAGGAATTGACCCCGGTGCACTTGACCATTCCCGAATCCGCGGCGACCGAAACATTCGCCAATCCCGACGTGAATAGCATCGCGGCCGCCGCCGCCAACGCGGCACCCGACACTTTATTGATTTGCATGTCCCTTTCCTTTTATGAATCCGCAGCAAAATCGCTGCTTGCGTATCAAGACCCGGGGAGCGGGGGAATTATTACCCGGGTTGCGTTCTAGCGCCGCCGCCGGCGACCGCCAGGCTTCCGGTTGTGCGAAAACAACGTTCAAGAGGCCTTCTGCCCCTTTCAATTCGCGTGAAAGTTGATATCTTTGCATTTATTAACCCAGTCTGCGGCGGATTCGCAACGACAGGGCATTCGGATGTTAATTTTTTTGTGAATGGAACGGCTCACGCTGGTGCGCCAGCGGCTGAGCCGCGGATGTTGTCATTCAATAAAATTTTAGGGGAATCACGATGAGAATTTTTCGAAGGATGTGCAGTCCTGCCGTGCCGGAGCCCGTGTTCGATCCGGCTCGCATGAGCCAACGTCTGGCGGTCGCGGCCGCCGTCACCGCCTCGCTGATCGGCGGTTCCGCTATGGGACAGCAGCAGGCACCCGCTGCTTCCTCTGCCGACTCGACGGAACTGCAGGAGATCGTCGTCACCGGCTCCATGATCAAGCGGGTCAATGCCGAAACGGCGGAAGCCGTCACTGTCGTCAAGATGGAGTCGCTGAAAGATCTGGGCGTTACGAACGTAGAACAAGCGCTTTCGTTACTTACCTCGAATAATGCCACAGTCACCACGGCATCCAACGTCGCGACTTTCAACGGGGGCGCCTCCGTGGCGGCCCTGCGCGGATTGCGTGCAACCGAGACCCTGGTGCTGTTGGACGGCCAGCGGCTTGCGAACAACGTGGCTCTTGGAACGGGTGTCGATTTGAACACGATCCCTTTCGCGGCCATCGACCACATCGAGGTCTTGCGGGAAGGCGCCTCGTCGCTGTACGGTTCGGACGCCATTGCGGGGGTCATCAACTTCATCACCAAGAAGGATTACGACGGCGGTGAGGTGAATCTCCAGTACTCCCACCCCGAGCACCCCGGCGGCTCCTCGGACAATGCAGATCTCACCTATGGAATCGGGAACATTGCCTCCGATGGTTATAACCTCATGGTCACGGGGAATTTCACCCAGCAAAAGGAATTGACCCCGGGCCAGAGGCCATTTGCCGCTACCGGGTACAATCCGCAGCTCGGACTTGCAAATATCAACGGGCCGACGGGACCCTGGCCGGGAAGCTACACGGACTACTATCCATCGACAACGAACGGCGTAACCACCCAAAATCCCGCCAACCTATGGCAGACCGGCTATCCGGCCTGTGCCGGGAACCCGCATTTGATCAGGTTAAACGACAGTTGCGAATACCTGTACTCCGCGGCGGTGGACTTGATTCCGGATCAAAGCACGGAGTCTGGATTGGTCGCCTTTACCAAGACTCTACCGGCCAATAACACGCTGACCATCCAATATTTTTATGCCCGGTCAGATTTGGAACTCTGGAGTGGTCCTCAGGAGTACTCGTTCACGATGCTCCCCTCATCACCCTATTATCCGACTGCAGCCAACTCGACCTGTTACGGCGGGGCCTCGAATTGCGTCTTGCCGGGAACCACCACTCCGACCGGGCCCAATTTGGGAAACCCCGCCGGTATTACGGCTGGTTGGACCGACCCGAACAACAATCGCTACTTCGGGAATATCAACACGGAGCAGCGGGCCCTCGTGACCTTTGCAGGTAACAACGCCGGCTGGGACTACTCGACGTCTTTCGACTGGAGCGTAAACAAGGGGACGCAACAGGTCCGGGGTGGCGAGGCCAATTACGCGATAATTGCGCCCGGCGGTGTCCTCAGCAATCTCATCAACCCATTCGGTCCGCAATCGGCGGCTGGACAGGCTTTGATCAACAGCGCTTATACGAACGGCAATCTCGAAGTCGGGACGCTATCCATCTATGACCTCAACGGTCACGCCAGTCACGCGCTCGGGGACCTCTTCGACGCGGGCCACCCCGCACAGCTGGCCCTCGGCTTCGATTACAGAGACGAGCAGATTAGTGACGTTCCAACACCGTTGGCCGCCACGCTTTACACCGCGACCTATTTCCCGCCCAACTTGGTCACCGGCAGCCGAGTGTCGGAGGCGGCCTTCGCAGAATTGAATGTTCCCGTGACCAAGGATGCTGAATTTACGATATCGGATCGTCAGGACCGGTATAGCGATTTCGGTACGACCAATAACGGGAAGGTGTCGTTTGCGTATCAACCATTCAACATCCTAAAAATCAGAGGGGCGGCCTCCACCGGTTTCAGGGCGCCTACGCTCGTTGAAGAGTATTCACCCCAAGTCTTTGGTGCCGTCTTCGGCACCATGAACGGTCCGGGTTGCGCGTCGGGAAATTACAACGTTGTGTTCTCGAAATTGAACTGCAGCTCGCAAGGCTTGTCGTTAAGCGGCGGAAACCCCAACTTGAAGCCGGAGACATCGCAAAACTTCGATCTGGGCTTTGTCGTTCAAGTGTTGAGCAATCTGGACGTAACGGTTGACTATTACAAAATCAACCTGAAGAACCAGATTCAAGCGCTCCCCGGCTCTACGATCTATTCGAACCCAACGACATTCACAGACGACTATGTCTTGAATAATGCCGGGACGCTCACGCCGGCGCCGTACGCCAACATCGATTGTCCGACACCCAAAGCGGCCACGTGCGGATACATCATCCAAACGGATCAGAACACGGGTAGCGTCGTGACCGACGGGTTCGATCTGAGTGCCAACTATTTGCTTGACACGGATTTCGGCAAGTTCCGCGTCAGCCTAGAAGGGACCTTTGTGACTGGCTACAGATTAGAGGAGTACCCGGGTGGTCCCCAGCTTAATCTGGTTGGACAATTCAATCAGGGCAATCAGCCGGTCATTCGCTATCAGCAGGAACTGATGATCGATTGGACGTTGGCGCAATGGGGAGCCGGTTTAAACAACCACTTCCTCGAGCACTATACCGACTACCTGCCGGACGCCGCGGGTAACCTCCTGACGGTGGGTAACTACTCGATTTGGAATGGCTATGTGTCCTATAAGCCCATTCCGGCCCTCAAGTTGCTGGTGGGTATCAACAACCTCGCCGATACCAATCCGCCTTTCTCCAACCAGACGCAGAATTGGCAGTCCGGCTACAACCCGCTCTTCTCGAGCCCGATCGGCCGGACCTTCTACGGCCGGATCACTTATAGCTTCTGATCCTTTCGTAGCGGCGGCAACGCCAACCACGCGCCACATTTGAGGCGCATAAAAAAGAGGCGGTGGGAATTCCCACCGCCTCTATTTTTTTGCCGCAACCCCAGAGCGGGTGCGGCAACGTCTCCGGGCCGCTTACGACCCGTTGTCGCCTCCGACGATGTGCAACGTCACCCGCCGATTCGCCAGCCGTCCTTCCTTGGTCGAGTTGCTGTCGATCGGATCGGCCTTCCCGTAGCCCTTCGCCGTCATCTGATTGCTCAAGCCGTGCGACTGCAGATAGTGCATCACGGTTTCGGCACGAGCCTGAGAGAGCTTCAAGTTGTACGAGGCGGATCCCACGTTGTCGGTGTAGCCGCGAACCAGCAATACGTACCGCCATCGGTTGTGCCTGTCTGGCGCGCGACGACTACGTATTGCTCGGGATTCTTCTGCGCGCAAGGGCACGCGCAGTCGGCTCTGCTGATGGAGGAGAAGCTCATGTCGGCTTTTTTGGGACCCTGAACCCGACCGGGCACAACGCCATCTTGGGTGAGCGAGAGTATTAGTAGAGTTTCCGGTGAAGCTGCGGCGGTGCGAGCCGGGCGAACTGGGCGCCGTGATTGCCCGCTATCAGGGGGTGCAGGGGTATGACTGGGTTGCGGTGCCTCTTATTCCTTATCTGTATTCGGTAGAGAACGCCGCCGACGTTCCCGCGCATGTGGACCACGATACGGTGGTGGAACTGCGAAACCGGTATCGCGAAGAGCATCTCCAGATCCTGGCAGCGAATCTGTCGCCGGGCAACCTGGTGCGCGGCGGATGGACACAACTGCTGGGCGCGGCGTACGAGCGGCGGATTTATGCCTTCCGCTTCGAGACGACAGCCGAGCGGGGATTGAGATGCCATGACTGAAGAACCCACCCAGCGGCTGGCCGAGGTGCAGCGCGGCATCGCCGTGGCCGCGGCTTACTATGAAGACAAGCTCGGCGCTCGTCCCCGGCTGCTGTACTATGCCGGAATCGGGGCGGGCGGCAATAGTACGGCGGAGGACTTTGCCCGCTGGATCGACAATTCGGAGTCAACCGTTGCCGATCTGGCGCCGCTGCCTGAAACCGGAGCCGCGACACCGCTAGCAATACGTTGC
>CAVTNZ010000047.1:0-64976 GCA_963736185.1 uncultured Gammaproteobacteria bacterium | reverse complement strand
CGCCCGCCGCCTTGAACCTCGCAGTGCCGCAGCGCGGCCGGCCAAACTTACTTACGAGTAGATTCTACTCGCCAGTAGATATAGGCGTCAAGGTCCTAGGATATGTCGCCCGGCGGGTCGAGGCGCTCCGCGCATCCCCGAACCTCGATCAGGTTGACGCTCCTGCAGGTGAATACGGTCTCGTCGCGATGATTCAAAAGCGTATAGCGGCATTCCACCACGCCGCGGGCGGGATCCGTGCGGCTCGGCCGTTTGCCGAGTATCTCCGATCTCGCCCTGAGTTCGTCCCCCGCCGGATCGGATTGGGCCAGCGCACATCTTCCCAGGCAATCCCGCAAATCCAGCGGATGTCGCCGCTGATCTCGTGGTCGAGGCGGCGCCAGAGCGCCGCGCCGTGGATGCCGGATGCAATGATCTCGCCGAATATCGATCCGGCGGCCGCCGCCGGGTTGGCGTGGAAGTACTGCGGGTCGTAGCGGATCGCAAACTCCAGCAGTTCCTCGCGGGTCACCTTGCGGGCGCTTGACTCGCGCACCTCGCCGATCACAATGTCCTGGTAGTACCGCCCTTCAGCAACCATGGGAAATTCCATGACCTCGAACAAGCCCCAGGAATATTCAACCCTCGCCCATCGAATCGGACGGCTCGAGGCGCGCGCCGAAATTCGCGAACTGGCGGCACGCTACTGTTTCGCCGTCGATGAACGAGACGTGGAGGAGATCGGCGAATGCTTCACCCGCGACGGCGCCTTTCGCTCCTACGACGGCAAAATGGACGCGGCCGGCAGGGCCGCGGTCATCGAGCAGTTCCATGGACGTTTCGCTGTGCTCGGACCGAGCAATCACTTCACCCACGACCATGTGATCACCTTCGACGACTCGGATTCCGATGCCGCGAAGGGCCTTGTCAACGCCCATGCGGAGGTCGTGCGCAACGGCCGCCCGCTGCTGGCATCGCTTCGCTATCACGACGCGTACCGGCGCGAAGCGGGACGCTGGCGCTTCCACGTGCGCACCCTGGCCTTCTTCTACTACGTGGAGCCGCAACGGTATCACGAGGTCATGCTCGGAACACTGCGCAACGAGGCCTATCAGGTTGCGCACCCGGCCGATTTTCCGGAAGGGTCGGCCAGCTGGCAGCGGTACTACCGGGAGCACCCCCGCAGCTGACCTTGGCGGCCCGGCGGCGGTCACTCATCCGTCAGCGCCAGCCGAATTGCCGCCTCGATGCGGGGTGGTCCCGGCACGTACATGCGCTCCAGCGCGGGCGCAAACGGAATGGGCGTATGCGGCGGGGTGACTTGTACGATGGGCCGTTTGAGCGCGCGAAACGCCTTTTCCGCGACGGTGGCGGCGATGTCGGCCGCAAGGCCGCAGCGCGGAGGCGATTCGTCGACGATCACCAGCCGCCCGGTGCCTTCCACGCTCTCGATGATCGTCTCCGCATCCAACGGCGAGGTGGTGCGCGGGTCGATGAGGTCGCACGTGATGCCCTCCTTCGCCAGCGCATCGACCGCTCGTTCGGCGAAAGGCACCATCCGCGCAAAAGCCACGACCGTGACGTGTTCGCCCTCCCGCACCAGCGCGGCCTCGCCGAACGGTACCGTGTAGGGCTGCTCCGGCACCTCGCCTTTGCGGGGATAGAGCGCCTTGTGCTCGAAAAAAATGACCGGATCATCGTCGCGGATGGCCTGGATGAGAAGGCCCTTGGCGTCGTAGGCATTCGACGGAACGACAATTTTCAGGCCAGGAACCGCGGTCAACATGGCGTAAATGGTCTGGGAGTGCTGCGGACCCATGTTCATTCCCGCCCCCATCGCCATCCGGATCACCACCGGGCAGCGGGTCTTGCCGCCGAACATGTAGCGGAATTTCGCGATCTGGTTATAAACCTGGTCCAAGCAAACGCCGATGAAGTCCGCGAACATGATTTCCGCAACCGGGCGCAGGCCCGCGAGCGCGGCACCGGCCGCGGCGCCGACGATCGCGGACTCCGAGATGGGCGTATCGAGCACTCGGCCCTCGCCAAATTTCGGAAGCAGGCCTTTGGTGACGCCGAAAATCCCCCCGGATGCCTCGCGCTGGCCTGACGTGCCTCCGGCGCCGCCCGAGACATCCTCACCGAGGACGATCACGCGTTCGTCCCGCTCCATCTCCTGATGAAGGGCCTGATTGAGGGCATCGCGCATGCTGAGCTGGGGCATGAAGGTCTCAGTACTGAATATAAACGTCGGAATACAAGTCGGCTTCGACGGGAGGGAGGGCCGCCTTCGCCTCGGCAACCGCCCGCTCGACGAGCGTCGAAACTTCCGCATCGATGGTGAGGAGCGCGGCCGCCGGCACCGATCCGTCCGCCTGGGTGCGCGCGCGGAACCGCACCAGGCAATCCATAGTGGCCCGATGCCGGCCAACCTCGTCCTTCGCGCGGTAATTCTGCGGATCGCCTTCGAAATGTCCGTAAAACCGCGTCGTGGTCGCCTCGATGGTGCTGGGACCTTCGCCCTTCTTGGCGCGCTCGACCGCACGCCCCATGGCCTCGCGCACGGCATGAAAGTCCGATCCGTCGACGCGCTCGGCAGCCATGCCGAAGGCCCGCGACCGCGCGGCCAGATCGCCCGACCCGACCGCATAGCCGGCGCCGGTGTGCTCGCTGTAGCCGTTGTTTTCCATGACGAAGATCGCCGGCACCTTGAGCACCACTGCGAGGTTCATCGCCTCGAACACGGTGCCCTGGTTCGCGCTGCCATCGCCGCCGAAGGCGACGCTGACCGACCGGTTGCCGCGAAGCTTGCAGGCCACCGCGGCGCCCACGGCGATCGGCGGGCCGCCGCCGACGATGGCATTCGCGCCGAGCATTCCCTTCTCGAAATCCGCGATGTGCATCGAGCCGCCCTTGCCGCCGCAGAGCCCATCCTTGCGCCCGTAGATCTCCTTCATCATGCCGATCACATCGCAGCCCTTCGCGATGCAGTGGCCGTGTCCCCGATGGGTGCTCACGATGTAGTCCTGATCCCCGAGGCAGCTGCATACGCCGACCGCCACCGCCTCCTGGCCCGCGTACAGATGCGTGAAGCCCGGTATCTCGCCGGTTGCAATCTCGACGTGCAGCCGCTCCTCGAACTCCCGGATCAGCTTCATCTGTCGGTACGCTGAGAGCAGCAGCTCCCCGGGCAGAGCCGACGGTTTGTCGGGCATCGTGGCAAGGGTCGATGGGTTGGCGAGACTGGATGCGTGGGTCATTTGCTTTCTCCGCCCGCCCAGGCGTCGCGATTCGAGCCGGCGGGGAACAAATAGTCGTCGATCACCTTGTGAAAATGACGGATTCGAAGCTCCTGCCGTCCGAGCCACAACCCGCCAAAACCGCGCGAGTGCATTCCGGCCTGAACGTTCGGCAGGTTGGCCGCGTCCTGGTCGAGCACCAGGCCGATGGTCTTGTCGCCGTGCTTGAAATGCTGGTGCTTGGCGCGCTCGGGCCAGGGCTGCCCCTGCGGTACGAGCTCGTAGGTCCAAATGTCGTAATACATCTTGTTGGGGTCGCTCGAATGCGGACGCTGGCGGAATATCCAGAAGTCGTCCGCATGCAGATTGAGGGAAAGATTCGGAAAGATCATGTAGTGGTAGTCGTCGGTGAGCTGATCGTCGTTGAGCTCGGAGTAGTCCCGCCCCTGCGTCGGGCCCACCGCGCGCTTCTGCTTTTGCACGTCGCGCCGGATGTTCGCCACCGGGTGGTCGTAATCCACGGGGTCCATCCCGGCCGCCTTCATGATCAACTTGATCGACTCGGGAATGCCGGGGGGCTTGCGCACTCTCGGCGAAACGGTTCCGAAGGGAATCAGGTAACGGCTGTGGCGTTCGTAGCAGTCGATCTGGATATCGAGGTCGTGCAGGTGCCAGAGCAGCTGCGGATGAATGCCCTGCACGTGGTAGCTCTCATTGAACGCGTCGACGGAGGTCTTCCAGTTGCAGTCCCACTCCACCGTGATGTCGCGGGTCTGCACCATGCGCTCGAAGTGATAGGGATCGAGGTGGCGGGGGATCGGATCGAGAAACTCGGCAAGCGGCCGCGCATCCGGATCGAGGGAGAACCACACGAAGCTTCCCCACTCCTCGCAGCGCACCTCGGTGAGGCCGTAGGAAGGCGCACCCTGGGGAAACGTGTCGACATCGGGAATGCGCCGGTAGCTCCCGTCGAGATTGTATTCCCAGTGATGGTACAGGCACTTGAACGAGAGCGAGGACCCCGAAGATCCCCGACCGCAGGGCCGCAATCGATTGCCGCGATGCTGGCAGACGTTGTAGAAGCCGCGCGCGGTGCCGTCGGGCTGGCGCACGACGATGATCGACTCCGGGCCGATCTCGGTCACGATGTAATCGCCGGGGTTCGGGATGTCCAGGGAGCGGCCCGCGACCAGCCAGACCTTGGTCCAGAGGCGCTCCCATTCGAGGTGCATGAATGCCGCCGACGTGTAGCGGCGCTGGTCGATGATGGCCGTCCCGAGTTCGGGATCGTCGCCCTTCTCGTGCGGCGTGCCGGGCGTCGCGGCGGTACGACCGTCCGCTCCGGCCTTTACGCGCTCCACCGGACCATACGCAGGCGCGGCGGAGCGGCGCATAAACTCCTCGTCACGTGCCATTCAATTCACCTCGCTCGGGAGTCGTCCCGCCCAGCGGATCCCCCGCCGCAGGATCTCGTGGTACACGGGGAGCTTCCAGCTTCCGCGCTCGACCGAGGGGTATTGCGCGATGAGCGGCCGCATGTCGTATTTACCGCGGCAGTGGCCGAGCGTGCAATACAGGATCTCGCCGCCGTGGTGAGAGTGCAGGTAAAGCACGAGTTGACGATCCGAGCCGCGAGTCTCGAGCCCGGATTCGGCGCCGCCGCCGGGCCAATGCTTCGCCGTGAAGCCCGGCGCCTCTCCCGTGAATCGGGTATGCAGCAGGGCATGATTCGAACCATGGTACTCGGACAGGTACAACTCGTCATCGGCCTCGAACGGCTCGATGCCCGCCACCAGCGGATGAGCCGCATCGCTCACCTCGACGCGGTAGGGCCTGATCGGCGGATGAGCCAGGAACTGGCTGCCCAGCATTTGCATGAACCCGGGATGCGAGCGAGGGGCATCCCACCCCCGCCCCTTGACGTAGTTCAGCACGGAATTGGTACCGTGAAGCGCCAGCCAACGGCCGCCCGCCGACAGGAAGGCTCTCAAGGAGTCCTCGTGCGCAGCCTCGGGGAGCACATCGCAGGTGTAGGTGATGAGGAAGTCCGAATTCGCGATCGCCTCGCCGTCGCTGTAATCCTCGGCGACCCTGACCCGCACGCGTTCGTGCTCGGCGAGCAACTTCAACAACTCGAGCCGCGCGTAATCCATGTCATGGTAGCGGCCGCCGCAAATCAAATAGGCGTTGACAGGGCTTGAAGCCATGGGATCCGCCGTCAGCGACCCAGGCACCGCACGGCGAGATTCACAGCTGCACCCGCTTGGTGAATCCGTTGTCCGCGATGATGTTGGCACCGGTGATGAGGCTCGCCGCGGGGCTCGCCACGAACACGATCACCCTCGCTATCTCCTCGACCGTGCCCATTCTGCCGCAGGGCAATTGCTTCATCGCCCAGTCGTACAACTTCGCCTGCGTGCCCTTGATCATCTCCCAGGCTCCACCTTCGAAGTAGATCGGGCCCGGCGATACGGTATTCACGCGCACGTTCTTGCGTCCGACGAATTGCGACAACTGCTTCGAGTAGGTGATAAGCCCCGCCTTGATCGCGTTGTACGCCATCGGTGCGGCGAAAGTCTCGACGGCATTGGTGGACCCGATGATCACGATCGATCCGGCTCCGGATTTTTCCAGATGCGGCATCAAAGCCTCGCAGCCGCGGACCGTGTGCAGCATGTCGATCTCGAAATTGCGGACCCAGTTCTTCTCGCTGTCCATTCCGCCTCCGCCGCTCACGCCGGGGACGAACACATCGCATCCGCCGAGCGCCGTCGCGGCCCTCTCGAGCCATGCCCGGTAGGCCTCGCCGTCGCGGACATTGACCGCCTCGCCGATCACCTCGGACCCGGGCCGCTTGATCGCGGCCGAGGTCTCGGCCACCTCCTCGGCCGAGCGGGCGCAGAAGGCCACGTTGGCGCCCTCCGCGACCAATAATTCGATCACACCGCGGCCGATGCCCCTAGTCGCACCGGTTACGATCGCCCTCCTGCCCTTAAGGCCTAGATCCATTGGTCGCCTCCTCCATATGAGCGCAATTGTAGGCGCGATGACACCTTAAAACAAACCGTCATGACTGTTTTTTTCTACTGTGCGGTCAGCCCGTTGTCGATGAGTATTTCGGCGGCGTTCACGAACCGCGACTCGTCCGAGGCCAGGTACACCACGAGATTCGCAACGTCCTCGGGCTTGCCAAGACCGACCGGGGATTGATCATACATCGACATCTGCATGCCCAACTCGTGCGTGGCACGGACCACCATGGGCGTCTCGATGGCGCCCGCATGGATGGAATTGCAGCGCACGTTGTAGTGATTCATCTGGCAGTGGACTGCGATCGCCTTGGACATGGCGCGGACCGCTCCCTTGGCGGCGCTGTACGCGTAGAAAACGGGATAGCCCAGATGGGTGGCCGTCGAACACATGTTGATGATCGAGCCGCCGCCGGAATCGCGCATCAACGCGATCCCGTACTTGCACGAGAGAAAAACGCTGTCCGTCATCACCCGCAGATGCGCCTGGAATTGATCGAGCGTCGCCGACTCCGGCGTGCCGACAATCACCATGCCCGCATTGTTCACGAGGATGTGCAGCGCGCCGAAGCGGCGGCGGACCTCCTCGAAGACCTCGATCCAGCGCGCCTCGCTCGATACGTCCTGCCGCATAAAATGAGCGCTGCCGTCGACCGCGCCGTTCAGTTCGCCCTCGAGTTTTCGCCCCGCCTCCTCGTTGATATCGGTGATCATCACCCGAGCGCCTTCCTTCACCAGGGCGATTGCATCGGCCCGCCCCAGCCCCGAAGCGGCGCCCGTCACCAGCGCAACCTTTCCATTCACTCTTCCCATGCTCCCCCCAACCTTACAGCGAATCGAAATGACAATCATTTTGTCCGGTTTCAATCATATTGGACTTTTTCAAGCAATGGATACAACTTTGGCATATAAAGGTTTTTTCAACTCGGTCCCCTGATGGAGAAGGGTCAACGCATGGCAGCAAATGCGCATGGTTCGGCGGGTAACGCCAAGCCGGTGTCAGTCACCTCCGAAGCGCCGACGCCGGTCGGCTGGCAGGCACAGAAAAGCGCCTCCACCCGCACTCAGATCATCGAGGCCGCCATCAAGTGCCTGGTCGAGCTCGGCTACGCCCGGACCACCACGGCGGTGATCGCGGAAAAGGCGGGCCTGTCGCGGGGCGCCATGCTCCACCACTTCCCCTCCAAGATGGATATCGTCAGGGCCGCGGTCGATTACCTGCACGCCAAACGGCTGCGAGCCTTCCGCAAGGCCATGGCGAAGGAGCCCATCGATGGCGATCACGTGCGTCTCGGCGTGGAAGGTTACTGGGCGCACGTCAAGCACCCGTGGTTCGTCGCCTTCTTCGAGATCGCGGTGGCGGCGCGCACCGACAAGGAACTCGCCGCGATCCTGTTCCCGGCCCAGGAGGCCTTCGAGCGGGAGTGGTACGAAACCAGTCTCGAGGTTTTTCCGGAGTGGAAGCGCAAAGGCGAGAAGTTCCTGCTCGGTTTCGACCTCAGCCGCTACCTGATGGAGGGCATGGCGATCAGCTTCCTCACTCACAAGGAGACTGAACGCGACAAGCGCGTGCTCCGCTACCTGGAGGAAAAGCTCAAGGAGCTTGTCGGCGAGGACCGCTGAGCCACACGCTCGTCATCGCAACCACACGCTCGTCGTCGCAGCCTCGCGCCGGCGCCGCCACCGGCTTCAGCTTCGCCAGTCGAGCATGTGCAGGTCCATCTCGCCCTCGACACACTCGAGAATCCCGGGGACCAGGCGATGGTGAAAGGGGCTCTGCATGTGCGTCTCGAACGCGGCCTCGTCCTTGAAGCGCCCATACACCACGTAAGTCCCCGGCTTGGTGCGGCTCTTGATCACGTCGTAGACCAGTGTGCCAGGCTCGTTTGCGTGAGTGAGGTCGGAGAGCTCCTTCTGAAGCCTCTCGAACTGCGCCTCCTTGCCCGCCTTCACGGTCAGCGTGGCGATGAACGTCGTCGACATGTGGATCTCCTAAAATGGTTACTCGATGGGATCGAAGTATTCCCGGACCCAGGTGCCGTCGAGGCAAGCCGAGATCTTCGGGGCAAGTTCCGCGAGCATCGCCGAGTTCATGTGTCTGTGCTCGGAGTCCTCGTCCTTGAAGCTCTCGAGCACCACGTAGCGATTCGGTTCGCGCAATTTGAAAAATCCGTAAATCAACGTATCGGGCTCATTGTCCCGCACGTAGGTCTCCAGGCGCCGGCACAAGCCCGCGAACTCCTGCTGCTTGTCCAGCTTGCACGTCATGCGTGCGATGAAGGTGATCTTAGCCATGATGATGGTCCTCCTGATGGCGTGCCCGCCAAGCTCCCGCCGCCGGCGTGCTACGATTGAATGAAAATCCTTTCGAACCGCAAATGTCCTCCGAAACCACTTTCTCCATCCCGCTCGCGGAAATACCGGAAGGGTCAATGCGCTCGTACCTGGTCGGCGAACGCGAGATCGTGGTATGCCGGGTGAAGGATCGCATACACGCACTGGACAACATCTGCACCCATGCGTTTGCGCGGCTCACCGAGGGTCGGCTGCGCGGAACTCGTCTGATCTGTCCATTGCACGGCGCGTCATTCGATATTCGGGATGGCCGTGCGCATGCGCCGGCCACCAAGCCCCTCTCGGTGTTTCCCGTCAGAATCGTCGGCGACAACGTCGAGATCACGGTGGGGCGGGCAAGTCCCGGTCGCTTGACGTTCTGAGCGATACGAGGCGCGCAGCAGCGCCGGTTTCTCATGCGGGACCCCGCTGAGCGAAGCGCCGGCCGACCATTGCCGAGGCGATGTTGACCTTTTGGATGTCGATCGCGCCCCCCGCGATGCCCCACCCCCAAGCGTCGCGCAGACGCCGTTCCATAGGATATTCGTGCGAGTAGCCATACGCGCCCATGAGCTGCACCGCGTGCCCGGTCACCTCGCGCGCAATCTCGTTCGCAAAGCACTTTGCCACCGACGATTCGACCACGCTCGGCAGCCCCTGCTGCGCGTTGCAGGCGGCGCGCCAGATCAGAAGCCGTGCGGCGTCGACCTTCATGCGCATCTCGGCGAGCCTCAACTGCACGGCTTGAAAGTCGACGATCGGTTTGCCGAATTGCCTGCGTTCCTGCACATACGGCAGAACGTCCTCGAGGGCGCCGCTCGCCTGCGCGAGCGCCATTGTCGCGTTGCCGCATCTTTCGAGATCGAACGCCTCCATCAACCTCTTGAAACCGCCGGCCGGCACGACGATGTTCTCGATCGGTACGGTGCAATTGTCGAAATACAAATCCGCCGAGGGCACACCGCGAAACCCCATCAAATGCTCGGGTTTGCCGAACGACAGCCCCTGCGTGCCCTTCTCCACATAGACCGCGCCGATCCCCTTCGCGCCGGCCGCCTCCGACATGCGGCAGTACACCACATAGCCGTCGGCATGGCCGCCTCCCGAGCACCAGCGCTTGGAGCCATTCAGCACAACGCGGGTGCCGTGCCTCTCGGCGCGGGTCGTCAGGTCGGTAAGCGCGGACCCGGCCGCGGGCTCCGACATGGCGATGGCCACGACCAGCTTGCCGCTGCACACGCCCGGGACCACCCGATGCTTCAGATCGTCGCCCGCGAACCGTTCGATGGCACGAACCGGGCCAACGCAGGACTCGAACACCGGAAATGCGACGGCCGACGAGATCTTGCCGAATTCCTCCAGCACGAGGAGCGCCTCCAGGTTGCCGAGGCCCAGGCCCCCGAGGCCGGACGGCACGTTCACGCCGAGAAAGCCGTGCTCCGCGAACTCCGCGATCAGCTCGCGCGACGGCGGCTCCCCGGTCTCCTCGACGTGCCGGGCAAACTCGGGCAAACGCTCGCGGGCGTAGTCGCGCGCAGCGCTCTGCAGCGCCGACTGATCATCGCTCAGTCTGAAATCCACCGGCCACCTCGTATAAGATTTGCGCAATGACCACGCATGACGCCCCGCCCTCGCCTTCCGGACGCCCGCTGCTCGCGGGGATCAGAGTTCTCGATTTTGGCAGATACGTCGCCGGACCGTACTGTGCGGCGCTGCTGGGGTATCTCGGCGCCGAGGTCATCCGGATCGAGCGGCGCGACGGCGGCGAGGATCGGTATATCGCGCCGGTCAGCGCCGGTGGCGAGGGAGCGGTTTTTTTTCAGACGAGCTGCAACAAGAAATCCCTCACGCTCGATCCCGCCAAAGCGGGCGCGCGCGATGTGATCCGGCGGCTGGTCTCGACCGCCGACGTGGTGGTGGCGAATCTCCCCGCTCAACAACTTGGAACCTTCGGAATCGACTACCCCAAGTTGAGCGCGATCCGCCGGGATATCATATTGACCACGCAGAGCGCTTTCGGGGACGTTGGGCCGTACGCAAATCGCGGCGGCTTCGACGGCGTGGGACAGGCGATGTCCGGTGCCATGTATATATCCGGGGTCCCCGGCGCTCCGGCCAAGGCCGCCGCGCCGTATGTGGATTTCGCGACCGCCGTTCTCGCCGCGTTGGGGACTCTCGCCGCCTTGATGCATCGCGAGCGCACCGGCGAAGGCCAGGAGGTCAAGGGCAGTTTGCTCGGGACCGCCCTCGCCGTCTTCGGCTCGCATCTCGCCGAGCAGGGTGCCACCGGCATAGACCGCATCGGGACCGGGAATCGAGTGCAAACCTCGGCCCCTTCCGATGTCTTCGCAACGCGCGACGGGCATGTGTTGACGCACGTGGTCGGCAACGGATTGTTCAAGCGCTGGGCGAAACTCATGGGAGAAGAGTCCCGCTGGATGGAGGACCCGCGTTTCAAGACGGACCAATCGCGGGGCGATCACAGCGAAAGCATCCTCGCGCGGATGGCGGCCTGGTGCGCGCTGCGCACCAGCGCCGAGGCGCTCGCGGAGCTCGATGCCGCCGGGCTTCCCGCCGGCCCGGTTTATACGCCCCGACAGGCGCTCGATGATGCGCAAGTCGCGGCGATGCATTTCCTGCACGCCGTCGTTGACTATCCCGGCCTCGCCCGGCCGGTCCCCGTGTCCGGGCTCCCGGTGGCTCTCAGCAAGACAGAGGTCTCGGTGCCGCGGCGCCCCCCGACCCTGGGGGAGCACACGGACGCGATTCTCGTGGAGCTCGGATATTCGCCGTCGCAAATCGCCGATCTCAAGACCCAGCAAGTGGTCTGATGCCCGCCGCGCACGGCGCGGCGGGCATCCGCCGCTCACTGATGCTGACCGAATTTCATGCCGATCTCGCCGCCCACGAAGCGCGGCTCCCCGTAAAACGCCCACACCCACAACGGATCGACGTTTTGCGCCGATTCCTTGTAGATCTTGTCCGCGAGATTGCGGCCGTACACGCGCGCGAACCAGCGGCCATCGGCCCCGCTGTAGGTCAGGGATGCGCCGAGCAGCGCGCGGGCGTCCTGATAGGTCTGAGTAAAGGGCGCGTAGGGCAGCGCGATGGAATAGGTGTCAAGATTCTTCGAGACGTAGTTGTCGTTCACGTCGAGCACGATGCGCCCACCGGTCGGCGCCACCTCCATGGTATAGCTCAAATCGACGGTGGCGGTGACCGGGGGGCACCGGTTAACGGGCAGGCCCGCCAGACTGAGGCTTGCGGTACCCGTTGAGTTCAGCGTCGAGAACTTGTTGTATTCACAGTGCTGAAAGCTGAACGGAACATGCAACATCAATCCTTCGGCGAGCTGCGCCGTCAGTTCGTTCTCGATGCCGTAGGCGGTCATGGACGCGGCATTCGCGAATAGGGTCTCCTCGCCCGCCTGGCCATTGCTGTTCGTGACCGGCTCGACGACTTCACGGATCAGATCCTTGTAGCGCACGTAGAACAGCGCCTCGTTGACCCGCAGGCGGTGATCCAGCCACTCGCTTTTCACGCCTCCCTCAAAGGAATTGGCGATTTCCGGATCCGTCGGCTGCTTCTCCGCATTGGTGATCGGAGTGCCGCTGGTGCCCACCTGGTCGTTGTAGCCGCCGGCGCGAAAACCGCGGGAATAATTGAGGTAACCGAACAGATCCCGATCGAATTGATGCGAGAACGTGATGCGGTACGTGGGCTGGGTCCACGTATGGCTGTCGCTGACGACGCCGAACGGATACTGAGAGAAATTCGCGGCGTTCATCAACCCGCCCAGTTGCTGGTAGGTAAACGCCGGATCGATGGCGCCGGTCGCCGAGGGCAGCTGCTGCACGAACACCTGCTGACGGCCGATCCACTGCTTGCTGTCCTGCGTGATGCGGCCGCCGATGGTCAGCGTATCCGCATCGGTGAACTTGTAGTTCGCCTCGCCGTAAGCCGCCTTCGACTCCTCGGTCTGCTCGTTGCAAAGAACTTGCGGGTTGTCATTGTATCCTCCCGTCAACCCCGGTGGCGTCGGCACACCGAACAGATCGTAGATGCCGAGCAACTGCGCCACACAGAACTTGGTGTTGTCGTGCTGATAGAACAGCCCGGCGACATAATTGAAATCGCCGATCTGCTTCGAGGTGAAACGCAGCTCCTCCTGCCAGGTCTTGCGACGGTCGGAACGGTTCGCATCGAACACCGCGAGCGGACCCACCACCCCGGTGTAATCCGATGCCAGCTCCGAATCCTGCGAGCGGTAGCCCTGCACCCAGGTGAACGTGCCGGGATCGATGCTGTAGTCGATGTTCAAATGCTCGCCGTTGGCATCCACCCGTTGGCCGTTCTGTTCGTCGACCAAATACCCGTTTCGATTATCCACGCCCGCGTTACCGAGGGGGTTGTTGCCCGTGTAGCCCGGCAGACCGAGCAATGCGAAATCGAAATAAGGCGTGTTGGTCCCCGGCGTGTCGTTGGTGGGCGTCGCATTGACGGCCGCCGGTACTTGGGAGCGGTCGTTCACCTGCTCATAGGTAAACACCGCCTTCAAATTGTCCATCGGCTGCCACAAAATCTTGGCTCGGCCGGTAAATACGTCGGTTCCGCCTACCGGCTCGCCGTTCCCGTGGTAAGTCACCCCGAAGATGGTGTCGCTGGCGCCATTGCGCATCCATCCATCCTCGCGTTCCTCGCTTGCCACGATGCGCATCGCGAGCTGGTTGTTGATCAGCGGAATGTTGAGCGCGCCCTTCGCGTTGAACTCGTTGAAGCTGCCGAAGCCGCCCTCGGTGTCGAGCGACGTTTCATCGAGCACCGGCTGCTTGGTCTTGACCACGACGGCACCGCCGGTGGTGTTCTTGCCGAACAGAGTGCCCTGCGGGCCGCGCAACACCTCCAGATCCTGCACGTCGAAGGGATCGAGCATCTGGGTTTCCACGCTCTGCACGACGAAATCGTCGACGATCACGGCCACCGGCGACTCGTCGTAGACGATGATGTCCGTGTTGCCGACGCCGCGCATGGCGAACGCTGCCGCGTTGAACCCGTTCTGCCTGTTCGCCGAAAAATTCGGGATCAGAAGCGCCACGTCCTGCAAGCTGCGGGCGTTCAGATTCTCGATGGCCTGGGCATCGACCGAAGTCACCGCGATGGGGGTCGTCTGAAGGTTCGACTCGCGTCGTTGTGCGGTGACCACAATTTCTTCCAAGCCGGCTGCCGCGGAGGCGCCGGTGTCCGTGGCGGAGCCCGCGGTGGTCTGCGCTTGGATGGTCATCGACAACACGACGCTGGATAGGGCAGTCGCTGCCAGTGTGCGCGGCGCAACCAACCGACGGCCCCGAACCCCCATGCATTTATTGATCGACATTTTGATGGCTCCCCCTGAATGATCGATACGCTTTTTTGCCGTCCTGCAGCGACGGCTGAGATCTTGAGACTCTTGGGGCCGCAGATTACCCGCGCCGTAGAAAAAAACAAGCCTGACGGTTTGTTAGTTGGTTGCACGAATCCAACAGGAACCGGCCCTGGAGCGCCGATTCGCCGTCCATGCTCCTCAAAACCCCTCGGGGTCGAACTGTTTAAAAACAATCTTGACTGTTTTTTATGGATACTATATCAGCGGCTTCGAACCGAACGAGACCTCGACTATGAACAGGCGAATATTTCCGATTACCATGCCGAAATGGGGCATCGAGATGCAGCAAGGGACAGTGACGGGCTGGCACGTCGCCTTGGGCGCCTCGATGCAGAAGGGCGATCATCTCTTGGACGTGGAGACGGAGAAGATCGTCAATTCCGTCGAGGCACCCGTCGGAGGCACGCTGCGGCTGATCCTTGCGGATACAGGGACCACGGAGAATGTGGGAGCTCTGATCGGGGTGATCGCCGATGCGTCCGTCCCCGAGGCGGAACTGCAGGATTACGTGCGCCGCTTCAAGCCCGCGGACGCGAGCTTCGAGCCGGCCGGCGGGCAATCGCCCCCGTCGGCGCAGCTTGAGCCCGCGCCCCCGTCGGGGACTGAAATCGCCGGCGGGGACGCGAGGGTCAGTCCGATCGCGCGACGAATCGCGGAACGGCTCGGTGTGGATATCACCCGGATCAAGGGAACGGGTCGCGGCGGACGCATCTCCAAGGAGGACGTCGAGGCGTACGCCGCGGCGCATCTCTCCGCGGCAGCCAGCCCCGGCGCGCCGGCCGCGGACGGAAGCGATGCGCCCCCGCCGGCTTCGGCAGCCGCTCCCATCCGCGTCAAACTGAGCTCCATGCGTGCGGCCATCGGCAGGCGCCTGCTCGAATCCTCGCAGAGCATCCCGCACTATCGGCTGGCGGTGGATGTCGAGTGCGGTGCATTGCTCGCCCGCGCCCGGGCAAGCGGCACGGCGGAGGAAAAAATATCGTTCAACGACCTGGTGGTGCGGGCCACGGCGCTGGCGCTCAAGGAGCATCCGGCATTGAACTCGCACCTGGTCGGCGGGGAGATACTCACGTTTTCGACGGCGGACATCTGCATCGCCGTTGCGACCGACAACGGTCTGATAGCGCCCGTCATTCGCAGCGCGGATTCCAAAACGCCCGCGCAGATCGGAGCGCAGATCAGGGCGCTTGCCGAACGTGCGCGTGCGGGAACCTTGACCCGTGATGAAATCTCGGGGGGCACGTTCACCATCTCCAATCTTGGAATGTTCGGCATCGATCGCTTCGACGCCATCATCAACCCGCCTCAGGTCGGCATTCTCGCGGTGGCCGCCGCGTCGGACCGGCTTATCGTGAAGAGCGGAGCGCCGGCGGTCGAAAAAGTGGCAACGTTGACGCTTTCGGCCGACCATCGCGTGATCGACGGTGCCGTCGCTGCGCACTTCCTGGCCTCGATCAAATCCCTGCTCCAATCGCCGCAAGCACTTTGAACACGAGACACCCCATGCGAATACCGGCCCTGGTCCTGCTGCTCCATGTCATCGCGCAGGCGGCGGCTCATGCCGCGGTCCCCTCTGGGTCCGATACGCAGCCTCAAAATCTCGATTCGCTGCGCGACAAAATGGACGCCTCGAAGCCGGCGGTCGATCGCGAGACGCTGCCGGGCGCTGCCGTGTATCGCGAGCATTGCCAGATGTGTCACGAAGGTCAGGCGCCCAAGGCTCCGTCGCGAACCTTCCTTCAGATGATGACGCCGGAATCCATCGATCGTGCCCTCACCATCGGCATCATGCAGCGCCAGGCGGCGGCGCTCAACGCCGACGACAAGAGGCACGTGGCGGAGTACCTGTCCGGGCTCGCGTTCGGGGCGGCCGAACCGCCCAAGGCGCCTTCCTGCGCAGGGGCGGCCGCGCGGTTCGACCCTGGCCGCGAACCGGACATCGTCGGGTGGGGGTTCGATCTCTCAAACACGAATTTCATCACCGCGACGGCCGCGGGTCTTGCGGCCGCCGACATCCCGAGGCTGCGGATGAAATGGACCTTTGCGTATCCCTCTTCCGCGCGCGCGCGATCGCGTCCCACCTTCGCCTACGGGGCCCTGTATGTCGGCAGCCAGAGCGGCACCGTGTATGCGCTCGATGCAGGGACCGGCTGCATCCGCTGGACTTATTCGACAAGCGCCGAGGTCCGCACACCCGTCGTCGTACCGGCAATGGTGGGCGGCGCCAAACGCGCCTACTTCGGCGACATCCTAGGCCGTGTCTACGCGGTCGATGCGCTGACCGGAAAGGAGCTGTGGCGCGATCGGGCCGACGATCATCCGAGCGCGACGATCACCGGCGCACCGGTATATTTCAAGGGCAGCGTATATGTCGGGGTATCCTCGCTCGAGGAGGCGACCGTCGACCCGACTTATGCGTGCTGCACATTTCGCGGCAGCGTCGTCGCCTTCGATGCCGTCACGGGCAAGCGGCAGTGGCAGCGCTACACGATCGACGAGCCGCCGCACGAGACCGGTGTGACTCACTCCGGCACCAAGATTTTCGCCCCCTCGGGCGCCGCCGTTTGGAACACACCCACGGTCGATGCGAAGCGCGGGTTGCTCTATGTCGGCACCGGCAACAACTATACGGGTCCGGCGAACGGCCGCAGCAATGCCGTGCTTGCGCTCGACTTGAAAACCGGGCGCATCGTATGGAGCTGGCAGGTCGCGAGCGGCGATGCCTGGAACGTCGGCTGCATGATCGGCCTGGAGAGCTGTCCCGCCAATTCCGGCCCCGACTTCGACATCGGCTCGAGCGTCGTGCTCGGCAGGCTCGCAGGCGGCGAGGAGCGTTTATTCGTAGGGTTGAAGAGCGGTACCGCGCTCGCCCTCGATCCCGACCATCCCACCCATGCGCTATGGTCGCAGCGCGTGGGGCGCGGCACCATTCAGGGGGGATCCAGTTCGGCATGGCCTTCGACGGCACCCGCCTCTACGTACCGATCTCGGACATGGCGAATTCCATGGACGCCTCGGAAAAAGCGCGCAATGCCAACGCGGCGCCGCCGCGCCCGGGGTTGTACGCGCTCGATCCGCTCAACGGCAGCCCTTTGTGGGCGAGCCCCGCGGACGACGTGTGCCATGGCCGAAGCTCTTGCGATCCGGGCATCCTGGCGTCGATTGCCGCCATTCCCGGCGCCGTATTCGCGGGACACATGGACGGACGGGTGCGCGCGTACGACGACGCGACCGGCCGCGTGGTCTGGGAATACGACACCGCCCGGGAACTCCCCGCGCTCGGCGGAGCGCCATCCCACGGCGGCTCGATCGGCGGCGGCGGCCCGGTGGTTCACGACGGCATGCTGTACACCAATTCAGGTTACGGCGTGTATTTCCACATGGCCGGAAACGCCCTGGTCGCGTTTTCGGTGGACGGCAAATAGCGGCCGATGGACTATACTGTGCTGCGAAAACAAACAGTCCGACCTGTTTCTTTTAGACGATGGAATATACTGGCGTCGGCCTTTGATACTTCGGTGGCGCCGCACACAGAGGCAGTCTGAAATCATGGACACCGCAATCGTTCAACGCTTTCTCGATGGGATGAAGTACGAGGCCGAGCGCACCGCGCCTCCGGACGGGTTCCCTTCGCTGCCGGATATCCCTTCCGGTCGATATACCGATCCCGCGTTCCTCGAGCTCGAGATGACGCATCTGTGGCGCAAGAGTTGGCTGTACGCCTGCCACATCGACGAGCTGCCCGAACAAGGCAGCTACCTCTTGTGGAAGAAGACCGGCTCCCCCATCTTGATCGTGCGCGGCAAGGACGATGTCGTTCGCGCGTTCTACAACACCTGCCGCCATCGGGGCGGCCCGCTGGTGAAGTCGGCCTGCGGCAAGGCGGACGGACTGGTTTGCGGCTATCACGGTTGGACCTACAGCCTCGACGGAAAATTGATCAATCTGCGCGACCGGCGCGATTTCCCCGGTCTCGACTTGTCATCGCGACCCCTGATCGGCGTGCGCTGCGAGCGCTTTTACAATTGGATCTTCGTCAACGAGGATCCGGGGGCGGAGCCGCTCCTCGAGCACGTGAATCCGTTCTTCGAATATTTTCGACAGTTCGAGCCGGACTGCTGGCGGCTGGTGGCCAAGGAAGGTTTCGAACGTCGATTGCAACGTCAAGGTGCTGCTCGATGCGTTTCTCGAGGTGTATCACCTGAAGTCGATACACCAGAACACTGTCGATCGATTCCTCGATTACCGCGGCACCACCATCGCGCTGTACCGCAGGGGCCATTCCCTCATGGTCACTCCCAATCGGCGCCCGGACTGGCAGGACCCCGGCACGCGCGGCATGCGCAGGATAGAATCCGCCACGGTCGTGTCGTCACGTAACAATCCCTCGTTCAACTTCTACCCGAACCTGGTGGTGCCCGTGGATCCCTCCGGCGCCCCTTTCCTGACCTTCTGGCCGACCTCGGACACCCGTATGCGCATCGAGTGCCATTGGTTTGCGCCGGATTGGGGCGGCGGCGAGCCGCCCGCGTTGTGGAAGACGCGCATCGCCAATTTCGATCGGATACTCGACGAGGATCTTCAGTTTGGCCCACAGATCCAGGAGTCGCTCATGTCGCCGGGCTTTCGCGGCATCCCGCTGAGCTATCAGGAACGGCGCATTTACCACTGGCACGAGGAGCTCGACCGCAGGATCGGTTCTGAGCGGGTCCCGCCGTCGCTGCGGGTTCAACCCAGGCTCGAGCCCTTTTATGAGATCTGAGCGCGGCGCGGTGTGAGCTCGCTAGCCGCCATCCTGCGCTGCGGCGTGCACATTCCGCGCCTGCGCCTCGCCCGCGCATCTATCGCGGAATCCATGGCGTGGCTTCATCCGCCGGGGCCCACCCGCGTCACCGGTTCCCGCGCCGTGGCCAATTGGGACGAGGATGCGATCACCATGGCGGTCGAGGCGGCCCGCACCTGCATCGCGGGATCCGGAGACGGAGGCGCCGTCGCCTCCGCGGCCCCGGAGCTGCTCTACCTGTGCTCCACTTCCGCGCCATTTGCCGATCGTGACGATGCGCGGATAGTGGCCACGGCGCTCGGCCTGACCGACGGGGCGGAGACCTTGAATCTGAGCGCGTCGCTGCGTGCCGGCACCGGCGGGTTGATCACTGCGGCCCGCCGCCCCTCGGCACCCACGCTCGTGGTGGCGAGCGACGCCCGGCTCACCCGTCCCGGCAGTGCGCAGGAGCTTTCCTACGGCGACGGCGCCGCCGCAGTGTTGCTGGGGCCTGCGGGCGAAAACGCGCTGGCATCGATCCTCGCCGTGCGCAGCATCGGCAGCGATTTCGTGGACCACTACCGCATGTCCGGCGTCGAATTTGATTACGCCCTTGAGGAGCGCTGGATAAGGGACGAATCGATCATGGAGCTGGTACCGCGGCTGATCCGCGGGATTCTCTCCTCGGCGAATTGCGAGAGCCGCGCCGTGCGGCATTTCGCCATGCCCGCGCCCGAATCGGTGGCCAAACGCATCGCGGAATCCGCCGGCCTCTCGGCGGCGAAGCGCGACGAAACCGTGCTCGCCGGATGCGGCGATGCAGGCACGGCGTTCCCGCTCATGCTGCTGACCGCGGCCTTGGAGGCTGCCGAGCCCGGTGATCTCATCCTCGCAGTGGGCATGGGTCAAGGGGTCGACGCGGTGCTGCTGCGTGTTGAACGAGGTATGCGCGCCGCGCCGCGGGTGCTGTCGAAAGCCCTGCAGCGCCGCCGCGAGGAAACGAGCTACGTTCGCTACCTCTCGCACCGCGGGTTGCTGAAGGTGGATTTCGGCATGCGCGCCGAGCGGGACCAGCGCACCGCGCACACTGTGGCGTACCGCAAGCGCGACGCTCTCGGCGGCTTCATGGGCGGCCGCTGCGAGCAATGCGGCACGGTGCAGTTCCCGCGCTCCCGGGTGTGCGTAAACCCTGAATGCCGGGCCCTCGACCGCCAAGCGCCCCACGCGCTCGCCGACTCGCGGGGACGCGTCAAGACCTTCACGGAGGACTGGCAGGCCTATTCGGCGCGGCCGCCGTATGTGTACGGCAACGTCGAGTTCACCGAAGGCGGCAACCTTTTCATGGAGTTCACGGACATCGAGCCGGGCGAACTCAAGGTAAACGATGCGATGCGCTTCGTCTACCGGATCAAGGACGAAGATCGCATGCGCGGCTTTCGCCGCTACTTCTGGAAGGCAACGAAGGTGCAGGCGCCTTAGAGGCACGCACGATGGCCAGCGGAATCAAGGACAAAGTCGTCATCGCCGGAATGGGCTGCTCGCGCTTCGGCGAGCGCTGGTCCTCGGGACCGGACGACCTCATGATCGAGGCGTTCGAGGAGGCGCTCGCGGATTCGGGCCTGGAGCGCGATCGAATCGAGGCGGCATGGCTCGGTGTATTCTTTGACGAACAGAGCGTCGGCAAGTCCTCGCTTCCGTTGTCGATGGCTCTACGCCTTCCGAATGTGCCCACCACGCGGGTCGAGAATCTTTGCGCCACGGGCACCGAAGCGCTGCGCGGCGCCGTCTATGCGGTGGCGGCTGGTGCCTGCGACATCGCCCTCGCGATGGGCGTCGAGAAACTGAAGGACACCGGCTTCGGCGGGCTGCCCGAGCGCACCAAGGGCACCTTCGAGGATCTTTATCTTCCCTCGAGCACCGCGCCCGGCGCCTTCGCACAGCTGGCAAACGCGTACGCCGACAAGCACGGCTATTCGATGGCGGAGCTCAAGCGCGCCATGGCCCATATTTCCTGCAAGAGTCACGAGAACGCGACGCGCAATCCCAAGGCGCATCTGCGCAACCGCGTCACCGAGCAGCAGGTGCTCGACGCGCCGCTCATCTCCTATCCGCTGGGCGTGCTCGACTGCTGCGGTGTGAGCGACGGCGCCGCATGCGCCATCGTGACCACGCCCGACATCGCGCGCGGCCTCGGCATGCGCGACCTGGTGTCCGTGAAGGCGCTTCAGCTGGCGCCCAGCAACGGCGTCGAAATGAGCCACCTATCCTGGGACGGCACCCACACGCTGACGACGCCGCTCGCGGCGCGCCGCGCTTATGCCGAGGCCGGCCTCAACGATCCGCGCGGACAGATCGACCTGATCGAGGTACATGATTGCTTTTCGATCACCGAGCTCGTACTGATGGAGGATCTGGGATTGTCCGACGTCGGCCGTGCGCCTCACGACGTGCTGGACGGCCGCTACGATCGCGACGGTGCGATCCCCTGCCAGATCGACGGCGGGCTCAAATGCTTCGGCCATCCCATCGGCGCCACGGGATTGCGCATGGCCTACGAGATCTATCTGCAACTGCTCGGTCGGGCCGGCGACCGTCAGACGCGCGGGCGCTCCGGGAGCGGTCCATCCATCGGGCTCACGCATAATCTGGGCGGCATACCCAACCGCAACATCGCCAGCGTCTCCATCCTCGGGCTGCTGTCGGCCTGACTCCTTTTTCCACTCCGTGAGGTGCGCCATGATCGACACATTGTTCACCAGGATGCGACGCGAGGACATGCCGCCCGCGTGGCAGCCGGCATCCGAGATGCTACAGAAGCTCACCGGCGATGCGACCTTCGTCGAGGTGTTTGCCCAGGCCCCCGAGCTGCTCGAGTTCATCATGCAGCAGTTCTACGCGAAGATATTCTTCGGCGGCGAGGTCTCGCAGCGCTACAAGCAGCTCGCCCGGCTCAAGCTCTCCCTCGTCCACGGCTGCCGCACGTGCAACAAGCAAAACGTCCCTGGAGCGCTCCAGGCCGGCTTCACCCCGGCGCAGATCGACGCGCTGCGGGACGGAAGAACAGAGCCGTTCGACCCGGCCGAGCGCGCCGTGATCGATTACGCGGGCGAGGTCGCGTTGTCGAACGTCGAAGGGCGGATGACCCCCGCGCTGTTCGACCGCCTGCGTGAGCATTTCTCGGAGGCCCAGATTCTCGAGCTCGGAACCGCCATGGCGGTCATATCCGGCATGGCGAAGCTCTCGTTCGTCCTGAACCTGGTGGAACGCGAATCGTATTGCCAGTTCGCGACAGCCGCCGCCTGACGACCCGGGCCGCGCTCAGCGGTCGCTTACGCGAAAGTAATCGGGGATGCCGCCCGGCCAGTCCTCGCCCCAGTTCTGCCGGCCCCCATCGACGGTGAGCACTTCACCGGTGATGAACTTGCCGCTGGGCGCCGTGAGGTAAGCGACGGATTGGGCGATGTCGATCACGTCACCCAACCGCTTCATGGGGTTGGATACGCTGAAGGCCTCGGCCGCGGCACGCGGATATACGTTGAGCCCATCGGTCGCGATCGAGCCCGGGGCCACACAATTGACCCGGATCCCGAGCGGCGCCCACTCCACGGACAAGGTCTTGCTCAGATAAATCACACCGGCTCGGGCCGCCGCCGTATGGGCGACCTGCGGCATGCCTCGTGTCACCACCGCGACTATGTTCACGATGGATCCAGAGGTGCCGCGCTCGCGCCAAAGGCGCGCCGCGTTCTGCATCATGTACCAACTACCGTTCAGATTCGTGTCGATAACCGCGTTCCACCCTTTCGGCGTGAAATCGATCGCAGCCTGCGGATACTGTCCGCCGGCGCTGTTCACCAGCACGCTCAATCCATTGAAGCGCTCCCACGTCTCGTCAACCAGTGCGCGCACCGCCTCCGGATCGCGAATCGTCATCGCCCGCGTCATGATGGTCTTGCCGAGATGCTTGCGGATGCCGTCTGCAGTCTCTTCCAATTTTTCCGCACGCCGGCCGCAAATCGCGATTTCTGCACCCAGGCGCGTCAGCACGTAGGCGATGGCACGGCCGATGCCGCTGCCGCCGCCTGAAACCAGGCAGACCTGCCCGGCGAGCGCGTCGTCTCGGAACGCCAAAGGCAGAGTGGCCAGTTCCTCATCGGACATTCCCCATTGCTTGGGCGGGTCAAGGCGTAAGCGGCTGCTCATTATTTGGCGCGTTGCAAGGTCCGCTCCTCGGACAAGTCACGCGAGTATAAGGATCGCCGTGACGAAAAGAAACAGGACTGACTGTTTGTTTCAGGAGGGCGCCGTGGTATTTTCCTCCCTACCATCGAAGCGGGGGCGACCATGGCTGGATTGACCATAAATCAACGGGACTTACCCGTGGGCACGCCGCCACGCGGGGGCGAGGACCTTTCACGCCTTCGAATTTCCGTGACCACCATGGGCGATTTGCTGCTCACCGCCGCCGACCGTTATCCGGACACGCTCGCGCTGGTGTTCCCGGATTCCGAGCTCAGCTACGTGGAGCTCGCTGCACGTTCCCTGATGCGGGCGCGGAGCCTGCAGGCCATGGGCGTCAAGCCGCGGGATCACGTGGGCATTCTGATGCACACATGTGCGGATTTTGTCGAGATCTTTTTCGCGGCCGCCTTGTGCGGGGCGGTCGTGGTACCGATCAATGCGCGCTACCGTGCCGCAGAACTCGGTTACGTGATCGAGAACGGCGACATCGCCACCCTGATCACCACCGATTCCATCGCCGAGCAGGTCAGCTTCGTCGAAAGATTGAACTCAGCGCTCCCGGACCTCGGTTCGCAGCCCGACCCGCACCGCCTCCGGCTCGCACGAACGCCGAAACTGCGTAATGTCGTGATGATCGGCGAATCCTCTCCGCCCGGATTCGTGGCGCAACGGGAATTCGACGCATCGGCGCGAACGATCGAGGAGAGCAGCGTTCACCGCGCGAGGCTGAGCGTCCGGGTCCGCGACGTGGGACTGATGCTTTACACCTCCGGCACCACGGCGAATCCGAAGGGGTGCCTGATCACGCACGAGGCTCAGGTCCGAAATTCCATCGCCCTCGGCAGACACCGCTACCGGCTGACGCACGACGATCGCTTCTGGTCGCCATTACCGATGTTTCACATCGCCTCGGTCCTGCCGATGCTCGCAATTTTCGATGTGGGTGGCACTTACCTCACCATGAGCCACTTCGATCCGGAAGTGGCTCTGCAAATGCTGGAACGCCACCAGGTCACGGCGACCTACCCCTGCTTCGTCACGATCATGCAAAAGCTGATCTACCATCCGAGTTTCGCGAGCACCGATTTGAGCCGCATCAAGCTGATGAACTCGAACTTCGCCGTGCAGCCTCCCGTGGTTGCCGAATTGATCATGCGCGCCATGCCGCAGGCGGTGCAAGTCGGAAGCTTCGGCATGACCGAGACCGCGGGCACGGTGTGCACGGGCTCACCCGACGAGCCCGAACAGCTTCGGATCACGAGGCTGGGCAGGCCGCTGCCCGGGCTCGAAGTTCGCATCGTGCCGCCCGGGGCGACGGCAGATGCCGGCGTCGGCGAACACGGCGAGGTGCTGGTGCGCGGATACTCGCTGCTGGAGGGTTATCACAAAGACGCGGAGAAAACGGCGCAGGCCATCGACGAAAACGGTTGGTTTCATACGGGCGATATCGGGTCCCTGGACGAGCACGGAACGGTCATGTTCCATGGCCGCTACAAGGACATGTTGAAGGTGGGCGGTGAAAATGTCGCCGCGGCCGAAATCGAGGCGCTGCTCGCGCGCCATTCCGCGGTAAAGCTTGCCCAGGTCGTGGGCATTCCAGACGCGAAATATTCCGAGGTTCCGGCTGCCTTCGTGGAGCTCAAGCCGGGAGCGAGCGCGACGTCGGAGGAGCTCCGCGACTTCTGCAAGCGCGAGGTCGCCGCGTTCAAGGTACCTCGTGTCGTGCGTTTCATCACGGAGTGGCCCATGTCGTCGAGCAAGATCCAGAAGTTTCGGCTGCGCGAGAGCCTGCTCGCCGAACTGGAACCCGGATGAGGTGCGCGTCGTGCCCGTGACGCAGCCCCGCTTCGGCCCCATCGTGCAGAATGCGTTCGTGGTCCGCGACATGCAGGCCGCCGTGGCGCATTGGAGCGCCAAGATCGGCGTGGGGCCATTCTACCTGATGGAGCACGTCGCATTCGGACCCGTGCATTTTCGGGGGGCCCCGTTGACCCTGGACATGTCGGTCGCCATCGGACAGTGGGGTCCCATCCAGATCGAGCTGATCGTCCAGCACGACGATGCACCATCCATCTACACGGAATTCGCCGCACGGCGGGGGGAAGGGCTGCAGCATGTCGGGGTACTGTGCGACTCACTCGATGTCGAACTCGAACGGCACCGCGCGCAGGGCGTGCTCCCGGTCCAGTGGGGGGCGACGGCCGGCGGCATGCGGTTCGCCTACCTCGATACCGACGCTCATCCGGGCGCAATGATCGAGCTCATCGAGAACGGCCCCGCCGTCGAGGCCTTTTTCTCGATGGTGAAGAAGGGCGCCGCGAATTGGGACGGATCCCGCCCCTTGAGGCGCCTCACGTGATGAAGAGCGCGGGTCCCGTCGTGCAGATTGCGTACCACGTGCCCGACCCTGAGCGCGCCGCGGTCGATTTCTCGCGACGCTTCGGATGGGGACCGTTCTTCTACTTCGAACACATTCCTCTCGCGCGATGCTGCTATCGCGGGAGTCCCGCAACGTTCGATCACAGTTCGGCCTACGGCCAGGCGGGCGAGCTCATGGTCGAGCTGATCACCCAGCACGACGATGCGCCCTCCGTACTGCGCGATCTCTATGCCCGCGACACCGTCGGCGTCCATCACGTCGCCCATTTCGTTCCGTCCCTGCCGGCGGCGATGGAGGATGCCCGTCGCGCAGAGATCGATATCGCGCTCGACGCATGCACCTCGACCGGAACGCAGTTCGTGATGCTCGATCTGACGCTCGAGCTCGGGCACATGATCGAGATCTACGAGGGGCGCGGCGATCTGATCAAATTTTACCGGTACGTGCAGCGGGCCGCCGACGGGTGGGACGGATCCGACCCGCTGCGCCGTGTGAACGCCGCCTGAGGTCCTGAACGCCATAAGGAGCGATCATGGGAAGAATCGACGGAAAGATTGCGGTCGTGCTGGGCGCGGCGGGCGAAGGCAACATGGGGCAGGTCATCGCACGCCGTCTGGCGCACGAGGGCGCGAAGGTCATTGTCGCCGGCCGCAAGGAGGCGCCGCTTCGCGCGTTGGCCCGGGAACTGGATGGCGAGCATTGCATCTGCGATGCAACCCGAAGCGCGGACACCGCGGCGCTTGCGAGTTTCGCGAGGCGGGCCGCAGGTCGCCTGGATGTGGCTGTGAATTGCACCGGATGGGCGCCCATGACCAAGCTCCTCGACGTGAAGGAGGAAGAGCTCGACAAGCTGTGCGCGCTGCAATTCAAAGGGGTGTATTTTTTTCTGCAGCACATGGTGGCTGAGATGGCCGCGTCTGGGACCGGCGGCTCCATCGTGCAGATGTCCTCGGCCTCGGCCTACGCCCTGCTTTGCAACCACGCCGCTTACATCGCCACCAAGTCCGCGGGTGATGCGTTGGTGCGCTGTTTCGCCAACGAATTCGGCGCCAGGGGCATCCGGGTCAACTCCATCGCACCGGGGCTGACGGCCAGTCCGATGACGGCCCATGAAATGTCCTTGCCTGGCCTGCAGGAAGCGTTCCTCAAGGAATACCCCCTGGGCCGCATCGGAACGGCCGACGACATCGCCGATGCGGTTTTGTGGCTCGCCAGCGACGAAAGTTTCGTGACGGGGCAGGTGCTGCAGATCAACGGGGGTCTCACGCTGCGGCGCAATCCCACGCCGCGCGAGATCAACGCCAGCATCAAAGGCGCCGCGGCCAAAAACAGTCAGCCCTGATTGTTTTATCGGGCCCCGGCTAGTATCGTGCCAAAGGGCCCGGGATTCACTGATCGGAGACAAACGATGTCCGCAAATTACAAAGTCGAGTGGCCGATGAGCCTCCATGCGCCCGCCGAGTCTCTCGAGGCGAAACAGCCGCCGATCGACAATGGACTGGATGTTCCCGACCCGGAGCGCTACCACTCGACCGATTACATGCGCAAGGAGTGGGCGCTGATGTGGCCCCGGGTATGGCTGCTCGCCGGCGTGACCTCCGACCTGCCGGAACAGGGCGACTACACGGTGTTCGAGATCGGTGCGGAGGAGTTTCTGCTGGTGCGCCAGCAGAGTGGCTCGATCAAGGCCTTTTACAATGTGTGTCCGCATCGCGGCAACCGCATCTCGCAAAACGATCGCGGCAGCGTGGCGCGATTCACCTGCGCCTTCCACGGATGGCAGTTCGCGTGCAACGGCAAGCTCGAGAAAATCACCGACGAGGCGACGTTCGACGCGCGGTTGATCGCCCATCGGCCCGGCCTCAAGGAGGTCGCGTGCGACGTGATCGGGGGGCTCATTTTCATCAACATGGACGGCAAGGCCCCGCCGTTGCGCGAGTGGATCGGTCTTCCTCCCGGATACATCGAGAACTACGAGATCGACAAAATGCACGTCGTGCGGCACGTGCGCAGCGAATGGCGGGCGAACTGGAAAACGGGCGTCGATGCATTCTACGAGACCTACCATCTTCCACACATCCATCCGCAAACCCAGGGAGTAATGGAGGATTTCAGCCAGTACGACCTGTATCCGAACGGCTTCAGCCGCATGATCGTGCCGATCGGCGTCAAGTCGCATCGCGTCGGCGACCAGGAAACGATCGACCCCTACCAGCAATACATGATGCGCGAGGCCGGCATCGATCCCCGGAATTTCCGAGGCACGGCGCGTGAGGTCCGGGCGGCCATCCAGCAGTCGAAACGTGCCCGCGGCAAGCGCTTCGGGCTCGGCTATTACGATAAGTTGACGGACGCTCAGCTGACCGACAGCTGGGCGACGGGCTATTTCCCCAATGTGCAGATCGGCATGCATCCGGAGGGGGTGTTCATCATGCGCTTCCTGCCGCATGCCACGGACCCCGAGCGCTTCTACTACGACAACATGACGCTTTTCCGCTACGTCGACGATCCGGGGTACAGCGTGCCCGGATGGATGGGATTACCCGAAGGCTTGGATGTAACCGGCGATACCCGGCCCGACATCGAACGAATCCCCGTCGACGTGAGGCCGAATCTGGGGGAGGTGCTCGATCAGGACGTGGACCTCGTCGCTGCCGTACAGCGCGGCTCGAAATCCCGCGGCTTCCAGGGGCCTCTATGGTCCGAACAGGAGCAACGCGTGCGTCATTTTCACCGCGAGCTCGATCGCTACATCAACAGGGAAAAGTGACCGGCTAAAAACGCGGCGTGCGCTTTTCCAAAAAGGCCGCGATGCCTTCGCGCCCCTCCGCGCTCGTCCCGCGCGTCGCGATGGAGCGGCTTTCGCGGCCCAATTGACTCTCCAGGCCGGGCTCCGCCTCCGCCATCAGGCGCTTGACGCCGCCGAAAGCACCCGTCGGGCCGCTCGCCAGGCGCGCGGCCAGCGCGGCGGCGGCTTCGTCAACCTGGTCGTCGTCGACCACCTGGTTGACGAGCCCCCAATCGAGGGCTTCCTCCGCCCCGAGCACCCGGTTGGTGAGGAACAGCTCCATGGCGCGCTTATAGCCGACCGCGCGAGGCAGCAGGAACGTGCAACCCGCATCCGGCGTCAGGCCGACGCCCGTGTAGGCCGGGGTGAACTTCGCGCTCCTGCCCGCGATGGCGAGATCCGCCGCGAGCACCAGACCGAGTCCCGCTCCGGCGGCGCTGCCCTTGATCGCCGCGATCACGGGCGCATCCATGCGCATGAGATGGGCGAGCCCCGCGTGCAACGCCGTGGTGAGCTCGCTCAAGTACGCGCGGAGGTCGCCGCCCGACGCCACCATTCCCCTCAAGTCGCCCCCAAAGCAAAAATTCCTGCCCTCGCCCGACAGAAGAACCGCTCTCACGCGCGGGTCGGCCTGCAGGGTTTGGGCGGCCGCCAGGAACTCGCGTCCAAACTGCAGATTCATGGTGTTCGCCGCCTCGGCGCGCGTGAGCGTGAGGTGCGCGACGGCGCCGCGAACGTCGATTCGGATGGCGGGGGTGTCGGTCATGATCGAATCTCGCTCCGCGCGCGTATGCGCAAACTTTCCCAGCTGGCATCGGCGATCCAACCGCCGTCCACGGGCAGGGTCACGCCGTTGATGAACCCCGCGTGCTCGGGGTCGGCCAGGAACGCGATCGCCTCGGCCACGTCGTCGGCACGCGCGAAGCGGCCCATGGGAACGCGATTGACGATGTCGGTGTCGGTATACGCGCCCGTTCCCTGATCCGCGTGATCCATTTCGGTCTTGATCCAGCCGGGGCAGACCGCGTTGACCCTGACACCGCGCCCGCCCCACTCGGCCGCCAGCGTCCGGGTGAGGCCGATCAAACCGTGCTTCGATGCGTTGTAGGCGGCGCGATGAGCGACCGCGGCGAGTCCCGCGACCGAGGCGACGTTGACGATGCTGCCGCGCCCCCTGGCAAGCATCTGCGCACCGAGGTGCTTGCACAGCAGGAACGGACCCAGCAGATTCACATTCATGACGCGTTGCCACTGATCCGCCGAGGTGAGTTCCGCGGGAACGATCAAGCTGATGCCGGCGTTGTTGACGAGTGCGTCGGCGGCGCCGAAATCGTTGCGAATGCGCGCGGCGACCCGTTCGATGAACGGTTCCGACGACACATCCCCGTGCATCGCGTACACCTCGGCTCCGCCAGCGCGCAGCCCCCGCTCCTGCTCCTCGAGCGGCTGCAGGTCCAGCATGAGCACGCGATAACCCCGCCGCGCGAGCAGCGACGCCACGTTGAGCCCGACCCCCTGGGCCGCCCCGGTTACCACCGCGGTGTTCATCCGACGGCCACCCGCTCGGCGGGTGCCGCCGGCGCGGCGGCCTCATCGACCTTCTCGTCGACGCGGATCCCGAGCCATGCGAGCGCGCTGACGACGGCGAAGCCCACACCGATGAAGAATGCCGTGTTCCAGGCATGCAATCCCGAAAAATAACCGACGATGGGTATGCCGATGATGCCGCCCAAATTGCCTCCCGTGTTCATGATGCCGCATACCGCCATGGTATCGCCGCGGCCCACCGTCATTCCCGCTCCCCAGAACGCGCCCTCGGTGAGCTCGACGGTGCCGAAGCAGCTCGCGAGCGCCGCAACCGCCAGGTAGGGATTGGACGCGTTGACGGCGACCAGCAGGAACACCCCCGAGGCGAGCAGCGCGATGAGCGGCAGTATACGGTACCCCCACAGACTCCCGAAGTGCTGCACCAGCGCGCCCGTGATCACGCCGCCGATCCCGGCGCCGAGCGCCGCGGCGAGCGGCGGCGCCATCGCGAGCCATCCGGTCTCGAGCAGCGAGAAGTGGCGCTCCTGGACGAGGTATATGAACACCCAGTTCGAGAGCAGGTAGAACGTGTAATTCATGCTCATGTACGAGATGAAGAGCAGCACGACGTTCCGGTCGGCCGCCAGCGCCCACAGCTGCCTCAGGCTGACCGAGGAGTGCGCCGGCGGCTGGGATCCGATCTGCGCGAGCTCGTGCGGGGAGACCGCGGGATGCTCGCGCGGCGTATTGCGTCCGTACCAGGCCCAAAACACGATCAACGGCACGGCGGGCAGGCTCGCCCAAACGAGGCCCCGCTGCCATCCGAGCCGGTCCATGAGGTAGACGATGAGCGGCGGCGTCACCGCCGCGCCGAGGCCCAGTCCCGCGGTCTGCAACCCCTGCACCAGCGCCCAGCGCTTGGGGGGAAACCAGGCTTCGAAGACGCCGGCGGAGATCGGAAAAATGGCTCCCTGGGACAGCCCGAGCAGCAGCTGCACGCCGACCAGCGCCGCGAACAGTGCGGGGCCGGCGAAGAACCCGGGCACCAACGGCATGGCGAGCGTGGCCAGGAACGCGGTGATGCCGATCAGGACGAAGGTGAGCCTTGCACCGAGGCGCTGGCCGATGATTCCCCCGGGCAGTTGGAAAATCGCATATCCCAGCACGTACGCCTGCATGATGTAGGAGATCTGCGATTGGCTCAGCCCGAGCGCCGGCATCATCGGCACGGCGGCGACGGTTATGGTTTTGGACTGGATGTAGGCCAGAAACCCGAATCCGAACAAAAAGCTGAAAATGCGCCAGCGGATCGGGAACGCGGCGCCGCGCCGCGGCGCGAGATGGGAATGTTGTTTCAAGTTTTTGTCCGCTCCTCGAGCCAGTCCACACAGATCTGCAGGGCATCCACCAGCGAGCTCGCGGATTTATCGGTGCCCGGCAGGGTGTTGTCGGAGGAAACCTGCTGCAGCACCAGCCCGGGCAGGCTCACGCCGACGATCAGCGCGTGAGCGAACCGGCCCCGGAGGTGCTCCACGGCGGCGCCCGCCGCCTCCCGCTCCGGGCCCGGCGCCGAGCTCACCACGAACACCATCGCTACGCTGCCCGGCACCGCCTCCGGGGGCGGCGCCTGCTTCAGGTCCTCGACCGACAGGTGCCGCGCATCGACGTGCTTGTCGCGCAGGATGCGAACCAGGAGCTCCGTGGACAGATCGTCGGACATCGACCCCATGCTCACGCAAAGCATGATCGAGCCGGGCGGCACGGCCAGCGGTCCCTGCCAGCGGCCGAACAGCTGCTCGCGCTGCTGGCGCAGCTGCCGCCCCGCGTTCATTTGATCGAGCATCGACATCGCATGGCGCCTGCGCGTGAAGCCGCGCCGCCCGCCGCTGATGGCGGCGATGACGGCGACGATGGTCTGGCGCACCTTGAGCTGCTGCTCGCGGCTGATCGTGCGCCGCTCCAGATCGAAGGCCGCGAGGCGCAGGGCCGGCAGGAGCACGAAGTCGCTGTAGGCCGCGAGCGAATCGTGCTTGAGATAGGCGCGCGCGTTCGCGATGAGCTCGTCGGAGTCGGCCGACAGCGCCCGTTGATAGAAGCGCTCCGGCATGGTGAGCGCCTGACTGTCACCGAGCATGATGTCCAGCAATCTCAACGCCTTGACGTGACGGCCCATCACCACCAGACAGAGGGTCAGGGGCGTGGATACGACCAAGCCGACCGGGCCCCAGATCCAGCTCCAGAAAATGGCGGCGACCACCACCGAGAGCGGGGAAAGTCCGGTGGAGTGCCCATAGAGCTGCGGCTCCAACAATTGGCCCGCGATCAGCTCCACCACCAGGAACAAGCCGAGCGTCAGAAGGACCAGCGTCCAGCCGGGGTCCACCGCCGCGGCGAGCGCGGCCGAGATCACGGCCGCGATCCAGACCCCGACATACGGCACGAAGCGCAGCACGGCCGCGAGCGCGGCCCAGAGGGTCGCGTGCGGCAGGCCGATGAGGGCAAGCCCCAGCCAGAGCACCGCGCCGACGCCGAGATTCACCGAGAACTGCGATACGAAAAACCGCGACAGCCGTTCGCCGGCATCGTTCAACACCAGCGTGGTCGCGCGCAGATCGGAGGGTCCCGCCAGGCGGATGAAGCGATCGCGCACCGACTCGCGCTCGAGCAATACGAAGATAAGCACCACGATCACGATGCCGGCAGTCTCGAGCGGCACCCACATCGATCCGAGCACGCGTTCGACCACCTGCAGCGGACTCAACGGCGGCTGATGCACCTCCACCGGAATGGGGGCGGCGGGCGCGGCGGGCCGCGCGGGCGCCGGCACGGGCTGCAGCGGCTCCTCGCCGGGCGGTCCGGGGGTCAGCGAGCCCTGGGGTGGTTCGCTCGCCGCCCGCGGCTCGCGCCGCTCCCCGACGATCCGCTCGGTTTGACTGGTGAACGCGGCGAGCCGGTCGACGGTCAGCTCGTTCACCTTGTGCAGCTTGTGACGGATCGTGCGTTCGTATTGCGGCAGGCTCTTCACCATGTGCGCCACCTGCACGCCGATCACCGACGCCACGCTTCCCAGCGCGACGGTCAGCACCAGCACGGCCGCGAGCACCGAGGACGTCGCGCCGAGACCGAAGCGTCGCAACAGCCGCACCAACGGCGATATCAACAGGCTCAGAATGACCGCCAGCGTGATCGGCACCAGCACCTCGCGGGCAAAATAAAGAATCGCGAGAATCGTGCCCGTGGCCACGATGCTGAGCGCCCTATCGCGCATCTGCGGCAGCGGCGACTGCTCGCTCATTCACCCGCCGGCACGTTCGGATCGGATCGCGGCAGCGGCTTGTGGCGGTGCAGTCCCGCATCCTCGATCAACAGTTTGCGCACGTACAAAAACTGGATGGTCTCGTACTCGAAGGGCGAGCCGGTGGCGTAGTATCGGAAATCGATGTGGGCGCGCTGATCCACCGCGTTGAGCACGCCCAATCCCCACGATTGGTCTCCCCGGTAAATCCATGCCGGATCGATCACGTAGAGCGTGCCATAGTCGCCCGCCAAACCGATGCCCTCGCGCAGGGTCGACGGGCCGTAGAAGGGAATGACCAGATAGGGACCCGGATGCATGCCCCAGGTTGCGAGCGTCATCCCGAAGCCGGTCGGCGCATTCGGCAGCCTGAGCTTGGTCGCCGGATCGAACAGGCCGCCGATGCCGACGGTGCTGTTGATGACGAATCGGCCGACACTGCGCACCATGCGTCCGAGCCGCCCCTGCAGCGTGTAATTGATGAAGCTGTCGATTTCGGCGATGTTGCCGAAGAAGTTGTGCACCCCGGTGCGCATCGGCGAAGGGAGCCGGCGGTAGCCGTTCGCCACCGGCAGGAACAGGGCTTCATCGAAGCGCGCGTTGAAGCGGTACGTGAAGCGGTTGAGCCGGCCCCAGGGATCGTAGGTTTTCATCGGCGGCGCCTCGGCCGGTGTCACGGGCGGTGGCACCTCGGCGGCAACCCCGCCTTCGGCCGCGGCCTGCGCCTTGGCCTTTTGGGCGAGCGCCGCGGCGGCGGCCAGGCGCTGCATCTTCACGATGTCGGCCGCATTGTCGGCCGCCGGCGTGTCGGGCGGCAGACGGTGAAATTCGACCACCTGCGTGGCGCAACCCCCGAGCATCGTGAGCGCCGCCGCTGCCGCAAGCCGCCGCAAATCGGGGCGCCCGCGCATCATCTCGCACCGCCCGGCCATCGGCCGGCCAGCATCTCGAGCATGTCGGCGACCTGCTGCCGGTCGCCGAGGTTGCCGAGGTGGCCGCCGTGATCGTAGACCACGATCCGCCCGCCCAGCGTCTTCTTCAGCCAAGCGAGCTCCGCCCTGTCGAGAATGAGATCGTCGCTGTTGGTTTGCGCGTAATAGTCGCCGTTGCCGCGCAGTTGATCGCCGATGACATCGAGCCGGTTGTCGGCGATGAGGCTCTCGACGGTCGAGCCGGGCCGCCGCTTCAGGTAATAGGGCGCGAAGATGCGGCTGAAGTACTCGGCGAAGGTCTTGGTGCGCAGCTCTCGGGAGATTTCATCGAGCGAATCGCCCACCCGGGGCGGATGCCGCGGATCGACCACGACGCCGGCACCCGAATACAGATCGCCCGCGAAGAACACGTTGGTGAGCGCGATACGGAAGGTGAACGCTATGGCCGCGGAGAATTGCGCATCCGTCTTCAGCGCCGATGCGGCCGCTCCGAGGAGAAAATCCTCGTCGAGCTCGACCCGGTCCGATGCGCGGTACAGATTGGCGAGCTCGGCATACATCTGCTGATAGAACCGCTCGATCCCCGCATCGCCGTTGCCGATGGACTTGGCGAAGAGCTTGTCGAGCCTCCCCACCGAGGCGAACAGGCTGACGGGCGGATTGATCATCACCACCCGGTGAATGTCGAGCTTGTGCTCCTTCTCATCGATGGATTTCACGATGGCGGCGTTCGCGCCGCCCAGGCTGTACCCGAGCACGTCGATGTCGGTGATTTTTACCTGGCGCGGCAGATGGGCGATGATCACCCCCATTGCCGCGTACAAATCGCGGCCGTCCTGGAGGAGATCGCCCGCCACGCCGGTGCTGGAGGTCGACACGATGAAACCGGGGAAGGTCGGCGACGGCATGGTGAGCACGTGATAACCGGCGCCGTAGAGGACCGCGCGCAGCGTCGCGAGCTTCGCGGTGTTGCCGTCGCTGCCGGTTCCGGAGATGACGATGGCGAGCGGTGCCGGCTTTTTCTGGGCCGAGAGCCACACGCGAAGCCTCTTGTCGAACCAGAACACGGCGGGAATCGGCAGCCGCCACGGCAGATCGAGATCCATCTCGAGCAGCGGCACCTTGTCGGGCAGCGGCGCGATATCCTGCGGCGGCGTGCCGAACACCGTCGCCCGAAGCGCGGCCGAATCCGCGAGTCCCGTCGCCGGGCCCGGCGCGGCCGGGGGGGGAATGGACGCATCGTCGGCATGAGCCCGGCAGAGGCCGAGCGCGGCGAATGCCAGAGCGCACAGAAATTTATTCATCGCCTGCTTTATAGCCGATTCACGGTCGGCTATATAGCGAAACGACGCCGGCCCGCGCTCTTGCGAACGCGGGCCGGCCATCAACCCCCTAGGGACGCAGGGGCTTCAACCAAGTCCGACCGGCACGAAAATGCGGCTGTCGCCTCGTTGGATGAGGAGTGCCACCTGATCGCCGTGCTTCTGCAGCAATTCGCGAAGCTGCGACACGCTGTCCACCGGCGTGCCGTTCACCGACAGCACCACGTCGCCCGGCTGGATGCCCGCATCCGCCGCGCGGCCGTTCGACTCCTCCACCACCAATCCGCCGGGAACCCCCGCCTGGGAACGCTCGGCGGGCGTCAACGGACGCAGCTTCATCCCGAGATGCGATGCGCTGTCCCCCGAATCGCCGTTGTTGGCCAGCGTGGCCGAACCCGCGGAACCGATCGTCGCCGTGATGGTGATCGGCCTGCCGTCGCGCATGATGTCGAGCGTGGCCTTCTCGCCGGGCGCCGTGGCGTTCACCTGCACCGACAATTGGCCGGCATCGGCAATCGCTTTGCCGTTGTATTTCTCGATGACATCGCCCGCCTTGATTCCCGCGCGGGCCGCCGCGCTGTTAGGCTCGACCTGCGCCACCAGGGCGCCCGCGGGCGAGCTCAACTTGAACGACTGGGCCAGCGACTGATTGACGTTCTGGATCTGGATGCCGAGCCGGCCGTGCTCGACCTTGCCGGTCTTCACGATCTGCTGCTCCACGCCCTCCGCCAGGTTGATGGGGACCGCGAACGACACCCCCTCATAGCCGCCGGAATTGGTGTAAATCTGCGAATTGATGCCGACCACGGCGCCGCTCGCGTCGAACAGCGGCCCACCCGAGTTGCCCGGATTCACCGCGGCGTCGGTCTGGATGAACGGCACCGCACCGTCTCCCGGGAGCGAGCGCCCGGTCGCGCTCACGATGCCCGCGGTCGCGGTCTCCTCGAGGCCGAACGGGGCGCCGATCGCGAGCACATAATCGCCCACGCCGAGTTTGTCAGAGTTGCCCAGCCGCACGGGCGGCAGGCCCTTCGCATCGATCTTGAGCACCGCGATGTCGCTGGTCTTGTCGGCGCCCAACACCTTGGCCTTGAACTCCCGATGATCGATCAGCTTGACGGTCACTTCCTTGGCGCCGTCGACCACGTGGGCGTTGGTCAGGATGAGCCCGTCGGAGCTGACGATGAACCCCGAGCCCTGCGCGTGCATGATCTGCCCGTGCGGGCGCGGCAATTGACGGAAGAATTGCGAGAACGGGTTGTCGTCGCCGTCGCCGAAGGGATTGAAGGGCTGATCGGAGGACGTCTTCATCTCGCCCTCGATGGTGATGCCCACCACCGAGTCGCGATTCTGCGCGACGATCGCGTGATAGTTCGGCGCCGTGCCGAGCGGGATCGGCTGCGAAACGCTCATCGGTGCGGTCTCGCTCTGGGGTGAATCGGCTGCCTGCGCGCTCTTGAGCGCCGTGGGCGCCATCCAGCCCGCGGCTGCGCCCAGCGCGAAAACGCCGGCGGCGGCCCCGGCAAACAGAGGTCTGTGGGATCTCATGGGAAATTCTCCTTGCGGCTTGAGGATCGGATGGCGCCATGCTGCCCCGCCATCCTTAAGCGAACCTTAAGCCGCCGGAGGAAACAGCACCGTCACCAGCAGACCCCCCTCGGGTGCGTCTCCGAGGCGCACCTGCGCGCCGTGCCGGTCGGCGATCGCCTTGACGATGGCGAGCCCGAGACCGCTGCCGCCCTCGGGCGAGCCGGCGCGCCGATAGAAGCGGTCGAACACCCGCTCGCGGTCGGCAGCGGCGATGCCCGGCCCGGAATCGGCCACCTCGAGCGCGGGTCCGGGCCCTGGAGCGGGAACGCCGGCGCTCGTCCGCACCCGGACGCGTCCCCCCGGCGGCGTGTAGCGCACGGCGTTGTCGACGAGATTTCGCACCAGCGTGCGCAGCGCCTCCCGGTCGCCGCGCACCGTGGCCGGATCCCCTTCGAGCGAGAGGTCGATGCGGCGCGCGGCGGCGAGCGCGTGCGTATCCGCGATGCCGTCGGCGACCGGCCGCTCGAGAGCGACCGCGGCCAGCTGCCCGACGGGTTCGCGAGGTTCGTTGCGGGCCAGGGTCAGCAGTTGCTCGACCAGATGGATGGCCCGCGCGGCCGCGGCCTTGAGATTCGCGAGCGCCTCGCGATGCGCCTCCTCGTCGGGGGCGCGATCCAACAGCTGCAGCTCGAGACTGAGCGCGGTCAGGGGCGAACGCAGCTCATGAGCGGCATCGGCGACGAACGCGCGCTGCGTCTGGAACGCCCCGTTCAGGCGCATCAGCAGCCGGTTCAACTCGTTCACCAGGGGGGCGATCTCCTGCGGCAGCCGGGCATCGGCTATCGGCGTCAGGCTGTGCACGTCGCGCCGCTGAACCTCGCTCGCGACACGCCGCAGCGGCCGCAGCCCCGATCCCACGACGCCGACGACGGCGGCGCCGAGCAGCGGCAGCAGCAGCAGCAAGGGAATCACCACCCGAAGCGCCGCTCCGCGCGCCAGACTCTCGCGCACGGCGACCGGCTGTGCGATCTGGATCACCCCCTGGATCGTCTGCAAGCCGTAGGTGCGCCACGCCTGCCCGCCGACGCGCACATCGGCGTAGCCGAGAGCCGTCGCATTGATCAACGGCAACCCGGGACGCGAGAAATAGACCCGGGTTCCGTAGATATCCCATATCTGGATCACGAAGTCGCTGCGCTCCGGGGGCAGCTCGAGGCGCGGCGCCATCGGAATCTGGCTGCTGAGCGACAGCGCCATCTGGCGCAGCTGGTAATCGAACAGGCTGGATGTCTCGGCCAGCACCTGGCGATAGGTCAGCAATCCGGCGAGCACCGAGAGGACGGCCACGACGGCCAGCAGCGCAACCAGCAAGCGGGCTCGCAGGGACCTCACGGCTGCTGCTCTTTCGGCACGAAATAGCCGACGCCCCGCAGGGTGCGGATGACATCGCTTCCGAGCTTGCGGCGCAATCCGTGCACGTACACCTCCACCGCATTGCTCTCGACGGACTCGCCCCAGCCGTAGAGGCGCTCCTCGAGCTGCGCGCGCGAGAGCACCGAGCCGGGTCTCTGCATCAGCGCCTCGAGCACCGAGAATTCATGAGCCGACACCGGCACAAGCTCTCCGTTGCGTTCCACCGCGTGCGTGACCGGATTGAGCGTGATGCCCCGGTGCCGGATGCACGGATCGCCCCGGCCCGCCGCACGGCGCAGGACCGAGCGCATGCGCGCCGCCACCTCGTCGAGGTCGAAGGGCTTGACGATGTAGTCGTCGGCGCCCGCATCGAGCCCCGCGATGCGGTTTTGCACATCGTCCCGCGCGGTGACGATGATGACCGGCGTCGGATCCCCCCGGCCGCGCAGCTCACGCAGCACCTCCAGGCCATCGCGCTCCGGCAGGCCGAGATCGAGCAGGACGAGGTCGAACGTCTCGGTCCGCAACGCCGCCGACGCGCTCCTGCCGTCGGCCACGCCATCGACCGCATGACCCTCCTGGCGCAGCGCCCGTTCCAGGCCCTTGGCAATCATCCGATCGTCCTCGACCACCAGTACGCGCACGAGGTCCTTCTCAACCGGCCGCGGGCTTTCGCGCGAGCAGCAGATCGCTCACCTCGCGGTCGCTGAATCGCGCATCGTAGATCGAGCGCGCATCCAGGGTGCGCGCCACCACCGTCGCCAGCACCACCGCGATGATCATCGGCAGGATGAACGAGCGATCCCGGCCGGTGAGCTCCATCACCAGTACGATGGATGAGATGGGGCCGTGCGTGGTGGCGGCGAGCACGGCGGCGGAGCCGATGATGGCGCACAACCCCGGGGATGCTCCCGGCCAGACCCACGACCAGGCCGCTCCGAGCGCGCCGCCGAGCAGCGCTCCGGTCGCCAGCGAAGGCGTGAACAAGCCCCCTGGCACGCCGCTTCCGAGGCACAGAACCGTCGCGAGCGGCTTCAGGACGAACAGGGCCAGCAGCAGGAACGGAGCGATTTGATTGGTGAATGCCAGTTCCGCGATGTCCTTGCCGTTGCCGAGCAGTTCGGGGAACGCGATGGACACCGCTCCGAGCGATCCGAGAGCGACGACCGGCGCCGCCAACCGGCGAAACCCGGTCGGCTTGTTCCGATCCGCCCACGCGACCATCCGGATGAAGCCGACGGAGACGGCTCCGGCGATCGGTCCCGCGACGACGGCCCAGCCGATCACGGACGCCGACAGTCCGTACGAGGGAATCGCATAGGTCGGCTCGTTGGGAAGCGCAGCCCACCAGGCCACACCGGCCGCGCACGCCGATGCGAGCAGCGCCGGTAATAAGAGCCGCAGAGCGAGGACGCCGCGCAGCACCTCCACGGCGAACAGCGCGCCGCCCAAAGGAACGCCGTAAGCGGCGGCCATCCCCGCCCCGGCGCCGCAGGCGACCAGCAACCGCCGCTGCTCGTCGGACAATGAGCAGCGGTCGGACAGCGCATTCGCGATCACCGCGCCGGCCTGCTTCGGTGCGCCCTCCCGCCCGAGCGAGGCCCCCAGTCCGACCACCACCACGGAGAGCGTCGCGCTGCCGAGCGTGCGCAGTGCCGGCAGACGCCCGGCAAAATTGGTGATCGCCTCGGTGATGTCGATGCTGTTGCCGCTCGACAGCTTGCGCAACGCCACCTGTCCGAAGCCGGTCAGCACGCCCGCGCCCAGCAGGATGCCGATGTGATGCGAGGCATCCGCTCCCCTCGCGGCGTCGAGCAAATGCGGCCCCGGCCACGCGCGGTGCTGCACCAGCAGGAGCAGCCGGGTCAGAAGCGCGGCCGAGACCCCGGCTCCTATGCCCGTGAGCAGAACCGCGGACCAGAAAATGAGCGCTCGGGGAGCCGTCAATGTCGGCGGAATGGCCGATGCATCGGATTTGGACGATTGACTTACCATCTTCGCAACGGTTCGCGCCCGCCTGTCGTCCATGAGTCCGGGGCGCCTGGGTCAGAAGGATCTTCGCCAGTCGCGGCCCTCGCCGCCCATGAAGTCCTTGCCGAGCTTCCACACCAACACCTTGCCGCTGCCCTCGCCGTCGATGTAGACGGCCGCGGGGACCGAGCGGGTGGAATACTTGCCGAGTGCGATCCCGCCGCGAAGACTGTGCCTGTCGCTGGGGCCGCCGCGGTGCACGTCCAGCATGAGCAGCGCGCTTCCCGATCGCAGGTACCAGTAGTCGGCGTCCTCGCCTTCCAGCTCATACGTGCCGGCCGGCAGATGCAGTTCGTGTGCGGCATGACGCCTGTCGTCGAGCACCAGCTCGTGGACCACGATCAGGGTACGGGCCGGATCCCGCTCCGCGTGGATGGTGCGATGTTCGTTGGTGAGCGGGTTGAGCTCCAAGCCCCCGCAGGCAGGCAGGCCCAGCGCCAATGTCAGCGCGGCGCAAGCCTTGAACGCGATCCGGGCCATGATCCAGCGATCATAGCATCAGGCCCGCTCCCGGGCGGAGCCGGTCGGATCAGCGGCAATGCTCGTCGCGATCCCCGCACTGATGCCACGCGTGATCGTGATACCAGCGGTTGTGGTCCCGATCCCAATAGCCGTCCCGCGGCTCGGCCACCACGCAGCCGGACGCGATCGCGACCAGCGCCAAAAGGAAACTGCCGTGGGCGATTCGTTCTTTGAGTTTCATGTCCGCTCCTGATTGTCGTGGGCGCAACGTACCGGAGCGGGGGCGGCGGCGGCATCCGACGAACGCGCGAAGCGGGGGTCGCGTAGTCCTACAGGATCCCTTGGGTGTGCCATGGGACACCGGGGCGGCAAAGGATGGCGTCCCCGGCGGGATTTGAACCCACAACCTCGCCCTTAGGAGGGGCGCGCGCTATCCAGTTGTGCCACGGGGACGTGCAGGCAGTGTAACCGCCCGGGCCGCCCGGGAGCTACCGAGGTAGGACTTGGCCGGTGTCCTGCGACAACCGGCCGAGGATTGGTGGAGGAGAAGGGGATCGAACCCTCGACCTTCGCATTGCGAACGCGACGCTCTCCCAACTGAGCTACTCCCCCGCAAGGGGCCCGCATACTAGCAGCAAAGCCCGAACATGCCAAAGGGTCACCCCAATCCGGCCGAAGTTAGCTTAGGATAGGGGTGAGGGGCAAAAGCAACATGTTGAAAGCGGGCGAACGCGCGCCGGAATTCACCCTTCCGGACGACACTGGGACCGACCGATCGCTGACGGAGCTGCTGAGCGCCGGGGCGATCATCCTGTACTTCTACCCGGCCGACTTCACGCCCGGCTGCACCCGCCAGGCCTGCAAGCTGCGTGATCTGCACACGGATATTCAACGAGCCGGGATGCGGGTCGTCGGCATCAGCCCTCAATCCCCGGAATCTCACGCGAAGTTTCGCGAAAAATACCAATTGCCGTTCACCCTGCTTTCGGACGAGCAAAAGACCGTGGTCAAGATGTATGGGCTCAACGGTCCGCTCGGTGTCGGCGTGCGGCGCGCCAGCTATCTCGTGGACGGCGGCCGGCGTGTGCGGGATGCCGTGCTCGCCGATTTCAGGATCGGCCGCCACATGGATTTCGTGCGAAAAGCCGTCGCGTTACGCACCGCGGGTCCGTTGTCGGGCTAGTATCTCAAACGGATGACACCCGGCCGCCCGACTCTCGGCACGGTCACGATATAGAGGCTGGCATAGTCCGACGGCTCCACCGGGGGAATGCCGGTCACCCCGCTCAGGTCGGCGACGAGGGCGGGCAGCGTATTGGCGTGTCCGACTATCAAGACGGTCTCTCCGGAGTGGTCGTGCAGCACTCGCCGCGCCAGCACCCGGGGATTGTCCTCGGGGACGACTTCCGGCGTGATGCCGAGCATCTGCGCCAGCGGAGCGGCGGTGGAGCGGCTGCGAAGCCTGCTCGACACGTAAATGGCCGCGACGCGGCTTTTCAGGTGGGTATCGCCGAGCACATGCGCCAATGAGGCCGCGCGCGACTCGCCCTCCGCGCTGAGCGGCGGATCGTCGCCGCCGACGCCGAGCATCTGAGGCGCGTGGCGCACGACGATGACGGTCGTGGAAGTGGAGGTCATCAGGAACCACGCCGCGGCGATCAGGACCACAACCCCCGCCGTCACCGTGAGCGCCACCAGGCCGATCGGGGCCAGAAACGGCCGACGCTGCAAATTGGCGGGTATAGTCATGGCGCGATGATACCAACGAATGCCGCAGCCGGTGTCCGCCTCGTGGTTCTGTCGGCCGGCTTCTCGACCCGGCTGGGAAGTCCCAAGGCCTTGGCCAGGATTCGCGGCGTGACGCTGTTGCGAAAAACCGTCCGGACTCTGGCGCCGCTGGCCGCCGCACGCATCATCGTCGTCCTGCCGCCGAGGGCAACCCGTGCGCGAGCGGAAATTCGCGGCGAGCGCGTGGAAGTCGTCGTGAGCCGTCGCCGTTCCCAAGGGCTCTCGGCATCGGTCAAAAGCGGCTTGTTCCGGGCGCGATTCAGCGCCGCCGCATTGATGCTGCCGGTCGATTTGCCGTGGCTCGAACGGCGCGAGGTAGCCCGCCTGATCGCGCGCTGGCGATCGTCGAGACGCACGGTCGTCGCCCGCCGGGTGGGTGGCCGCGCCGGGACGCCGCTCATATTGCCGCGCCGGCTCTTCGCCGGGGCACAGCGCATCGGCGGTGATTTTGGTTTGCGGACCCTGGTGAACGCCCTGCCCGAGGGCGAGCTCGAGCTGGTCGAGCTGCCCTCGGCCGCGCCGGATGTGGATACGCCGGAGGATCTCGAGCGGGCACGCCGGCGTCGACGCTAGCGCCAGCCCTGAAATTCCCGGAATGCCTGCAGCGCCGCCTCTATCTTGGCGCGCGGTGCATCGAGGTGGGTGGCGAGGCGGGTGCGGGGCCCGAGGGACGCGACGATGCCGCGTTTCGCGAGATGTGCGCGCAGCGCGTCGAGCACCGGCTCCGGAATTTCCACGAACACGAGGTTGGTCTCCGGCGGCTCGACCGCGAGCCCGAGCGCGCGAAGTCCCTCGGCGAGGTGAACGGCATTCAGGTGATCCTCCGCCAGGCGCTCGACGTGGTGGTCGAGCGCGTACAGGCCGGCCGCGGCCAGGATGCCGGCCTGGCGCATGCCGCCGCCGAGCGCCTTGCGCCAGCGCCGCGCGGCGGCGATGAAATCCTCCGAACCCAGCAGCACCGATCCCGCCGGCGCTCCCAACCCCTTGGAAAGGCACACCGATACCGAGTCGAATCCCTGCACCGCCTCCCTCTCGGGCAGCCGCAGTTTGACGATCGCGTTGAACAGCCGGGCGCCGTCCAGATGGGTCTTGAGCCCTTTCGAATGCGCGAATCCGGTCGCGACCGACAGGTACGCGGCCGGCAATACCCGGCCTCCCATGGTGTTCTCCAGCGCCAACAGCCGGGTGCGTGCAAAATGCGCGTCGTCGGGCTTGATCGCCCGGGCGATGCGATCGAGCGGGATGGTACCGTCCGGTTCATTGTCGAGCGGCTGCGGCTGGATGCTGCCGAGAACCGCCGCTCCGCCCTGCTCATATTTATAGGTGTGCGCCTCCTGCCCGACCAGGTACTCATCGCCCCGGCCGCAGTGGGCCATCAACGCGGCCAGATTGCTCTGGGTCCCCGACGCGAAAAACAGCGCCCGCTCGAATCCGAACCGCTCGGCCATGCGGCTCTGCAGTAGGTTCACCGTCGGATCGTCGCCGTATACATCGTCGCCCACCTCCGCGGCCGCCATGGCCGCGCGCATGGCGGGCGTCGGCCGCGTCACCGTGTCGCTGCGCAGATCGACGCTTTCGCGGGTTGGCTCGGTGGGATGTTGCACGACTCGAACGATAACCCAACCGATTGTCCGCGTGCGCGTGGATTTTTCCTAGCGCAGCGCCGGATCCCCCGTGACCGCGCCCGCCCGGTTGGCCTCGACCACCGTCAGCGCCGTCATGTTGACGATCCGCCTCACCGTGGCCGCCGAGGTGAGGATGTGCGCCGGCGCGGCGCAGCCCAGAAGAATCGGGCCGATCGCCACATTGTTGCCGGCGGCGGACTTGAGCAGATTGTAGGCGATGTTGGCGCTGTCGAGGTTCGGGCAGATCAGAAGGTTGGCGCTGCCCTCGAGGGTGGAGTCCGGCAGCACGGCCTTGCGCGCCGCCTCATCGAGCGCACAGTCGCCGTGCATTTCGCCGTCCACCTCCAGATCCGGCGCCCGCGCGCTCAACAGTGCGAGCGTCGCGCGCATCTTGAGCGCCGACGGCGCATCGCTCGTGCCGAAGTTCGAATGCGAGAGCAGCGCGACCTTCGGGACGAGGCCGAACGCGCGCAGCTGCTCGGCGGCAAGCTGGGTGATCTCCGCCAGCTGCTCTGCGGTCGGGTCGAGATTCACATGAGTGTCGACCAGGAACACCTGGCGGCCCGGCAGGATGAGTCCGCTCATGGCGCCGTACACGTTCACACCGGAGCGGCGTCCGATGACGCGGTCGATGTATTTCAGATGCCGCGAGGTGGTCGAGATGGTGCCGCAGATCAAGCCGTCGGCCTCGCCCTTCTTCAGCAGCATCGCGGCGATGAGCGTGGTCCGCCGCCGCATCTCGAGCTTGGCGTATTGGGGGGTCACGCCGTTGCGGCGGGTGAGCCGGTGATAGGATTGCCAATACTCGCGGTAGCGCTCGTCATGTTCGGGGTTGACCACGGTCAGATGCTCGCCGATCCGGATCCTGAGACCGCAGTGCTTGATGCCCCGCTCGATCACCGACGGCCGGCCCACCAGCACCGGCACGGCCAGCTTCTCATCGACCGCGATCTGCACCGCGCGCAGCACCCGCTCATCCTCGCCTTCCGCGTAGACGATGCGGCTTCGCTCCGGCGGCATCTTGCGCGCGGCGGCATAGATGGGCTGCATCAGGGTGCCGCTGTGATAGACGAACTGCTGCAGGCGCTCGCCGTAGGCCTCGAGGTCCGCGATCGGCCGGCGCGCGACGCCCGAATCCATGGCTGCCTTGGCGACCGCGGGCGCGATCTTGACGATGAGGCGCGGATCGAAGGGTTTGGGGATGAGATAGCCGGGACCGAAGCTCAAGTCCTCCACCCCGCCGTAGGCGGCGGCCACGACATCGCTCTGTTCCCGCCGGGCGAGATCCGCGAGCGCGTGCACGGCCGCGATCTCCATCTCCCGCGTGATGGTGGTCGCTCCCACGTCGAGCGCGCCGCGGAAGATGAACGGGAAGCACAGCACATTGTTCACCTGGTTGGGGTAATCGCTGCGGCCGGTCGCCATCACGGCATCGGGACGCGCGGCCATCGCCTCGTGCGGGAGAATCTCCGGAGTCGGGTTCGCGAGCGCCAGGATCAAAGGCTTGACGGCCATCCGCCGCACCATGTCCTGCGTCAGCACGCCGCCCGCGGAAAGCCCCAGGAACACGTCGGCACCGCCGATGACCTCGGCGAGGGTTCTGGCCGCGGTCGGCTGCGCGAACTTCGCCTTCTCGGGATCCATGAGCTCCTTGCGTCCGGCGAAGACGACCCCCGCGAGATCGGTGAGCCAGATGTTCTCGCGCTTGAGGCCCAGATCGATCAGCAGCTCGACGCAGGCGAGCGCCGCGGCCCCGGCTCCGCTCACCACCAGCTTCACGAGGCCCATCTGCTTGCCGCACACCGCCAGACCGTTGAGCACGGCGGCCCCCACCGTGATGGCGGTGCCGTGCTGGTCGTCGTGAAACACCGGGATCTTCATGCGCTTGCGCAGTTCGCGCTCCACGATGAAGCACTCGGGCGCCTTGATGTCCTCCAGATTGATCGCCCCGAACGTGGGCTCGAGCGCGGCTATGACCTCGACCAGCTTGTACGGGTCGGGCTGATCGATCTCGATGTCGAACACGTCGATCCCGGCGAATTTCTTGAACAGCACCGCCTTGCCCTCCATCACCGGCTTTGCCGCCAGGGGACCGATGGCTCCGAGGCCGAGCACGGCGGTCCCGTTGGTGACCACGCCGACGAGGTTGCCGCGGGCGGTGAAGCGGAATGCCGAAATCGGATCCGCGACGATCGCCTCGCAGGCCGCCGCGACGCCCGGAGAATACGCGAGCGCAAGATCGCTTTGATTGACCAGCTGTTTGGTGGGAGTGATCGAGATCTTCCCGTGCGTCGGAAATTCGTGGTAATCGAGCGCCGCCTGGCGGTGATCTTCCTTCGCGTCGTTGATCTTCATCGGCAATTCCAGGGCTGAATGGACGGGCACCACACCCGATCGTTCAGTATGGCAGCAAGGGATGCAAATTTGTATTTTTGGCGCCGACTACGCGCGCCCCGCCCCGGTCAACCTTTTGCCGGCGCATGCGTTATGCTCGGATCGGAGGTTCGCATGATCGCACGACGCCATTCGCTCGCCGCCTCGGTCGGCATCGCCTGCGCCCTGGGTCTCGCCGGCGCGTGGCTGCCGCACGCCCGCGCGAGCGCCGACGATGCCGCACCGCCGGCCGGTCCCGGGGTCTGGCAAAGCCACAAGTACTCCTTCCAGTTCATGGGGTTCACATCCACTTACTCCTGCGACGGCCTCGCCGACAAGCTCCGGACCCTGTTGCTCGCAGCGGGCGCGCGGGGGGACGCGAAGTCGCAACCCGGCGCCTGCGCCTCGGGATTCGGGCGGCCGGACAAATTCGCGCGCGCGGACCTCACCTTCTCCACGCTCGCGCCGGCGCAGGGCGGTGCCGCAGCCGATGCCAAGCCGGTTGCCGGGGTGTGGCGCGCGGTCGCGTTCACGTCGTTTTCGCCCAAGAATCTGCGCCTCGGAGACTGCGAGCTCGTCGAGCAATTTCGCTCCCAGGTGCTGCCCATGTTCAGCACGCGCAATGTCGTGAGCAACACGACCTGCGTGCCGCACCAGGAATCGGGCTCGACCATCGATCTCAAATTCGAGGTGTTCGCGCCGGCGGCGGCCCCCAAACACTGAGCTGCCTCAGAATCTGCCGCCCTTGAGCTCGGTGCCGATGCGCATGAACAGGGCGTTGAGCCATCGGGTGAACGCGGACATGGCGGGATTCGGCCGGCGTTGCCGGCTGCGCAGCAGATAGTAGCCGCCCCGCGCCTTGATCTTGGTGGAGAACGGCGCGACCAGCTGGCCGGCGGCGAGCGCACCGGCGCAGGTGATCTCGTCGCCCATCATGATGCCCTGGCCGGATATCGCCGCCGTCTGCACCAGCATGAGATCGGAGAAGATCACCCCCGGCCGTGCTCGGTTCAGATCGAGATCGCCCGCCGCCAGCCACTGGCGCCATTCATCCGTCTGCCGCAAATGCAGCAGCGGATGACGCAGGACATCGGCGGGCCGGTTCAATCCCCCCTGCAGGTTTTGCAATGCGGGACTGCACAGGGGCAGAAATTCCACATCGTACAGATGCTGCACGGTATGGCGCGGCCAATTCCCGTCACCGAACACGATGAACAGATCCGCGTCGCGGTCCGAGGCGGCGTCCAAGTCCCCCCCGGTGACGATGTGCAACGCGAGACCCGGATATTGCTCGTGAAACGAGGCGATGTGGTTGCACAGCCACATCGATGCGAACCCCGGCGTGGAGGAGATGCAAAGCTCCCCCTCCACGGGCTTGGCGGCCCCGTCCTCGTGCGCCTCGGCGAGCAGCGCCAGTGACTTGCGGACGTCCTCGGCGTAGCGTTTGCCGCGCGGTGTGAGCGCCACCCCCTTCCCGCTTCGCACCGCGAGCTCGAATCCGAGCGCGGCCTCGAGCATGCTCAATCGATGGCTCACCGCGCTGCGGGTGATGCCGAGGTCCTCCGCCGCCTCCCACACCGTGCCGAGGCGCGCGAACGCGTCCAAGGCCTGCAGCGCGTGCAGCGGAGGAATCCGCGATTTGGTGGGGTGAGAAATATTCACCTCAAAATTGAAAATTATGCACGTCATGTCGGTGGCTCTCAACCATACTCGGCCGACCGCACTCCGCGCGAAGCCGCCGAGCGCCCCGGAAAAAGACAATCGAGGGATGCCGAATGACAGATCCGAATCGGCCCGCGGGGCCGGACCTTGGTCGCGGCCGCGCGCGACTCGCGGCGGCCGTGTCCGCCGTGCTAGCCGCCGCGGCGCAGCTGCACGCCGTCCCGGTTCATGGGGCGGATGACCTCGAGGAGATCGTGGTGACGGCGACCCGCCGCAACCAGACGGTATCCGACATTCCGTACAACATCTCCGCCGTCGGCGCCGCCGACATCGCCGCCGCGGGCATCACGGACCTTCAGGGGCTCACGCACATGATCCCGGGGCTGGTATCGCCCGATCTCGGCCCGCGAGCCAGCAACATCAACGACACCCTGACCATCCGCGGCCTCAATGCCAGCAGCGTGAACGCCGAAAGCCAGGAAATCGCCGCCCCGCTCGTATCCACGTACGTCGACGAAACACCGCTGTTCGCGAATCTGAAGATGACCGACATCGCGCGGGTCGAGGTGCTGCGCGGCCCCCAGGGCACGCTCTACGGATCGGGCTCGGTCGGCGGCACGGTGCGCATGATCCACAACGAGCCGGACCCGACCACCACGGAATTCGACGTGTCGACCCGCGCCTCGCACACCGCCAACGCGGCGAATCCATCGGAGGCCGTCGACTTCATCGGCAACCTGCCCATCAACGACACCATGGCCTTTCGCGGCTCCGGCGGATACGAGAAGCTGGCGGGGTTCACCGATGCGTCGAAGGTGGCGGAGCTCGGACCGGGCGCGCAGCCCATCCTCGCCGACCCGTCGAGTCCCCTGACAAGTCCCGCGGTGTTCACCGAGCAACGCGGCGTCGACCATTCCGAGACCTGGTACGCACGCGGCGCGTTTCTCTGGAAACCGGATGACGCCTTCAAACTCACGGTGAGCTACCAGCATCAAACGGACCAGTCCGGGGGGTATTCGCAGGTTCTTCCGGGCGAGCGGTACGACCAGACGCTGTATCTGGATCAGCCCGGCTCGTTCCAAACGGACCTGGGAGCCGTGGACCTTTCCTACGATGTGGGCTTCGCGACCGTTTCGTCGGACTCCTCCTACACCAGCCAGGCCGCGTTCAGCCAGTACGATCTGACCGGGCTGATCGAATCGCTGGCCGCCTACTACGGCAACTATCCGCGCATCCTCTCGCCCATCATCGACAATTCGACCGACAAGGCGTTCACCGAGGAGCTGCGGCTGGTCTCGAAGAACTCCGGACCCTGGGATTGGGTCGCGGGCGCCTACTACAACAACCGCACGCAGACCTTGTCGCAGGTCGAGCCGATCCTGGGCTTCGCGAGCTGGAGTCAGCTGCCGGGCAGCGGACAGCCCGCCGGCTGCACCACGTACAATCCGGTCTCGTGCCCCTATCCTTCGTTCGGCGACGTGATCCAGTACTACAAGGGAGGCGTGCGCCCGTCGCTCAACCCCTATCCGGATCTCAATTTCACCCTGGATCGGCACGTGCAATTCAGCGATTTCGCGCTGTTCAACGAAACCTCGTACCATTTCACCGACAAGTGGCAGGCGACCGGCGGCGTGCGGGTCTTCTGGCAGCATTACGATCAAAGCCTGATCCAGACGCTGCCGATGTGCGGAACCTTCTGCTCGCAGTCGGGCACCGCGGAAAACGGGCTGACCGAGGACTCCAATGAAAAGGGGTTTCGCAATCAGGTGTTCAAGTTCAACAGCTCGTATGAAATCGCTGCGCGCACCCTGGTCTATGTGACCTGGTCGGAGGGTTTCCGGCGCGGGGGGGTCAACGCCCTGCCGATCGGCAATTGCTACTACTGCGAGACCCCCGCGCTGCAGACCTACAAGCCCGACGAGGCCCGCAACACCGAGGTGGGCATCAAGGGCTCCTTCGGACGGGGCTCGAGCTATACATTCACGCTGTACAACATCGACTGGAAGGATCCGCAGATCGAGGCGTATACCGTCACCGGCGGATTCGACTTCGTGACCAACGGCAACACGGCGCGCTCGCGGGGCGCGGAGTCGGAGCTGACGCTGGTGCTGCTCGAATCCACCAAGCTGGAGCTCGGATACAGCTACACCGATGCCATTCTCACCTCGAGTTTCGAGCGGGGCATCATTCCGGATCTGATCGGCGTGTCCGGCGACCGCCTGCCGGGGGTCTCGAAGCAGCAGGCGACCGCCGCATTGGACTACTCGCGGCCGATCGCCGGCAACCGCGATTTCCATGCGCGTCTCGATGCATCCTACCGGAGCGACTTTTGGACCGCGCTGCCGCACTCGCCCACGGCGACCGACCTCCCCGGCTTCACGCTGGTGAACGTCCGCGCCGGCTTCGGCTTCGCGGGGGCCTGGCGCGTCGATGCCTTCGTGGACAACCTCACCAATCAGGAGGCCGCGACCTCGGTGTCCACCACGCCAGGCCCCGCTCACGACCGAGCCTACTTCGTGGGCCGGCCGAGGACCGTCGGACTGGACTTGAATTACTCTTTCAAGGACCACCCCTAGGATCTCGAGGCTTCGACATGCGTTCGTCACTTCCGCACCCGATACTTCGCGCCTGGCTGGCGCGCAAAGGAGTTGAAACATGATCACCGCCAAGGCTTCCGTCGCAACCGACCCATTCCAGCTGCAGCGCCGGCAGGCCGGCGGCGGCACCAAGCCGCTCAAGCTCTGGGGGTTCAAGAACGAGACCGACACCCTCACCGACGTGCTGCTCGGTCCGGCCGACCACTTGAAGCACATGGCCACGAGCTCGCTGTCCCGCAAGACGCTGCGCGAGCATCCGGCCGACATTGCCGTCGCCAAGCAGCAGCATCGCGAGCTGCAGGGCGCGTACGCCCACTTCGGCGTGAAGATCCACTGGCACGAAGCGCAGCCCGAGCTGCCGATGCAGGTGTACTCGCGCGATTCGAGCGTCATGACGCCGTACGGCGCCATCATCACGGCAATGGCCAACTGGTGGCGTCGGGGCGAGAACTTCGCCGCCATCCGCACCTACGAGCGTCTCGGCATTCCGATCTACGACATGGTCACGGCCGGCACCTTCGAGGGCGGCGACTTCAACGTCATCGAGGAGGGCTGCGTGCTGATCGGCTGCGGAGGCGGACGCACCCAGGAGGAAGGCGCGCGCCAGGTGCAGGCATGGTTCCAGCGGGAAGGCTGGGAGACGCGGCTCGCGTTCTTCGACGAATACTACGTGCACATCGATCTGATGGTGGTGCCGATCGCCCCCAAGCTCACCGCCGTCTGTCTCGCCTGCACCGAGCCCGGCATCGTCGCCTGGTTGAAATCCAAGGGACACGAGATCATCGACGTGCCCTTCGAGGACACGGTGAACCTTGGATGCAATTTCATGTCTCTCGGGCGCGATCGGGCGATCGTCCCCAAGTCGAGCCGCTCGTTGATCGCCAACCTGCGCGCACACGGCTTCGAAGTGGCGGAGATCGACATGAGCGAGATATCGAAGACCGGCGGCGGGATCCACTGCATGGCACAGGCGCTGCGCCGCGATCCGAACGCGCGTTAGCCCGCCGCCGGAGGGAGCCCCGCGCGCGGCGTGGACGCCGCCGCGCGCGGATTTACCCGATCCGAGCCCGCGCTAGGATTTCGTCGTCATGCCTTCCGAGGCGGCGATGGATTCCGCCTCCTTCAGGTGCTTGCGAAGCGTCGGCAGCGTCTCCTTCGCGAACGCCTTGGCATCCGCGTCCTGCCCGGTGGCGATTTCCTTCTTGAACAGCGCGATGGTCTGTCGATGCGCCTTGATCTGGGTCTTGATGAACGCCTTGTCGTACGTGTCGCCGGTCAGCACGTCCAGCTTTGCCTTCTCCGCCATCTCACCCACGCTCGCCGTGGTCGGCAGCGAGATGTTCTTCGAGGCGGCGAGCGCCTTCAGCTTGTCGTTGGCGGCGGTATGGTCCGTGACCAGCGTCGAGCCAAAATCCTTGATTTGTTGATTGTTGCTGCTCTTCGCGGCCTGATTGCCGGTGTCGACTTCGAACAGGCCGCCCTCGGCGGCCTTTTTGTAAAAAGTCGCATCCGGATCGTCCGCCCCGAATGCGAGCGGTGCCAGCGCCAGTGGGCTGACCAGGGCGACCAGCGCCAGTATTTTTTTCATCATCGTCTCCTTAATTTTGGTGTTGAGCGCAGCCTCAGCCGTGCTTCTGCACAATCGTTTTGTGCGTTAAGATTATTCGAAACATCCCGAGCGATGTCATGCGCGCCGGGCCGCCACCTCGGGTAGGACAAAGACCACGCCAACGCGGTCGAGTCCCGGCCCGAATCGTGCGACGATGGGCGCCCTCGGGGAAGGCCCGCGCCCGCGCGGGCGATATCACCTGGTCGTCTGAGCCGGTCGCGTGTCGCCGCGGCACAGTACGACGCGATTTGGCCGGCCGGAGTGGACCATGTGGATCGTCAGAGTAGCGCTGCAGCGGCCATACACCTTCATCATGCTTGCGGTGCTGATCGTGTTTCTGGGCGTCTACGCGATACTGCGCACCCCCACCGACATCTTTCCCGACATCAAGATCCCGATTGCGGCGGTGATCTGGCGCTACACCGGGCTGCTTCCGGAGGAAATGGCGGATCGGATCGTCCTGTTCTCCGAGCGTACCGCCCAGACGGTGGTCAACGACGTCGAGCACACCGAATCGCAATCCGTGATCGGCGAAGCGGTGGTGAAGTACTTCTTCCAGCCGAAGGCCAATCAGGACCTGTCGCTGGCCCAGATCATCGCGGTATCCCAGACTCAATTGCAGAGCGCGCCTCCGGGCACCACGCCGCCTTTCGTGCTCTCCTACAACGCCTCGAGCGTACCCATCCTGCAATTGGCGCTGTCGAGCGAGACCATTCCCGAGCAGGAAATCTTCGACCTCGGGAACAACATTCTGCGGACCCAGCTCGCGACCGTCGCCGGCGCGTCCATTCCCTATCCCTACGGCGGCAAGCAGCGCGAGGTGCAGGTCGACCTCGATCCGAAGCAGCTGCGGGCGCGCGGCCTTGCCGCCTCCGATGTGGTGAGCGCGATCAGCGCCCAGAACCTGATCCTGCCCGCCGGCACCGAGAAGATCGACACCCGCGAGTACTTCGTCAAGCTCAATGCGAGTCCGGCCCGGATCGATCAGCTCAACGATCTGCCGATCCGCGCCCGCAACGGCGGGGTGCTGTACGTGCGCGACGTGGCCCACGTGCGCGACGGCTATCCGCCCCAGACCAACATCGCGCGGGTCGACGGCAAGCGCGCCATCGTGATGAGCGTGCTGAAGACCGGCAACGCCTCGACCCTCGACATCATCGACGGCATCAACTCGAAGCTGCCCGCCGCGCGCGCCACGATGCCGCAGGATCTGAAGCTCGTGGCCTTGAGCGATCAATCGGTGTTCGTGCGCGCCGCGATCTCGGGCGTCATCCGGGAGGGCATCATCGCCGCCGGCCTTACCGGCCTGTTGATCCTGCTGTTTCTCGGCAGCTGGCGCAGCACGCTGATCATCACGATCTCCATCCCGTTGTCGATCCTCGCATCGGTCGCCTGTCTGTCCGCGCTCGGCGAAACCATCAACATCATGACCCTGGGAGGCCTGGCCCTGTCGGTGGGCATCCTGGTCGACGACGCCACGGTGACCATCGAGAACATCAACTACCATCTGGAACAGGGTGCCGAGGTCGAACAGGCGATCCTCGACGGCGCCCATCAGATCGCCCTCCCCGCGCTGGTATCGACCCTGTCCATTTGCATCGTGTTCGTTCCGATGTTTCAGCTCGCCGGCATCGCCAAGTACCTGTTCATCCCCCTCGCCGAGGCGGTGGTGTTCGCGATGCTCGCCTCGTACCTGCTGTCGCGGACGCTCATTCCGACGCTCGCGAAATTCTGGCTCAAGAAGAAGGACGATGCGGCTGAAGGGGGGAAAGGCGGCCTGGCGCGTTTCCAGCAGGGCTTCGAGCACGCTTTCGCCCGCATGCGCGACCGCTACCGGGAGCTGTTGAGCCTCGCGATCGACGGCGGGCTGAAGTTCGCCGCGTTATTCCTGCTGGCCATGGCGGCGACCGCGCTGCTCGCTTTTCCGATCGGCCCCCTGCCCGGGCTCGGTCAGGACTTCTTTCCGACCGTCGATGCGGGCCAGCTAAAGCTTCACCTGCGGGCGAGCACGGGCACACGCATCGAGGACACCGCGGTGCTGTGCGATCAGGTCGAGAAATTGATCCGCGCCACCATACGGCCCGGCGAGATCACCTCCATCGTGGACAATCTCGGCCTGCCCTACAGCGGCATCAACCTGGCCTACAGCACGTCCGCGCCCGTCGGCCCCGGCGATGCGGACATCTTCATCAACCTGGCGAAGAAGCATCATTCGCTGGACGGCTATCAGCGCGAGCTGCGCACCAAGCTCGCGGCCTCGTTTCCCTCGACCCAGTTTCAATTCCTGCCGGCCGACATCGTCAGCCAGATCTTGAACTTCGGCCTTCCCTCCCCCCTGGACGTGCAGGTGGTGGGACCCAATGTCGAGGCGAACCGCGCCTTCGTGAAGACGCTCCTGCAGAAGCTGACGGGGATCGCGGGCGCCGTCGATCTGCACATCCAGCAGCCCTACGACTACCCGCAGATCAATGTCGACGTGGACCGCACCAAGGCGGAGTTTCTCGGCCTCACGCAGCAGAACGTCGCATCCAATCTGCTGATATCGCTGTCCGGAAGCTTCCAGACGACCCCGTCCTTTTGGATCGACCCGAAAACCGGCACCCAGTACAACGTGGTCGCACAGACCCCCCAATATCACCTGACCTCGCTCAACGATCTCGGCAACACGCCGCTCAGCCAGACGACGGGCACGGTCCCCGCGGCGGACGGCACCTCGCAGATACTGTCGAACGTGTCGGCCATGCACCACAGCGTGGCGCCCGCCGTCGTCAGCCATTACAACGCTCAAGTGGCGTTCGACATCTACGGAAACGTCCAGGGCACCGACCTCGGGTTCGTGGCCGCGCAGTTCAACAAGGTCCTCGATGCGGCCAAAAAGGACCTCCCCAAGGGCTCCGCCATGCACCTCAAGGGTCAGGTCGAGACGATGCAGCAGTCCTTCCATGGGCTGCTGTTCGGGCTGGTGGGGGCGATCATCCTGGTCTACATGCTCATCGTCGTGAATTTCCAGTCGCTGCTCGATCCGTTGATCATCATCGCCGCGCTTCCGGCCGCGCTGGCCGGGATCGTATGGATGCTGTTCCTCACCCACACCACGGTGAGCGTGCCCGCGCTCACGGGAGCCATCATGTGCATGGGGGTCGCCACCGCGAACAGCGTGCTCGTGATCAGCTTCGCGCGCGAACAGATGAACGAGGGGATGAGCGCGAGGGAGGCCGCCCTCGGGGCGGGTTTCACGCGGCTGCGTCCGGTCATCATGACGGCCACGGCGATGATCATCGGTATGATCCCCATGGCTCTGGGGCTCGGCGAGAGCGGCGAGCAAAACGCGCCGCTCGGCCGCGCCGTCATCGGAGGGCTCATATTCGCGACCGCCGCCACGCTGTTTTTCGTGCCGACGGTCTTCACGCTGGTGCACGGGCGCAAGCGCGACGGGAACTCGGAGAAGCTGCATGTCTGAGCGCGACAATTCATCGCAAGGCCCGGATCCCGAGCATCGGCAAGCGCTCGGGAGGAAGGTCCGGCGCTACGCCCTGATCCTCTGCGTCATCGCCGTGGTGCTGGCCATCTGGGGCATCGTGAGCCGCCTCTCGACACGCTCCGACCTGCGCGAGACCTCCGCCCAGGATGCCCTCACGACCGTCGTCACCGCCAGGCCCCAGTGGAGCGGGGCCGGCGACGAGTTGGTGCTGCCGGGCATCGTGCAGGCCTACATCGAATCGCCGATCTATGCCCGCACCAGCGGATACCTCAAGAGCTGGCGCACCGACATCGGCGCGAAGGTGCATAAGGGAGATCTGTTGGCGGACATCGAGACGCCCGAAGTGGACAAGCAACTGGCCCAGGCGCGCGCGGATCTCGCCACCGCGCAGGCCAACCTTGCCATATCGCTCATCACCAACGAGCGCTGGCAGGGGCTGCTCAAGACGCAGGCCGTTTCCATCCAGGATGCGGACAACCGCGCGGCCGACGCCGCCGCCAAGAAAACCACCGTGGACTCGGCCCGTCAGAACGTCGCGCGCCTCGCCGATCTCGAATCCTTCAAGCGGGTCATCGCCCCTTTCGACGGCGTCATCACCGCCCGCAACACCGACGTGGGCTACCTGATAAACGCAGGTCAGTCGCCGGGCACGGAACTGTTCCGTTTGGCGGACATCCATCGCCTGCGCATCTACGCCCAGGTGCCGGAGGCGTATGCGGCGGCCACCTCGGCCGGCCTCAAGGCGGAATTGCACTTCGCTGAACGGCCCGGCGTGAGCTATCCCGCCGACACCATCCGTACGTCGAACGCGCTGGACCCCACCGCACGCACCCTGCAGGTGGAATTGCAGCTCGACAACCGGGAGGCGCAGCTGTTTCCCGGCTCGTACACCGAAATCCACTTCAAGCTGCCCTCGAGCACGCGGACGCTGCGCCTGCCGGCCAACACGGTGTTGTTCCGCGGCAAGAATACCCAGGTTGCCGTGGTCGACCGGGACCGCACCATCAAGCTCAAGAACATCGAGCAGGGCCGCGATTTCGGCAAGACCATCGAGGTGCTGCATGGACTCGACCCCGATGACGCGGTCGTGGTCAACCCGCCCGACTCCATCGAGGACGGCATGAAGGTGCGGCTCGCGCCGCCCCCCTCCGACAAGAACAAGGCCGCGCCGGCTTCATGAAGGCCGCCGCGCTCATTCTTCGGTCGATCCTCTGCGCGGCGGCGGCGGGCTGTTCGTTCGCGCCCCCTTACAAGGTGCCCGACACCGTCAAGACACCTCCCCGGTACAAGGAGGAGCCGGGTGATTGGAAGCTCGCGCAACCGCAGGATGCGGCGCCCCGGGGGTCGTGGTGGACCCTGTACGACGATGCGGATCTGAACGCCCTGGAGGGAAAAATCGTCGATTCGAACCTGACCTTGAAGGCGGCGTTCGCCCGGCTCCAGTACGCTCGCGCACAATACAGGGTCGCCCGGGCCGATTTGTTTCCGACGTTGACCGCCGATCCTTACGCCACGCGTGAGCGCTACTCGTCGAACGCTCCGAAGGAGCTGCCGGGCTATCCCACCCTGCTCAACGATTTTCTGGTCGGGGCGGATTTCTCGTACGAGGTCGACCTTTGGGGCCGGGTCCGCAACGAGGTGGCGGCCGCCCGCGCGAACCGGCAGGCCAGCGCCGCCGATTTGGCATCGATCGAGCTTTCGCTGCGGGCGCAGCTCGCGGAGGACTACTTCAATCTGCGCGCCGCCGATGCGCAGGTGGGACTGCTCGACCGGACTGCGCAGGACTACAAGAAGACGCTCGGTCTGGTCACCAATCTCTTCAAGGGGGGCGCCGCGGCGCTGGCCGACGTCGCCCAGGCCCAGGCGCAATTCGACAATGCCCTGACGCAGTCGGCGGACGCGCGGCTGCAACGGGCGCAAGCGGAGCACGCGATAGCGGTGTTGGTGGGCGAGAATCCCTCCACGTTCAGATTGAGCGTCAACCCGCTGCCGATCACGGTCGTGCCTCCTCCCATCGATCCCGGCCTGCCGTCGACGTTGCTCGAGCGCCGGCCCGACATCGCCGAGGCCGAACGCCGCGTCGCCGGCGCAAATGCCGAGATCGGAGTCGCACGGGCCGCGTATTTCCCCAAATTCACGCTGGCCGCCACGGGTGGATTGGAGAGCACGCGGACCTCGAATCTCTTCAATGTGCCGAGCCGGTTCTGGTCGGTCGGTCCCCAGGTCTCGCTGCCGATTTTCGAGGGCGGCCGGCTCGTGGCGCAGACGGCGCAGGCCAGGGCGACGTATGAGGAGCAGGTGGCCGACTACCGCAACACCGTGCTGACCGCCTATCAGGACGTGGAGGACAACCTCGCCGCCCTGCGTGAGTTGAAAGCGGAAAGCGAAACGGACGCCGAAGCCGTCAAGGCCACGGGCACCGCTTTGCGTCAGGCCCAGGACCGCTACAACGCCGGCATCGTGACTTTCCTGGAGGTGGCGACGGCGGAGACCGCCGCGTTGCAGGCGCAGATCAGCGCCGTCAACATCCAGGCGCGGCGCATGAGCGCGAGCGTGCTGTTGATCAAGGCGCTCGGCGGCGGCTGGCAATCGCCGCTCGCGGCGTTCGGCAGCCGCTGAGCGGGGTCCCGGGCGTGATGAATCCACGGGTCAGCAGGGTTCACGCGGGGGAAAGGCGCTGGAGCGCGGAATTCGCCCTGCTGCGAGAGCTCTGTCTCGCCTCCGGACTCAACGAAGAGCTGAAGTGGGGCCAGGCCTGCTACGACCTCGAGGGCGGCAAGGTGGTCCTGATCCACGGCTTCAAGGATTATTGCGCGCTGTTGTTCATGAAAGGCGCGCTGCTGCGCGACCCCGCGGGGATTCTCGTCCGGCAAACCAAGAACGTGCAGGCCGCCAGGCAGATCCGCTTCTCCTCGCTGGCCGAAGTCCTCGCGCGCAAGGCGGCGGTCCAGTCCTATATTCGCGAGGCGATCGCCATCGAGAAATCCGGGGCCAAGGTGCCAATGCGCAGCACGGCCCAATTCGATGTGCCCGAGGAGCTTCAGAGGCGCCTGGCTGCGGATCCCGGGCTCGAGGCGGCTTTTCGCGCACTCACCCCCGGACGGCAGAGAGCCTACCTCCTGCACTTCGCCGGAGCGAAGCGATCGGCGACGCGGGCGGCGCGCGTCGAAAAGCATGCGCCCAGAATCCTGAAGGGACTCGGGCTCGACGATTGAGCCGCGTCAGGGCCGCATGTCGAATCTCAGGCCTGTTTCGCGTGATCCGCCTCGACCTTCATCACCGCCGCGCGCCCCGCGACCTTCTGCGCATGCGAGTCGAGTGCCGGCACGCGCGCGAACAACTCCTGCTTCTCGGGCAGCCAGGAGGCGAGCATGTACAGATACGCATCCGCCAGGGTGTACTCGGCCCCGAGCACGTAGGGTTCGAGCGTTCGGCCGATGAGCGACAGATGGGCCGCGTACTCGATTGCGGCCTGGGCGGCGATGGCCGCGGCGTCCGCCTCGCCGCGCGAGGAGTAACGCGCGGCATAGAACAGCCGCAGGGCCGCGTCGTACACGTTCGCCGACATGAAGGTCATCCACTGCAGGAAGATCGCGTGGCGGCTGGTGCCGGGCCGGGGCGCGAGTCCGGCGCCCTCGTCCCGTGCTCCGAGGTGCACGAGCATGGCCGCGGATTCGAACATGAGCGTTCCGTCCGGCAATTCGAGCGCGGGCACCTTTGCGGTGGGATTGATCCTGCGGAAACGCTCGACATCCGCCGTCCCGCTCCCCACCCAGACGCGTTCGTAGGGCAGGTTCAATTCCTCCAGCGCGACTTGAACCGCGAGCGAGCCGGAACCGGGCCGGCCATACAACGTGAAGGATTTTTGCATGCGTACGACGCCTTGGAGTCTGGTTTTTGTGCGGGCAATTGTCACCGAGTTGCCGCGCCCGCGCAAACGTGCACTAAGATATCCCATGCCATTCGCCCTTGACATATCACGATCCGGACCGCTGAATCGGGCAGCGCTTCCCGGAACCGCCGACGGGATAATGCACCCCGACGCCCGGCAGCATGGATGTGAACGTCAGGGCGTCGATTCGAAAAGTCGCGCGCAATGATGCGCGCGCATTCCCTGCGTATTCTGGGCGTGCTCGGCGCCGTGCTGATCGCGCCGGCCTTGGCCGCGTGGCTCATCCTGCGCGCCAGCCTTCCGGTCATCGATGGCCGGGCGGTGCTGCAGGGCCTCCAGGCCCCCGTGACCATCGAGCGCGACGCGGCCGGCGTTCCCACCATCACCGGCGCCAATCGGGCCGATCTGGCCCGGGCGCTGGGCTATCTGCACGGCCAGGACCGCTTCTTCGAAATGGACCTGATGCGGCGCGCGGCCGCCGGAGAATTGTCCGCGCTGCTCGGTGCGTCGCTCCTGCCCGAGGATCGGCGATTCCGGGTGCATCGATTCCGCGATGTGGCCGCGCGCGCGGTCGCGCGAGCCGATGCGTCCAGTCTGGCCGTGATCCGGGCTTACACCGCCGGCGTGAATGCGGGTCTCGGGTCGCTGCGCAGCCGTCCTTTCGAATATTGGCTGCTCGGCAGCCGGCCGCAAGCCTGGCGCGACGAGGACACGATCTTGTGCGTGCACGCCATGTTTCTGCAGCTGCAAGACTACTCCGGTCACCGTCAGTTGCAGCGCGGCCTGCTGCGCGCGGCGCTGCCGGAAGCCTTGTGGCGATTCCTGGAGGCGGACGCGACCGACTGGGAGGCGGCGATCGACGGCAGCCGCGCGGCTGCCCCCGTCGTTCCCGGCGCGACGGAGGTCGACCTGCGCAAGCAGACCGGCCTGCCGGTGGAACCGCCCGAACGGGTGTTGCGACATCTCGCGCTCGGCAGCAACAACTGGGCGGTCGCCGGGTCGCGCACCTCCAATGGCGCCGCGATCGTCGCCAACGACATGCATCTCGATTTCAGGGTTCCCATCATCTGGTACCGCGTCCGGTTGCGGCAGAAGGGCGATGATGGGTTCGATGCCGTCGGAGTCACCCTGCCCGGCGCGCCTTCCATCGTCGCGGGAAGCAACGGCCACATCGCCTGGGGTTTCACCAACAGCTACGGTCAGTTTTCCCGGGTCATCCGCCTGGTGCCGGCGCCGGACGACCCAGGCGCCTATCTCGCGTCCGATGGGCCGCATGAGCTGCGACACGTGGACGAGCCGATTGCGGTCAAGGGCGCCCCCACCGAGCATCTCGACGTCGCGCTGACCCCGTGGGGCCCGGTGATCGGACGGGATTGGCAGGGGCGGCCCTATGCTTTCGAGTGGACCGCCCAGGACCCCGGGGCGATCAATCTCGACATGCTGTCGCTGGAGCACACCCGCTCCGCAGCCGATGCCGTGCGGATCGCGGGGAAGCTCGGAATACCGGGACAAAATTTCATGGTCGCCGACAGCGCCGGCCACATCGGCTGGGCGCTCGCGGGACGGCTGCCGCGGCGGGCCGCGCCCGACGCCGATGTTCCCCGGCTCTCGACCGACCCGGGCGTCGGATTCGACGGCTGGCTGGATGCAGCGGATCAACCGCATGTGCTGGATCCGCCGGGCGGTCTGCTCTGGTCCGCCAACGCGCGCGTGATCGGCGGCGACATGGCCGCACTGATCGGTGATGACGGCATGGACCGGGGCGCCCGGGCCGCGCAAATCGCCGCGGACTTGCGCGACGCGCCGGCCCCGTTCACCCCGCTGTCGAGCCTGTCGATCCAACTGGACGATCGCGCGCTGTTCCTCGAGCGCTGGCGCGCGCTGATGATGGAGGTCCTCGAGCGTGTGCGCGCCCGCGGCGGAGACGATCAGGCTGCTGCGCGCGAAGTGCTGGCGCATTGGAGCGGTCACGCCGCGCCGGGCGACTCCGCCTACCGGCTGGTCAATGCGTTTCGCCTCCAGGTCGAGGCGCGCGCCTTTTACATGCTCACCGCGGCCGCCCGCCACGTGGCGCCGGATTTCGAGCTGGAGATTCCCGATTCCTTCGAAGGACCGCTGTGGCGCCTGTTGCAGGAGCGTCCCGCGAACCTGTTATCGCCGAACTATGCGGATTGGGATGCCTTTCTGGAGGGTGCGTTGACGGCGAGCGAGCATGTGCCCGCCGGTTGCGCGTCGCTCCCGTCCTGTACGTGGGGAACCGTGAACGCGCTGCGCGTCGCCCATCCTCTCTCCCCGGCGCTGCCCTTCCTCGCCGGGTTCCTCGACATGCCGACGGTTTCGGTGCCCGGAGGGCGCCACGACATGCCGCGGATTCAAGGCCCCGACTATGGAGCTTCGGAGCGCTTCAGCGTCGCGCCCGGGCACGAGCGGGAAGGGTACTTTCACATGCCCGGCGGGCAGAGCGGCCATCCGCTGTCGCCGTTCTACCGGGCGGGATTCACGGACTGGGTGCGGGGCACGCCGACCGCGCTTCTGCCGGGGCCCACGGCGCACTCGATGACTTTGACGGGCGGAGATTAGCCGACCGGGTGCGGCGGGCTCGCGCCTCCCGCCACGGCTCTCAGGGTTGCTTGGCCGATGCGGACGACTTGGTTGTCCCCGCCCCCACGCACCCCCGCCCCTCGGCGCAAATCTGATTGACCGGACACACCATCGGACTGCCGCTGACGCAGCCGCGCGCATCGGCCCCGGGCGAATGGGGGGCGCAGCGTTCGCGTCCGTTGCAGACCTTCTGATCGTCGCAATCCGCATCCGTCATGCAGGTCATGGTGGACGCGTCGCGATCCAGGGTGGCGAGCTCGCCTTGGTGCGAAATTTCTCCCGACAATGTCGTGTCGAGCAGCAATTGCTGCGGCTCGCGGCCCGCCGACAGATCGACATCCGCGGCGACCACTTCCCACGGCGGCGACAGCGGGCTCGCGGCGCGGTAATAGAGGCTGAAGCGCTGCACATTGCGCGGATCGATGGCTTCGTTCAACGTCAATGGAATCACCCGGGTCGAATCCCGCGGCCACGCCTCGCCATGGGTGAGCGCAACCCGCTTCACCGCCTTGCCGGCCTCGTAGATGCGAAGCTCGAGATAGCTACCGGCGGTAAGATCCGCCATGCCGGTGACGATGCGAACCTGGATGTGCGACACGGGCACCGCATGGGATGCGGCCGAGCACAGCATCAGAACGAATGCGAGGGCGCACTTTATCGACGGCAGGCGTGATTTCACGGAACAACCCCCAGCGCGAACGTAGTTTTGAAGATGATCGATGATAGCCCATCCCGCCGTATCCACCGCAAGCGCCGCTGCGCCGGGCGAGTTAACTTATCGTGTCCCGGGCTGTCCAATCGCTTTGCAACAGGCGTAACCTCGGCATTATTGTAAAGCGGCATAACGAAGGAGCGTCCCATGACCCACTGGACCGCACTGGTCGCAGCCTGCGCGCTGGCGGGCTGCGCATCGACGGGGAATGTTCACGCCCGGAACGAAGCCGCGCCGGATGATGCGGCGCGCGCGAACTGCGTCGATCAAACCGCAAGCCTGATCCCGCATCCCGCGGACTGCCTCGGGCCGGGACATTCGTATTCGCGATCCGACATCGACAGGACCGGCAGGACGACGATCGGCGGCGCGCTCCAAGAATTGGATCCTTCGATCACCATCACGCACTGAGGCGGACGGATCCGCGCCGCTAGAGGGACGGGTCGGCCAGACCGCGGTCCTTCAGCATGGCGTCGACCTTGGGGGCACGGCCGCGCCAGGCGGCATACATCTCCGCAAGGTCCTCGGTGTTTCCGCGGGACAGGATCATGCGGCGGAAACGGTCGCCGTTCGCGCGCGTCAGTCCGCCGTTCTCCCCGAACCACTGATAAGCGTCGTCCGCCAGCATCGCCTCAATATACTTGCGCACAGCTCGTGAATAATTAAATTAAGCAAAGCAGCATACAAGAAAGCACTAAGATACTTTGCTAATTTTCGTTCAGTAATTTAAGCTATAATTAACCAAATATTTAACGCTGCCCCAACTATAATAATGCATCCGAATTTAATTGGATTAATTATTTTAGACCTAAAATACATGATAAGTTTAATAATTGACTTTACATATAATTTTAGATACAATTTACTAACGTTTTAATTATAATACCAAAACAATATCGACCAAGATTCCTATAAACGATTTTTAAAGCATTGGCTACATAACCTTAACTGTATCTACCGTCAGGTTCACGCGGCCATGGTCGTTGCCATTCGATTGCACCAGCACCGTCTCCGCTCACCGTCACGTGCGCGGCTTCGCTGTCGAAGATCTGGGTTGCTCCGGCATCGGAGTCGGCATACGCCATCTCGTGCGCCTGCACCTGCAGGCTCGGCTGGTCGCCCGACGTAATGCTCACGTCTCCGCGCGGATTCAGAATCTGAATTGTCGCGTTCGCCGGAATCGCCTGCGTGTCCGCCGGCTGATCAGGTCGTGCTCGGGCTGGCCCCAGAAGTTGAAGAAGTCGTTATCGCCGTTCCAGTTGCCGAACATCGGCCGCATGTGGTTCCATCCCGCCGCGCAAAGGCCCAGGAATGCGACCAGAAACAGGATACCCACAAAGCTGCCGCTCCTGCGGACGGGTGTCGCCCGCCGCGTGTCCAGCGTCCACTCTGCCAGCAGCGCAAGCCCTGCCACAATCAGCAACAGCGGCCACCAATGCCCGTACCACTCAGAAAACGAGGTGCTGTCGAGATGCCCGGTCACCAGCAGCATGGCGATCACGCCCACGCAAATCAGAAGCACCGGACCCACCACCGAAGGTACGCGAGGCCCGTATGCTCCCACGTAATTCGCCTTCCACACGTGGCGCTGTGCGCGCCATGCATCGCGTTGCGCCCGCCACGCTGCGCGCTGCTGCTCGCGATGCAGGCGCCACTGCATCTTGGGATCGTACGGCGGAGGCGCTCCGCCTCCCGGAGGCATATTCGGAGGTGCGCTGCTCATGACTGCCCTCCATGAATCTCGTCGCCATAGTCATGCGATTCAGTTGGCGCGTTCGCCGTGCCCGGCGTTGGCTGTGTGCCCAAATTCGAAGTTTGGCCCGTCCCCTGCGCTCCGTTTGGCCACGGCGTGCCCGGAGGCTGTGGGTAGTTTTCCCCCGCCAGCGCCGCACGCTCCGCCAGCATCAACAGTCCCAGCAGGATCAGGATCAGCGGCCAGCTCTGCCCCA
>CAVTNZ010000046.1:0-28647 GCA_963736185.1 uncultured Gammaproteobacteria bacterium | reverse complement strand
CACCGCCGCCGCGCGGGGTCTGCGCGCGCACGGGCGACGGTCCGGCAAGCAGGCCCGCCAGCAATATCGCGATGACCAGACTATGCCTCATGTCGCGCTCCTAGAAGGCGGTGTTCATGTCGATCTGCAGCGTGTCGACGTTGTAGGTCGGCCCATCGATTTCGTTCGCGCTCAGGTATCTGACACGCATCCAGAGGTTGTGCGCCAGCCCATAATCGGCAGTCAGGTAATAGCCGCGGGCATTGGTGCCGCCAAAGTGGAAATCCGAGTCCGTGTAGCCGTCGATCACGGCATCTCGCTGCAAATACCGATAGCCGACGCGCCCGCGCCACTGTCCGGCCGAGAGCACCGTGGGATACCCGAAACTGAGTTCCGTCTGGTACCCCTTGGTGCGGGGCGCGACATAGTACCCCGTGTTCTCTTCGACTGCGGTCGCATTGAAGCCGAAGTTGCGCACCGCGTCCGCCGACACCGCCGCCGTGTATCTGCCGACGGCATAGGTGTAGGTGGCATTGAGATTGACGAGTCGGAACTTGGAAGCGAGGGCGTACAGCTGCGTCGTGTTGTTCGGGCTGTTCGCGATATTGAACAGCGTGTTGCCGAAACGCAGGAAGGTGGGCGCGGTGTAGTTGTACAGCCCCGGTTCGTCGGCGGGATTCAAGCGCCCGGTCACGTTGAAGAAATCAAAAAGCCCGCCGGCGACGCGCAGCCGCTGGCTGTCGTCGAATCTTATATTGGCGCCGAGCTGCGCCGCCGCCAGCCATTTGTCCTGGGGAGAAAACTCGATTTCCTGCAGCTGGTGGCCGCCAGCCGTGAAGAATAAATGCGTTTGCTCGGCGCTGCCGTCGCCGAGGCCGAATCGGCCGGTGGCAGCAAGCCCCGTGAAAGTCAAATCCTTGTGAAAGATCAGATCCGTGGGAGTGTCGTAGGGGTTCAAGTACCGGCCTCCGACCACCGACAGCCAGGGGAAGCGTTGCGGGTTGCGCTCGTCCAGGCGGATGTAGAGCTCGTCGAGACCGAAGGCGTAAGGCGCGGTGCCATCCAGGGTCTGGGTCTGAGATACGAGATCCGACGTGTTGCCCGTGACCAGGCGCAGGCCCGTCGAGATCGAATCGGTCAGATCCGATTCCACCGCCAGCCGGGCACGCCCGCGAAATCGAGCGCGGTCCTCCGTGGTATCGAGAAATGCGTTCTCACCCGCCTGCGCGATGCCGCCTGCCTGATTTATCGCGAAGTAGTTGTACTCGGGCGCATTGGCGCCGGAGTAGAAGACATCCTCCTCGCGCAGCGTCACGTTACCCGATAGCCGGATGCGGGTGAGCCAGTCGGGGAGCGCCCCGGGCACGCCCCATTTTTCCGTCTTGGCTTCCTTGACCACGTCGGCTACGACGGCGGGTTTCATCTGCTCCTCGACTTGCTTGGCGATTTGATCCTGTACGATCTGCGGCACGTAGGGCACCCGCACTGCCCCCTCTTCCTCTTTCGCCGCGGCACTCGCGTTGGCGGCGGAGCGCGCCGCGTCCGCCGCTGCCTTATCTTGCGCGGCCTTGACCATCTGCTGCGCTTTTTCCTTGCTGATCACGCCCTGATCGACCAGGCCTTGCAGCAGATTGATCACCGTATTGCGCAGCTCCTCGAGCGACTGGCGCTGGTCGTCGGCATGGCAAACCATCGGCGAACCGAGTGCAAGCGTCAAGAACGCCGTTGTGACCCGCAATGCTCCCGGCCTGAACATGTTCATCGATCTCCCTGGAATTCTCTCTTAGAAAACGACCCGCAGATTCACTTGTTCCGGCATGCCCGGCGGCGGCGCATCGCCCAGGCTGGTGATCGTCGCGAGCACCTTGTCCACGCATTCGTCGACCTGGGCATTCCCGGTGCCGGCAAGCATTTTGATCTGCTTGACGTGCCCATCGGCTCCCACCAGCACCCGAGTCGACAAGGACCCCTTCGCCGATTTCGTGCAGGGCGCCGCCGCCAACCGATCCTTGATCGCATCGCGCATGCGATTCGTGTACCACGCGAACGGCGCCGTCCCGGTTCCGCCGATCAAATCACTGCCACCCTTGCGCGCCGCCAGCCCGAACGCGTCACCTCCCGCGGACCCCTCGGCATCCACTCCGAGAGGCTGCTCGGGTGCTTGGTCCGGCTGCTGCTCGGGCGTCGGGTCGGGCTCATCCTTCGGCAGCGGCTCCGGCGATTTCTCCGGTGGCGGCGGCGGCGGTTGATCCGGCGGCGGCGGCGGCGGACGAATGATCTGCACCGTCTCCACCACCCGCGTCGTCTTGCCGGTCTTGGACCCCATCATCTTCTGCACGAACCAGACGAAACCTACGGCGGCGAGGAGCGCGAAAGCGACCCCCATGAGCCGGGTAACATTGCGATGCACGGTGCGCTTGTCCGTCACGCTGTATGACTACTTGACGATGCGCTGGGTCACTAACCCAAGTTGCGTGATCTCGAGACGCCCGACGATGTCGAGCACGTCCACCACCTTTTGATAGGGAATCGTCGAATCCGCCTTGACCACGACGGGGAGATTCGGATTGGCGGCTTTGTATTGCCGCAGCAGCGTCTCGAGCTCCGGCAAACTTACGGGATATGTATCGAGATACATCGTCCCGTCCGCCGTGATCGTGATCGCCTTCGTCTGCGGCTTTGCCAGCGATGGCGTATCGCTCGCCTTGGGCAAGTTCACCTTGATGCCTTGAACCGACGCCGTGGTCATGATGATGAAGATCACCATCAACACGTATGCGAGATCGAGCATCGGTGTGATGTTGATGTCGTCGTAAACATCCTTATCGCCGCCGTCAACGGAGCCGGACATAGGTCAACTCAACTGTACTGCTCGGCGAGCAGCGTAACGAATTCGTCGACGAACACGCGGTTGTCCGCGCTGATCGACTTGATCCGGGTATTGAGCCAGTTGTAGCCGAACAGAGCCGGGATGGCGACCGCGAGACCGGCGACGGTCGCGGCCAGCGCGGCCGCAACACCGGGGGCGATGGCATTGACGTTGACGTCGCCCGAGAGCGCGATCGCGGCGAAGGTGATCATCACGCCGATGACGGTGCCGAGCAGGCCCAAGAACGGTCCGCCGGAGATGGCGATGGTGAGCAGCACCATCTGGCTGGAAAGACTCTGTTGAAGGCGCGTCATGGTGCCATCCATGGCGGCGCGGATGGCGTCGATCGATTGAGGCGACAGCAGGTTCACGTGCGCGGCGCTGATCGACTGAGAGGCGACGCGCTTGTTTACTTCGCGAACCCCGTGGTGATAGAGGCGGTACAGCGTCGAGGCGCCGTACTTGTTTTGCTCGTTCGCGAGCGATGCCATCGAGGGCGCATCGTCCAGGTCGGCGTCCTCATCCGGCGCGGGCTCGTCGAGTGCCGTCGCATTCTTGGCGTCCAGCCGGCGGAATTCCTTCAAGAACCTCGCATTGGCGCGCTCGACCCGGGTCAGCGAAAATGCCTTGGTGATCATGATGAGCAACGCGATCACCAACATGGCCATGCATATTCCGATCACCACCCAGCCGTCGGCCGTGAGATTCTTGGCGATGGTCACGAAATAGGTCGTCTGACCACCGCCTTCGCGCTGCCCGTCGGCGCCGTACACGACCAGTTTCGCATCCATGCCCTGACCGAGCGCCGAGGCCTTGATCCAGTCCGCGCTACGAGCGGACTTGGCGACCTGCACCTCGTCGATCTCGCCGGTCAGGAACTTCTTGCCCCCGGCGGCGCCGATGGTAAAGCTGCCGCCGACCTCGTCGAGGGTCACCGGCGCGCTGCCGACCGGCAGGCCGTCGAGGTATAGCGTGAGCTTGCCGCCGGCCGCGGTGAGAGCGACGTGATGCCACTGGCCCATCGAGAGGTCGCCCGTGCTGGCGACCGTCACCGGCGCGCCGCCGAGAGCGGCGTGCGCCACGAGCTTGGCGCCCTCGACATCGAGCTCGAGAGATTTGCTTCCGTCGGCGAGCGCGAGGATGGCCGACTGTTGGGGTTGCTCGATGCGCAGCCACGCCGAGGCGGTGAAGCCCTGGTTCGGCAGCAGGCGGAGCGATGCGGTGGCGGGTACGGTGATGCTCTGATTGCCTGCGAACTTGGCACCGCCGGCGATCAGCGAGGCCGGCGTCAACTCCGCGGTCGACGCCGCGGGATTGTTCTTGTAGGCGGTCGCATCGAGCGGCAGTCCGCTCGCCTCGGCGAACGACAAACCGAGCACTTGTTGCGCATCGTAAGTACCGGCGACATCCGCAGCGGCCGGAGCATCGGCATTGCCATAGTACGCATAGATCTTATCGCTCTTCGAGCCGCCGGTGATTTGCGGAACGCGCACCCAGAGGAAGGCGAGTTGGCTTTGCGGATCGTATCTCTCGAAGTGAAATTTGAGCGGCGTCTTGTCATCGCCCGCCACCAGCCGAAAGTCCGATGCATCGGGCTTCGTATCGTTGAAATACGCGAAGTTGGCGAGCGACAGCCGTACCAGTATGAGAACGTCCTGAGTCGTACCATTGATGTCGACCCCCGATGCCGTGAGGTCGAAGCCGATCTCCTTGCGATATTTCCAGTCGTTGTTCCACCACGATGCAGCGGGCGCCGCCGCAGGCAGCAGCGCGGCGGCGAGCACGACGAATTTGGCGAGACCCTTCATCGATGTGGAATCCTCAGCATGGTTTTTTTCGTGGGCTCATTGTCGATAAAGCCCGTGATGGATTTGTTACAGCGGGGTGACTATCGCGTGCTCATGGGGCCGCCGACTTCTGGCGCTTCAGGCATTCCACGTCGTCCTGCTTGCAGTTCTCCTCACCCAGTCCCGTGACGAACACCTCCAGCCAGCTCAAGGCGTTTTGCGCCAGAGGAGCCACTTCCTTTGCCGCCGCGGCACCAGACTCGGCGGAGGCAGCGCCGCTCGTGGTGGCGCTGCTGGCCACGGAAGAGACACCGGATAAGCTCGCGGCCAAGCCGCTCAGGTCCGAAGGCACACCGGTGGCGGTGCCGCCGAAATTGATGTTGAGGGCACCAATGACATGGGCCGCCGCGATATTGATGTTGCCCGAGGCACCGATGCCGGCGTCGCCCGCATTCACCGTGCCCACGGGCGCGTCGAGATCGACATCGCCCGGCTGCACGCTGGGACTGGTTTCAATGGTGCGGATGCCGCTGCCCGCGGCCAGCGAGGCCCCGTAGTCGAGCGAAATGGCCCCCGTGTTGCTGATGAGAATCACCGGCGGCGGCACCGACAGCGAGGACTTGGAGCCGTTGCCGGCATCGATGCTGCCCTCGTCGGACCAGATGAGGATGTTGCCGCCGCCGAGGGTGAAGATACGCGAGGCATTGACGTTCACGTCTCCCAGCGCATAGATGTCCACGTCGCCCGCACCCTCGGCCACGATGCCGAGTTGGTCCGCGGGTTTTTGAATCAATCCGGCCGGCGTATACGCGAGACCCACGTTGATGTCCCCGCCGGGCACCAGAATCGAGATGTTACCGCCGCTCAACGTATAGATCTGGCTGGTGATGAGGTTGAGGTTGCCGCTGTACGGGCTCGCGGCGGCCGCACCGGTGCCGCCCGGATACAGGGCCGCGATGGCGGCATAACCTTCCGTGAATCCGACCCCGGTCCCCGAATTGGCCGCACGGCCCGACAGCAGCAATTCGTGGAAGAAGATATTGTCGATCAGCGCCGCTTGCTGGCTCTGGCTGAAACTCCTGAACGCGGTTTGCGCCTGCGCGAACGACAATCCGGAGTTCCCGGTCTGCGCCTCCACGTACTCGATCAACTCGCCCTGATAGGTCGTCGAAGGCGCAATGATGTTCGTGAGGAACGAGGAATAATCGGCTCCCTGGCTGCCGTAGCCCACCGCCAGAGTCACGTCGGCGCCCTGGGCGCTCGGCAGATTCGCATTCTCCAGGTTGCCGGTAGTCGTGATGCCGCCGGAAACTCCGAGATTGATGTTCCTGCCGGCGAAGATGTCGAGACTCCCCGGACCACCCACGGCGATCCCATTGCCGGTAGCCGTGTAGACAATGTCGCGGCCCGCGGTGATGAGCGTGGTATCCGTGGGCACCACGTTCTGGCCCACGTAGGCGAGATTCACGATGTCGCGACCGGCGGAGACGTCCGCCGCCTTCGGGATATTGAGGCCGAGATCGTCGATATCCTCGCCTGCTGTGATCAGCGCGGGATTGGGATCCCCGACGTGAATGGCCCCCTGAAACTCGGCCAAGCCGCCGATGGAATACGCCGGACTCGCGGGTTTTGCTGTTTGAGGCGATGCCGCGGTCCAGACCGCTGAGGGAAAGCTGTCGGCCATGGCGAGCGTGGAGTCGTTGCCGACGATGTCCTGCCCCGCGAACAGGGATAGCTGGCCGGTGTCCGAGGGGAACAGGATGGCACCCGTCCCCGGGATTTTCAGATCGATGTCCTGCTGCAAGGCCTGCATCGACAGGTTGGCCGGCAAATTGAGCAAACCTGCGGTGCTGTTGAGCAGAGCCGGCCCGAGCAGCACGCCCATATCGAATCTGTCCGGAATGAGTTCGAGCGTTGCGCTGCCGTCGGTGCTCGATAGATTGAGGCTCGAATTGTTGCCATAGGTGAAGAAATTGACCGGCTGCCCCGTTGACTGGGCGGACGGCGAAATGTAGGTCGGGTTGTACACGGCATCGACCTGAAGAGACTGGCGAGCCCACACGAAAATACTTGAATTGCCCAGCGCAAAGGTCGAGCCCAGATAGCTGCCCGGCGTCGAGCCGGGCACGATGGCGGGTAGGCCCGCATTCGTCCTGAGGGTACCCGTTCCGTCGGCCACGTAGACCTGCGTGCTGCCGATATCACCCACGGCCATGATGCGCAAGCCGCCGCCGGCGCCGTAGAGGGTCGCATTGCCATCGGGACTGCTGTCGGCAGTCGCCGCGGACAGGTTGTTCACGGCGCCACCGGCGAGCACCGTGACGTCGCCGCCGCCGAGCGCGCCCACGTTCCAATCGAACTCGTCAAAGTTGACGCCGTACTGCGCAGGGCCCGCCGCCTGTCCGCTGGTCGCAGGGGTCACGAGGCCTCGGGGTTGCCAGCCCGTGACGCTGAAGTCTCCGCCATCCAGATTGGGGTCGACGAAGGCCGCGCCCACCACCGAACCGCCCGCCGTCACGATCACGTTGCCCCCATCGGTGGGGAAACTCCCAAGCAGCCTGCTGCTGCCCATGATGGCCGCGGGAGCGCCGGCCAGCCCGGCCGTGTACACGGTGGCACCACCGCTCGATCCGCTCTGGAACACCACATCGCCGGCGGCCGACAAGTCGATATCGCCGGTTCCCGTGCGGACGATGGCCGTGGGTCCCAGGGTCAGTGCGGCCGCTGAATTCGCGAGCACGGCTACGGGATTGGCGCTCGATAGATCGGCGCCGGCCACGAACGTCAATGAGCCCGAAGGCAGGCCTGTGAGCGTGGTCGTGGTGCCACCGCGGCCCGCGGATCGGGCCGTGACGCCATCCGAGATCGTGCCGTCAATGGTGATGGACCCCGCCGCCCGTACCGCGACGTTGATGACCTGGCCTGCGGTGCTGTACTGGCTCAAGTCGAGGGCGGGCAGCGCGAGTGCATCGGCGGGGTTCGCGTCCTGCAGCTCGATGCCCGCCTGAACCGCAACGGGGGTGGCGCTCGGGCTCGTCAATCGCGCGGCTATCGTGGGCGCCGCCGCGGTCAAAAAGCCCGCGGCCGCAGTGGCTGCGTTGCCTATATCGGAGCTGATGGTGGCTGACGATGTCGGAGTGACCATCACGGGCTCGACGATCACCTGTCCGGCATGGCTCACATCGGCGCCGATTCCCGATTGGCCTGCATTGATGGCCACTTCGTTGGTTGCAGTCAACGCGGGCGCGCGCAGGACGAGCTCACCCATCTGCGCGGCGCCGTCAGCGCTGATGACGCTGCCGTTCATGAGGGTGATCGACCCCGTGCTGGTGCAGGTCGTGCCATTGCAGCTGGACATCACCGAGTTCACGTCAATTTCGCCGCCGCGGCCCGCGCTGCCGCTACCGTCGGCATGCAACTGTCCCGTCGAGGCCAGCGTGACGCCCACTCCACCCGACAGATCGATGAGCCCGCGCAGTGCCGCGGATGGCGCACTCAGCACCCCGGCGATGTCGACTGCACCGGAGTCCGCCGTGAGTGTGATGCTGTTGGCCGTGATCACTCCGCCACTCACGAGATCGAGATCGCCATTCAGGACACGGACGTTTACCGCCTGGTTGAATCCGCTCAGCCCTGGGTTTGCCACGAGGCTTGCGAGACCGCCCGAGAGTCTATCCGCGATGACCACGAGACTGCCGCCCGCGTTGCCGGAGGGGGCGGCGCCGTCGATGGTGCCAGCTACCGAGAGTACCCCCCTGATCATCGAGGTTCAGTGTTCCGGCGGGCGCCTTGGTACTACCCGCCACGCTGACCGAGGAACCCGCGTCCAAGCTCATGTTGCCCGTGGCGGTGAGCTGCACCAGCCCGCCCGGTGAGTACGCGGTTTGATTGACGGCTTGAATCGCAGTCCCCGCGGTGCTGATCCTCGCCGTCGAGGCCAGGTGCAGATTTCCGGAGGAGTTGAGGTCGACGATACCGGAGGGGGCGAGGATGGCTCCGGCGTCCTCGATGTCGGCGGCCTTGAGCGTGAGGCTCCCTCCCACCAGCGTCGGCAGGATGGTTCCGGCAGCGAGCGAGGTGGGGGCGCCGATGGCAAGAATGCCTGTCGTCGCGAGAGTCGTGCCGGACGCGCTGGTGACCCCCGGCACGCTCGTCAAATCTGTCGCCACCGGAGCCGCCGTGAGTTCGACCGCATTGATGGCGAGGTTGCCGCCCACGTTCAGGTAGCTTGCGCCCGTGCCCTCGAAGGCGCCCGCCACCTGCGCGGTGACCTGAGCAGACCCGTTGACGGACAGGACGCCGGGCCCTACCACCATAGTGTCGACATCGAACAGAAGCCTGCCGCCGCCGGCCGTTGCCGCGGCGGGCGCGGGCGATGCACTGGTCGGTGTGACATTGCCGCCGAGGGTGAGGCTCGCCGCGCCGAACTCCGAGCTGCCGGCGGCGTTGTTATTGATTGCATTGCCGATGAGCGTGAGGGAAGTCAACGTGGGAGCCGACCCCGCCGCGCCGACGCCGAGCGATACCGGGATGTCGATGTCGATGTTGCCCTGACTCGCGATTCGAAGCGCGCCGGCCTGCTGGAGCGAGGACAGGAGAGCGCCATTGATGTTCAAGCTGTCGGCCGATGGCACCGAACCCACGAAGGCGACGCTCCCCGAACTCAGCGACCAACTGGCTCCCTTGCCGCTCAGCGTCCCGGCCAGCGTGACGTCGCCGGGCGCATCGATGGCCAGTGCCCCTCCCGAGGCCAGGGTCGCGCCCCGGGCGACGTTGATGGTCGAGCCTGCGCCGCCACTCAATGCCGAGCGGCTTGCCACGGACAAAGCCAAGTCGGAAACCGAAAGCAGGGCAGGCGCCGCCAGCTCATTGGCAGCCGCATCCGTGACCGTGCCATAGGGCTCGCTGGTCAGGTACACCGTCTGCTGCGACGGCAAGGTCTTGAGCAGCGTGCCGCTCTTGCCGGAGGTCGACATCAGCGACGCACCGGCCTCCACATCGATCGCTTGCAGGGCCACGAGTTCGATCTGATCGGCGACCAGTTGTACCCCCGGGTCCACCGTCACCGTGTTGGCCGCCACCACGATATCCGCCGATGGCACGGTCGAGGCGGCCGTGCTCGTCGAGCTCGCGGTCGTACTCACGGGCAGCGAGGTCGACACCCCGCCCAGGGTTATGGAGCTCGCATTCCAGCTCTGCAGCACGCTGCCGGACACCGTGATGGCGCCCGCACTGCTCGTGCCGTTGGGGCCCGTGATCTCCAGATCGGGCGCACTCAAGTTGATTTGAGCGCCGCGGCCGCCGCTGGCCGCCGCCGTGAGCACGCTGCCCTCAACGGATAAAGAGTTACTCGTAGACGGTGTGACGGAAAGGGTGAATGTCCCTGCATCGGCGGGCTCGGAGACGGGACCCGTGCCTGCGGCTGCGGCCTGCGCAGCGAAGTACGAGGACGCATCGGTAATCGTGTAGTTGGCAAGTTCATGGGCGTAACCGGCCGGATACACGACCACGCCCTCGTAGAGAGTCAATCCCCCGGTGTTCAGGCCCGTGGTACCGACCGACAGGAAGCCGCCAATCACCGGTGTGCCGTTGGCAAGCGTACCGACTTGCCCGCCGGTGGCGCTGGTGATTCCGGGCTCGAGCTGAATCAATACGGCGCCCGGCTCGAGCGCGTAACGCGGCGGCAGGAGCGCGTAGTAGCCCGCGGCAATGCCCGCACCGCCACTCAAGTAGATGGTCTGTCCGGGAACGGCACTCCCAGATTCCTGGGGATCATACGGGCCTGCCTGACCGCGCCCGCTGGGCAGAATGGCGTACAGGTTCGGGTAGCTGGAGAGCGCCACGTTACCCGCCGAAGCGCAGCACATCGCACTGAGGTTGTCGTAACTGCCGCCGGTGCCCGGCACCCATTCGTAGGCGTAGAGTTGGCCGCCACCCTGGACATTGGCCGTCGCTCCCGATTGCACCACGATATTGGGTGCCGCCAGGGAAATCTGTTTGGTGGGTACACCGGTGATGGTGGTGGGGGCCCCATCATTGGGCGTTTGATACACCCACTCGCCCTGATTCGACTGGGTCTGACCGAACGGCACCGTGAGACCTGCTCCGCTCACCGACACGAGGCTTCCCTTGGCGAGCGTCAGCGTGTCGTTGGCCGTGAGATTAATGCTGCCGAACGGAGCGAGCAGCGTTCCGGTCACCGACACATTGTCGGCAGTGATCGCAACCGCTCCGTCCGCGGAGAGCGGCGATCCCGGAGATGTTCCGGTGCTGCCGATCGATACGGAGGCGCCATTGCCTGGCAAGGAGCTGATGGTGAAGGCGGTGTAGGTGTCCGGGTACACCCGCGTCGCATCGATGGCGAGGCTCCCGTTGGTGACCAACGAGCCGGTGGTGGGCCCCGACGCGCCGTTGGGCGAGGTGCCTTGGAGCTGGATGTCGCCGGCGCTCGAGAAGGTGACCTGGGAAGTACCTTGCACTGCGAAATTGCCTTGCAGGACCATTTGCTGGGCGGACACGGTCAAGTTGCCGTTGCCGCCGAAGGGCGTCGGCACCACGGCCGGGCCGCCGCTCGTCGCCGAGTTGCCGAGCTCAACGAAGGGAGCCGACAGAGTGGCGGTGGTCGGCGTGTCGATGGCCGGTGAGTTGATGCTCAATTGACGGCCCAGCGACAGGCTCGCATCGATGTAAACGCTCCCGTCCGCCTGCAGGGACAGCGCATCGATTCCGGAATTGCGGATCTGCTGAGCGCCCAGAACCGCCACATCGGCATACGCCGGACTGCGCGATACGTCCGCTGTACTATTCAGCAACTCGATCTCGAGCGCCGTGGCGGGCAGAGGCTGCCCGGGGCCCTGAACGATGCTGTTGAGCGTGCGGGTCATGTCGACGGTCAGCGACCCAGAGGCCGCGGTTCCGCTGCCGCCCACGCCGGCGGCGCCATTGAAGTTGCCGAGCAGGGCGACGGATTCGCCGGCGCTCAGCGTGAACGATCCGCCCGCGCTGGCGAGCACCTCGCGAGTCGTCGCGCCGACGCTGGTCCCGTTCGACACGTTGAGCAAGGCGCTGGTCCCGGCAAAATCGATAATCGATCCGGCTTCGGTGGTGACCGTGCCCCGATCGGCGGTCAAGCTCACCGAACCGCCCGGCAGCAGGGTGCCCGTGAGCAGCCCTTGGGAGTTCGGCTGCATAACCGCGGTGCCGCTCACGTCAAGCACGGCCGTGGGCGCAATGTCGATGCCCAGTGTGGGCACGTAGCCGGGATCGGTGACGGGCGCAGTGCCCGAGTTCACGTCTCCGGGCGAGGGAATGAAAACCGTGATCGCTCCGCCGGGAGCTCGCAGGCTTCCGCCGATGTTCACGCCACCCTCGCCGGTGAGAACAATGGATCCCCCCGGATCGGCGACAATCGCAGACCCGGGCTGCACGTCGAGCTGGCCATAGTCCGCATTGCCCAGAGCCACGGCATCGTCGGTCTCGCGGATGACGTTGAGCGAGACGCTGGCGGCGGGCCGCTCGTAGAGCGGCAACAGCGTGGGGGCGGAGATCGCGGACAAGGTGCCGCCCGTCGGGGTGGCCGTGTAGTTGGTATCGAGCTGCAAGGTCCTGGTTTCGGCGCTGATCGAGGTGCCCGATGCCACGGTCAAGACATCGCTCGTCGCTCCGGCCGCCGCCCCGGTGGCGGTCAGATTGACCGAGGAAAAGCCATAATTCGCGAACAGCGGTGCGAACAGATCGAGGACCGGACCGTTGGTGTTGTCAAGATCATCGACCGTCTGCGCCCGGGTCCAGGCGGTGCCGTTGCCCTCGGACACATCGATGCGAGTCGCATACAGGGTGAAGGTCCCGCCCTTGGCGGTGCCCGCGCCGAAGCCCTGAACGCGCGTGTCCTGGCCGAATTGAATGGCCGCCGTCGAGGGACTCGCATCAAGCGTGATGGCGCCGCCTGCACCGTAGGAGACCGTACCCCCGGATTGAAGCCAAGCGCCACCGTTGGCGATCAGCGAAACATTTTCTCCGAGCGCGAGCTCGCTACCCGGCGCCGTAAGCTGCAGTGTGATCTTGCCGCCATTCAAGTACGTGGGCGACGTGCCGACGCCGCTCGCCCATGTCGCATCGTTAGTCCATTCGCCGCTGACATCCAGGGTGACGCCGGCACCGACCTCCACTGCGGGACGAATGAGGCCCGGACCCGGCGTGTACGAGGATGCCGGGCTCGCCGCGCTGAGCACATTCTCGAACGAGAGGGTCCCGCCCAGGCTCGCGATACTGGAGTCCACGTCGATTCGCGGCGCCACCAGCGAGAGCGACGCGCCTGGCGTGAGCTGAAGCGGGAGCCCGGCGGGCAATGCGATGCTTGTGTTGCTGAAGATCTGCATGTCCGTGAAGCCGTCGGAAGTGACGTACGAGGTGGGCAACTGCAAGGTTTGCACCGGCAAGGGCGCGCCGTTTGCGACCACTATCGGTGTCAGCGTCCCCGCCAATTCCACGCTCGGCGCCAGATAGTCGGTCTGCTGGTTGCTCCCGAGGAGACCCAGGCCCGGCGCCCCGATGATGAGCGTGCCGCCCTGGGGCGGCGCGCTACGCTGGTAGGGTCCGCTGACGGCCGTCCCTTGAAGACTGCCGGCGAGCAACAGGCTGGGCGCCGCAAACTGAACGCTGCCGGCCGCCGCCCCTTGCACATAGCTGGATTCGTATTGGCTGAGGCCGGGAGTCGGGATGACTTCTTGGATTCCCCACTTGTCGTACGACTGCGTGAACGTCGGGTTGACGACTCCTGTGTAGGCCAGCGAGGGATTCGCGGTCCCGATGTTGTAGAGCTGCCCATTGGCGCCGATCAAGTAGCTCGTCTGGATGGTGCCGGCTTGGTAGGTGGTGGCGCCGCCCGATACGTTGATACTCGCGCCCGGGTTCAGCAACATGTCGCCCTCGGACTCGAACGTGGCGCTGCCGCCCGTCTCGGTGCGTTGGGCGATGGTCTGTCCCACGGCGGCGATGGCGGACTGCAGATCGGCGATCGGAGAGCCGGCGCCATTATCGGCGCGCATATCCACCGTGACCGTCACCGTATTCGTCGGGGTCGATTGCAGCGAGCCGCCCTTCTGCGCCGGGTCATCCGCCAATTCATTGGATCGGAGCTGCACGGTCAGCAGATTGGCATCCATGGGCAATTGCGCCTGACTTCCGGCGAGGTTGATGCTCGTGCCCGCATCGATCCGGATCTGCGCGTTGGGATTGTCGGTGGTTTGCACGCCCTGTGAGGGATCGGCCGCGGCCGTGACGTTCAGGTGCCCACTGGGCGCATCGATCACGGCGTCGTTCATGAATACTTGCTGGCCGGTGATGGTGATCGAGGACGGCAATTGGGTTTGGGCCGCGACCGCCGTCGTGGTGTCGGCAAGTTCCGGCAGCACCTCGGTGACGCTACCGGGTCCGAGCACGACCGTCCCGCCGCGAGTCGCGGAGAAAGGCGTGCCCAGGGAATAATCGGTGGGAAAGGTGTCAGCCGCCTGCAGGATCACCGACCCGTTGGCCGCGACGCTGGTGGTCGCGGACACGCGCCCGTCCTGGTTGACCATAAGACCGGTGAGGGTGACATTGCCCCGCGGCGCCGAGATGGCGCCGAGTAGCTGGTTCGCGGCGGTGCCACCGCCGTCGACCTCGACGATCAATCCCCGCAGATTCGAGTCGGTGCTCGCCTGCAAGTACAGACTTTGGCCCGCGGCCAGGATGATCTGACCGTCGGGTGCATTCAGGCTCCCCGCATTCGAAACGTTGGGCGCCGCCAGCAACAGGCGACCTTGATCGGCCGCCGTGAGCGTTGCGCCGGCATCGACCGTGATCGACTGCGAGATCACATTCCCGGCCGAATCCAGGAACGGCTGCAGTGCCGACAGGCCCTTGAGTCCGGGCGCGAGAATGCCGGCCGCGAAATTCGCGTCGGTGAGATTGAGCGAGGAGGCAAGCAGACCGCCGACGTTGACGGTGGCGCGGGGACCGAACAGGAAACCATTGGCATTGATGAGATAGATCTGCCCGTTGGCCGTGAGCGTGCCGAAAATGCTGCTGGGGTTGGTATCGAAGATTCGGTTGAGCGCGATCGACGTGGCCGACGGCTGCTTGAACACCACTTTGCCGCCGGCGCCGATGTTGAACGACGACCAGTTCAGAGTGGCGGTGCTGCTGGTCTGATCGACCGACAGCGTCTTTCCCGACTGAACCGCCGTGGCGGCCCCGGTCGTGACGAAGCCCAAGGCATTCGTCCCGCAGCTGCCCGCAAGGCAGGGCACGGGCAACTGCGTGCCCGCCCAGGAACGGCCGCTCCATGGAATGGCCGCGGACACCACGAGACCGACCAGGAATCCGCCCGGGGCGGATCGTACGAATCGACTATGCATCGATCCACTCTACTAACGTTTCGTTACAAGGCCGTGGCGAATACCCGGACCCATGACGCTACAGCGCGCAGCTGTTCAGAAGGTCCCCCGCAGGAAGAACAAAACGCGCGATTGCCCTGCGAGAGTAGCTGGGCCGGAAGCCGGACATCCTGAAGCGGCGCCGGGCGCCAAGTCGGTCGCCGAGTCAAGCACCTTGGCCCACGTCAGCGCGCCGGTGATCCTCTGGCCCGGCAATACATCGAAACCGCCGCCGTAACTGTGCAGGTTGAGGCCGGTGCCGGTGGGCTGGCAGCTCAGAACGGCGAGGTTCCAGGTGCGCCCCGCATCGGCGAACACATAGGCGTCGCCGATCACGCGCTCGTACGCACGCCAGCCGGGGGAAGTCACTTGGAAGGTTTCCTTGATGCCCCTGTCACCCAGCACCTCGGACTCCAAGTAGCCGCGCACGCCGTCGATGCCCGCGATGGAGAAGTCTTCGTTGGTGATGAGAGGTTCGGCTGCGGCCTGTCCTGCCGCGCGAAGCTTCAGACGAAAGTCGGCCGGCAGCTTGAATTCGAAGTCGAGATCGCCGCGTAGGTAAAAATAGTTGGCGCGCCCCTCCGCCCGGTCGTTCTCGAACGAGGCGTCGCTGTTCACCAGATGGCGCGGACCGGCATTCGCGGTGAGACTGAAGGCAGTCGTTCGCCAGTCCGAGCGCCACAGGCCGGCGTAGGCAAAGGACAGATTCAGGTAGCTGATCGGCGTATCGTCGGTCGTGGTGGCGCTTTGGTTGATGGTGTTGCGAAAGTGCTTGTAATCAACGCCGAAGGTCACCGACTGATTCGATGCCGCACCGGTGACGAAGGGATAGGCAAGCCGCAGCCCCGTGATCTCGCCGATGCCGAGTACACCCAGCGTGCCTATCGCGGCCACGTTGCTGTTCGAATTGATGTATTCGAACGATGGCTGCAGACCGGAGTCCAGCGGATGAAACACGTAGTTTGCGGCGAAAACGCGGACCTGGTCGATCTGCTGGGGAGTGGTCTGGTACTGGAGCGACAGACTATCGAAGCGGTCGAACATGTCGCCGTAACTCACGCTCGCGATCGAGCGCAGCGAGCGCGTGTCGAGCGAGGCCTGGTTGTTGATCTCGAGGCTCCCGTGCAGCGGCGGCGTATCGTGGACCTGCAGGGAGAGATCCACGGTTCCCGGCGCGGAGCCCGCTTTGAGCACGGGCACGACAGATCGGTCCGGGGTCGCGGCATTCACGGCCTGAAGTTCGTCCTGAAGCTTCGACAACTGCAGCACCTGACCCGGTGTCGCGGCCGGCAGCGAAGCGATAACGTCGCGCTCGGGAAAGTAATGCGCGCCGCTGATCTGTTCCTTCTCGACGCGCCCTTCAGTCACCCGCAACCGCACCACGCCCCCCTCCACCTTCTGCGGCGGAATGTCGACGAAGACGGTCCCATAGCCATGGTCGTGATAGTAGGTTTCCAGGGCGGTCCTTGCCGCCTCGACGTCGGGAAGGGCCTTGTTCGGGCCCAGGAGGGGATAGAGCACTCTCTCTATATCCCGGTTGGTCAGCACCGTGTTACCGATCACCCGGTATTCCATCACGTCGAAATGTTGTTCGGACTTGGATTGGTCCGACTCGCCGGCATACGCGGCCATGCCCGGCAGACGGGCGAGCAGAACCATGGCAATTGCCGTGGCGGCACGTCCGGCAAATACGAATCCAATGCGCATCCGGCCATCGTATCGCGCCAATGTGTCGGTTTTCATTCAGCGGATACGTGGCGCAAAAAAAAACTGGCCTCCCAGAGGGAGGCCAGCGTGGAGCGCAAATTCCGTTGCGGATGTTTACTACAGAAAGGGCAGCGGATCGTTGCAGCTGTTGCCGAGGCGGGAGAACGGATTGATGTAGACCGTGTGCCCCGAGATGGTCACTCCCGTACCTGAGACCGGGTAGCTCGGCGTGTTGTAGTTGGGGTTCGCCAGAATGTCCGCGGCGCCCGGGAGCGTCGCTTGAGTCTGGAACGCGGTGATCAGGCCCTGGATCAGTCCCTGCTGATCCGCAGACAGGGAGCTGTAGTTCGAACCCGTAGTCACCGTCGCCTCGTACCAGGCGCCGTAGGTGCCCGCCGCCGCATTCAGGTTGGACGGCTGCACGTTGTCCACCGCCACCAGCGTCAGGTTGGGGTAGCTGCTGCTGCCCGCGTTGTCGATCGATGCGTAGGTGATTGAACCCGGAATGGTGTTGGCCGCCGCGAGCACGTTGCCCGTGGAGAAGTAATCGGCCGTGCCGCCCGTGGATTCTTGAATGGCGGTCTGCGGCAGGGCGCTGCAATGATCACCCGTGAAGAAGAGGTCGGTCGCCGTGCGGCTGCCTGAACCCTGCTCACGGTTCACGATGGTGATCGGCAGGCTGGCCGAGGTCACGGCATTGCCGCTGGTGTCGGGGACATCGTTCCAGTTGACCTGGTTGCCCTGGAGGATCGCCGCAATCGTCTGCTGCGACAGGTCGAGCGACGCCGTGGCCGTGCCTTGGCCGGACTTCTCAGCCGAGCTGAAAGCAGTGCTGTTGGTGTTCACGAACACGCCGAATACCTGATCGAAGATCGTCGCCTGCGTAAGGCCCGCGAGCTGTGCCGCCGTTGCCTTGCCATACACCGAGGACTTGTAAGCCGACGGGTAGTTGTTGCCGGTGAGTGCGCCCGGCTCGACGTCCGTGATGCCCATCTGCACGGGGGCCTTGAACACAGCGCCCGTGAACGAATCGTCGATGCCATTGGTGGCGCTGGCGCCGCCCACCGCAGCGGTGTAGCTGCCGGCCGAACCAGTTGCACTGCCGAGGGACAGCTGATTGATCTGTGCGCCGCTCACCAGCGGCAGAGCGCCCGTGACCGAGCCGCCCTCATCGCGATACCAGATGGTGAAGACGTTGGTGCCGTTGGCGCTGGGAAGACCCGTCGAGGCCGCCGGGGTGCAGGAAACGGCGAAGAAATTCGTGTCGCCGGTGCTGCTGAACAGCGAGTACGAGCCGCCGCAGAAGCTCGATCCGTTTTCGAGAGCGCCGAGAACGGCATTCTTGGCGGCCGAAGAGCCGGAGATATATAGACCGACGGTCGGGCTGGCGGCTTGCGCCGGCGTGGGCTGACCGGCCATTGCCGCGCCGGAGGCCAGCACCGCCGCGACGGCCGCGGCTACAGTGATGTTACGAACCATGAGAAACTCCTCAAAAAGTTTAAACGTATTCTTTGATGAATTGCGACGCGCGTTCAGGCCTTGGCCTTGCGGCGACCGACGCCCGCCAGACCCAAAAGACCGCTGCCGAGCAGCCATACCGCGGTCGGGAGCGGAACCGGCGCCGTGCCGTTGCCCGTCAGCGTCAAGCCGGACGCGCTCAATGTGGCAGTCCCTTCCAGAAGGTTGGTCGTCTTCGAAGCGATGCCGCCGCCGCCCGTCACGTAATACAGATTCGCCGTGACGCTCGACAGGTTGCCGTTTACAATGCTGCCACCGTCCCAATAGGCGGTGCCGTTGACATTCGATGATATCCCACACGCCCGAAGTCGCCGGGTTCGCTACCTTCGACGGAGCTGGCGCCGCCGCTGTTGCTGTTGATCGTGGTGACGTCGCCGTTGAGGCCCGCCATCTTGGTGAGGGTCGCGGTGGTGGCCCCGGAGAGCGCGGTGGTGTTGTTGTTCGACACCGTAGTCAGAAACTGCGCGACGCCCGGCGTCTTCAAGTTCACGGTGCTGGGCGATCCGGTGTACTGGCCGCCAAGAACCGCGAATTCGAGGGTGTCACCCGCGGCATCCGCGGCGAACAGCTTCTGGAGGTTCGCATCGGAACCGAGCACCGTGGTGCTGCCGGAGAGCCCCGCAATGATCGAATTGATGCTGATGCCCGTATCTCCGGCATAGGACGCCACAGCTGCCGTGCCCGCCGCGTTCACAACCTCGGCGAACAGGATGGCGTCGGAGCTGCCGGTGCTCGGCAACGCGATCGAGGCGTGCGCCGCAACTGCCCCGAGGGCGAGCGCGCCGGCGGCGCTGACTGAAATTAGCTTGTTCATTGAATCTCCCGAATTTTGATGATGGCGATGGCTTAGTCCATGAGCAGCTCGCTTCCCACCCTCGCCCATGCGACGGCATCGAAGCCAGGTTGCTAGCTGACCAAAGATCAACTGCGCGTAGGATCCAACAGGGATGTCGCATTCAGGTTATAGAAATGTGAAGGTTTTCACGCTTTCGCCCTGCGAATCCGAGACACAGAGCGCAGAAGGAGATCATTGGGCATGCGTATGAATGACGAATGTCATACGTTGCCGGCAGCGATGTCACCGGTGCACGCGAGGCGAGGACCCAGTCGAGAGTTCGCGCCGGTCAGCGCGTACCGCGGCAATCGGCGGGGAAGAATTCCGGCGGTCCCGGAAAGAGTGTTCCAATCCGCGCCTTCGCGGATTGGAACCGGTAACTTCAGCGTCGAGACGACCGATGGGCAGGGCGAGCTCGCGCCTCTACGGGCGGCGCCCCTGGTGCGTGCCCTGGGTCAGAGGAAGGGCAGCGGATCGTTGCAGCTGTTGCCGAGTCGTGAATACGGATTGGTGTAGATCGTCGCTCCCGAAATGGTCACCGCCGTACTCGAGACCGGATAGCTTGGCGTGTTGTAGTTGGGATTGGCCAGAACGGCGACGGAGCCGGGGGCCGTCGATTCGGTCTGGAACGCCGAGATCAGGCTCTGGATCAGTCCTTGCTGGTCCGCGCTCAGGGAACTGTAGTTCGAACCCGTCGTCACCTGCGACTCAAACCAGTCGTCGTAGATGCCCGCCGCCGCATTCAGGTTGGACGGCTGCACGCCGTCCACCGCCACCAGCGTCAGGTTGGGGTAGCTGCTGCCGGCGTAATCGATCGTGGCATAGGTGATCGCACCCGGAATGGTGTTGGCCGCCGCGAGTACATTGCCCATGGAGAAGTAGTCGGCGGTGCCGCCCGTGGATTCTTGAATCGGGGTCTGCAGCGGGCTGACGCAATGATCGCCCGTGAAGTAAATATCCGCCGCCACGCGGACACCCGCTCCCTGCTCGCGGTTCACGATGGTGATCGGCACGCTGGCCGCGGTCACGGCATTGCCGCTGGAATCGGGTACGTCATTCCAGTTGGTCTGGTTGCCTTGCAGGATGGCTCCGATCGTCTGGCGCCCCAGGCTCAGCGACGCGGTGGCCGTCCCTTGGCCGGCCTTCTCCGCCGCACTGAAGGCGCTGCTGTTGGTGTTCACCAGCACGCCGTACACGAGATCGAAGGTCGGCGTCTGGGTAAGATTCCCGAGCTGCGCGGCGGTCGCGTGGCCGTATACCGAGGTCTTGTAGGCCGACGGATAGTTGTTGCCCGTAAACGCGGCCGGCTCTTCGTCCACCACTCCCATCTGCACGGGTGCCTTGAACACGCCGCCCGTGAACGAATCATCGATACCATTGGTCGCGCTCGCGCCGCCCACCGCCACGGTGTAGCTGCCGGCTGAACCGGTTGCACCAGCGAGGGAGAGCTGATTGATCTGAGCGCCGGACACCAGCGGCAATGCGCCCACCACCGATCCGCCCTCGTCGCGATACCAGATGGTGAAGACATTCGTGCCGTTGGCGCTCGGCAGACCCGTCGAGGCCGCCGGAGTACAGGACACCGCATAGAAATTGGTGTCTCCCGTGCTGCTGAACAGCGAGTAAGAACCGCCGCAGAAATGCGCGCTATTTTCCAGAGCGCTCAAAATGGCGGGCCTGGGGGCCGACGCGCCCGCGATATACAGACCGACGGTCGGGCTGGCGGCTTGCGCAGGCGTGGGCTGACCGGCCATTGCCGTGCCCGAGGTCAGCACCGCGGCAATGGCGGTGCTGAGTGGCATTGTCTTGTTCATGGGATCCCCTTTTTGTTGATGTTAATGACTATAAACCTATCGGATTAATAGGTTATTTGGCGAGTGAATTGCAAGATCATTTTTGGATTTGCTCAACACCGAAGGTTATGCATTTCGCATGTTCTCGATACGAGATACGGATGCAATACGATTGACATACAATCATCGCGCAACTCATCGACGAGGAGCTCCTGCACGCTTCGAGCGAGAATCGCGAGCGTCGAGTTAAAGTGCGCGGATGAATACAACGACGGCGCTCGATTTACTTCGACTCGGCCATGTGCATGAGGCGGAAATCGCCTGCCAGGCGATGCTCGATGCCTCTCGTCACGACGTGGAAGCCTTGGCGCTGCTCGCGCAGATTCATGAGTCCACCGGACGCGCTGCGAGTGCGGTGGATCTGCTGAGTCAACTCACACACTTGCGTCCGCAGGATGCCGCCGCGCAGCGGCGGCTGGCGGCCGCGCTACTCGCGACCGGCAGGCCGGCCGAGGCTGCGGACGCGCTGCGCGTCGCCATCGAGATCGAGCCGGTCAACAAGAGGGCCCATAACAATCTCGGTCAGGCACTGATGCAGCTCAGCCGCTGGCCCGAAGCCATCGCGAGCTACCGCGAGGCGCTGCGCCTCGATCCTGGTTATGGCATCGCGCACGTAAATCTTGGCCTCGCCCTGACCGAGAGCGGCGAGCTCGAGCAGGCCGCAAGCTCGTTCGGACGCGCGCTCGCCGTGACGCCCCACATGAAGGAGGCGTGGGTGGGCCGCGGCGCGGTGCTTGCGCGGCAGGAGCGATTCGCCGAGGCACTCGAATGTTTCGAGGCGGCCCAGCGACTACAGCCAGGGGACGCCGCGGCGCTGGCTCAGAAAGCCTTCATGCTGCTCTCGCTGGAACGTCACGCCGAAGCGCTGAGTTGCGCGGATCTGGCGTTGCAAGCGGACAGGAATTGCATTCAGGCCCACAACGCCAGAGCGGGCGCGCTGCGCCGGCTCGGCCGATGCGCCGCCGCGCTCGAATCCTTGGAGTGGGCGCTGGCGCTGGATCCGGGATACGTCGAAGCGTGGTGCAATCACGGCATGATCCTGCACGAGATCGGAGACCATGAGGGCGCCGTACAGTCCTATGCGCGGGCCGTCGAGCTCAAGCCGGATGACATTCAAGCGCGGACGCGGTTGCTCGCGCGCCGAATCCCCTCGGTGCCCGCGTCCGAGATGCAAGCGCGCGAGGCGCGAATCAGCTTCGATGCAGAACTTGTGGAATTCGAGTCCTGGTTGGGCTCCAAGGTTCTGTGCGCGCAGGACGCGCTCACCGCGGCCCAGCAGCAATTTTTCTATCTATCCTACGAGGAAGAATCGAACCGGCCGCTGCTCGAACGCTACCGCGGTGCCTGTGCTGCGCGGCTGGCGGGTCTTCAGGTCGCCGGCCATGAGCCGCCGCCCGCCCCGGTCGCGCATGCCCATGGCCTGCAGGGCTCGCCGCGCTTCAAACTGGGATTCGTCTCCGCCCACGTGCACGATCACTCAGTGTTCCATGCTCTATTGCGCGGGTGGCTCCAGCGTTTGGACCGCGAGCGATTTGAACTCCACCTTTTCAGCGTGGGCTCCAAGCACGATGAGGCAACGCGGCATGCACGCGAGTCGGTGGATCATTTTGAGACCGGGCCCATGCCGACCCGCGAGTGGATACACACCATTCGCAAGCACGATCTGGATGCGGTGATTTATCCCGAGCTCGGCATGTACGAGACCATCTTGTCGCTGGCGGCCACGAGGCTGGCGCCGCGGCAGTTCGCAGCCTGGGGTCATCCGGAGACCAGCGGCCTTCCCACCATCGATGGCTACCTGTCGGCCGACCTGTTCGAGCCGCCGCACGCGCAGGATCACTACTCGGAGCCGCTCGTGCGTCTGCCGAATCTCGGGGTGTACTGCGAACCCCATGGCGTGACGCCGGTCGACATCGACCTCGGCGCTCTCGGAATTCCAACCGACGACCCAGTGTTCATCTGTCCTGGCGTGCCGTTCAAGTACCGACCGCAGCACGACTGGATTCTGGCCGAAATTGCGCGGCGCCTCGGGCGCGGTACATTCGTGTTCTTCCGGCCCGAGGCGGCGGAACTCAGCCGCAAGCTGCAAGAGCGGATCGCCGGCGCATTTCACCGCGCCGGAGTCGATCCCACACGCCACCTGCTGACGATTCCATGGCAGCCGCGGCCCGCCTTTTTTGGACTGCTACGCCGGGCAGACGTGTACCTCGATACCATCGGTTTCTCGGGATTCAACACCATGATGCAAGCCGTCGAATGCCAGCTGCCCTGCGTGACCCATGAAGGGCGGTTCATGCGCGGCCGCCTTGGAAGCGGAATTCTGCGGCGCGTGGGTCTCTCGGAACTGGTAGCGGTGGACCACCAACGGTACATCGACCTCGCCGTGGGGCTGGCGGAGGACCCGGCTCATCGCGCGAGGATTCGAGAAAGGATGAGGCTCCATGCCGGGGCCGCGTTCGCGGACTTGGGTGCCGTGGACGCGCTCGCCCGCCTTCTGCTCGATTCCAGCGAGAGCTCATGACCTTCAAGGCCAGGCTGGTATGCGCGACCCGGGAGACGGCCGAAGATTTTCCGGCCCGCAGCGCCCTCGGCCGCTCGCTGAGGCTGTACACGCCGCTATTCGAGTTGCGGCTGTTTCCCCGCAACTCGAAAGGACTACCGCTCGTCTACAATACCGCCATCCGGGAGTCCGCCGCCGATCCCGCCATCCTCGTGTTCATTCACGATGACGTGCACCTTCTCGACTTCTACTGGCCCACCCGGATTTTCAATGGACTGGACAAATTCGACATCATCGGACTCGCCGGCAACCGGCGCCGCGCGGACCGCCAGCCTTCATGGCGATTCCTCGACGATACCTTCGCGCGCGATGACCGGGAAAACTTGAGCGGCGTGGTTGCGCACGGCAAGAGCTGGCCCGCGGATTACATCAGTGCGTACGGCATGCCCGGGCAGGAGGTCAAGCTCCTGGACGGCGTGATGCTGGCGGCGCGAAGTGAGACGCTGCTGTCGAAGCATCTTTTCTTCGATGAGATCTTCGACTTTCATTTCTACGATCTGGATTTCTGCCGGGCCGCCGAACAGCGGGGCCTGCGCATGGGCACCTGGGGTATCAGCATCATGCACGAGAGCGACGGCGCATTCGGTACACCCGCCTGGCGAGAGGGATGCGCGCGTTATCTGTCGAAATGGAAGTCCTGAGCGGCGCCGACCAAATCACGACCCTTGTACCGAGTATAGGAGCGAGCGCAGGGGCGCGACGAATTTTTCGTAATGACGCCAGCGCTCAACGGACGCCGCATTGACGGGCTGCCGGGCCTGCCACTTGCTGAATGTGCTGACGGTGCGCGCGGTGCGGTGAAAATCCCGGCAACGCGCATCCCACGGCAGGCCGATGAACTCGACCATCGTGCGGCTCCAGTCTTCGGGGTTCCGGACGAGCCCCTCGTAAGGCACGTCCAAAATTACACCCGCCGGCAGGGTGCGCCGCCAGTGATTCATGATGCGCCGGTATTCGCCGTAATAATGCGCGAGATCGTCCAAGTCGTTGGCGTAAGTATGAGCGGATCCGAAGTCCTGAAAGTAGATGGACAGGCAGGTGTCGATCGGATTGCGCTCGAGATGGAGGATCCGGGCAAGCGGAAGCGCCGCGTGGATCAAGCCCAGAAACATGAAATTGGCCGGCATCTTATCGACGACCCGCAGGGCGCCATGCGACAACTCGCCGAGCAACGCCAAGTAATCGCCGGCCATCTCCCGCAAGCTCGCGTCGCTCCCGGCATCAGCACCGGTCGCCGCGTACCGACTGGCTGCGCCATTCCAGTAGGGCAATTCGCCGGCTCCGTGCACCCGCGGATGCGAGGCGAGTATCTGCTCCGCCAACGTCGTTCCGGACCTGGGCATTCCCACGACCAGCACTGGCCGCTCCGAATGATTGGAAGTTGACCGTGCGCGGAGCAGCCATTCCGCAGTATGCGATTGGATCAAGCGGTCGATGCCCGCCGTCAGCAGAGCCTGATCGTGTCGAGGACGGTGCAGCCTTGCCAACTCGTTTGCGCGCCGGTAACTGTTGAACGCACCGTCGTAATCCCCCAGATCGTCATGGTATTTTCCGATGGCAAAGCGAAGGGGAATCTCGTCTCGGGGAGGCGCGCGCTCAGCGGTACGCATCGCGCCCACCAGCCAGTCGGCATCCCGAGGCGACATCCGCTGCAGCCCCGCCAGAGCCGCCCAAGCCTCTGCGCAATTCGGGTCGATGGCGATGACACGCTCGAGAAGCGTCCTCGCCTCCGCAAACTCTCCTCGGTCCGATCGCAGGTGCGCGAGCAGCGTGATTGCCGGCGGGTAATTCGGGTCTATCGCGAGCGCGCGCTCGCACTGGGATTGCGCTTCTGCCGAACGGCCCTGCAGGCGCAGCACGGAGCCGAAGTTGCTGTGCGCCTCCGTGTAGTTCGCATCGTACTCCAGCGCCCGAAGATAGCTCGCAGCCGCCTCGTCGAGCCTGCCAAGGTCGAGCAGGACATTGCCCAGATTGTTGTGCGCCTTGGCGAATCCGGGCTTCAATCGCAGAGCTTCACTCAATGCCTCGATGGCGGTGTCGAAATGTCCGAGATCCCTCCCGGCATTTCCCAGGTTGTTCCAGACTTCCGCGAGATCCGGCCTCATCTGCAACGCCCGGCGCAGGCAGGCCACCGCCTCTTCGAGCCGCCCGTATCGCCGCAGGGCCGCGCCAAGATTGTTCTGCGCTTCGGCATCGTTGGGCAGAAGGCGCGCCGCCCGCTTCAGAGCATCCAGCGCCTCCTTGCCCTGCATCTGCAGGGCAACGCTCAGCGCTTTCCAAGCGAGGCCCGAGCATGGGTGCGAAGCCGCCAGCTTGCGCGCCTTGGCTTCCATATCGCTGTACCGGCCGGCCGTCGCCAGGGCAAAGAGATCAGCGACAGCGGTTCGCGGCAGCGGCCGCTCGAGGCGCCGAATCATTCGAGCCACAGTGGAGTCGAGAACGGCGAACCTTTCACGCTGATGGTTCCGGATGCATCGAGGCGATAGTCAAGTTCGGGTCGTAAAGCCGATTCGCCGCCGCGTGCTCGCGCCGATCGGCCAAAGTCAACAGCGGGCCCAGGAATCTCTCATAATTGCGCCAGCGTCCGATCGATGAGCGGTTGATTTTCTGCCGCGCCTGCCACTTGCTGAACGTGCTCACCGTGCGGTTGGTGGCCTGAAAATCCAGGCACTTGGTATCCCACGCGAGACCGATGAATTCCAGCATCTTGCGGCTCGTGGCTTCCGGAGCTTCGACCAGCGCCTCGTAGGGCACCTCGAGCATCGTGTGCGCCGGCAATGTCCCGTGCCAGTGATCCATGATGCGTAGATACTCGGTGTAATAGCAGGCGAGATCGTCCAGGTCGCCCGCATAGAAATGCTCGGCGCCGAAATTTTGGAAATAGATCGACAGGCAAGTGTCGATCGGATTGCGCCGCATGTGGATGATCCGTGCGCCCGGTAGGGCCGCCCGAATGATCCCCAAATGCAGAAAGTTCGCCGGCATTTTGTCGATGACGCGACGCGCGCCGGGCGCCAACCGCGCCAGCAAGCCCGAGTAGTCATCGGCCAGGGCACTCACGACCTGCCGGTCGGTTTCGCCGACGTCCCGCGAGGCTGCGAACCGCGCAGCGGCGCCATTCCAGAATGGCAATTCGCCGGCGCCGAAGACCTCGGGATGCGAGGCAAGGATTTGCTCGGCGAGCGTGGTGCCGGAACGCGGCATGCCGACGATGAACACTGCACGCTCGGAGGCGCCCGCCGCCGCGCCCGCGGAGTCCAGCCATTCCCTGGTCTGGGAACGAATGATGACGTCGATGCCCTGCGTGAGCTGCTGCAGGCGTTCGGCGGACCTACGAGCCCGAATCAGTTCGTTCGCGCGCCGATAATGCGTGAAGGCTTGGTCATACTCCCCCACGTCATCGAAATATTTGCCGAGCGCGTAGCGCAGGTGAACCTCGCGGCGCGGGGCGAGCGGTTGGATCAGGATCCGTTGCGCCTGCGCAAGCCATGCCGAGTCGCCACGCTGCATTTTGCGAAAACGCACGAGCGCGGCCCAGGCTTCCGGCATGTCCGGCTCGATGGCAATGGCGCTTCTGAACAGCGCTTCGGCCTGCGCGAACCGCCCCGTGTCTGCGTGCAGCTCCGCAAGTTGCACCATGGCGGCAGTCATCCTGGGGGCGATCTCGAGCGCCCGCCGGCAGCTCTCCTCGGCCTCGTCGCGGCAATTTTGCAGCGTCAGCACGTTGCCGAGGTTGGCATGCGCCAGCGCAAAATCCGGCTTGATCTCGACCGCGCGCCGGAAGCTCGCCATCGCCGCGTCGAGGCGTCCGAGATCCTGCTGCACGCTCCCGAGGTTGTTGTGCGCTTCGGCGCAAAGAGGGTCGAGCATCAAGGCGCGGCGATGGCTTTCCGCGGCTTGCTCGAGCCGCCCCGCGGCACGGAGCGCATTGCCCAAATTGCCATGAGCCTCCGGGTCGCCGGGCAAGAGCTCGGCGGCGCTTTCCAGCGCCGCCAACGCGTCCTTGCCTTGCATCCATAGCGATACGCCCAGCAGCTTCCATACCAGTCCGGAATTCGGATATGCGGTCAACAGGCCTCGCGTGAGCTCCTCCAACGCCGGATAGCGTCTTTGTTTCACGAGTGCGGCAAGCCGCTGCAAGTCTGCGGACGGCACGGGGCGTTGCGGCGGCGAACCGCGCGGGGCCGGCAATCCCTGTGAGGACGCGGCACCGCGCTGAGCCGCCGCGTCCTCCCGCCCACAGCATTTCTTGTGCTTCTTCCCGCTTCCGCACAGGCACGGATCGTTCCTTCCCGGGTTCACGTTCATGGGTCGAGGTCTGCGGCTTGGAGCGAGTTTGTTCAGCGACACGCGGCGAGTCTACGGGCCGGATGCTAACTTTTTCTTACGAAGCGGCTCCCGGCCGGCCGAGACTGCTCAAGCTGTCATGTTGGCGGGCTAAGGTTCGAAACCTCATTGAAACGATAAGACCGCTTCACGTGCGCAAGCATTACCACCCGGACTTGTACCCCCCCTCCTGCTTCGATGATGACTTATGTCTCAAGCCGCCGATCCTGCTCTGGCTCGGTACGTTGTTTCTATGCAGGGGCCTCGAGCTTCCCGCGGTGATTGGAATCGGGCATGTGGCGAGCGTCAATACCGACGCGATGTCGGTGATGCGCGGGTTGTGGCGGGCCGATGACTTGCTTCCGGCGCTGCTCGCGGCACCGGTTCTCTATGCGCTGGTACGGCGCGTGCCGGCGGCATCCCGCCTCGTTCGCCGGCTGTGGGCTCATGGGCGAGAGCTTCTGGCGCTGTCCGCCGGCGCTGACCTCGCGCTGTCGGTGCTGTCGCTCCGGGGATTCACCGATCTTGGCGATCAGGGACCCTTGATGATCGGCGCCTGCATCGCTGATCTGTATTTTCTGCTGTACGTGGTCGCGGCGCGGCGTTGTCGCGATACCTTCGCCGATTTCCCACCCCCGGCCGCGTCAGCCTAAGCCCGACCCGTGGCCCGCGTCGGGGTCACGCCGCCGAACAGACCCTGGTTGTCTTCATTGCTTCGGGCCCGCGATTCTCCGTGTCGGCCTCCTCCACAAACAACTCGCGCAGCGCGGCCCGCTCAGCGGCCAGCTCCGCCATCTT
>CAVTNZ010000045.1:0-124442 GCA_963736185.1 uncultured Gammaproteobacteria bacterium | reverse complement strand
GGAAGGGGGGGGGGGGGCAACAACAAAAAATGATGATGATGAATGATGATGATGATGATGATGATGATGAATGATGAACGACGTGGAGAGAGAGAGAGAGACGATGGCGCGCCGCCGCCATGGAGAGCCAGGTGAGAACACAAAACGGCTCACAACCGTCGTCGTCGTCGCCGCCGGCGTTCGTCGCCGTGGAACTCGGCCTGGAAGACCCCGTTGTTGAAGCTCGTGCGCACATAGTTGATCACGGCGGCGATCTGTTCATCGTTCAGCGTGGGCACGGTGAAGAACAAGCCGGTGTCGCCGGTCCAGCCGAAGGCGGGCATGTTTCGCCGGCCTTCGAGCAGCGTCAGCGCCATGAACTGCGCGGAGGCGAGCGCGCGGTCGCCCGCGAGCGCCGGATATCGGCCGGCGCCGACCGCGCCCTTGCCATCGGGCATGTGGCAGCCCTGACAGATCTGCCGGAACACTTCGGCGCCCGAGGTGGTCTTGAGTTTTCCGGCGCTGAACATGCCGACGCCTTCTTCCTGCGCCCTGGCCGGCTGCGCGGGGCCGGCGGCGAACGCCAGGGTGACGCCGATGGCGAATATGAACCGGCTGGCGACGCGCACGACCGCGCGAGAAGCGATCATCGGGTTTTTCATGACGGCATCGCACCCGCCATCGCGCGCCGATGCAGCCGTTCGATGGCATCCAGCGCCGACAACAGTGCACCCTCCTGCCAGGCCGGAAGGTACGAGGCGTGCTCGCCGGCGAGCACGATGCGCCCGTCGACGGCGCATAGCGCATCGTAATGCGTCGCACGCGCCTCTTCGCTCCACATGCCGAAGCATCCCATCGTGAACGGCGAGCGGTGCCACGCGACCGCGACGCCGCTGTCGAATTCCTTCAGGTACTGCGGGTGAATCTGGCTGCCGTATTCCACGGCCTTGGCAACCCGCTGCTCCGGCGTCATGGCCGTGAACTGCGCAGCGTCGAGCCCCCACAGATAGCCGCCGAGCAGAACGCCCTTGCCGTCGCTGAAGTAACCGCTGTTCGGATAACCGATGTTGCTGATCGGCAGGTCGGTATAGGTGATGCCGCCGTAAATCTGCTCGTCCTGCTCCCAGAAGCGCCGCTTGAACTGCAGTCCGACCTTCACGGCGGCCGCATAAGGGACGGCGGCGATGGCTTTCGCCATGGGCGCACCCACCTGGAGGGGAATCTGCCCGAGCACCGATAACGGGATGGTGCAGACGCACCAATCCGCGCGGGCCGTGCGAACGCCCGCGGAGGGCGACGCCGCATCCTCGTAGGTGGCGGCGACGCCGTGCTCGTCCTGGCGGATATCGACGACCTTGGCGTTGTAGCGGATCAACGGAGCGAGCTCGCGGGCGAACGCCTGGCCCACCATGCCCATGCCGCCGACCGGTTGGAAAATGCTCTGCTGCATGTCGTAGACGTTGCACAAGGTCAGCGCCTCCCAAAGGCCTGAGCGCAGAACCTCGGCAAGTTGCAACGGCTCGGAGAAAACGGGGCGCCCGGCGAGCCCGCCGCCGGGATCCTTCTCGAATCCGCGCCGGTCGCTGCTCGAGGGGCCTGCCGCGTAGCGATACTGCTCGTCGAGTGCACCCCACTCGCGCAGCGACGCCAACAGGCGTTCCTGGTCCTCCTCGGTCACCTGGGCGTCGAGATTCCTGCTGCGCACGGTTTTCGCGAGCAGCTCGGCGACGTGACCGTGATAGTCCGCCTTGATGGTGCGAAAGCGCTGGGGCTTGCCGCCGAACGCCTTGGTGCGGTGGAGCAAGGCGTTGTAATTGCACTGGATGAAGGGCTCGAGCTGCACCCCGAGCAGCTTGCAGTAGCTCAACATGCCTCGGTGATGGTAGGGCAGGCGCCAGGGACCGGGGTTGATGTAGAGGCCCGGGTCGAATCGGCATTCCTGGGCGAATCCGCCGAGCTCGGTGTACCGGTCGCCGCCCCGCAGTGTCCAATTGCGGCCGCCTGCGCGAGAGTTGTACTCGAGCACCTGAACCTGATAGCCGGCCTTGTTGAGCTCGTAGGCCGCCACGAGACCGGCGATACCCGCGCCGAGCACGAGCACCGAGGCTCCCCTGGGGGCGGCGCCCAATGAAATGGGCCCCTTGTAACCCGAGTCCGCGGCGAAGCCCAGGCTCGTCATCGCCTGATACATCGCCGCGCTTCCCGCGGAAGCGCCGATCATGGACAAAAGCTCGCGCCGTGTCATCGATGTGGCCCGCTCGCCCATGCTCCCTTCACCCCTTTGGTTTTTTGGCGCGCGCCGTGAGCGACGCCTTGTAGATCTTACATGAGTCCTCCGCAGATTTTCCTGACAGGCTGGCGGTGCTAGGATCGGTGCAGTTTTCACCACGGAGTTCACCCGATGAAGAATGCGAATAATGTGGCTACATCGCTCGGTTTGGCCGCGCTGCTGATCGCGGGGACGGTTCTGGCCCAGCCGCCGCATGGCGGTGGCGAACCGCACGGAGGCGCAGCCCCGCATGGAGGCGCAGCCCCCCATGGTGCCCCGGCTCGCGGCGAGCCGCACGAGGGCCCGCGGGGATACTCCCGGGTGACCGAGCCGAAGGGCTGGGATGCGCGTCCGGCCACCGTCGATCGCGGCGCTTATCAGCACAACTTTCAGGCGGCGCGCAGCTTCAGGGTCGGACCGTACCGGCGGCCTCCGGGTTGGACCGCCCGCCGCTGGGGCTACGGGCAGATCCTGCCGCGAGCGTACTGGGCGCCGCAGTACGTGATAGGCGATTACTGGCTGTTCGCCCTCGAAGTGCCCCCTGCCGGCTACGAGTGGGTTCGCGACGGCGCCGATGCGCTGTTGATAGACACCAACTCCGGGGAGATTCTGCAGGTCGAATACGGAGTATTCGCCTAGCATGGGTCGGGGCGGGCGCGGGCGGCGGCGCCCGCGCCTACGCTCGAATCGGAAAATTCCCACGGCGGTATTCAGACACCGCTCGATCAACCCCGTCCGCTCTCCTGCGTTACAAATATCTGGGACGAGAGATTGACGAGGCGAAGAATAATGTCGTGGTTCCTTCATAAGGGCCGCCCGCTGCATTATCTCGAGCGCGGACGAGGCGACCCGCTTTTGCTGATCCACGGTCTGGGCTCGAGCGGCGCGGATTGGGCGTGGCAGGTGGCGGAGCTGGAGCACAAGTTTCGCGTCATCGTGCCGGATCTGCCGGGAAGCGGGCACAGCGTGCCTCTGCAAGGCGCGTGCAGCATCGAAGGCCTGGCGCGCGCACTCTGGTCCCTGTGCGATCACCTGGGGTTGGACAACCTGAACGTCGTCGGCTTTTCCCTGGGTGGGGCGGTGGGTCTGGAAATGGCCCTGCAGCGGCCCGAGCGTGTGCGCCGTCTGGGCCTCATCAACAGTCTGGCAACCTACCGGCTCGATCATTGGAGCAAATGGATCGAGGCGGCATTGACGCTGCTGCTCGTTGCGCTGCTCGGCATGCGGCGAGCCGCGCGGCTCGGCGCCCGCCGTCTGTTTCCGATGCCCTGGCAGGGCGTGCTGCGGGAGCGTGCGACCGCGGTGGTGAGCGCGGTGCCGCCGAGCAATTATCTGCTGACCGGCCGCGCGCTGCTCGCGTGGACGGCGATCGAGAGATTGCATCTGATCAAATCCAAGAGTCTGGTGATCGCCGCGGAGAACGATTTCACGCCGCTCGCGGAGAAGCGCGCGCTGGCCGCCGCGCTCGGCGCGCAGTTCATCACCGTGCGCGGCTCGCGTCACGGCACCCCTTTCGATGCGGTCGCTGCGACCAATGCCGCGCTGAGCGCTTTCGTCGAGGATCGCCCGCTGCCGCCGCCCGGGCGTTTCAGGTGCGACCGCCGCCCACGAGCGCTGCGATTTCCGGGAAGCCTCGCTGAGGAACATGCGCAGAGCGCCGCGCTGGGTGCCGATTCGGCCGCGCTCGTTTGAGCCGCGTTTGACCGGCCTGGCCATGCGACAGTGCATACGCCGCGACAGTGGTTTCAGCGTTTTGCATTGAGCCCGACCGATCTGCTTCGCGATCGCACATATCGGCGATTGTGGAGCTCCATTTTGATCTCCTCCTTCGGCGGGCAGGTGACGCTGCTCGCGCTGCCGCTCTCCGCGGCCGTCCTGCTGCACGCCTCGCCCACACAAATGGGCTTCCTCGCCGCCGCTGAGATCGTGCCTTTCGCGCTGTTCTCGCTGCCCACCGGGGTATGGCTCGATCGCGTGCGCAAGCTTCCGGTGTACGTGTTCGGCGAACTGTCGATATCCGCGACCGTCGCCTCGGTGCCGGTGGCCTGGTGGCTCGGGAGGCTGTCGATCGACTGGCTCTACGTGGTCGCGTTCGTGATCGGCGCGGTCAACACCACTTCCGGCAGCGCGGCGCAGATCGTGCTGACCCAGATTGTGCCCCGCGAGCGTTTGGTCGAAGCGCATGCCAAGAACGCGCTGGCATCGTCCACCGCCGAGGTCACCGGTCCCGGCGCCGCCGGCGCGCTGATCAAGATCGCGGGCGCGCCGCTCGCGCTGCTCGCCGATGCCCTGCTTCTGCTGATCTCCTCGACCATTTTGCGCGGCGTCAAGGTCCTGGAGACGCCGGGCACCCTCAAGATCGCCTTCTGGCCCGCGATGCGCGAAGGTCTGGACTTCGTTCGACGACACGAGCTTCTCGTCGCTATGGCGAGTTGCGTCGGCGTTTGGCAGATGTGCAATCAAGCGGCCACCGTCGTGCATATCCTGGTCGCCACGCGGCAGCTCGGCCTCACGGCCCGGTCGGTGGGTTTCAGCTACGTCGCGTTGGGGGCGGGCACGGTGCTGGCCAGCGCGCTCGGTCATCGAGTCGTCAGGCGTCTCGGGCCCGGTCCCACGATGGTGCTCGGATTCGCCATCAGTGGATTCGGTTGGGTGGCGCTCGCCTGCGCGCCGTTGAACCGCCTCGGTATCGCCGCCTATCCGCTGATGCTTTTCTCGTACGGCGTGGGCGCGGTGTTCATCACCATTAATTTTTTGTCATTGCGCCAGTCGGTGACCCCCGGTCCCATGCTCGGTCGCATGACCAGCACCATGCGCTGGCTGATCCTCCTGCCGGCGGGTCCGGGTGCGCTGATCGGTGGATGGCTCGGCGAACACGTCGGCCTGCGCGTGGCGCTCGGATTCGCAGGCGTCATCGCGCTGTCGCTGGCGGCGGTCGCGGGGAGTTTGCGGGTGATACGGAGCGTCAAAACCCTTCCGACGCTCAAGGCCGAGGCCATCACGCCGTACTCTTCGGACACCGACCCCGACGTGTAGGTGCGTCAACCCGGCATGGCCGGCGCACGTTATGGTGCCAGGCATCGCTTCAAGTAGACTGCCCATCGTGTGACCTGCAGGAGTATCGAGAATGAACAGATTCACAAAGGCATTGATCATCAGTCTGAGCATGGCGGGGAGCGCCGTCGTCGCGCCCGTCGTTGCTTCGGCTGCCATCGGTGTGGACATTACCGTGGCGCCTCCGGTGCCGCGCGTGGAGGTGGTGCCGCCGCCGCGCCCGGGCTTCGTGTGGGCCCCGGGATATTGGGAGTGGCGGGGCGGCGCGCACGTTTGGATTCCGGGCCGCTGGATCGGCGAGCGCCGTGGATATCACTGGGTCCCGGATCGCTGGGAGCAGCGTGGCGACCACTGGCATCATTGGCGCGGCCACTGGGAGCGCTGACAGCATTCCCGAAAGATGGCGCAGGCTCGTGAAGTGGCCTTCTCGAGCCTGCGCCCCGGCAGGAAATTACATCGCCGGAATTGAGTCATCGATCAATAGGTAGCCTTAACTCTTTGATTTAGCTAAGATCGCCGCCTCATGAATATAGCGGCTGACGGTCTTGGCATCGAGGGAGTCCACGTTTGGCGCGGCGAGCGTCACGTGTTGAAGGCTGTAAGCCTCGCCGTCGAGCCCGGCGAAGTGCTGCATATTTCGGGCAGGAACGGCAGCGGCAAGACGACGCTGCTCAAGGTCGCCTGCGGACTGTTGAGACCGGAGCAGGGTCGGATCAGCTGGCTCGGCCGGTCGATCACCGAGGTGCGCTCCGACTATCAGCAGGCGCTTGCCTATGCTTCCCATGAGCCGGCGCTCAAAGGCGATCTGACCGCCCTTGAGAATCTGCGATTCATGGTGGGCATCAAACGTCGGGTGAGCGCCGCCGAGCTCGCCGTTTGCCTGCAGCGCACCGGGGTGGAACGCTGCGCGGACCTGCCGGTGCGGGTGCTGTCGGCGGGACAGCGAAGGCGCGTCGCCATGGCCCGGGTGCTCGGCATGCGCGCGCCGCTCTGGCTGCTGGACGAGCCATTCACCAATCTCGATACCGGCGGCTCGGAAACCTTCGCGGCCCTCATTGCCGAGCATGTGGGGTCCGGCGGCATGGCCGTGGTCGTCGCGCACCACGAGCTCGAGCTGCCGACCGCGGCGCGCCGGCTGGAACTCCCCGGATGAGCGCCGCCCGCGCCATGGCGCTCATCGTCGGTCGTGAACTGCGTCTCAGTTTCCGCCGCCCGGACCAGCTGTTGCAGCCCCTGGTGTTTTTTCTCATCGTGACGACCTTGTTTCCCCTCGGGTTGAACCTGCAGTTGTCGCTGCTCAAGGACATGGCGCCCGGTGTGCTTTGGACCGCCGCGCTGCTATCGTCGCTCTTGTCGCTCGAGTCGCTGTTCAAGGGCGACGCGGACGATGGCACGCTCGAGCAGCTGGCGCTGTCCGGGCACAGCTTGACCGTGATCGTGATTGGCAAGACGGCGGCCCATTGGCTGCTGAGCGGCGCCGCCCTGGTGCTGGCGTCGCCCCTGGTGGCGATCGCGCTCGGCATCCCGGGCACGGCTTTCGGCACGATGCTCGCGAGCCTCGCGCTTGGCACCCTGACCTTGAGCTGGCTCGGCGCGATCGGTGCGGCGCTCACGGTGGGGCTGAAGCGCGGCAACGTCCTTCTGTCGTTGATCGTGCTGCCGCTGGCGATGCCCTTGCTGATCTTCGGCGCCGGCGCGACGGATCGCGCCATTTCGGGAACGGATCCGGCTGGAGCGCTGTATTTTCTTGGATCGTTATGCGTATTCACCTGTACCCTTGCTCCCTTTGCGGCTTCGGCCGCCCTGCGCATCACGCTCGAATGACGCCGGAGACGTACTGACGCACATGTGGACCTGGTTCTACCGGCTGGCCTCTCCTCCGTTCGTCTACCGAACGGCGGGCGCCCTCACGCCCTGGCTCCTGGCCGTGGCGGCGGCGGCCATCGGCTGCGGCACCATCGGAGGCCTGGTGTTCGCGCCGCCCGACTATCAGCAGGGCAATGCCTTTCGCATGATTTATGTGCACGTGCCGAGCGCCTGGCTGTCGATGATGGCCTACACCACTCTGGCCGTGGCCGGCGCGATCGGCCTGATCTGGCGGATCAAGATAGGCCATGCGGTGGCTGCGGCCGTCGCCCCCATCGGCGCTTCGTTCACGCTGGCGGCGCTGGTGTCCGGGTCGCTTTGGGGACGCCCCATGTGGGGCACCTACTGGGCATGGGACCCGCGGCTCACCTCCGAGCTCATTTTGTTGTTTCTTTACGTCGGAGTGATCTCGCTGCGCTCCGCGTTCGAGGATCCCGGCCGCGGTGATCGCGCTGCGGCGCTTCTCGGCATCGTGGGAGTGGTCAACATACCCATCATTAAATACTCGGTAGTTTGGTGGAACTCACTGCATCAGGGGGCCACGGTTGCTAAAATCGGCAAACCGGCGATAACCGGCAGCATGCTTTGGCCGCTGCTGGTCATGTTTCTGGGCTTCATGTGTTTCTTCGGAGCGGTGTTGTGCATGCGGCTTCGCGGCGAGGTGCTCAATCGAGAGCGCCAGGCGGCGTGGGTGCGGGAGGCGGTGAAATCGTGAGTGCAGGCGGATTCTGGGCGATGGGGGGTTACGCGCGCTTCGTATGGCCGTGCTTCGCGGTGGTATTCGGAGTCCTGGCGTGGAATCTTTGGTCCGCGGTCCGCTACCAGGCGGCGGCGCGCAAGCGGGCGCAGCGGGCGCTGGCCATGATGGGCGATCCCCAATGACTCCGCGCCGCAAACGTCTTTTCGTGGTGCTCGCGATCCTCGGCGGGGTCGCCGCCGCGGTTTCGCTCGCCGTGATGGCCTCGCGTCAGAACATCATGTTTTATTACGACCCGAGCCAGATCGCCGCCGGCAAGGCACCGGCCAACAAGCGCTTTCGCGTCGGCGGCATGGTGGTGAAGGGCAGCGTTGCGCGCAAGCCCGGCGACTTGCAGGTGCGCTTCGTGCTGACCGATTTCGCACATCAGATACCGGTCGAATACACGGGCGTGCTTCCGGATCTGTTCCGCGAGGGTCAGGGGATCATCGCGCACGGCACCCTGGGCCCTGACGGCTCCTTCGTCGCCGACGAGGTGCTTGCCAAACACGACGAGAAATACATGCCCCCGGAGGTCGCGGCTTCGTTGAAGCGCAAGGCCGAGGGAACCGCCGGCGCGGCGCCGGCCGATACGGCCACCAAGACCGGAACGGGCCAGGCGCTTTCGACCGGGGCACCCTCCACCGGACCGACCGGGTAGTCGGCAAGGAAATCATCATGGCAGCGGAACTCGGCGTTTTCGCCCTCATCCTCGCTTTCGTCCTGAGCCTCGCGCAGGCCTTCTTCGGGCTTATCGGCGCCTACCGCGGCAATGGCGACTGGATGGCGGTCGCGCGTCCGGCGGTGACGGGCCAATTCGTCTTCGTCGCGGTGGCGTTTTCCTGTCTCGTGTACTGCTTCGTGAACAACGACTTCTCCGTGCTCTACGTCGCGCACAACTCGAACACGCATTTGCCGCTGTTCTACCGCGTTGCGGCGCTATGGGGCGCGCACGAGGGGTCGCTGCTGCTCTGGATCTCGATCCTGGCCATCTGGAGCCTGGCGGTCGCGGCGTTCAGCCGCCAGCTGCCGGTCACCTTCTCGAGCCGGGTGCTCGGGGTCATGGGGCTGATCAGCGCGGGCTTCATGCTGTTCACGCTGTGGACCTCCAATCCCTTTCTGCGGCTGATGCCGGCCGAGCGCGACGGCGCCGATCTGAATCCGGTGCTGCAGGATTTCGCGCTCGCCATTCATCCGCCCATGCTCTACACCGGATATGTGGGATTCTCGGTGGCCTTTGCATTCGCGTGCGCCGCCATGCTCGAGGGCCGGCTCGATCAGGCCTGGGCCAAGTGGACGCGGCCCTGGACCATTTTTGCGTGGACGTTCCAGACCATCGGCATCGCGCTCGGCAGCTGGTGGGCCTATTACGAGCTCGGGTGGGGCGGCTGGTGGTTCTGGGACCCCGTGGAGAACGCGTCCTTCATGCCCTGGCTGGTGGGCACCGCTTTGATCCATTCGTTGAGCGTCACGGAGAAGCGCGGCATCTTCAAGAGCTGGACGCTGCTGCTCGCGATCTTCGCCTTCTCGCTGAGCCTCGTGGGCACGTTCCTGGTGCGATCGGGCGTGCTCGTGTCCGTGCACTCGTTCGCCACGGACCCGCAGCGTGGCCTCTACATCCTCGCGTTCCTCACGCTGACCATCGGCGGATCCCTGACCTTGTACGCCTGGCGCGCGCCGAAGCTTTACGTCCCCGGGGGGTTCGAGCCGTTCTCGCGCGAATTCTTCCTGCTGGTCAACAATGTGATCCTGGTGAGCGTCGCCGGGCTGGTGCTGTGGGGGACGCTCTCGCCGCTGGTCTACGAGCTGTTCCATCTCGGCAAGATATCCGTGGGTCCTCCGGTGTTCGCCGTGATGTTCCTGGTGCCGATGCTGCCGCTGATGGTGTTCCTCGCCATCGGCATGCATTCGGCCTGGCGCCGCGGCAGGCTCACCGCCTCCGCGCGGCCGCTCTGGTGGCTGCTCGGCGCCGCCGCGCTGGTGTCCGCGCTGGTGCAGGGCGTCGGATTCGGCACCTTCCACTGGATCGGCCTCATCGGCCTCGTGTTCGGTTTCTGGATCATTTTCTCGGCTTTGATCGAGCCGGTGCAGAGGCTTCGCCGCGGCCAGAAGCTCACCGCGGGCCTGCTCGGCATGGTGGTCGCGCACGTCGGAGTGGGCGTATTCGCCATCGGCGCGAGCGGCGTGGAGAGCTACAAGATCGAAAAGGACGTCGCCTTGAAGCCGGGCATGACCTATTCGATCGCCGGTTACGATTTTCGATACGTCAGCTCCGCGCAGGTTCAAGGACCCAATTACGATGCGGTGCGGGCCGAGGTCGACGTGACCCGCGGCGGCAAGCTCGTGACCGTGCTCAGGCCGGAGAAGCGCCACTTCTGGGTGCAGCAGACCGACAACAGTCAGGCGGCGATTTCCGTCAGCTGGACGCGGGATTTGTTCGTGGCGATGGGCAATCCCCTCGGCGCGGATGCCTGGAGCATGCGCATTCAATACAAACCGCTGGTTCGCTACATCTGGCTGGGCGCGGTGATCATGGCGATCGGCGGGGTGATCGCGGCGACCGACAGGCGCTACCGCGTGCGCGTCGAGAAGCGGTCGACGGATCCGGTGCCGGTTCCGCCGGCGCCCGAGCCCAGTCTCGGATCGGCCTGATGTGGAAGTTCATCATCCCGGTCGCCGCCTTCGTCGCGCTTGCCGTGCTGTTCGCGCTCGGGCTCAATCCCAAGCGGGACATCCACGCATTGCCGTCGCCGCTGATCGGCAAGCAGGCTCCGGCCTTCGATCTCACCGACGTGATGGATCCCTCCCGCCACGTCGACAACACGGCCTTGAAGGGCCAGGTCTACGTGCTGAACGTGTGGGGCACCTGGTGCTTCGAGTGCCGGGCGGAGCACGACGAGCTGCTCGCCATCGCCCGCCAGCACGTGGTGCCGCTCATCGGCCTCGATTACATGGACCAGCGCGAGAAGGCGCGGGAATGGCTCACCCAGCTGGGTAATCCCTATCAGGGTGTCGGCTTCGACACGGACGGCAGGACGGCGATCAACTGGGGCGTGTACGGTGCGCCCGAGACCTATCTCGTCGACGGCAACGGGCGGATCCTCTATAAGTTCATCTCGCCCATCACGCCCGAGGTGTGGGAGCATGAATTTCTGCCGCGCATCAGCGCGGCGCGACGGAGCGGCTCTTGACCCGCCTTCGCGTTGCGTCGGCGGCCTTGGCGCTCGCCCTCGCGGCAGCCGCGGGTATGGCGCTCGGCGCGGCCGACCCGACGGTGAACGTCTACGGCGAGATCGCGAACCCGGCGCTGCAGGCGCGCTACGAGCACGTGACCCAGAATCTCCGCTGTCTCGTATGTCAGAACGAATCGATCGCCGACTCCAACGTGGAGCTTGCGAGCGATCTGCGCCGGCAGGTTCGCGAGATGCTGATCGCGGGAAGGAGCGACGATGAGATCTTCAAATTCATGACGGACCGCTACGGCGAGTTCGTCCGCTTCAATCCACCGCTGACACCGAAGACCTGGCTGATCTGGGGCGCGCCCTTCATCATGGTGGTGGTGGGCGCCATCGTGATCATCCGGGTGGCCCGCCACCGCGCGCGCCTGCCGGTGGACGATGAGCCGGCTCCGGAAACCAAATAACCCATGAAAACCTTTCTCGTCATTGCAGTATTCATGGCTGCGATCGCCGCCACGGCCGTCGCATGGCCGCTGCTGCGCAACCGTCGCAGCCGGATCGCGGGCGTCGCCGCCGGCATCCTGGTCATGGCCGCAGCCGCCGGGCTGTATCCGCTGTGGTCGAACTGGAACTGGCACGAGGCGCCGCCGGCCTCGGCGATGGCCAGTCCGCAGGTTCTCGCCATGGTCGCCGAGCTCGAGCACAAGATGCAGACGAGGCCGGACGACCTCAATGGGTGGCTGCTGCTCGGGCGCTCCGACCTCGCGCTCGAGCGGGTCGACGGCGCCGTTGCGGCCTACGAGCGTGCGCACCGCCTCGATGCGAATAACGTCGAGGCCCTGCTGGGCTTGGGCGAGGGGCTGAGCATGCGGGCGGGCGGCGACATCACCCCCGAGGCCGCAGAGCTGTTCGAGCGCGCGGTGAGCCTGGAGCCGGAGAATCCGAAGGCATTGCTCTACAGCGGATTCGGCGCCGCCACGCGCGGGGATCGGGCCACGGCGCGAAGGCGCTGGCTGGCGCTGAAGGCCCTGCATCCGCCGGCGGAGATCGATGCCCTGCTGGATCAACGGATCGCGGAGCTCGGCACGGCCGATCTCGGCGCCGCCGGCTCTCCCGCGGCGGGAATGACGGGCGGTATGTCCGGCGTCCCGGGCGCTGCGCCCGGGACGGAGGAAGTGGCGCCCGCTGCGGCGCAATCGGCGGCGCAGGCCACCGTCAATCTGTCCATTGCTCCGGCATTGAAATCGCGGCTCACCGCCGATACGGCGCTGTTCATATTCGCCCGCGAGCCGGGCATGCAGGGGCCGCCGCTCGCCGCCAAACGCCTCACCGGCGCCGCCATCGGCACGCAGATCCATCTCTCCTCCGCGGACTCGATGATTCCGGGCCGGGTGCTCACGGCGGGGCAAAAGGTGTCGATCACGGCGCGGGTTTCATTCAGCGGCCAGCCGCTGCCCGCCGCGGGCGATTTGTACGGCGAGCTCACCTACGATGTCGGCCACGACGGCGCGCGGGATCTCGTCATCGACCGGGTTGCACAATAGGTTTGCTCCAATGAGTGTCGCGAAGAGTTTGCTGGCAGGGCGAATCGTCGAAGACAGCCTGTTTCCGTATCCGCGTCTGCGCGAGAAGGACCGCGAGGTCCTGGGCCTGATGCTGGACGCCATCGATCAGTTCCTCTCCCCGCGTCGCGCGGATTTCAAGGGTTGGGATCGGGAGGCGGCGCAGCCGGAGGACTTCATCCAGGGATTGCGGGATCTTGGGCTCTTCGGCCTCATCATTCCGGAGGAGCACGGCGGTCTCGGGTTGTCGAATGCGGGCTATGCGCGCGTCCTGAGCCAGACCAGCACCCACGACAGCTCGGTGTCGCTCACCATCGGCGCACATAGCTCCATCGGGATGAAGGGCATTTTGCTGTTCGGGACGCCCGAGCAGCGGGCGCGCTATCTGCCGAAGCTCGCGAGCGGCGAAATGATCGCCGCCTTCTGCTTGACGGAGTCGGGCGCCGGATCCGATGCCGCCTCGATCCGCACGAGGGCGGAAAAAGGCGCGGACGGAGTCTGGACGCTGAACGGCGAGAAGATCTGGATCACGAACGGCGGGATCGCGGATCTGTACACCGTGTTCGCGCGCACGGCCTCCGAGGGCGGCAAGATCACGGCCTTCATCGTGGAGGCGGCATGGCCGGGTGTCAGCCACGGGCATCACGAGGACAAAATGGGGATCCGGGCCTCCTCGACCACCACGCTGAGCTTCGCCGACGTGAAGGTGCCTCCCGAGAACGTGCTGGACAGCGAGGGCAAGGGATTCAAGGTCGCGATGGCGATCCTGAACAACGGCCGCACCGGCCTGGGGGGCGGCGCCGTCGGCGGCATGAAGACCCTGATCGGCCTCGCGGTTCAACAATCCCTCACGCGCAGGCAATTCGGCGAACCCATCGCCGATTTCGGGTTGATCCGCGAAAAAATCGCGCAGATGACGGTCGAATGCTTCGCCGCCGAGAGCGTGGTGTGGATGGTCGGGCACTACATCGACTCCGCGATGGACGATTACTCGGTGGAGGCGGCGATCAGCAAGGTGTACGCGAGCGAAGCGATCCAGCGCGCGGCCTACGAGGCGCTGCAGATCGCCGCGGGCACGGGCTTCATGAGGGACGCCCCGTACGAGCAGATCACCCGCGATTGCCGCATCCTGTCCATTTTCGAGGGAACCAACGAGGTTTTGAGGCTCTACATCGCGCTCTCCGGGCTCAAGGATCTCGGCAAATCGCTCGGCGAGCTGAAGGCGGCGGTCGACGACATCTTCAACAACCCCATCAAGGGTTTCGGCGTGCTCGCCGATTACGCGGAGAAGCGTCTGACGCGCGCCACGGGCGTTGGGCGCGACAAGCTCGTCGGCAGGATACCGGTGCCGCTGCGCGAGGCGGCCACCACGTTCGAGAAATACACCGTGGAGCTCGCCAAGGCGGCCGATTATCTGCTGCGCAAGTATGGCAAGAGCATCGCCGCGCGGCAGCACATGCTCAAGCGCGTGGCCGACATGACCATTGATTTGTTCGTGGGCCTATGCGTATTGTCGCGCGCGACGGCGCTCGCCGCCGGGCCCGGCGAGGAGGGCCGGCAGGCCATCGCGATTGCACACGCGTTCGCGCGCCAGGCAAAGCGCCGGCTGGCGAACAACGTGCGGCGCATCGAGCGCAACGAGGACGAGGAGATGGACCTCCTGGCGGGGTTCATCCTGGATAAGGGACGGTATCCGTGGGACGTCATTGAATGAGCCTTTCCATCGACGAGCGGCTCGGCCGGGTTGAATCCCGGCTGACGCCGCGGCGAATCGCCTGGGTGCTCGCCGGCATCGTCGCCGTCATTGGCGTGCTGCTGGCGGTTCGAGTGACGCAGCATCTCGCCGCCGACCGGTCCGTCACCAATAAGGGCGCCATCCCCTCGGTCACGGTCACCGAGGCGGGGCTGAGCACGCAGCCGAGCACGGTCAGCATCATCGGCACCATCAGCGCGCGCTTCGACACCCCCATCGGCGTGGAGGGCGACGGCGGCCGCGTCTCGGCGGTGCTGGCGGAAGCCGGGGATCACGTACATCGGGGGCAGGTGCTCGCGCGCATCGATACGTCCGTGCTCGAGCCCCAGGTCGCCAACCTGCAGGCATCGCTCGAGCTCGCGCGGGCCGAATCGGAGCTGGCGGCCGCCGAGTACCGCCGCGCTCAGGCGGTCGGCGCCGCCGGCGCGTTGTCCGCCGAAGAGACCGAGAAGCGGCGCTCCAACTCGGTGACGGCGGCCGCCCGGGTGAAAGTCGCCGCTGCGCAGCTCGCGGAGGCTCAGGCGAAGCTCGCCCGCGCCGAGGTGCGGGCTCCGGGCGAGGGAACGCTGCTGACGCGCACGGTGGAGGTGGGGCAGACCGTCGCCACCGGCGCCACGCTGTTCCGGCTGGCCGAGGGCAACGAGGTGGAGCTGCGCGGCGAGGTCGCGGAGCAGGATCTCCCCCTGCTCAAGGTGGGTCAGGCCGTCAACGTCCGGCTCACCGGCACCCCGACGGTGTATCCGGGCCACGTGCGTCTGCTCGGGGCCGTGATCGATCCGCAGACCCGACTGGGGGTGGTGCGGGTGGCGTTGACCCCGGATCCGAACCTGCGTCCGGGCGCTTTCGCCCGCGCCGAGGTCACGGTCAGCAACGCGGAGCGGATCGTGCTGCCGCAGACGGCGGTGCTGACGGATGACCAGGGCAGCTATGTGCTGGTGGTCGACTCGCAGGACAAGGTCGAGCGACGCCCGGTCAAGGTGTCCGGCATGGTGGCGAACGGCGTGACCATTGCCGGGGGTATCCGAAGAGACGACCGCGTGGTCGCCACCGCGGGCGCGTTCCTGCAGGTGGGCGAGACGGTGAAGCCGGTGGCGCCGGGTGGCTTCGCGCCGGGCGGCGCCACGCCGGCCAGCGCCGCGCCGGGGGCGCCAGCCGCGGACAGCGCCGGACGTTCGTGAAAAACATCTCGGCCTGGGCGATCCGTCATCCGATCACCCCGATCGTGCTGTTCGTGGTGCTGTTCTTCCTCGGTGCCGTTGCGTTCGTGCGCCTGCCCATCGATCTCAACCCCGATATCGCCTATCCGATGGTCAGCGTCACGATCGCCCAGCCCGGCGCGGCCCCGACGGAGATGGAGACCCAGATTGCGCAGAAGGTGGAGGGGTCGATCGCGAGCATCGGCAATGTGCGCAACATCACCACCTATATCATCGAGGGCTCCGTCAACATCTTCCTGGAGTTCCAGATCGGCACACCGATCGACCGGGCGGTGACGGACGTGCGCGATGCCGTGGCCAAAGTGCGCTCCGATCTGCCGCTCGGCATCATGGAACCGCTGGTGCAGCGCCAGGACGCGGATGGCGATGCGATCTCGTATTACGCGGTCACCACCACCGGGAGCACGCCCGAAGAGCTCAGCTGGTTCATCGACAACACCGTCACCAAGCGGCTGTTGGCGGTGCCGGGGGTTGCACAGGTTTCGCGCAGCGGCGGGGTGAGCCGGGAGATCCGCGTCGAGCTCGACCCCGCGCGCCTGCAGGCGCTCGGGCTGACGGCGGTGGAGGTCAACGATCAGCTGCGCGCGCTGAATCTCGATGCCGCGGGCGGCCGCGCGCAGGTGGGCGGCGGCGAGCAGGCGATCCGGGTGCTCGGCGGCGCGAGGAGCGCGGAGGATCTGGCCGATACCCAGATCATCGCGGGCGGCGGCCGATCGGTCCGGCTGCGCGAGATCGCGGACGTGCACGATGGCATCGCCGAAGTGCGCTCCATCGCGAGGCTCAACGGGCGCCCCGCAACCGCCTTTGGCGTCTACAAGGCGAAGGGCGCCTCGGATGTCAGCGTATCCAGGGCGGTCGACGCCGAGCTCGACAAGATCCGGGCCGAGAATCCGGCGATGCACCTGACGCTCATCACGACCACGGTCGAGCACACGCTGCGGACGTACCATTCGTCGCTGAGCGCGCTGATCGAGGGATCGATCCTCGCGGTCGTGGTGGTGTGGCTGTTCCTGCGCAGCTGGCGCGCCACGCTGATCTCGGCGCTGGCCATTCCGCTCTCGGCCGTGCCCACCTTCGCCTTCATGCAGTGGATGAACTTCACGCTCAACCAGATCACGCTGCTCGCGCTGTCGCTCGTGGCCGGCGTGCTGGTGGACGATGCCATCGTCGAGATCGAAAACATCGTCCGCCACATGCGCATGGGCAAGAGCGGCTATCGGGCCTCCCTCGACGCGGCGGACGAGATCGGCCTCGCGGTGGTGGCGACCTCGTTCACCATCATCGCGGTGTTCCTGCCGGTCAGCTTCATGAGCGGCATCACCGGACAGTACTTCCGCCAGTTCGGGTTGACGGTGGCCGTCGCCGTGTTCATCTCGCTGCTGGTGGCCCGCCTCATCACACCGGTGCTGGCGGCTTACTCCCTCAAGAGCGATTCGATCGCCGTCCATCGCAGCGACGGTCCGATCATGACAACCTACCTGGGAGCGCTGCGCTGGTGCGCTCTGAACCGCTGGAAGACCATCCTGGTGGGATTCGTCCTCGTGATAGCGGCCGCGCTGTCCGCGTTCATCTGGCTCATTCCCTCGACTTTTCTGCCGCCCGAGGATTTCGGCAGCGCGCACCTCACCATCGAGCTGCCTCCGGGAGGCACGCTCGAGGATACGGAGCGAGTCTCCGGCGAGGCGGCCGCGGTGCTCCGCAAATCTGCACTGGTGACCGACGTGGCGGAGTTCATCGGCTCGAGCGACGGGGAGATACGCAACGCGGATATTTTCGTGAGCCTCGTGCCGCGCAGCGACCGCGGCATGAATCAGAAGCAATGGCAGCAGAGTATGATGCCGCTGTTGAGCCAGGTTCCCGACGGCCACCTCAATTTTTCGGACGGCGGCGGAACCGACATACAGCTCTATCTGACGGGCGATGACCCGGCGCTGGTCGAACGGACGGCCCGTCAGGTGGTCGCCGAGATGCGGGGGCTCAATGAGATCCGGGATGCCAGAATACGCGGGGATCTGCCGCGGCCCGAGATATTGGTGCATCCGCGGCTCGACCTCGCGGCAAAGCTCGGCGTGAGCGTGCAGAGCATCAGCCAGACCATCCGCATCGCCACGCTCGGCGATCTGCCGCAGAACGCGGCGAAGTTTTCGCTGGCGGATCGGCAGATTCCGATTCGCGTGAGCCTGGTCGACAGTGCGCGGCGCGACCTGGCCACGCTCGAGAACCTGCCGGTGCCCACCGCGTCGGGCAGCGCGGTGCCGCTGAAGACGGTGGCCGAGCTGAGCTTCGGGCAGGGGCCTTCGGCGGTCAGACGCTACAACCAGACGCGCCGCGCCTTCCTCGAGGCGAACTTGAGCCCCGGCGTGGAGCTGGGCACGGCCACCCGGAAGATCTACGCACTGCCCACCCTGGCGCATCTGCCGCACGGCGTGAATCTGGTCAAGACCGGCAACACCGAATATTTCCAGGAGATGATCCAGAACTTCGCGCTGGCGATGGCCGCGGGCGTGCTCATGGTGCTCGCCGTGCTCGTGCTGCTGTTCGCCCGCGTATTTCAGCCGATCACCATTTTGTTCGCGCTGCCTCTGTCCCTGTTCGGCGCGGCGCTCGCGCTGGTGCTCGCCGACAAGCCGTTCTCCATTTCGGTGGTGATCGGCCTGTTGATGCTCATGGGAATCGTCGCGAAGAACTCGATCCTCCTGGTGGACTTCGCCATCGAGGAGATGCGTGCGGGCAAGCCCCGGCTCACGGCAATCCTCGAGGCGGGTCACAAGCGCGCCCGCCCCATCGTCATGACCACGGTCGCGATGATCGCCGGCATGCTGCCGGTGGCGATGGGGTGGGGCGGGGACAGCGACTTCCGCTCGCCGATGGCCACCGCGGTGATCGGAGGACTCGCGGCCTCGACGCTCTTGACGCTCGTCGTGGTGCCCGCCGTGTTCACGGTATTCGACGACATCGAGCGCTGGATGGCACCGCGGGCGAGCAAACTTCTCGCAGAACCCGATCGCGCCGCGGGGAGCGCCCAATCACCCGGCCGCACGGCGAGCGAGTCCGGCTCCCGTTGAGCGCCGGTCCCGCCGCGCGGTCCAGGATCGCGCGGCCCAGTCCAGGATCGCGCGGCCCAGTCCAGGATCGCCTGGCTCAGTCCAGGATCGCGTGGGCGTCGTCCACGCGTGCGCGCTGCGGGGCGCGCAGGAAGATCAGCAGCGGGATCACCGCGAGCGTCAGATAGAGCATCAGACGAAAGTCGTTCAAGTAGGCGATCATCGCCGACTGCTGGGTGATCATCGCGTCCAACGCGGCCGCGCCGCCCGGCCGGCCGAGATCGTAGGCCGAGGCCACCGCCAGGTCGTTCCAGGCGGGATTTGCATGCGTGATCCGTTCCACGAGCGCGGCATGCGACTTCACCGTGTCGCGCACCAGAAGAGTCTGCACCATGGAGATGCCGATGCTCGAGCCGATGTTTCGCACCAGGCTGAAAATCGCGGTGCCCTGCGCGCGCATCTCGGGGCTCAAGGTGACGAAGGTCGCGGCGCTCAACGGCACGAACACGAACCCGAGTCCGATTCCCTGGATGACGCCGGGCCAGATCACATCGTTCTCGGAGATGTCGAGCGAGTAGCCGGTCATCTGCCAGAGCGCGAAGGAGGTGATGCCGAATCCCGTGAACAGCAGCAGCCGCAAATCCACCCGGCCCATGACCCGCCCGGCCACCATCATCGCGACCATGGTTCCTATGCCGGAGGGAGCGGTCACGAGGCCCGTGGTGGTCACCGGATAATCCAGCAGGTCCTCCAGCATGGTGGGGAGCAGCGCCCGCGTCGCATACATGACGAGGCCCACGATGAATATGAACGTGAGGCCCGAAACGTAGTTGCCGTTCTTGAGCAGTCGGTAATCGAGAAACGAGCGGTGCGCAGGGGTGAGCGCCGTATGGGCGACGAAATAGCAGAGCGACACCGCCATCACGATCGCCTCGGTCCAGGTCTCGTTGGATGAGAACCAGTCGTTCTGCTCGCCGCGATCGAGCAGCATCTGCAGCGCGCCGACCGCGAGGCTGAGCGCCGCGAAGCCGAACAGATCGAACCGCATCCGTCGGGGGGCCGGCATGGGCCGGATGAAGCGCCAGATGCCGTAGGTGGCGAGCGCGCCGACGGGGATGTTGATGAAGAACACCCAGCGCCAGTCGTAGCTGTCGGTCAGCCAGCCGCCCAAGGTCGGGCCGAGAATGGGTCCGACCATCACGCCCATGCCCCAGACCGCCATGGCGGGCCCCTGCCTGGCCGGCGGATTGATCTCCATCAGCACCATCTGGGACATCGGGACGAGCGCCGCCCCGAACACCCCCTGCAGCAGGCGCGCCGACACGATCTGCCCGAGCGTGGCCGAGAGACCGCACAGGGCCGAGGCCACGGTGAAGCCGATCACCGAGGCGAGAAACACGCGCTTCTGTCCGAACCGGTCGACCATCCAGCCGGTGAGGGGCGTCGCGATGGCGGCGGCCACGATGTACGCCGTCAATACCCACGCGATTTGATCCTGGGAGGCGGAGAGGGCGCCCTGCATGTGCGGCAGCGCCACGTTCGCGATGGTGCTGTCCAGGGTCTGCATCACGGTGGCCGCCATGATGGACACCGTGATCATGCGCCGATTGATCGCTTCGGCCATGGAAGGCGCGCTAGACGGAACGCTCGATGAGCCCCTGCAATGTCTCGAGCAGCTCCGTGGCGATGGCCAGTTTCGCGGGATCGATCGTTGCCAGGAGTTCCTGGCGGACAGCGGCCGCCTCCGCCTTGACGGCATCGAACAGGCGATTGCCCGCGTCCGTGAGCACCACGCGGTTGATGCGCCGGTCGGTTTGGCAGGGCTGACGGACGACGAACCCCGCCTTCGCCAGACGATCCACCATGGCGACCATGGTCGCGCCCTCGACGCCGAGACGTTCGGCCAGCTCGGATTGGGATAGCGGGCTTCGCGCCTTGGATGCCACCGCGATCGTCATCCAGCTGGCCTGGCTCATGCCGAGATTTTTCAGGCGCCGATCGATCGCCTGGCGCCAGATGCGCGCCGTCCCGTGAAGGGCATCGGCAAAGCGTTCCTCGAGTTCGGGCATTGCGGAGCAGCCTAATGGTTAGCTATCTAATAATATATCATGGAGAGAGGGGGAAGGAAATTTCCGGCGGCTGGTCCCCCTGGCGGAACCTAAATGGACGCAGGGGTTCGTATATCTCATGAAAGGCGCGCTGCTCGGTTCGATGGCGCTGGTGCCGATGAGACGATTCGGCGACCCGGTGCTGCCGCGCCGCTCGATCCTCGATGGCCGGCCGCTCGAGCTCGCCGATCCGGCAATCTACGCCCTTACCGATTTCAAGCGCGACTATCCGATGACGGTGGACGCCGAGCGGCAGATCGACGATGCCCTGAGCGACATGATCCGCTTGAGCGTGCGCGCGCTGCTGGTCGCGAAGGAACAGCGCCTGGTGGGCCTCATCACCTCCTACGACATCCAGGGCGAGCGGCCCATGCAGTTCCTGCAGTCCTCGAACTACAGCCGCCACGAGGACATCCGCGTGGTCCACGTGATGACGCCCTGGGACGAGCTCCTCGCGCTCGATTGGGATCATGTCGAGGCGGCCAGGGCGGGCGAGCTGCTGATGCTGTTCGAGCAGACGAATCTCACGCATCTGCTGGTGATCGAGGTGGACCGCAAGACCTCGCATTCCACCGTGCGGGCGCTTGCCTCGCGCGCCCGCCTGTTGCGCCAGCTCGGTGAGCGGGCCTCAGCTCTTGAGCCAGGTCACCGTCGCGATGCCGGCGAAGGTCATCAGCAGCGACCCGACGAGATGCGTCCCAACCGCCATTAACGCCGCGCCGTTGCGGCCGGTCTGCATCAACATCACCACCTCGGCCGCAAAGGTCGAGAACGTCGTGAGGCCGCCGCAAAATCCGGTGGTGACGAAGAGGCGCCATTCGGGAGCGAACGCCGGGTACTGCAGGAAGAACGCGAGCGCCGCGCCGATCACGTAACAACCGATCAGATTGGCGGCGAGGGTTCCGGGCGGCATGGTTGGAAAATACCGGTTCAGGAATATCGCGAGCACCCAGCGCAGCGCGCAGCCGAACATGCCGCCCACCGCCACGGCAATGAGAGAGCGCCACCACATCATGCCGCGGGCTCCACCGCCCGTCAGCCGCGCGGAACGATCGTGAGGCTCCAGGGGCTCTTGCCGGCCTTCACCCGCTTGATCTCCTGATTCGTCTTCAAGTCCACCACCGAGATGTCGTCCGAAGGTCCATTCGCGGTGAACAGGAATCTGCCGTCGGGCGACAAGGCCATACCCCATGGGCGGGTGCCCACGCCGATGGAGCCGACCACGTCGTAGCTATGCGCGTCGACGATGACGACGGTGCCGCCGCGCCCCGTGGTCACGTAAACCAGACGCCCGTCGCGCGATACCCGCACGCCCATGGGGCGGGCCTTGGGGGGCAGGGTGATGACCTTGATCGATTTGAAATCCCTGGAGTCCACCACGTTGAGCTCGCCCGAGGATTCCGACGGCACGAACGCCACGCCGGCGCTCGGCAGGAACGCCACCGTGCGCGGGCGCGGGTCCACCTTAAAATGCCCGACCACCGAATAGCTCGAGGTGTCGATGACGTACACGTCGCCGGCGCTTTCGCAGGTCACGTAGAACTGCCTGCCGTCCGGGGTGGTCGCGACGCCCTCGGGCTCCTGGCCCACCGCAATGACGTGCTCGACCTTCGCGGCGGCGATGTCGACCACGCTGGCCGACTTCGTGTCCTCGTTGGATACGTAGAGTTGGGTGCCGTCCCTGCTGAGGGCGAATTCCTCGGGATCGGAGCCCGCGGAGATCTTGCCCGCGAGCCGCTGGTGCGCCACATCGATGATGCCGATGCCGTCGGCAGCCTTGTCCGCGTTGCCCGCCTCGTCGTCGTCGCCACCGCGCTTGAACACCGGATTGCCGTGCGCATCCAGTTGCGGCGGCATCGCGATCGGGGTGCCGCTCAGCGCCACGTACACGGATTTGCCGTCGGGGCTCGCATGAATTCCGCGCGGCCGTTTGCCCACGGGGATGGTGCCCACCACCGAGAAATCGGCGCCGTCGACCACCGTGACCTCGTTCGAGCGCTCGTCGGAGACGTAAATCTGGTAGGACTTTCCCGCCGCCGCGCCGGTGGATGCGGCGAGCGACCCCGACGGCGCACAGCAGACGGCCGCCAGAGCGGCGGCGACGGTTGCCCCGGCGCACGCCTTGCCGGCGCGCGCCGCGCCGGGCAGGGAGATCCTGCCGTTCATCGTGAATTCCGGGGCAGGGGAATCGCTCGTCGGCATGCTGATCTCTCCGCGGGGCGTCGAATGCGACGCCAAGGGTGCCGGTTCAATCCGTCAATTGCAAGCGTGGTATCCCCCGAGATCGCGTTGGGAAATCTGCCGGCGGCGCGCGATATAATCCATCCTGCAAGAGCGTGGAAGCAGCCATCGAGCGGGAGTCGAATCATGAAGAAGGCGCACATCAAGACCGAATTGCCGGGGCCCAAAGCACGCGAGCTGCTGGCGCGCGATGCCCTCGCGGTATCTCCCTCCTATCCGCGCGACTATCCCTTCGTGATGTCGCACGGTCGGGGAGCGCAGATCTGGGACGTCGACGGCAACCGGTTTCTGGATTTCGCGGCGGGCATCGCCGTCTGCAGCACCGGCCACAGCCATCCGGCGGTGGTGCAGGCCATCAAGGACGCCGCCGAGCGTTTCCTCCACATCTCCTCCGATTACTGGCACGAAGGCCAGGTGAGGCTTGCCGAGCGCATGCAGGAGCTCGCGCCGATGAAGGAGCCGGTGATGAGCTTTTTCGCCCAATCGGGGACCGAGAGCGTCGAGGCGGCGCTCAAGCTCGCGCGGTATGTGACGGGGCGCGGGCGCTTCCTGGGCTTTCTCGGCGGCTTTCACGGACGCACCATGGGCTCGTTGTCCTTCACGTCGAGCAAGTACACCCAGCAGAAGGGATTCTTCCCCACCATGCCGGGAGTCACCCATGTTCCCTATCCCAATAATTACCGGCCGCTGCTCGCGGGCGCGGATCAGGGACAGGCGGTGCTCAAGTACATCGAGGAAACGCTGTTCGTCCACAACGTGCCCGCGGGAGAGGTGGCGGGGATTCTCGTCGAGCCCATTCAGGGCGAGGGCGGCTATCTCGTCCCTCCGGACGGATTTCTGGCGGGACTGCGGGCTCTGTGCGACCGGCACGGCATCCTTTTGATATTCGACGAGGTCCAATCCGGCATCGGACGCACCGGCAAGATGTTCGCCTGCCAGCACTCCGGCGTCGAGCCCGACATCATGACGCTCGCCAAGGGCCTCGGATCCGGCATGCCCATCGGCATGGTCGTCGCCAAGCGCTCCATCATGCAGAAATGGACGCGCGGCGCCCACGGAAACACTTTTGGCGGCAATCCGGTGTGCTGCGCGGCGGCGCTCGCGACACTGGACATCGTCGAAAAGGAGCTTTGCGCGAACGCGGCCAAGATCGGCGATTACTTCATGGGGAAACTGCGCTCGCTCGCGAAGAAGCATACGGTCATCGGAGAGGTCCGCGGCAGGGGACTCATGATCGGCATGGAGCTCGTCATTGACCGGGCGAGCAAGACGCCGGCCAAGAAGCTGTGCGATGCGTTGATCACGCGCGCATTTCACAACGGGCTGATCCTGTTGTCCTGCGGCCAGAGCACCGTGAGATTCATGCCGCCGCTGACGATCGGCGAGGCGGACGTTGACGAGGCGGTCGGGCTCGTCGACCTCTCGCTCGACCAGGTCATCGCGGACGAGCACCCACCCGTCAATCGAGGGGTGGCCAACGCCTGAGGCGCGGCTAACGGTTGAGGCGGTTGTACTTGGCGAGCACCGCGCGCAACGCCTCGTGCGGCAACGCAATCACCTTGTGATCGTCGACCCCGGTCATGTCGTGCGCCGCCACCATCGCGTTGACGACGGCCTCCTCGGTGGCTTCCACGGTCGCCTTGAAGACCGGATCGAGGGAATCGTTGGGCAGCATTTTGAGATCCACCACGCGGCCCTCGGTCGCCGCGCCGGAGTTGGCGGTCGAGAAGGCGATGAACACGTCGCCCGAGCCGTTGCCCGCGATGCTGCCGTTTCGGCCGAGGCCGAGCGCCACCCGGCGCGCGATGCGCTTCAGCTGGTGTGCGAGCAGCGGTGCGTCGGTCGCGACGACGACGATGATGGATCCGAGTTCGGAGATATCGGAAGGAATGAACACGTAGGGTTCGGGAGCCGGTATTTCACGTCCGACGTTGATCCCTGCAATGCGCAGGTTGTCGCGGGTGCCGTAGTTGCACTGGACCAGAACCCCGACGGTGTAACCGCCATCCTTCGCCTCGAGCTTCCGGGACGATGTACCGATGCCCCCCTTGTAGCCGTTGCAGATCATGCCGGTGCCGCCGCCAACGCTGCCTTCCTCGACGCGGCCACCGTGCGCCGAATCGAGCGCGTGAAAGGCGTCTTCAGGCTTGACGTGAAAGCCGTTCACGTCATTGAGCCAGCCATCCCAGGTTTCACCCACCACGGGAAGCGACCACCAGTAGCCGCTCGAATCGGCATTTCCGCGTGCGACGCGCCAGCGGATGACGGCATCGCGGACCACGCCCACGCTGTGCGTGTTGGTGATCATCACCGGACCTTCCAGGAAGCCGGATTCCTCGACCCAGGTGGTGCCGGTCATCTCGCCGTTGCCGTTCAGCGCGAACCAGCCGGCGAACACCGGATTCGACAGCGAATCGAGCCCGCGCGGCAACACCGCGGTGACGCCGGTGCGGACCGGGCCCACGCCGACCTTCAACGGGCCGGATCCGGATATCAGCGTGGTGTGGCCGACGAGGACCCCGGCCACGTCGGTGATGGCATCGTTCGGACCGGGCGTGCCGTCGAATGGGATGCCCAGATCGCGCGCGCGGACCGGCGGCGCCGCGGTCGCGTCTGCGGGCGGCCCGGCCTTGGCGGCCGGAGCAGCCCATGCCGCGGAAGCGGTGGCAAGGGAAAGGATGAGCGTGAAGGCGATGAGGCGCGATGCGCAGGGCTGGAACATGGGTCTCGACTCCCCGAAGTGTGGTCTCGCGGCGGCTTCGCCGCCGGCTGCGCGGGAGATCCCGCTGCGTTTGCGATGGTACACTTAAGCGCATGCCGTGCACTCGATCCCACGTGGCGCGACTCGCCGCGGTCCTCCTCCTGGCGGTGCTCGCCGTGGCCGCCGCTCCGGCCGCGGAGGAGAAGCGCCTCTACATCTACAATTGGACCGATTTCATCGGTCCGCATACGATCGAGAAATTCGAAAAGCTCACCGGCATCAAGGTGGTGTACGACGTCTACGACGCCGAGGAGACCATGGAGGCGAGGTTGCTCGCCGGCGGCTCGGGCTACGACATCGTGAGCGCCTCGACGGATTACTTCAGCCGCGAGATCAAGGCGGGGGTCTATGAGACCCTCGATAAATCCAGGCTGCCGAACTGGAAATATCTCGACCCTCACGTGCTCGCGATCCAGTCCGTCTACGATCCGGGCAACGCTCATGCGGTCCCCTATCTGCACTCCATGAACGGCTTCGCCTACAACGTCGACATGGTCCGGGCGCGCATGCCGGATGCGCCCGTGGACAGTCTCGACATGCTGTTCAAGCCCGAGGTGGTGTCCAAGTTCGCGGATTGCGGCGTGACCTTCCTGGATTCCGCGGAGGACGTGATCCAGCTCGCGCTCAGATATCTGGGCCTCGATCCGAACTCGACCAGGCCGCAGGATTTCAAGGCGGCCCAGGATATGCTGCTCAAGGTGCGGCCCTATATCCGCTCGTTCGATTCCGTCGAGTATCTCAACGGGCTCGCCAACCGCGAGCTGTGCGTCGCCATGTCCTGGTCGAGCGACTACGCCATGTCCCATGCCCGGGCGAAGGCGGTGGGCGTGAACGTCAATCTGGCATTCACGCTGCCCAAGGAGGGCGCCAACGAGACCTTCTCGTCGCTGCTCATCCCCGAGGGGGCGCCTCACCCCGATGCCGCCTACCAATTCATCAACTTCATCCTGAGGCCGGACGTGATCGCCGAAATCACCAACGCAATTTATTACGGCAACGACAACATCGCATCGCGTCCGCTGATCGCCCCGCATATCCTGAACGATCCGACGCTCTATCCCACCCCGCAGATCGAGGCCCGGCTGTACCGATCCGCCGAGGTGAACGCCGCAACCGAAAGGCTGCGCACGCGCACCTGGACGCGGATCAAGACCGCCGAATGAGCGGCGGGGTAACCATCGGGGCAACCATCGACGAGGACTTCAATGGCCGCTGACGCAAATCATCCGAACCGCATCGTCCGCTTCACCGAGATGCGGCACGGCACCCGGGAGGACTACGAGCTGCTCGAGGTTTACGAGCGCGAGTACGTGAGCGGGCTGCCTGGGAGGATTCTGGCCTCGCTCGAACGGCTCTCCGGCTCGCTGGGCGGCTATCCGGTCACCCGGCTCGAGCATTCGCTGCAGGCAGCGACGCGCGCCCGGCGCGATGGCGCGGATGACGAGCTGGTCGTGGCGGCGCTCATTCACGACGTGGGGGACGAGCTGGCGCCGCTCAACCATGCGCAGATCGCCGCCGCCATCATCCGGCCGTACGTCCGGCCGCAGGTCACCTGGATCGTCGAGCAGCACGGTCTGTTCCAGAGCTACTACTTCGCCCACCACCTCGGCGGAAATCGCGACGGGCGCGAGCGCTTCCGGGGCCATCCCTGGTACCAGGCCTGCAGGGACTTCTGCGCGAATTGGGACCAGAATTCCTTCGATCCCAAATATCACTGGGATGCGCTCGAATCGTTCGAGCCGCTGGTGCGCAGGATCTTCAGCCGCAAGCCCTGGGATCCCGTCTACCTCGCGGTCCAGGAGTAGCCCGCTCAGCGCTCCGCCATCTGCGCGTCGAGGAGCCGCTGGCGCTCGCTCCGGCGCATCAAATAGCCGGCGATCAACACGCAAACGCCCACCAGACAGATCACCAGGCTCGCCAGCGCGTTCACGTCCGGGGTGACGCCGAGCTTCACTTTCGAGAAGATCACCATCGGCAGGGTGCTCGCGCCCGGTCCCGACACGAAGCTCGAGATCACCAGGTCGTCGAGCGACAGCGTGAACGACAACAGCCAGCTCGATGCCAGGGCGGGCGCGATGATGGGCAGCGTCGTGTCGAGGAAGGCCCGCACCGGACCGGAGCCCAGATCCATCGCAGCTTCCTCCAACGAGCGGTCGGCGCCGTGCAGCCGCGATTGCACGGTGACGGTCACGTAGGCCGTGCAGAACGCGATGTGGGCGATCACGATGGTGGTGAAGCCCCGATGCGGCCATCCGATCACGCGCAGCATCGCGATGAACAGCAGCAGCTGCGTGATGCCGGTGATTATCTCGGGCATCACCAGCGGCGCATTCACCATGCCGGTGAGCAGCAGCCGCCCGTGGAAAACCTTGAACCTCACCAGGGCGATCGCCGCGAGCGTGCCGAGCACCACCGCGCCGGTCGACACCACCACCCCGATTTCGAGCGACAGCCACGCCGCATCGAGAATCTGATCGTTGTGCACGAGCTGGGTGTACCAGGTCGTGGAAAATCCGCCCCACACGCTGACCAGCGACGAGGCGTTGAACGAATAGCCGATCAACACCAGGATGGGGATGTACAGGATCGCGATGCCGATGCACAGAATGGAGATCAGGAGCGGGGAGGGGCGGTCGTGCAAATCAGGCCTCCATCTGCTTGGTGCTGTAGTGCTGATAGAGCGCGATCGGCCCCACCAGCAAAATGAGGAACGCGACCGCGACCGCGGAGGCCACCGGCCAATCGCGGTTGCCGAAGAACTCGTCCCAGAGCACGCGTCCGATCATCAGATTGTCGGGGCCGCCGAGCAGGGTCGGGATCACGAACTCGCCGACCGCGGGGATGAACACCAGCATCGAGCCGGCGATGATGCCGGGCATCGACAAGGGCAGCGTCACGTCGACGAAGGTGCGCCACGGCGGGCTGCCCAGATCCGCCGCCGCCTCGTTGAGCGAATGATCGAGCTTTTCGAGCGTGGCGAACAGGGGCAGCACCATGAACGGCAGGTACGAATAGATGATGCCGAGGTAGACGGCGAGCGTCGTGTGCATGATCTGCAGCGGCTTGTGGATGATCCCCAACCAGAGCAGCGTCGAGTTCAGCAGGCCGGTCTCGCGGATGATGCCCTCTAAGGCGTATACCCGAAGCAGAAACGAGGTCCAGAACGGTAAAATGATGACCAGCAACAGGATGCTCTGTGTGGCCTTCGAGGTCCTGGCAATGGCGTAGGCCATGGGGTAGCCGAGCGCAAGGCAGACCAGCGTCGAGAAGAAGGCCGTTCTGATGGAATAAAGATACGAAACGCCGTAGATCTCGTCGGTGAACAGGTACTGGAAGTTTGAGAGACTCAGCGTCAAATGGATGTGCCAATCCGGTCCGATGGTTAGAATGTCGGTGAAGGGGGGCACCCGCACGGCGGTATCCGCGAAGCTGATCTTCAGGGCGAATGCGAAGGGAATGAGGAAGAACACCAAAAGGTACAGCATGGGCGGACCGATGATCAGCCACTTCCCGTACCGCAAGAGCCAGTTTCCGGCGCGCGCGGGGGAGGCTTGCGCGTCCTGGGCGGCGCCGATCATTCCGGGCTACCGCGGGGCGTGAGCGCGCGCAAGAAAAAAGCCGAGACACCGGCGCGGACGCCGCGGGCGCGTTCCGCCCACAATCGGCAGCGGCAGCGTTTGATCGATGCCTGCATATCGGCGTTGCACATCTTTGGCCCATCGCGGACCACCGTGGAGAAGGTGGTAGCCATCGCGAGAATGTCTCCCGGTATCGTCCGTTTCTACTTCGATTCCAAAGCCGCGATGCTGATCGCATCCCTCCAATTCCTGTCCACCGAGTTCGAGGACCAGCTGCTGGTGCCGGTCGCGAAACTCAAGTCCAATCCGGTCGCGGCGCTCGAGCTGATGGTGGATCTTTACCTCGATCCGGAAATCGCCAGCCCCCGCAAAGTCTCCGTCTGGTACGCATTCTGGGGCGAAGCCAGCTCGCGGCAGGAATACTACGACATTTGCGGGCAGAAGGACGAGGGCTTTGCCGTGCTCGTGCGCGAGCTCGTTGGCCGCCTGATCGAGGACACCGGCCAGTCCCAGCTCGATCCCGATGGAATCGCGCTCGGCCTCATCGGCGTCCTGGAAATGCTCTGGCAGGACTTCGCGTTCCGGCAGGAGGAGGACATCGACCGCCGCGCGGCCAAGCGCCGCTGCATGGCCTATCTGCGCTCGGTTTTCCCCGGGAAATTCGCTTCGCCCGAGCCGCCGGGCGGAGGAGTCATGGGCGCGCAGACGCATCATCCCCTGGCGGGCTGGACGTACGCGAGCGAGCGCGCCTGGTCGCTAGAGCGGGACGCGTTGTTCCGGTCGTGCTGGCAGGTCGCGGCGCACGAGTCCGAGCTCATGCGGGCGGGGGATTTCGTCGCGCTGGATCTCGGGGCCGAACGCGTCCTGCTGATGCGCGATGCCTTCGGCGACGTGCAGGCGCTGCGCAACAGCTGTCCGCACACGCCCCACACCCTGGTGGACCTGGGCCGCGGACGCCTCGAGGACGGAATCGTCTGCGCGGCGCACGGTTTGAAATTCGCCTCCGGCGGCCGGTGCATCGCCGGCGGCAGCGCCGATCTGGTCACGCTGCAGGCGAGGGTGGCGGCCGGCTTTTATTGGGTCCGGTCATCCGCCGCGGCCGGCGAGCAGGCGGCCGCGGCGGGGCCGGCAGAGCGGGGCGCTGAACCGTGGGAAGAGATCTTCCGGGTGGACGGCGGGCAGCTCCAGGTGCTTCCGGAGATCGAGATCCGGGCGAATTGGAAACTCATCGCGGAGCGATGGCTCGAAACGCTCGAGGCGCGGCCGGATGCGGTCTTCGCGCCCGCGTCGACGGCCATCGACGCATCGGGCGCGCCGATCGGCGGCGGCGGGTGGAGCGCGGCGCGTTACCGGCGTCTCGTGGAATCCGCCGCGCAGGAGCACTGGCGGCAGCGCTTCATCGCGCCCAATCAATTGCTCGAACGGCGCCCCGACGGGCTCTGTGTGCTGCAAATCATCGCGACCGGCCCGGCCGAATGCCGCCTGCGGCGCCTGTATGTCGGGCGCACCGGCGAGGGTGCGAAGGCGGTTCAATACCTGGCCGGGAGGCTCGCTCCCTGGTGCCGGCGCGCGACCACCGCCATCGCGGAATCCGCGCAGCGCGGCCTGAGCGAGTTCGGCTACCGCACCGCGGGGGGTGGTCCGTCTCCGGGGGTGGCGTGGCTGCGAAACTATCTGTCCTCGCGCCTGCCCGCCCTCGCCGGCGAGCGCGCGCCGAACGAATCCCCGCAGATGCACTATAATCGCCCCCCGGCGTGAACCCACTTGGAGAATCACTCATGACCCTGGCTTCCTTGACCACCAGCGACTGGCAGGCGCGTGCGTCCCACGTTCGCTACGAAACACGTCACTTCATCGACGGCAAGTATGTCGATTCGGTGAAGAAGGGACGATTCACGGTGATCAATCCTGCGACCGGCGCGCCCTTGTGCGAAGTGAGCGCGGGAACCAAGGAGGACATCGATGCCGCGGTGGCCGCGGCCAAGAAGGCGTATTACTCGCGCGTATGGAGCCGCAAGGCCCCCCGCGACCGCATGGCGGTGCTCAGCGCGTTCGCGAGGCTGATCGAGGAGAACACCGAGCGATTCGCATTGCTCGACACCTTGTGCATGGGCAAGCCGATCACGGACATGGTCACCATCGACGTGCCGGCGGCCGCCAAGAACTTCACCTACTTCGGCGAGCTCATCGACAAGATCGACGGGCAGGTCACCGCCACCGCGCAGGATGCGTTCCACTATATTCTGCGCGAGCCCCTTGGAGTCGTCGGCAGCATCGTGCCGTGGAACTACCCCCTGCTGATGTCGGCATGGAAGGTGGCCCCCGCGCTTGCCGCGGGCAATTGCGTGGTGCTGAAGCCCGCCGAGCAGTCGCCGCTGTCGGGGCTGCTCATGGCGGAGCTGTTCATCGAAGCCGGCGGCCCGCCGGGGGTCTTCAATGTGGTCAACGGACTCGGTGAACACGCCGGCGCGGCCCTCGCCCTGCACATGGACGTGGCGAAGATCGGGTTCACCGGCTCGACGGAAATCGGCAAGCAGATGCTGATCTACGCCGGTCAGTCGAACATGAAGCGCGTCAGCCTGGAATGCGGCGGCAAGACGCCGCAGATCTTCCTGGCGGATCTGCCCGACATGGAGGCGGCGGTGACCTATGCCATCAACGGCATCTACGGCAACATGGGCGAGGTTTGCAACGCGGGATCGCGGCTCCTGATCGATCGTCCGATCGCCAAGGAATTCCTCGCGCGCTTCATCGAGAAGGGCAAGGGCGCCTACAAGGCGGGCGATCCGCTGAATCCCGCCACGAACCTCGGGCCCCTGGTCACCGCGTCGCATCGATCGCGCGTCGTCGGCTACATCGAGAAGGGGAAGAAGGAAGGGGCGAAGCTCGAATTCGGCGGCGATACGCCGGATCTCGCCGGCGCCTATGTGAATCCGACGCTGTTCACCGGCGTGAACAACCGCATGACCATCGCCCAGGAGGAGATCTTCGGGCCCGTTGCCTCAGCCATCGAGGTCAACGGCATCAAGGAAGCGCTCAGCATCGCCAACGATTCCATCTATGGCCTCGCCGCCTCGGTCTGGACCCGCGACCTCAACGTCGCTCTGAAGACCGTGCGCGATCTCGAAGCGGGCGTGATCTGGGTGAACTGCTTCGACCACGGCGACATGACGCAGCCGTTCGGCGGCTACAAGCAATCCGGGCAGGGCCGCGACAAGTGCGTGGAGAGCCTGATCTCGTACACGCAGACCAAGTCGGCCTGGATCAACTTGGGCGAGTAAGGCGGGGCGGGTAGGCCGGGGAAGATGGTGCCGCGTGCGCCGGCCGGGAGGCGTGCAGGCATTTTCCGGAACGCCGTGAATCCTTCCATGGAGGCTTCGGGGGAGACATCCCTGTCTCCCACGATCCGGAAAATGCCTGCACGCCTCCCGGCCTTCGTACATGGGTGGAATCTCCTGCGGCCTAACGGCGCTTGAGTGGTACAAATCCCATCGAAATACACGATTTAAACCACGAATCAGAACCCGCTATCGCCGAGAAAAAACTACTTTTGCAAGAAAGGTGTTCCAAGCCGGTTGCTCCTAGTTTGTTAAGTGCGAGCCCGATGACGACGGTAAGCGCCAACTAATGAGAATATCGGTCCAAGCCGCAATGTATTTGTCATCGTGCTTCGCGGCGATGAATTGAGCATCCTGAATTGCCGTTATACAGGCCTGATCCAAGCTGGCAAATCCGCTAGACTTTGTAATGGAAATATCGCTCGGGGTTCCCCCTTCAGATACTTTAAAATGCACGAGGCAAGCACCCTCTTGCCGCATATCAAGAGATGACTTCGGATAATAGGCACGGCCAATCTCAGGTTGGAAATCATCCGGCATATGCGGAGTGACGGATGGGTCAAGCGCTGACCACCCCTTTGATTGGTTGATTTTCCATTGCGTCGGGACGTTGATCCATTTGGATATTGGCTGTCCGTGTAGGATCGCCGGCCGCATCTTAGCGTCTACGAAAGCTACCAGCGACGCCTCATCGAGACGCGCGAAGCCGCTGGAGACGACTACCTGCGATGCTGGAACTGAACCGTCGGATGCCGCATAAAGCCGGATCATCGCGGTCCCCTGTTCTCTTCGCCGCAGCGATTCCTTCGGATAATAGGCTTCACCTATCCTAGGCGGCTGATGCATGTCTATGCCAACGTTCGGCCTGTCGGCAACTACGGTTTCTGAAGACTGCAAAGGTGCGGGCGGTTGCAACGCATCTTGCGCTCGCGCGGGGACATGGAAAACCAGGGTTGACGCCAAAACCGCGACAATGCCCAACCAACGATCCATGTTTCCATCTCCCGGTCCGATTGATACTCGCCTCATCCATGCCGAAAGCCAGCGTGTTATATCGTGCAACGTGAATGACCGCAAACTGGAGCGCAATCCGAGGCCACAAGTTGCCGCTTCTGTTGGCCGATCAGAGCCGTCCGTCAACGGGAAGCCTGCCCGCAGCGATCTGTGGCAAACCTGTTCGTGGGGGGCGCGCAGATCAATCGCACTTTCGGAGTCGACAGGCTCCGCAATCCGCTTATTTTCCAGCGGGTTGGTTCCTATCCTTCGCGAAGAGCCGACCCACGTAAGAAGGCCGGGAGGCGTGGGGGCATTTTCCGGATCGTGGGAGACAGGGATGTCTCCCCCGAAGCCTCCATGGAAGGATTCACGGCGTTCCGGAAAATGCCCCCACGCCTCCCGGCCGTTGCGCCGCGGGGCCGTTCTTCCGTTCGGGTGCTAGGCGAACTGCTTGGGCGCGCTGGGAAGCCGAAACTCCGGAATCCGCTCGCGCAGCAGGTTGTGGAACTCGAACATGTAGCCTTCGATCTTCGACAACGGTCCGGGCTGGTAACTGCTGGACGACAGGCCGCGCTGCACTCGCTGGCACAGCCACTTGTCCTCGTTGTTGACCTGGGTGTTGATGCGATTGCTCAGGTACCGCGCGGCGAGGAGGTCGGGGCTCGTGCCCGGCAGGCCGTAGGTGGTTCCGCGCACGATGCACTTGCCCGGGCCGCCCGGTAGCAGCTGGAAAAAATCCATCTGATCGGGAAACACGTCGATTCCGAGGTTCGGCAGCGAGCTGTAGAAACGCCAGCAGCGGCGCAGTTTCTCCGGCAAATGGGCGGCCGCCTTGCCGATGATGGACTGGTACAGGCGCTCGGACCAACGCGTCGAGGGTTGGTCGCGCATCCAGCTCAAACCCCGCGCAACTCCCGGCACCGAGAGCTGGTCCTCGTAGTCCGGAGTGAACATGCGATACAGCCCCGGATGGCCGATCGGCACGTGATAGGACTCCAGATAGTTGTCCATCGCGATTTTCCAATCGACCGGCCAAATGTCGGTGGTGATCGGCGCGAGCGGCACCATCTCCTCCATCCGATAGGGCGCGAGCTCCTCCGCGAGCTTGCCCCAGGTCCTGGCGACCGGCGTGGGATCGCCCGCGAGACATACGAACACGAATCCGAGCGCCGTGTCGACGCGCGCAGGCTTGAGGCTGTATTCGGACCGATCCAACCCCGGGAACGTATCCCTCATGGGCACGCCGACGAGGCTGCCGTCCTGCCGGTAGCTCCAGCCGTGATAAGGACAGGTGATGGTGGCCGCGCAGCTTCCGGAGCCGTCGAGGAGCCGGGCGCCCCGATGCCGGCACACGTTGTGAAAGGCCTTGATGGACCCGTCCTTGTCGCGCAGCACGAACACGCTCTCCGGCCCGAGCTCGAAGGTTTGGAAATCCCCGGGCTTGGGGATGTCGTTCGAGTGGCAGACGATCTGCCAGCTCGGCAACAGCACCCGTTCGATTTCCAGGCGCATCAGGTCGGGATGGCTGTACACCCACGCGGGCAGCGCATGGCGCAGCGCGCCGGCTGCATCGTTCTCGAGCTTCGCGGCGGACACACTGTTCATCGGGCTTCTCCGTCACGATTATATGATCGTTTAATTTACGCCCCCGGCAGGCCTTCTGGCAAGCGGCGCTGCAACACGCCGGTCCCCTCAGGGCTGCGGAGAAATGGCGTTTCGACTGCGCCGCTTCGCGCCGCCGCCCGGTGGATGCATTTATTTATATAGTCATATAAACTTCGGCGACCTTGGTGCACGGCGCCCGCACGGCGTGCGTGCTCGATTACTCAACGAAAGGGGGACGTCATGGCCAGAAAACTGACCAACAGCAACGCACAATTCCAACGCGCGGTGAAGCGCCTGCCCCTCGGTGTCGCGTCGAACTTTCGCTATTGGGGGGACGATCGCACCATCTATGTGAAGCGCGGCAAGGGTGCGCGGATCGTCGATATCGACGACAACGTCTACGTGGATTATCGCATGGGTTACGGGCCGGCGATCCTCGGCTACGCGGACGAGCGCGTGGATGCCGCCGCGCGTGAGGGCATGGAGGTGGGCGGCGTGTTCGCCCTCGCCACCGAGCGCGAGCTGACGGTGGCGGATCGGATTGCGAAGATGGTGCCCGCGGCCGAGCTGGTGCGATTCTCGAATTCCGGGACCGAGGCGGTGATGGCGGGCTTGAGGCTCGCGCGCGCGTTCACCGGCAAGGACGACTACGTGATTCTGGAGGGAAGCTATCACGGGCTGTTCGATGCGGCGATGTGGTTCACGCCCATGGACAAGTGGTCTCAGGTGGGCGACCCCGAGATCAAGCCTTACAGCGAAGGCGTGCCGGTCAGCACCAAGAGCTTCGCGCATTTCGTGCAGGCGAACGACGCCAATCAGCTCGAGGACGTGTTCAAGAGGCATGGCGCGCGGATCGCCTGCCTGCTGATAGAGCCCATCATGGGCAACTGCCTGGGGATCGCGGCGGAGCCCGAGTATCTCAGGGCGGCGCGCGAACTGTGCGACAGGCACGGCGTGGTGCTGCTGATCGACGAGGTCAAAACGGGCTTTCGCGTGGCCCGCGGCGGCGTGCAGGAGCTGTACGGCATCAACGCCGATCTGTGCACCTTCGCGAAGGCTCTCGGCAACGGATATCCCATCTCGGTGCTCGCCGGGCGCGAGCACATCATGCGCAAGATCGGACGCGGCGTCGCGCACGGCGGGACCTACACCGCACATTCGGTTTCTCTCGCGGCCGCCGAGCGGACGCTGCAGATTCTCGACGAGACCGATGCGCTCGAGCGCATTGCGGACTACGGCACGAAGCTGCGGGCGGGCATGCGCTCGATCCTGTCGGCCCGCGGCATCGCTCACAGCTTCGTCGGCCACCCGTCGATGAGCGGCCTGTATTTCGCCCATGAGCCGCCGCGCAACTACCGCGCGTGGAAGAGCAGCGATTACTCCTTCTACGACGCCATGGCAAAGGTGCTGCACGACGAGGGCGTGCTGTGCGAGCCGGACTCCCGCGAGCCCTGGTTCGTGTCCGCCGCCCACGACGCCTCCTGCCTCGCCGATACCCTGAAGGCGTTCGAGATCGCCGTCGACGCCACGCTCAAGTCGAGCGGCGCCGCCCACAAAGTCCTGGCCTGAGTCGGCGTACCAGGTGGCAACGAGGGAGAATCTCGACGCGATAGTCGTCGGCGCCGGCCATAACGGCCTGGTGGCCGCCTGCCTGCTGGCCCGCGCCGGCCTCAAGGTGCAGGTGCTGGAGCGCATGCCCTACATCGGCGGCGCCGCCGTGAGTCGGCGGCTGTACAAGGATTTCACGTACTCCAATTGTTCCTATGTCTGCAGCCTGCTGCGCCCCGAGATCATGCGCACGTTGGAGCTGCCGAAGCACGGGCTCCAGGTCATTCCGTACGAGGGCGGCTGCACGATGATGCAGGGTGGCGGCCATCTGGCGCTGTACGACAATCACGACGCCCTGCGCCGCGAGATCTCGCGCCACTCCAGGCGCGATGCCGAAGCGTACGATCGCTACTCCCGCGATGTGATGCGTCAATGCAAGTTCATCAAGCCGCTGCTGATGCGCGAGCCCCCCGATCCCACCTCGTTCAGGCTGCGTGACTTCAAGGAGCTGCTCTATCTCGGCCAGCGCTTCCATGGGCTCGGCGAGGAGCGCATGTACGATACGCTGCGTTTCTGGACCATGAGCGCCGCGGATTTTCTCGACGAGTATTTCGAAAGCGAGATCGTCAAGGCGCATTTTGCCGGAAGCTCCATCATCGGCACCGCCCTTGGGCCCCGTTCGCCCGGCACCGCATACGTCCTGCTGCACCACTACATGGGCGACATCGACGACACGGTCGGTGCGTGGGGATTCGCGCGCGGCGGCATGGGGTCCATCACCAGCGCGCTTGGGAAGTCCTTCGAGGCGAGCGGCGGCACGATTCGAAGCGATGCGCCGGTTGCCAAAGTGCTGGTCAAGGGCGGCCGGGCCACCGGGGTGGCGCTCGAGAACGGGGACGAGATACACGCTCCGCTGGTGATATCGAACCTCGACGTGCGCCGCACCTTCCTGAAGATCGTGGATGCCGGGATCTGCCGGCGGACTTCGTCCACCGGGTCAGGAACTTCAAGATCCGGGGCTCCTCGGGCAAGCTCAACATTGCCCTGGACGGCCTGCCGAAGTTCCCCGCCATCCCCCAGGGTTCGCCTTCCACGCGCGGCGACATGCACGTGACCGACACGCTCGAGATGATGGAGCGCGCGTACGACGACTGGAAGGAGGGACGCTGGTCGCGCGCCCCCTATATCGACATGCTGATCCCCACGCAGATCGATCCCACCATGGTCCCCGACGGCAAGCATTACATGTCGGTTTTCGTTCAGTACTGTCCCTACGAACTGGCGGACGGCGATTGGAATGCCGAGAAGCGCCAGGCCTTCGGCAACACCGTGATCGACACCATTGCGCGCCAAAGCCCGAACTTCAAGGAGCTCATCCTGCACGCGGAAATCCGCACGCCGTGGGACATCGAGAACGAGGTGGGCCTGACCGAAGGAAACATCTTCCAGGGCGAGTTGACCATGGACCAGCTGCTGTTCAACCGGCCGGTTCCGGGCTTCGCGCAGTACCGCTCTCCGATTCGCGGGCTGTATATGTGCGGCTCGAGCACGCATCCGGGCGGAGGCGTGATGGGGGCTCCCGGCGCGAATGCGGCGCGGGCGGTTCTCAAGGATCTCGGGAGGCGTTCGGAGCTATGACACAGCAAGGCACGTCCGCGCGCTACGACTGCATCGTCATCGGCGCGGGCCACAACGGTTTGATCTGCGCGGCCACGCTGGCGCGCGGTGGACGCTCCGTGCTGGTGGTCGAAGCGCAGCAGCAAATCGGCGGCGCGGCGCTCACGCGCGAGTTCGCCCCCGGATACAAGGTGTCCGCCTGCGCGCACCTGGTGCACCTCATGCCGGCCGACCTCGTGCGCGAGCTCGATCTCGTCGCGCATGGGCTCGTTTGGGCGGGCGAGTCGCTGCCCACGTCGGTGTTGTCGTCCGAAGGTGCGGCGCTCAGCGTGGAGGAGGGCCGGGTGGGGCCGGACGACGAGGCCTACCGGGCATACAACGGACAGATGCGGCGCTTCGCGCGCGCGCTCGGGCCGCTGCTCTCGAAGGTTCCGCCCCGGCTCGGGACCACCGATTGGAAGGACCTCTCGGCGCTCGCGGGTCTGGCATGGAAGATCCGCCGGCTGGGACGGCGCGACATGCGCGAGCTGCTGCGCATCGGCGGCATGAACGTATACGACCTGCTGCAGGAGAATTTCACGGGAGACGCGCTCAAGGGTGCATTGGCGTTCGATGCGGTGCTCGGCACCAACTTCGGGCCGCGCTCCCCCGGCACGGTGTTGACCCTGCTCTACCGCATGGCCGCGGAGGCGGCGAGCGGCACGCGCGGTCTGGCACAGCCGCGGGGCGGCATGGGTGCGGTGAGCGATGCGCTGGCGAAGGCCGCCGTCGCCGCCGGCGTCACCATACGCCCGGGCGCTCCGGTGCGGCGCATCCTGGTGCAGTCCGACCGTGCCGCCGGCGTCGAGCTCGAGTCCGGCGAGCGCATCGCCGCGGGAACCGTGGTGTCGAACGCCGACCCCAAGACCACCTTCCTTCAGCTTCTGGGCGCGGCGCATCTCGACACCGGCTTCGTGCGCCGCGTCCGGCATCTTCGGGCCCGGGGCCTCGCGGCGAAGCTGCATCTGGCCCTCGATCGGGCGCCGGTGTTCAAGGGTGTCGGCGATTCGGCGCTGCGCGGCCGGCTGTTGATCGCACCGTCGCAGGCGTACCTGGAGCGAGCCTACAACCACTCGAAGTATGGGGAATACTCCGCGGCGCCCGCCATGGAAATCACGGTTCCTTCGGTGAACGATCCCGCGCTGGCGCCGGCGGGGCGGCATGTGCTCTCCGCGGTGGTACAGTACGTGCCCTACGAGCTCAAGGACGGCTGGACGCGACAGCGCGACCGCTTCCTCGATCTTTGCACCAGCCTCTTGGAGGGGCACGCGCCGGGACTCAAGGCGAGCATCGTGGCGGCCGAGCTGTTGACGCCGCTCGATATCGAACAGGAGTTCCGTATCAGCGGGGGCCATTGGCACCACGGCGAGCTGGCCTTCGACCAGTTCTTCATGGTCCGGCCGGTGCCGGGCGCCGCACAGCATCGAACGCCGCTGCCCGGCCTGTTTCTCTGCGGGGCGGGCTGTCATCCGGGCGGCGGGATCATGGGCACCGCCGGCCGCAACGCCGCCCGCCAGGTATTGGAGGCCGCCTGACATGAGCGAATCGCAAACGCCGGTTCCGCATTTCCTCAAGCCGCTGCTCGAGACGCCGTTTCATGGGCGCGCCCGGTCGCTGTCGCAGGTCGACAGCTTCATCCCGTGGTCCGGCTATACCACGGTCGATGTGTTCACCACGGTCGAGCAGGAATATTTCGCGATTCGTAACGCCGCTACGCTGTACGACCTCACGCCGATGGTGAAGTACCGGATCACCGGCGCCGATGCGCTGCCGTATCTGAACCGGCTCGTGACGCGCGATATCGCCAAGCTCAAACCGAACCGGGTGGCGTACTGCGTGTGGTGCAACGATGCGGGCCACGTGCTCGACGATGGGACGGTATTCCGGCTGGGCGAGGACGAATATCGGCTTTGCACCGCGGAGCGGCAGATCGACTGGCTGCTGGATTCGGCCGTGGGCTTCGATGTGGAGGTGAGCGAGATCACCGCCGAAATCGCGGCGCTGTCGCTGCAAGGCCCCACTTCGTACGCCGTGCTGCGAACCGCCGGGCTTGAGGGCGTGGAGAAGCTGAAGCCGTTCGATGTCGGCCGGTTCACGCTCGGGTCGCTCGCGCTCACGGTGTCGCGCACGGGCTTCACCGGTGATCTGGGTTACGAGCTGTGGATGGATCCCGCCGCGGCGGAGGAGGTGTGGGATGCGCTGATGGCGGCCGGCCGCACGCGCGGCATCCGCGCCATCGGATCGCAGGCGCTCAATATTGCGCGTTTGGAAGCCGGCTTCGTGATGCCGCACCTGGACTTCGTGTCGGCGGAACAGACCATCCGCACCGGCCGCGATCGTTCCCCGATCGAATTGGGGCTTTCCTGGCTGCTCGATTTCGACAAGGGTCACTTCAACGGACGGCGCGCGCTTCTCACCGAACGGGCCCGCGGCGCGCGCCGCCAGCTGGTGGCGCTCGACATCGCGGGCAACAAGCCGGCCCACAACGCGCTGCTGTACACGGAGGCCGACGGCAGGCGGGAGATCGGGAGCGTCACGTCGGCCGCGTGGTCGCCCACTTGCAAGCGCAACATCGCGCTTGCTATGGTCGATGCACCGTACTTCAAGTTGGGCACGGGCCTCTGGGCGGAGATTTACTTGAGCCGGGAACTGGTCTGGGAGCGTCGCATGTCGCGAGCCGTGGTGGTGGAGCGTCCTTTCTTCGCCCCCGAGCGCCGGCGGGCCACGCCCCCCGGGGATTTCTGAGGTTCCGGCCCGCGCGCCGTAGCCATGCAGTCGTCACAGAAATCGACCGTCGACCGTCCCTGGCTCGACCCCGACGCCAAGCCGCAGATCGTCATCGAGGGCATAGGCAAGACTTTCGGTGCCTTCACCGCGGTCGACGGCATCAACCTGCGCATCTACAAGGGCGAGATGTTCGCGCTGGTCGGCGGCTCGGGCTGCGGCAAGACCACGCTTCTGCGCATGCTGGCGGGCTTCACGACGCCGACCTCGGGACGCATCCTCATCGAGGATGCGGACATGACGCGGGTGCCCCCCTACGAGCGGCCCGTGAACATGATGTTTCAGTCGTATGCGCTGTTCCCCCACATGACCGTGGAGGAGAACGTGGGCTACGGACTGCGGCGGCTCGGACTCGCGCAGATCGACCGGCTGAAGCGCATCCGCGACGCGCTCGACATGGTGCAGCTCGGCCCCATGGCCAAACGCAAGCCCCATCAGCTGTCCGGCGGCCAGCGGCAGCGAGTGGCGCTCGCCCGTTCCCTGATCCGGCGGCCGAAGGTGCTGCTGCTCGACGAGCCCTTGAGCGCGCTCGACAAGAAGCTGCGCGAGCAGACGCAGTTCGAGCTCATGAACATCCAGTACGAGGTGGGCATCACCTTCGTGTTCGTCACCCACGACCAGGACGAGGCGATGGCGCTCTCCACGCGTATCGCGGTGATGAACCGGGGACAGGTGGTGCAGGTCGGGACGCCCTCGGAGATCTATGAATTTCCCCAGAACAGATTCGTGGCCGACTTCATCGGCACCACGAACCTGTTCGAGGGAACGGTCGACGACGGCGCGATCCCGGGCCATGTCGTCGTAAGGAGCGCCGAGGCGGGCTGCAGCCTGATCGTCGACGACCCGGGCCGGTTCGGAAGCGGCCAGCGCGTCTGGGTCTCCCTGAGGCCGGAGAAGATCCGGCTGAGCAAGGCTCCGCTTCCGGGCGCGGAGGCCAACCAGATCAAGGGGATGGTGTGGGAACTCGGCTATCTCGGCAATCGCTCCACGTATCGAATCAAGACGCAGACGGGAAAAATGATCACGGTTTTCGCGCAAAACGACCGGCGCACCTCGGAATGGACGATCGATTGGAGCGATGAGGTGTACCTGAGCTGGACCGCGAATTGCGCGGTGGTGCTGCATCAATGACGCGCCGCATCCGCCGGGCATCGATGCTCCTCTGCATCCCGGCGCTGGCCTGGCTCGCAGCGGTCATCTGCAACGCCGCCGCGACGGCCCCGGCCGGCCCGGCCCCGCCGGCGGCCGCGCAAGGGCCGGGAAAAACGCGCAACGTCGTGCTCATCGTGAGCGACGGCCTGCGCTGGCAGGAGGTGTTCACCGGTGCCGAGGAGGATTTGCTCAACGACAACGCGGGCGGAAGCTGGCTGTCGGACGCGGAGCTGCGCAAGCGCTACTGGCGTGCGACCCCCGCCGAGCGCCGCGAGGCGCTGTTTCCGTTCCTGTGGGGCACCGTGGCGAAGCGGGGCCAGATTTTCGGCAATCAAGCCCTGGGAAGCATCGCGCGGGTGTCGAACGGCAAGGCGTTCTCCTATCCCGGATACAACGAGATGAGCACCGGATTTCCGAACGATGCCATCGACAGCAACGAGTTCGGACCGAACCCGACGCCCAGCGTGTTCGAGTGGCTGAACAAGTTCGACGAGTTTCACGGCCGGGTCGCCATCTACGGCACCTGGAGCGTGTTCGAGAGCATCTTCAACCGGCGCCGCAGCGGCTTGATCATCCAGGCCGGCTGGACACCGCCGCCCGGGAAAACCCCGCCGAGCCCCCGCGACGCGCTGCTGCGGCGGCTCTATGCGACGACCACGCCGCTGGACGAGGAGGACGTGGACAACTCCTTTCTGCAGGTCGCGCTGCTCGACTACGTCAAATCCGCGAAACCGCGTGTGCTGTTCGTCGGCTACGGGGAGACCGACAATTGGGCGCATCAGGGGCGCTACGATCTCGTCCTCGACAGCGCGCACCGGACGGACGGCTTCGTCAGGGAGCTGTGGGACACCATGCAGTCGATGCCGCAGTACCGCGGCACCACGACCTTCATCATCACCACCGATCACGGCCGCGGGAGCGGCCTGACCGAATGGAAGGAGCATGGCGTGGACCAAAAGGGGTCGGAGAACATCTGGGTCGCCGTGATCGGGCCCGATACCCCCGCGCTCGGCGAGCGGCGGGGCGGCGGCGTGCTGGTGCAGGCGCAGCTCGCGGCCACCGTGGCCGCGCTGGTGGGCAGGGATTACCAGGGCGCGGTCCCGCGCGCCGCGCCGCCGATCGCCGACGTGCTGCACCGCTAGGCGGCCGGCCGGGGGCGCGCGCCAGCCGCCTGGTTTTTATATTATAGTGAGGATATTATAAAGCCTCCACGCGGTTGGGGAGCTCGATTCATGCGCAAGGTAAGAACACTCGGTTTGTTGGGGACGGGCGTCATCGGCGGAGGCTGGGCCGCGAGGGCGATGCATTTCGGCATCGACGTGATCGCGGCGGACGTGAAGCCCGAGATGGAGGAGTGGATCCGCGGCGCCGTGCAGAACGCCGAGCCCGCGCTGTCGCGCCTCACGTTCGCGCCCCTCCCGCCCAAGGGCAGGCTGTCCTTCACCACCGACGTGCGCGAGATGGCGAAGGCCTCGGATTTCATCCAGGAGAACATCCCCGAGCAGCTGCCGCTCAAGCAGCGCATGCTCGCCGAGGTGAGCCGCCACACCGGCGCGGATGTGATCATCGCATCGAGCACGTCCGGCTTGACGCCGACCGATCTGCAGCGTGACATGGTCGGGCCCGAGCGCTTCTGCGTCGCCCATCCCTTCAACCCCGTCTACCTGTTGCCGCTGGTCGAGCTCGTTCCGGGGGCGAAGACGGCGCCGGCCACCATCGAGGCGGCGGCGCAGTTCTTCACCCACATCGGCATGCACGCGCTGCGCGTGCGGCGCGAGGTGCCGGGCCATCTCACCGACCGTCTGCAGGAAGCCATGTGGCGCGAGATATTGCACATGGTCAACGAGGACGTCGCGACCACGGGCGAGCTCGACGAGTCCATCATCTACGGACCCGGCCTGCGCTGGGCAGCGATGGGGATGAACCTCATCTATCACCTGGCGGGCGGTGAGACCGGCATGCGGCACATGCTGCATCAGTTCGGTCCCGCGCTGAAATGGCCCTGGACCAAGCTCGAGGCGCCGGAGCTCACGGAGGAGCTGATCGATCGCATGGTCACCGGCACCCAGCAGCAGGCGGCGGGCCGCTCCATCCGCGAGCTCGAGCGTCTGCGCGACAATTACCTGGTCGCCATCCAGCAGGTGCTGCGCCAATTCGACATCGGTGCCGGCTCGACGCTGCGCAAGCTCGAGGAGCGGCTCTATCGGGAGGCCGGATCGAAGCCCGCGGTCGGCGGGGATCTGCCCCGGTACGAGACCACGGTCCGGCCTGAGTGGGTCGACTACAACGGGCATATGTCGGACTTCTGGTACGGCCACGTATTTGGCGAAGCCATGGACGGGCTGTATCGGCAGGTGGGGATCGACGACGCGTTCCGCAGGGGCGGCCGGATGTTCTACACGGTCGAAAGCCACGTCAAGCATTTCGGCGAAGCCAAGGTGAGCGAGCCCTTGTATGCGACCACCCAGGTGCTCGCGCTCGACGACAAGCGGCTGCACGTGTTCCATCGGCTGTACCGCAAGCGCGACGATGCAATGATCGCGACCGGGGAGCAGATGCATCTGTTCGTGGACACGACGAAGGCGAAGGCCGCCGAGATCGATCCCGCGCTGCGCGCGAAGCTCGATCCGATCCGCAAGGCCCATGCCTCCATGCCCGTGCCTTCCGAGGCGGGCAAGCCGATCGGCAGCAGGGCGCGCTAGCCCGCTCTCCATGCCCAAGATCGTCGATCATGCCAAACGCCGGGACGAGATCGCGTTGGTCGCCTGCCAGGTGGTCGCCGATCACGGATTCGAGCAGGCGACCGTAGCCCGCATCGCGCGGGCGGCGGGCTACACCACCGGTATGGTGGCCCATTACTACGATTCGAAGCAGGACATCATTCTCGCGGCTCTGCGCCTGATCCTGAAGCGCATCGAGGAGCGGCTGACGAGGGAGCGTGACGGCGGCGAGGCCAATCTGCTCAGCGTCTTGTCCGAGGCCATCGCCATCGACGCGCAGCGCTTCACGGAGTCCGCGTTTTGGCTGGCGTTCTGGGGGCAGATCTCCGCGGATCCGAAGCTGAAGCGCCTGAATGTGTGGGTGCACCGGGAATACATGCGGCTGTTCGAACGCTGCTTCGCCGAATACTGGCCCGAGTGGAAGTCGCGGCCGGCCGCCGTTCGGGATCAGGTGCTGCGTTCGCTGGTCACCTGCATGAACGGCTTGACCGCCGGGGCGGTCACCAGTCCGCGCGACTGGCCGGCGCAAAAACAAATAGCGCATTTGAGGCTGCATCTCGAGCTGCTGCGGCAATGGGCCGCTCCGAAGCGCCGCGGCGCGCGCGCAAAGGTCCACGCTTAAGGGGGGAAGTACGATGGATTTCTCGTTGAACGATGAACAGCAGATGATCGTCAAGACCACGCGCGATTTCGTGGTCAACGAGCTCTATCCCCACGAGAAGGAGGTGGAGGAGACCGGCGAGCTGCGCGATGATCTGTATCGCGAGCTGAAGGCCAAGGCCATCGACGCGGGGCTGTACGCCGCCAACATGCCGGCGGAGGTGGGCGGGGCGGGCCTGGATACGGTGTCCTGGGTGCTCTACGAGAAGGAGCTCGGCCGGGCCAACTATGCCCTGCATTGGTCCTGTGTCGGCCGGCCGTCGAACATCCTGCTCGCCTGCCGGGGCGATCAGCGCGAGCGGTATTTGCTGCCCGCGGTCCGCGGCGAGCGCGCCGAGTGCCTGGCGATGACGGAGCCCGGCGCCGGATCGGATCTTCGCGGCATGAAGACCTCGGCCGTGGAGTCGGGCGGGGACTTCGTAATCAACGGCACCAAGCATTTCATCAGCCATGCCGATCGCTCCGACTTCGTGATCCTGTTCGCGGCCTCCGGCGAGGAGAGCGGCACGCGCGGCACGCGCAAGAAAATCACCTCGTTCCTGATCGACATGGGACACCCGGGCTTCAAGGTGCTGCCGGGGTACAAAAACGTCTCGCATCGGGGCTACAAGAACAGCATTCTCGAGTTCAACAACTGCCGCGTGCCCAAGAGCGCGGTGCTTGGCGATGTGCATCGGGGCTTCGAGGTCGCGAACGAATGGCTCGGCGCCACGCGGCTTCAGGTCGCCGCGACCTGCCTCGGACGCGCCGACCGGGCATTGGAGCTTGCCAAGCAATGGGCGGTCGACCGGGTGCAGTTCGGGCAGCAGATCGGGAAATTCCAGGGCGTGAGCTTCAAGCTCGCGGACATGGCCGTGGAGCTTCGGGCGGCGGAGCTTCTGGTGCTCGAAGCCGCGTGGAAAAACGACCAGAAGATCGCCACCGACATGGACATGGCCATCGCGAAGGTGAAGGCGACGGAGATGCTCGCCATGGTGGCGGACGAAGCGCTGCAGATCCATGGCGGCATGGGACTGATGAGCGATCTTCCGCTGGAGCGGATCTGGCGGGACGCGCGCATCGAGCGCATCTGGGACGGCACCAGCGAGGTGCAGCGCCATATCATCTCTCGGGCACTTCTCAGACCGCTCGGCGGCTGACTGGCGCGGATCTCGGCCGCCGCCCACCCGCGGCGGCCCGGGCAGGTCATGCCCCGCCATGGTGCGCGCCCCTCGACCTCGTGGACCCATATGTAAAATAGGCAGGCGCAGGCAGCCCGAGCGGACGCCCGCCCCTGCACCGGTCGCAGGAATCGCCTCTGCAGGCGCTCGATTTCGGTGCTTCGTGACTAAAATGCGACATAAGCTCTGCAGTCAACGCCTGCGGGGGTATAGGCGTTACTCCTACATCATTTCATCGGGAAATCACCGAGAATAGTGATGCAGTACCGATAACGGGATTGCGCCAAAAGCCAAAGGGGAACACCATGATTGATCCAGAAGTTGCACGTTTGCGACGGCTACGCAGTGAGGCGTTGCTGGTGCGGGAAATCGCCCGCACGTTCGAGTCAAGTCAATGGGCGGCGAATGAGTCTCTGCTCGATCGTAGCGCCTGCGCCAGCTGGCGCATTGCGCGTGTAGTATCCGGCCGGCTCAGGGGTCATCCCTACCCCGAGTATCAAAAGGATGCGGGCGCTGCGACCCGCGCGGCGAATCGCCTGCACGCTTCCTGTCTCGCGTTGATCAACAAGGGACGCCTCTCCGCACTCAAGGTGCTCGAGGCCCATGTGGCTTCCTTGGCGCGACAGGTGGAAGACTGCATCTCCCTCGCATGGTCCTCCGATTTCAGCGAGGCGATGGCGCGGTCCCAGTTCGAGATCAAGTCGGTCGCTGCCGCCCTGGCCGTGGAGACGTGCAACGGCGGGGTCGCGACCCGGCCGGCGCTGCGTCCGTCGCGAGTCGAGGGGGTGGCCGGGGAACTCGGGGCTGCGCTCGAGGGCGATTGGCCCTACCTGGCCTTCTAGGGCACGCTTTCCATCCATCCGCGGCTGCGTCGTCGGGGATTTGCCCGACGGCGCAGGCGTCCGCGCCATCAGCCGATTCTGACCCGCGCTGTCACGGGGCGCCGAGTGCGCGCCCGGGTGCGCGCGTGTTCATCTCGTCCCATGGACACCGACATCGACAAGCTGAGCCGGCGGGGCTTCCTGCAGTCCGCCGCGAGCATGGCGGGCGCGGCCACGCTTCCCGCTTCCCTAGCCGCCGCCGCTTCGCCATCCGCGGCCGCATCGCCATCCGTGCCCAAGCCCGCGGCGCCTGCCTCAGGGGCCGATGCCGCGCCCACGGCGGTCGCGATCACGCTGCGGGTGAATCGGCAGCCGCACGAGCTCTCGGTGGAGCCGCGGCTCACCCTGCTCGACGCGCTGCGCGAGCATCTGTCGCTCACGGGAACGAAGAAGGGCTGCGATCGCGGCCAGTGCGGGGCGTGTACCGTGATCGTCAATGGGCGACGGGTCAACTCCTGTCTCACGCTCGCCATCATGCATGCCGACGACGACATCGTCACGGTGGAAGGACTGGCGGGGGCCGACGGATCGCTGCATCCGATGCAGGCTGCGTTCCTGCACCACGATGCGTTTCAATGCGGCTACTGCACGCCCGGCCAGCTCTGTTCCGCAGTTGCCTTGATGGAGGAGCAGCGGGCGGAGGGCAAGGTGCTCGGCGACGACGACATCCGCGAACGCATGAGCGGCAACATCTGCCGATGCGGGGCCTATCCCCATATCGTGATGGCGGTGCGCGAGGGGCTCCAAGGTGGATAATTTCTCCTACGCGCGGCCCCCCGATGTGGAGGCGGCGCTGCGTCTGGCGGCGCAGCCGGGCGCCCGGTTCATCGCGGGGGGCACCAATCTCCTCGACCTGATGAAAGGCGGCGTTGAAATGCCGGCCCGGCTGATCGACATCAGCCGCATCGGCGGGCTCTCGCAGATCCGCGAGGCCGCCCCCGGGATCCTTCGCATCGGCGCACTCGCCACCAATGCGGATACCGCCACCCATCCGGTGGTTCGTGAGCGCTATCCGCTGCTCGCCCAGGCGATATTGGCCGGCGCCTCGCCGCAGCTGCGCAACATGGCCACCACGGGCGGCAACCTCCTGCAGCGGACGCGGTGTGGGTTCTTCTACGACACGGGCTTCCGTGAATGCAACAAGCGTGATCCGGGATCCGGGTGCGCCGCCCGCGGCGGTTTCAACCGCAATCACGCCATCCTCGGCGCCAGCGACGCGTGCATCGCCGTCAATCCCTCCGATATGTGCGTCGCGCTCTCGGCGCTCGGGGCGGTCGTTCAAATACGGTCGCTGCGGGGAAGCCGCGAAATGCCGGTGTCGGAGTTTCACCGCCTGCCGGGCGAGACTCCCCAATACGATACACGGCTGGCGGCGGGGGAAATGATCCTGGGCGTCGACCTGCCGCCCAACGCCCTCGCGAAGCATTCGTATTATTTGAAAATACGGGATCGGGCAAGCTATGCGTTCGCGCTGGTGTCGGTCGCCGCCGCGCTGGAACTCGATGACGCGCAGGGTCAGGTGGTGAAGGACGTGCGCCTGGTCGTCGGCGGCGTGGCGCACAAGCCGTGGCCGGTGACGGAGGCGCGCAGCTTGCTGGTCGGCAAACGTCTGGACGCGCAGGTGCTCGCGGCAGTCGCCGACGCAGCCGTCAGCGGAGCGAAGCCCTACAAGGATAACGCCTTCAAGGTTCCGCTCATGAGACGGGCCATCGTCCGCGCGCTCAGCGAGGCGGCTGCGCGACCGGCCGAGCGGCGGGTTGCCTGAAATGAGCTTGATCGGCGCACCGGTGGACCGGGTCGACGGACGCGTCAAGGTGACGGGGGCCGCTCCTTACAGCGGCGACGTCGATCTTCCCCGGCTGGCGCACGCCGTTCTGGTGTTGAGCACCGTGGCGAGCGGACGAATCACGTCACTCGATACCGCTGCAGCGCTGCAACTGCCGGGAGTGCTCGCCGTGATGACGCATTTGAATGCCTGGCGGCTCCCGCAGGGCGGCCGCGCAGGGGTGAATCCGCCGGCCGGCCGGGTGTTGACGCTCCTTCAGGACGATGTGGTTCATTTCAACCGGCAGCCCGCGGCGGTGGTGGTGGCGGAAACCCTGGATCAGGCGGTGGGGGCGGCGCGCGAGGTGAAGGTGGGCTACGCCGCCGAGCCGGCGACGCTCGATTTCGCCGACGCGAAACCGAACGCGCACGCGCCGGAAAAGGTGAACCAGGAACCGACCGACAGCGAGCGCGGCCAGATCCCCGCGGAGGCATTCGCCAGGGTGGAGGCCGTCTACACGACGCCCATGGAGCACCACAATCCCATGGAGCCGCATGCAACCGTGGCGCAGTGGCAGGGCGACAAGCTCACTCTCTACGACGCGACCCAATACATCAGCGGCTGCCAAAGCACCATCGCGAAGACTCTCGGAATCCCCAAGGACAATGTCCGCGTGATTTGCCCCTACGTGGGCGGCGGCTTCGGCTGCAAGGGTTCGACCTGGGCGCACGTGCCGCTCGCTGCGATGGCGGCGCGCCAGGTGGCGCGCCCCGTCAAGCTCGTGCTGGAAAGACCCCAGATGTTCGGACCGGTCGGCGGCCGCCCCCGGACCGAACAGCATCTGATGATTTCGGCCGACGAGACGCGTCGGCTCACGGGTATGCGTCACGACGTGTTCTCCCACACCTCGATGATCGAGGATTTCACCGAGCCCTCCGCGCTTCAAACGCGGATGCAGTACGACTGCGCGAACGTCAAGACGGCACATCGATTGGTCCGTCTCTCCGTCGGCACGCCCACCTTTCAACGGGCGCCCGGCGAGGCGACCGGCACCTTCGCGCTCGAATCCGCGCTCGATGAGCTCGCTTACCGGCTCAAGGTCGATCCGCTGGAGCTGCGCAGGCGCAACGAGCCCCCCATGGACCAGGACAAGCGGCTTCCCTGGTCCTCGCGCAAGCTTCTCGAATGCTACGCGCAGGGGGCGGAGGCGTTTGGATGGTCCTCGCGCAATCCCGAGCCCGGTTCGATGAGAGCGGGGCGGTACAAGGTGGGGCTCGGCATGGCGACGGCCACGTATCCGGCGAACCGGTCGCCCGCCGCGGCGAGCGCGACGCTCACGACGGACGGATTTCTGGTGGTCCGGAGCGGCACCCAGGAGCTGGGCACCGGCATGTACACCATCATGAGCCAGCTCGCGGCCGAGACGATGGGTTTCCCGCTGGAGCGCGTGCGATTCGAGCTCGGCGACAGCCGCTTCCCCCAGGCACCGGTGTCGGGGGGCTCGCAAGGCACGGCCAGCGTCGCGCCCGCGGTGCAAGCCGCCGTCTCCGAGCTTCGCCGCAAGCTCGTGACGCTGGCGGTCGCGGATTCCGCATCGCCGGCATTCGGCGCGGCGGCGCAGGACGTGGTGATCGAGGATGCCTCCATCGGCAGGCGGGGCCAGGCGCGCCGCGAGCCGGTCGTCGCAACGCTTGCGCGAAGCGGCGCTGCCGCGCTCGAGGCCGACGGCGCGGCCAAGCCGGGGGAGGAAAAACAGCATTATTCAATGCATTCCTTCGGCGCCGTGTTCGCCGAGGTGCACGTGGACCCGGATCTCGGAATCGTTCGGGTACCGAGGATCGTCGCGCGCTATGACGTGGGCAGGCTCCTGAACTCCAAGACCGGGCGGAGCCAGCTCCTCGGCGGCGTGGTGATGGGTGTCGGCATGGCGCTCATGGAGGAATCGATCCTGGACGGGCGCTACGGGCGGATCGTGAATGCGAATCTCGCCGAGTATCACGTTCCGACGAATGCGGATATCGGGCTCATCGATGTGGGCGTCGTCGATGACACCGACCCGTACATCGATCCCCTGGGAGCGCGCGGCATCGGCGAGATCGGCATCACGGGCGTAGCGGCTGCCGTCGCCAATGCCGTGTATCACGCGACCGCGATACGGGTGCGCGACCTTCCGATCACCTTGGACAAGCTGCTGGCCTGAGAGCGCGCGCTTCCGCCCCGAGGGCGGGGCGTCGTCTGACTATTCCTACAGGGGGTACCGCGCTGGGCTGATCCACCCGTGGACGGTCGGCTTGGATAATTCCGCCCCAGTGCGGTGCGTCATCGTAAAGGAGGATTGATGGAAAGACTCAGTCACACGACGATGAGCGGTACTCAGCGATCCTGGGAGGAAAGCGTCCCCCCGAGCCCAAGTCCGGAACGGCCGCCGCTCGCTCCGCACGATCCGCCGGAACCCGCGCCGCAGGCGGCCGCCTGGGATCGGGCATTACGCGTAATATTCATGGAGTCCAGCCCGGGAACCGAAGGCCTCTCCAAGCCCCGAACCTGGCGGACCAACAAGCGTGGGCGGGCCGCCATCAAGGGACCCCGCAGGCATTGAGCCTTTTGACCTAGAGAAGGACTGCTTCATGCATCACAAACAAGAGATCGCGATTGGCATCGCGCTTCAGACCCACGTGCTGCAAAGGTGCCCGATCCACAACGAAATATTCTGCGACGACGATGTCGATCCCTCGAGTGCATTCGCCCTGGCGGTGGAGTTGGTGCGCCAACACACCCCTTATGTGGACGAGTTCGAACAGGACGCGCATGCGTTGACGGATCTGCTCAGCGAAACCATCGGCGCGGCGCCGAATTCATGCCCGCTGTGCGCGGCGGGTGGGACCCCGGAGCACACCGGCATGGCGGCGAGTTTGGCGGCGAGCCAGCCTAAGCGGGCGGAGCTTCATCTCGCATGAAGGGGGAGGCGCCGCCGATCAGCTGCGGGTGAACTCCGCCGCGGCACTCAAGGTGCGCTCCAAGGTGGGCATATCGTAAGGCTTGGGCAGCAGGAACACGCTCGCCTGGGGTTGACCCAAAATCTGCTGCACGTCCAACGCCCCATACCCCGAGGAAATCACGACCGGCAGCTTTGGATAGTGTTTGACCAGCTCCTTCGCCAAGTCGATCCCCGACATGCCCGGCAAGCTCACATCGGTCATGACGGCATCGAAACGTCGCTCCGCCAGTTGGGCAAGGGCGGGCTCCGCCGCCGCCACAGCCGTGGCCTGATGGCCTAATTCCGTTAAATATTCAACGGTTATCAGGCTTACCTCGACATTATCTTCAACCAGCAGCACGTTCATTCCGCATCAGCATGGACGCAAATTCCGCCGCTGGCTAGAGGCAGGGTCAGCGCCCCGTCCAGACCGGCTTGCGTTTCTCGGTGAACGCCCGGGTTCCCTCCTTCAGATCCTCCGAGCGGATGACCTGCTGCACGATGTCGAGCGAGTCATGGAGCTCGAAGGCCTCGTGCTCCGGCACCATTTCCGTATGACGCAGCAGCTGTTTGATGGCGGGAAACAGCAGGGGCGGGCCCGCGGCGAGCTGGTGGGCGATCTCGCGGGCCTTGGCCAGCCCTTCGCCCTTGGGCACCACATGATTGGCGAGCCCCCAATGCTTGGCTTCCGCGGCATCCATCCAGCGACCGGTCATGAGAAATTCGACCGCCACGTGATAGGGGATGCGGCGGCGCAGCTTGATGGTCCCGGCGTCCGCCAGCACGCCCACATTGATTTCGGGGAGGGCGAATTTGGCATGCTCCTCCATCACGATGATGTCGGTGCCGAGCACCACCTCGAACCCGCCGCCGCAGGCGATGCCGTTCACGGCGGCGATGATCGGCTTGTTGAGGTTGCGCGGGTAATTGAGGCCGCCGAATCCGCTCGGGCCCCAATCCTCGTCGGATTCCTCTCCGCCCGCAGCCGCCTTGAGGTCCCATCCCGGCGAAAAAAATCGGTCGCCCGCTCCGGTGACGATGGCCACACGAAGCGAGTCATCGTCCCGAAAGGAGATGAAAGCTTGATTCAGGGCGCGGCTGGTGGCGAGGTCGATCGCATTCGCCTTCGGGCGATCGATGGTGACCGTGAGAACATTGCCGTCTTTGACGAGTTTGACACCTTCGGACATGGGCGACACCTTCAGGTTTTAGCGGTTTTCTTGATACGGATCAGCGCGTCGACGGCGACCGCACCCTTGCCGGCGGGCCGTACGATGATGGGATTCACGTCGATTTCACGGAGCGCGTCCAAATGGTCCGCGGCGTAGCGCGTCACGTTCAGCACGGTCTCGACCAGCGCCTCGATGTCCCCGGCCGGCTTTCCCCGGTAACCGCGCAGCAGCGGCGCGAGCTTCAGCGAGGCGAGAGCCGATTCGACCGAGCTCCGCGTGAACGGCGGCAACAACGTCACCGAGTCGGCGAGCAGCTCCGTGAGTACGCCGCCGGATCCCAACACGAGGACCTGCCCGAACTGCGGGTCCACGATCAGCCCGACGAGGATCTCGCCGACGCCGTCGGCGATCATTTCCTCGACCAGCAGCGTGTCGGAGAGGGCGCCGAGCCTGTGCGCCGCGTCGCGCGCCTCGGTCAGGCTCCGGACATTGAGTACCACTCCCCCCACCTCGGTTTTATGCTCGAGATGCGCGCCGACCGCCTTGATCACCACCGGGAAGCCCAGGGCTTCGGCGCTCGCCGCGGCCTGCGCGGCGGCCACGAGGCGGTTGCGAGGAATCGCGACGCCGTATTTCGCCAGCGTAGCCTTTCCCTCGGCTTCGCTCAGGCTTTGAACGTCCCCGCCGGAAGCGGGCGTCGCCGGTGCGGTGCTGGCCAATGCGGTGCTGGCTGGGATGCGCAGCTCGACGCCGGGTCCGGTGCGCCATGCCGAGCCCACGGCGCCGGCCGCGGCCAGCGCTTCGAGCGATTCGCGTTGACCCTGCAGCGGCACGATGCCTCCCTCGAGACAATGCCGGCGCACCCGCTCGCTGATGGTCTCCGGGAGCGATGCGATCAGGGCGACCCGCGACGGCGCACCGCGGGAAGCCTCTATATAGGCGTCGATCGCCGCGTCGAACGAGGAAGCATCGGCCTTGCCCTCCGGCGGAAAATCCAGCATGAAGCCCACCGCGTCGTAACCCGCCCGCATGGCGGTCGAGAACACGCGTCCGAGCGCCGGTGGGTCGAACCAGAGATAAGTGTGGATGTCCAATGGGTTCGCCACCGTCACCCGATCGGTCAAGAGATCCTGCAGCTTCGCGGCCGCGTCCTGCGGAACCGGGGCGAAATCCAAGTCCAAGGTTCGCGCGACATCGGCGGTCATCGCCATGTCCCCGCCCGAGGCGCCCATGATGAGGACCTTGCGGCCCGTGAGGGCGCCGCCGGAATGGAACACCTTCAGCGTCTCGCACAGCGTCCCCAGCGTGTCGCAGCGCGCGATGCCGGCCTGGCGGCAAAAGGCGTCGAATACGCCGTCCGCGCCGGCGAGAGCGCCCGTGTGGCTGTGCGCCGTGCGCGCCGCGGCGGCCGTGCGGCCCGATTTGATCACCGCGATGGGTTTGCCCGCGCTGCGCGCCTTGTCGGCCGCCTTCGCGAAACGCTCCGTGTCCTTGACGCCCTCGAGATACAGACCGAATGCCGTGACGCGCGGATCGTCGATCAGCATCTCGATCAGATCCTCCACCGCCAGCCGTGTCTGGTTGCCCACTGAAAACAGGTAGCCGATCGGCACGGATCGCTCGTTGAAGCTCAGCGTCAGCGCAATGGTGCCGCTCTGGCAGATGATCGCGACCCCGCGCTCGATCGGGGCCCCGACCACCTGGTCGGGCAGCATGGCCGCCCGGTCGAAGAAGTTCACGAAGCCGTAGCAATTCGGACCGAAGAACGGCAGCTCGCCGGCCTGGGCCAGGAGGTCGCGGGTGAGATCGCGGCCCAGCTCCGTGCCGAGCTCCGAGAAGCCGGAGGTGAAGCACACGAACCCGCCCGCGCCGCGCGCAGCGAGCGCCCCGGCCACCGCCGGTGCCTCGTGATTCGGCACCGCGATGAACGCGGCGTCGGGCGCCTCGGGCAGCTCGGCGACCGAGCGGTAGAAGTGGGTGCTGGCGGTGGAGGGCCTGCTGGGGTGAACCCGCCATATCCTGCCCTGGAAGCCGACCGCGGCGTTGCCCGCGGCCACGGCATCCGTCCAGGCCGTGGCGCCGATGAGCGCGATGCTGCGCGGTGCGATCAAACGCCGGATGTCGCCTGCCCGCATGCGACTCACCGCCGCCTGATCTCGATCTTGCGGGACGAGTACTTGCGCGAGGCGGCCTCGGCGGCGGGTATTTTGAGACTCTCGAGCCGCGCCGCGATGTCCGCGGGGAAGGGTGCGCCGGCCGGCTTCTCGCCCTGATGCACGTGCATCAGCATGACATCCGCGGCGGCCGCCGGGCCGGCAATGCGCGGACAGAGGAAATCGCAGGCTGCATGGATGCGCTTCGCGTCATAGTCCAACACGGAGGTCACCACCCGCAGCTCATCGGTCGACTTGATCTCGTGCAGATAATGAATGTGCAGCTCGAGCGTGAAGAGGGTGCAACGCGTGCGCTCCCGGTATGCCGCGTCGAGACCGAGCTGGTCCATGACCTCGTCCACGGCGGAGCTCAACGCGACGACATAGTACGCGTCGCGCAAGTGACCGTTGTAGTCGATCCAATCGGGCTGCAGTGCCGCCCGAAATGCGGGGAGGTGGTTCACGCGGGCGCTCAATAAAGCTTCAGGCGGTCGCGGGCCTCTGCGGCGGTCAAAATCCGCGCGCCCATGGCCTCGATGATGGTGCGGGCCTTCTCGACCAGCTGCGCGTTGCTCGCGTACACGCCCTTGCTGAGGTACAGGTTGTCCTCGAGCCCGACGCGTACGTTGCCGCCGAGCAGCACGGATTGCGCCACCCAGGGCATCTGCATGCGGCTGATGGCGAAGCTGCCCCAATTGCAGTTCTCCGGCAGCGCGTTGACCATGGCGAGAAGATGTCCGGTATCGGCCGGCACGCCGTAGGCGATGCCCATGCAGAGCTGGATCAGCGCGGGATTGTCGAGCAGGCCCTCCTTCACCATCTGTTTGACGAACCAAAGGTTTCCCGTATCGAACACCTCGAGCTCCGGCTTGACCTTCAGATCCCGGGCGATCGCGGCACCCTGGCGCAGGTAGTTCGGCGTCGATATGTAGGCGCGATTGCCGTCGCCGAAATTCAGGCTGCCGCAATCGAGGGTCGCGATGTCGGGCTTGTACAGGCCCTCCTGGGCGAGATCGATGATGTGACGCATGCGATCCTCCTGGGTGCAGAAGTCGCTGCCCGGCGCGGGCGTATCCTTGAGCCCGTTCTCGCCGATGACGATGTAGCCGCCCATGCCGCAGGTGAGATTGACGATGACATCGACCTTGCTCTCGCGGATGCGCTTGACCACCTCGCGGTAGTGCCGGGTCTCCATGCTGAAGTTGCCGGTCTCAGGGTCGCGGACGTGCACATGGACGATCGCCGCGCCGGCCTTGGCCGCCTCGATGGCGGTGGCGGCTATCTGCTCGGGCGTGATCGCGCAATGCGGGCTCTTCTTGACCTTGGTGTCATCTCCGGTTACTGCGCAGGAAATGATGACGTCGTGATTCATGGCAACTCCTGGAAGGTTGAGCGTGCTTTTCCGGGCATCCGGTGCTTTATATTATCTCGATGATAATATTTAAGGGCTTGCCGAGCAACTCCGGCGGGACCGGCCGGCGCCCGGCTCAGTGCCGGCTGCCCGCGAGAGCGCGGATGATCTCCGTCTCGCCGCACACGCCGACGATCCTGCCGCCCTCGGCGAGCAGCACGGGATGTCCGGTTTTCTGGCGCAGGCGGATGATGGTATGCAGCGAGAATGAGGCCGGCACGACCGCGAGGCCGGTCTCCGTCCCGGCCAGCGCGGCTTCCCCGCCGGCCTCGTCGGCGATGTGCCGCAACTCCTGGGGGGCGCCGTCGAGGTGCAGGCCGAGCGCCTGCTGCCCCGCATCCAGGGACAGCCGGTACCGGCGCGCCTGCGTCGAGCCAGAGCGCCCCGTTGTCCGAGGCCATGTGCTCGCGCTCGCACATGATCATGGCGCCGGTCAGCACGTCGAGCGGGTTCATGTGGCGCACGAACTCGGCGACATAATCGTCCGCGGGCGCGAGCACGATGTCCTCCGCGGTGCCGGTCTGGATGATGCGGCCGTTCTGCAGGATGGAGATGCGGTCGCCGAGACGCAGCGCCTCGTCCATGTCGTGGCTGACGAACAGGATGGTCTTCTTGACCCGCTCCTGGAGCGCGAGCAGCTCGCCCTGCAGCTTGCCGCGAATCAGCGGATCGAGCGCCGAGAACGGCTCGTCCATCAGCAGGATGTCCGCATCGGTGGCGAAGGCCCGCGCGAGCCCGACGCGCTGCTGCATTCCGCCCGACAGCTCGCTCACATAGCGGTCCGCCCATTGCGACAACCCCACGAGCTCGAGCTTCTCGTCCACGACCGATTTGCGCGCGGCGGCGCTCTCGCCGCGCAGCTCGAGCCCGAGCCCGACGTTCTCGCGCACCGTGCGCCAGGGCAGGAGCCCGAACTGCTGGAACACCATGGCGATGCGCTCGCGGCGCACCCGCCGCAGCTCTCCCGTATCGCATGTGGCGACATCCACATCGGAGTCGCCGCTGCGAACGCGCACGTGGCCGCGGGTCACGGGGTTGAGACCGTTCGCGGCGCGCAGCAGCGTCGATTTCCCCGACCCCGACAGCCCCATCAGCACCGAGATCTCCCCCTGCGCCACGCTCAGGTTCGCGCCGGCGACGCCGACGATGACGCCGAACTTCGCCTGGATGTCGGTGCGGGTGCCGCCGGCATCCAGCGCGGCGAGCGCCTGCCGGGTGGCGCTGCGGCCGGCGCGGCCGGGTTGCCGGGCGAACAGGATGTCGACGTTCTGAAACTCGACTGCCGCGCTCATCGGGATACCTCGCGATCTTTCGGCCGGCTGATGCGGTCCAGGATGATGGCCAGCAGCACGATGGTGAAGCCCGCCTCGAAGCCCATGCCGATCTGCACCGAGTTCAGCGCCCGCACCACGGGCACTCCGAGGCCGCCGGCGCCCACCAGGGCTGCGATCACCACCATCGACAAGCTCAACATGATGCATTGGGTGATGCCGGCCACGATGGTGCCCGCGGCGCTCGGCAGCTCGATCTTCCAGAGAAGCTGCAGGGGGGTCGCGCCGAAGGCCTCGCCGGCCTCGATCAGGGGCCGGGGCACGGAGGAGATGCCGAGGTGCGTGAGCCGGATCGGCGCCGGCAGGGCGAATATCACCGTGGAAATGAGCCCCGGCACGACGCCCAGTCCGAACAGCACCAGGGTCGGGATGAGATAGACGAAGGTGGGCAGCGTCTGCATGAGATCGAGCACCGGACGCATGGCCGCGAACACCCGTGGTCGGTGCGCCGCGGCAATTCCCAGCGGCACCCCGATCAGGGCCGAGACGACGGTGGCGACCAGCACGAGCGCCAGAGTCTCGAGCGTCGCGTCCCAGTAGCCCTGGTTCAGGATGAACACCAGGGCGAGCACGACGAACGCGGCGAGCGACCATGAGCGGCGCAGCAACCAGGCGAGCGCGCCCACGGCGGCGATGAGCACGAGCGAGGGAAGGGCGCGCAGCAGCGCCGTGACCGCGTCGACCGTGCCCTTGATGACGATGGAGATGCCATCGAACACAAGCGTGCCATGGGCCTTGATGGTGTCGATGGCCACGGTCATGGCGTCTCCGACCGGGATCTTGTGATCGACGATCCACTGCGCCAATCCGCCGGTTCGCAGGCTCGATCCCTGCGAGAGCGCGCTATACGCCGGACGGCCGTCGAAGGTGCGCACGCCGGCGAGCCAGGTCTTCACCTGGTCCGGATGGGACTTCAGCCATTGCGCCGCCGCAACCTCGGGCTGCTCGTGGCGGTCCAGGATGGCGGCCATCATCTCGCTCTCGCCGCGCAGCGTGAAGGAAAGATTCGCGAGCAGCCGGCCCATGTTCGGGCATTGCGCGCTGTAGCCCTTGCGCGTCACGGTGTAAATCGTCGCGCCGCCGAAGTTCGGACCGAAGACCGCGTCCCCGCCGGTGAGATACTTCAGATCGAAGCGCATGTTCATGGGGTGGGGTTCCCAGGCGAGAAACACGATGGGCTCCTTGTTCCGCACGGCGCGTTCCACCTGCGCCAGCTCGCCCTGTTCGCTCGACTCGATCAGCTTGAAGTCCCCGAGCCCGAATTGATTGTCCTTGATCATCTTGAGCACCAGCCGGTTGCCGTCGTTGCCCGGCTCGATGCCGTAGATGGAGTTGTTCAGCTGTGCGGCGAACCGATGGATATCGTTGAAGTCCTTGAGCCCCAAGGCCGCTGCATAGGAGGGCACGGCCAAGGTGTATTTGGCGCCCAGAAGATTCGGCCGGATGACGACCACGGAGCCGTCGGCATCGTAGGGCGCCCGATCGGCGACCTGGGCGGGCATCCAATTGCCGAGGAACACATCGATGTCGTCGTTCTTGATCGATGCGAACGTTACCGGCACCGACAGCACGGTGATCTGGGGGATGTAGCCGATGTCGCGCAGGAGCTGTGCCGTGAGCGCGGTGGTCGAGGTCACGTCGGTCCAGCCCACATCGGAAAAGCGCACCGTGCGGCAGCTCGGCGGATCGGCGGCGGCGGGGGAGGCGGCCGCGGCCCGGGGGCTAGCCGCGCCGAGCAGCAGGGCCGCCAAACCCACCAGCCCGGCGAGCTTGACCCTGTGGCGACCGCGGCGGCATGATGGTGCCCGAGGGCGAACGCTTGAATGACCGTTTAACGATGTGCTGTCGGCGATCACCTTGTGTTCCTAGTAGCTTGAATTAGAAGTATAATTTTTGGGTTCCAAATCTTAATCAGAAGCCGGTCCGGCCGTCCATAGATGAGCTTTTGGAGTTCGGGAGACGCTACATTGAACCGCCAGTCAACCACCTCGAGCGATTCGATGGGAGAACCCATCGAGGAGACACGCCGCGGTCAGCTGATCGAAGTTACCATCGATAGCCTAGCGGAACTCGGCTACGTGGGCACGACGCTCGCGCAGATCGCCAGCCGCGCCCGTGTCTCTCCCGGGTTGGTGGCTCATTACTTCGGCGACAAGGACGGTCTGCTCGACGCGGCGTTCCGATCTCTCGCCCGTCGCGTCAGTGACCACGCCCGCTCGCGCCTGCGCCAGATCAGCACCCCGCGCGCGCGCATCCAGGCGGTGATCGACGCGAATCTGGCGCCCGAGGAGTTCGATCAGCGCACCGGGACGGCGTGGCTCGCCTTCTGGGGCCAGGTGCTGCAGGTCAAGAGCCTGCGCCGCGTTCAGTCGGTGTACCAGCGCCGAACCCTGACCACCTTGAGGAGCGCGCTCACCAAGCTGGTGCCGCCCGATCAGGCGCAAAGCCTCGCGGCCATGATCGCCTCGATGATCGACGGCGTCTGGCTGCGCGCGGCCCTGTCGGGATGGCGCGAGGCGGACAGTGCGAGCGCCCGCGCGCTGCTCACGGAATTCGTCGATCGGCGCCTGCAGGGGCTGCGCTCCGCGTCCGAGCTGCGCGCGGAGGCGGAGCGCGGCGCCGGGGCGCATGCGCTTCCCGCGCATGTCGCGGCGGGCGGCCGTTTCGCGACCATCAATCCGGCCAATGGCGAGGTGCTCGGCTACGTCGACGCGGCCGGTCCCGAGGAAGTCGACACGGCGGTGCGCGCGGCGCAGCGCGGGCAGGTGCAATGGGCTGCACTGACGGGCGCCGAGCGCGCGCGGGTGCTGCGCAGGGCCGCCCATCTTCTCCGGTCGCGCAATCAACAGCTCGCGGAGCTCGAGACACGCGACACGGGCAAGCCCATTCAGGAAACCGCGGTGGTCGATGTGATCTCGGGGGCCGAATGCCTCGAGTATTTCGCGAGTCTCGCCCAGTCCCTGAGCGGCGAGCATATCGATCTAGGCTCCCAGGCTTTCGGCTACACGCGCCGCGAACCGCTGGGCGTCGTCGCCGGCATCGGCGCATGGAATTACCCTCTGCAGATCGCCTGCTGGAAGGCGGCGCCCGCGCTCGCCTGCGGCAATGCCATGGTCTTCAAGCCTGCGGAGCTCACACCGCTCAGCGCGGTGAAACTCGAGGAAATCTTCCTCGAGGCGGGGCTTCCCGCCGGTGTTTTCCAGGTGGTGCAGGGCTTCGCCGAGACGGGACGCCTGCTCACCAGGCACCCCGCCATCCGCAAGGTGTCGTTGACCGGGGAGGTGGGCACCGGCAAGGCGGTGATGAGCGATTCGGCGCAAACGCTCAAAAACGTGACGCTCGAGCTCGGCGGCAAATCCCCGCTGATCGTCTTCGACGACGCCAAGCTGGACAACGCGGTTTCGGGCGCGATGCTCGCCAACTTCTATTCCTCGGGCCAGGTATGCTCGAACGCGACGCGGGTGTTCGTGCACTCGAAGATCAAGGCTCAATTCCTCGAGCGGCTGGTGAGACGCGTTGCCGCCATGAGAATCGGCGATCCCATGGATCCCGCAACGCAGGTGGGCGCATTGGTATCGGAACAGCACATGCAGAAGGTGCTCGGCTACATCGCGCGCGGCCGCGCCGAGGGAGCCCGGCTCCTGATCGGCGGCAACCGGGTCACCTCCGGGAATCTCGGCAGGGGATATTTCGTCGCGCCGGCCGTCTTCGACGGATGCCGCGACGACATGACGATCGTGCGCGAGGAGATCTTCGGACCGGTGATGTCGGTGCTCGAATTCGACGACGAAGCGCAGGTCATCGAGCGTGCGAACGCCACCGAGTTCGGTCTCGCCGCGGGCGTGTTCACCAACGACCTGACGCGCGCGCACCGTGTGATCGCCCGGCTCGAGGCGGGGACCTGCTGGATCAACCATTACAACGTCACGCCGATCGAGCTGCCGTTCGGCGGCGTGAAGATGTCGGGGCTGGGCCGCGAGAATGGGCGCGCCGCGATCGAGCACTACACTCGGCTGAAGAGCGTGTACGTCGCGATGGGCGACGTGGACGCCCCGTACTGACGGCGCCGGGCGCCGGGCGAATTTGGAGCAAGCGTTTGGCCGATGAGAATTTCGACTATGTGATCGTGGGGGCGGGATCGGCCGGTTGCGTCCTGGCCGACCGGCTGAGCGCGGACGGACGGCATCGCGTGCTGGTGATCGAGTACGGCGGCGCCGATGGATCGATCTACATCCAGATGCCCTCGGCGCTGTCGATTCCCATGAACATGCCGAAGTACAACTGGTTCTACCACACCGAGCCGGAGCCGCATCTGGACGGACGGCGCATGCATACACCGCGCGGCAAGGTGCTCGGCGGCTCTTCCTCGATCAACGGCCTCGTGTACATCCGCGGCAATCCGATGGACTTCGAACGCTGGGCTTCGGAGGGTGCGCGTGGCTGGTCGTACCGCGACGTGCTGCCTTATTTCAAGCGCGCCGAATGCCGGGAAGAGGGCGGCAACCAATACCGGGGCGGCGCCGGCAAGCTCAAGACGAGCTACGGCCGGATGACGAACCCGCTGCACGCGGCGTGGCTCGCCGCCGGTCCGCAGGCGGGCTACCCCTCCACCAGCGACGTGAACGGCTTCCAACAGGAGGGTTTCGGCCGCATGGACATGACGGTGGGCGAGGGCCGGCGCTGCAGCGCGGCGCGCGCATATCTCAAGCCCGCCATGACCCGCCCCAACGTGAAAGTTCTCACGCATGCGCTCGCGACCCGCGTGCTGTTCGAGGGGCGGCGGGCCACCGGCGTCGAGTATATCCGCGGCGGGGTGACCCACCGGGCGCGGGCCGCCCAGGAGGTCATTCTGTCGGGCGGACCGATCAACTCCCCGCAACTGCTCAAGCTTTCCGGCGTGGGACCCGCCGGGGAGCTGCGCGCGCTCGGCATCGAGGTGGTGCAGGACCTGCCCGGTGTCGGCGAGAATCTGCAGGACCACCTGGAGTTTTATTTCCAGGTCGCGTGCAGGGAGCCCATCACGCTCTACTCCTCGATCAACTGGCGAAGCCGTGCGCTGATCGGGGCGCGTTGGCTGCTGTTCAAGGACGGGCTCGGGGCGACCAATCACTTCGAGAGTTGCGGCTTCATCCGCAGCCGGGCGGGGATCGCGTATCCCGACATCCAGTATCACTTCCTGCCCATGGCGGTAGCCTATGACGGGTCCACGCTCGCGCAGGAGCACGGCTTCCAGGCGCACGTGGGGCCGATGCGCTCCAAGAGCCGGGGCTGGGTGCGGCTTGCCTCGACCCGGCCGGAGGACAAACCCCGGATCCTGTTCAATTACCTCAGCCATCCTGACGACTGGACCGAGATGCGCGCCTGTGTGCGGCTGACCCGGGAGATTTTCGCGCAGCCGGCGTTCGACAGATACCGCGGCCGGGAGATTCAGCCCGGGGCCGGGGTGCAATCGGACGAGCAGATCGATGCCTTCGTGCGCGCCAAGGTCGAGAGCGCCTATCATCCGTCGTGTTCCTGCAAGATGGGCGACGAGCGCGATTCGATGGCGGTGGTGGATCCCGAAACCCGGGTGCGCGGATTGGAGCGGCTGCGGGTGGTGGACTCCTCTATCATGCCGTCGGTGACCACCGGCAATCTCAACGCGCCGACCATCATGCTCGCGGAGAAGGCCGCGGATCACATTCTGGGCCGCGGCCTGCTGGCCGCGGAGGATGCGCCGTTCCATGCGGCGGTGAATTGGGAGAGAGCGCAACGCTGAGTTTTTCGGGGCGGTTGGGTAGAGCTGCCACCGACGTGATGAATCGTCCAAAATAGAGAGGGGATGCAGCAATGAATTCGAAGCTTTCAACTGCGATAGCAGCCATATTGGGAGGCGTGTCGTTCGGCGCGGCCGCGATGGCGTCTCCGGCGGACGGGCCGGACGTTGCGGCCGCTCCGAGCGCTTCCTCCGACAGCCTGCAGGAGATCACGGTCACCGCGCAGCGGCGCACCGAGAGCATGCAGGACGTGCCGATCTCGATGCAGGCCTTCACCGGCCAGACGCTGCAGCAGCTCAACATCCAGACCTTCGACGATTACATCAAGTATCTGCCGAACGTCACCAGCGCGAACAACGGGCCGGGTCAGAACGAGGTGTTCATGCGCGGCTTGAGCGCGGGCTCGCAGGCGAGCCAGGGCAGCGCCGCCACCGGCTTGTGGCCGAACGTGGCCATTTATCTGGACAATCAATCCGCCCAGGTTCCGAATCGCAACCTCGACATCTATGCCGCGGACTTGAATCGCATCGAGGTGCTGGAGGGCCCCCAGGGCACCCTGTTCGGCGCGGGTGCGGAGGCCGGGGTGATCCGCTACATCACCAACGAACCGAAACTCGATGTGACCGAAGGGAGCGTGAAGGCCGGCTACGGCGTCACCGCCCACGGCGACCCGAATGCGGACGCGCAGGCCGTGATCAACCTGCCGCTGATCGAGGGCACCATGGCGGTGCGCGCGGTCATCTACGACGATCACCGGGGCGGGTATATCAACAACGTGCCGGCGACGTTTTCGCGCAACAACACCGACATCGGCATCCACTATGCCGACTATCCGGCGGTCAACGGAGCGTGTCCGAACGGCCTGCCGAACAACGGCTACTGCGTGCCGCCGGGAAGCTCCACGCTCAACAACAACAATCTGGCCGGAAACGCGATCAACCCCGTCACCTATCAGGGAATCCGGGCCGAGGCACTCTACAAGTTCAACGAGGACTGGAACCTGCTGGTGACCCAGTCCTACCAGGACATGAATTCGCAGGGCGTGTTCTATCAGCAGCCGAACGCCTCCGATGGCGCGGCGCTGTCGCCGCTCGAGGTCACCCTGTTCAATCCCGCGTACGACAAGGACAAATTCGAGAGCACGGCGTGGACCTTGAACGGCAAGCTCGGTCCGATTTCGGCCGTCTATACCGGCGGTTACCTCGATCGCAATGTCGACCAGGCCGGCGACTACACCAATTACACGCGCGGGGTGTATGCCGATTACTATCAGTGCATCCCGTCCACCTGCTACTCCCCGAGCGCGGCCTGGACGTCCATCGAACAGAACGAGCACATGCAGAACGAGCTGCGCTTCTCGACGCCTGACGACTGGCGGTTGCGCGGCATCGCCGGCGCCTATGTCGAGGACAACAAGCTCTACGACCAGACCACCTGGATGTACAAGAGCATCCCCGCCTGCACCTCGAACGCCGGGGCGGGCAACACCAATTGCCTCACAAACGTCGGCACCTTCCCGGGCACGTACGTGCAGAATCCCGGGGTACAGGGGGACAACACCTCTTTCTATCAGGACCAGTATCGCGACACCAAGCAGACGGCCTTCTTCGCCTCAGCCGATTTCGACATCATTCCCAAGGTGTTGACGATCACGGCGGGCACGCGCCACTTCCAGTTCGAAAACCACAATCAAGGCAGCATCCTGTCGAGCTTCGATTGCTTCGAGCAGGGGGTACCCGCAGGCGGCTGTCATGCGGGCGCCAGCTACAATCTCGATGCCCAGAATCTGCGCGACACCGAAACGGGCTTCAAGAGCCGCGGCAACATCACCTGGCACATCACGCCGGACATGATGGTGTATTACACGTATTCGCAAGGCTTTCGACCCGGCGGCTTCAACCAGAACGGCGGCGCCCAGCACGCGATCGGGCCCGATGGCGTAGCCCAGTACGAGATTCCCCGCTCGTTCTCGTCCGACGATCTGACCAATAACGAGATCGGCTGGAAAACCGAGTTTTTCGACCGCCGCCTGCAGTGGAACGGCGCCGTGTACCGCGAGGACTGGAAGAACGTGCAGATCGAGTTCTTCAACCCGGGTGTGGTCGGCAATCTTTTCTACGACACCAACGGTCAGAATTTCCTCATCAAGGGCGTGGAGACATCGCTGGTGGCGCGGGTGACCACCGGCCTCACGCTGCAGTACGCGGCATCGTGGAATCAGAGCCGGCAGACCAACTCGCCGGCACTGATCGACAACAATCCGGCAAGTGCGAACTACGGCAAGCCGATCACGCAGGTCTGCGGCGCCGGGGGTACCGGCTGCACGGCGGTCACCAACCCGTTCGGCCCGATCGGCGCCCCGAGTGCCGACGCGCCGCCGCTGCAATTCAGCGTGCGCGCCCGCTACGAGTGGAGCTTCGCAACGGACTACACCGCGTTCGTGCAAGCCGGGGTCACCCATCAGGGTATTGCATTCACGCAGGCCGGGTCGAATCCCACGATCTTGCCGGGCGCATCGGTCGCCACCTCCCGAGGCCGGTTCGAGATTCCCGCATACTCGACCTCCAACGCCTCGGTCGGCATCGCCAAGGACCCCTGGTGGTTCAACCTGTATTGCGAGAATCTCGCCAATTCCAATGCGAGCACTTTCATCAGCACCGACCAATTCATCGTCGAGCAGACTCCGCTTCGGCCGCGCGTCATCGGAGGGTCGTTCGGCTACAAATTCTGAGCGCCGCGCGAGACGTTAGTGGACTGGGGTGCGCGCGGCAGGGATGCCGCGCGTTCAGGGCCTCATGCTTTGCAGCCCGTCGCTGTCCTGCATGGAGACGCAGATGCTCGCGAGCGTACGTTCCTCTTCGTACGGCCAGGGCAGACCGCGGTGCACGGTCGCACGCTCGTCCCAGATGAGCACATCCCCGGGCAGCCATTCGTGTGTATATATCCGTCCGGGACGAGTCACAAACGCCATCAGCTCGTCGATCAGCGCCTGGCCGGACTGTTCATCCAAGCCCTCGACCGCACAGACATGGGAGGCGATGTACAACGCGTTCTCGCCATTCACGGGGTTGCGCCACACGGCCTTCCACACCTGATCTTTCCAGCGCGTGTAATGCTCCCGGGTGGCAAGCTCGCGCGAAATCTTCGCCCGCGAATGAGCGAATCGGTGCCGGAACACCGCCGACTGCGCCTTTGAGCGCAGCACCTGCGGCAATTCACGCCAGCCGACGCGTGTGGATGCAAGCTCGGTCTCGCCACCGGACGAACTCAGGACTCTCGCGGCCAAGATGTTCGCGAGCGCCGGGACCGGGAGGAAGGTGCTGTCGGTATGCCAGAGCTGGTTGGCCTTTAGCTCCAGCGTGTGTGCGCTGTCCGGTGGGGAGATGGCGCCGCTCTCGAGGCGGTTGGAGACGTTGGCCATCCGCGGCTTGGGACCGCCCGCGCCCATGGAGCGATCCTCGATCGGGCCGAAAAGGGCTCCGAGCGCCAGATGCGCCTCGTCGTCGAGGGCCTGCCGCCGGAACAGCAGCAGCGAATGCTCCTCGAACGCGGCGCGAATCTCCGCATACCCCGAGTTCGCTCGCAGGGAGCGGAGATCGACCTCATGTACCTCGACACCGAACAGCGGGTGCAGGGGGGTAAGACGCATGCTGCATCACCTTGAATAGTTCATGGTTCGTCGCCGGTATGCAGGTTTCAGTGATCGCTCGGAAATCCACGGCCACCCCCAAGCATTTTTTCCGCGTACTCCACGAGGATAGTCCTTGCCTGCATATAGGTCACGTCTTCTGAGCGCGCGACAGTCGGCGCCGTCGGCTAACGCGTCGGAATGGCGGGACTGGCGTCGGATGTGCCGGGCGTGTCGTTGGTTTTGGGGCAGACGGTCAGCGGCCTGGGCCCCGATCCGCTCGGGGACGGCGCAGACGTGGCCACCTGATAGCAGCTCGAATTGATCCAGACGATCCAATTGCCGTCCGTGGTCTTGACGCGCTCGCCGGGGCGGTGGGCCGGCCACCAGGGCTGTTCAGCGGGCGAGCTTCTCGAGACGGAGTTGTTGCCGGCCGGCTGACGGCTGCGTATTTCGAAGGCCTGCAACGCCCGCCGCGCCTCTGCGGCCCAATCCACACCCGCTCCGCCGTCCTTTGACCCGGATAGGGATGCGGGTGCCGTCTCCGCAGGTGAAACGCCTACGAGCAAAGGGGGTGGGCTGGCCAGAAGGGGAGGGATCTCGGTGCGCCGTGGTTGCACGCTGTCCATGCGGATTCTTGGCAGGGTCCGCGGCGGTAATAACACCAATTGAACCGGCTCCGATGCGGCCGTGCCACCTTCTCGGGCGCGCGCGGCCATCATCAGCCAGACCAGGAGAGCCGTATGCGCCGTCATGACGAGGATCAGCGTCAAGTACTGTAAAGATCCCCACCGGGGCGACTCATCCATGGCTGATTTGGCTAGTATTGCAAAGCTCCCTCACGATGGACTGGCGTCGACGTCGATGGTTCCTGACCGCCTTGGTGCGGCTGAAAGCGGGGCGTGAGGTGCTGTAGACTTGCGAGGGCGCTCCTGTGGATATCCCGGTCGAGTGCTTTCGTCGTGGAACAATCCTGCACGAATCGTCTCAAATCACCTTTCGTCGCCGCAGTCTTCCTGGCGCTGGCGGGATATGGGTTCAAGCAATTTAGCATCTGGAGTCGGCATGAGCGAAACGCAGGAAGCACCCCAGGATCGGCGGGGACACCGCACTCTCTGGATCGTGGGGGTGGTGGTGGCGGTCCTCGTCGTCATCGTGGTGATCCATCTGTTGAGGCGCTCGAAACCCGTTCGCGCGGCCCCACCGCAGGTGGTGAAGGTGGCGAAGGCGGCTCTCGGCGATATGCCGGAGACGCTGTCCGAGCTCGGCACCGTGTCCCCGGTCGCGACGGTGACGGTGTTGCCGCAGCTCAGCGGCTATCTCACCCAGGTCGGCTACAAGGAAGGCCAGGACGTGAAAAAGGGCCAGTTCCTTGCGCAAATCGATCCCCGCCAATACCAAATCGACCTCGAGCAGGCGCAAGCCGCACTGCTGAAGGACCAGGCATCGCTCGACCAGGCCCGCTCGGACCTCGCGCGCTATCACCAGCTGCGCGAACAGAAGGCGATCGCCGAACAGACGGTGGCCGATCAGGAATTTACCGTCAAGCAGGACGAGTCCCAGGTCAAGTCCGACGAGGCGAACATCGCCCAATACAAGCTCGATCTCATCTATTGCCACATCACCGCACCGGTGGCCGGCCGGGTGGGACTGCGGCTGGTCGATCCGGGCAACTACGTCACCGCCTCGAGTTCGACGGGCATCGTGGTGATCACCACCCTGAAGCCGACGACGGTCCAATTCACCGTCGCCCAGAACGATCTGGCCAAGGTGGCCGAACGCTTCAACTCCGGAGCGAAGCTGCCGGTCACCGCCTATACGAGCGACAACAACCAAGAGATCGCGACCGGCACGCTCTATGCGCTCGGCAATCAGATGGCGACCAGCACCGGCACGGTGACACTGCGAGCCGAGTTCGCCAATGAGAACGAGGCGCTGTTCCCGAACGAATTCGTGAACATCAAGATTCTGGTCGACACCCTGAGCAACGCGGTTCTGGTGCCGACGCCCGGGGTGCTGAGCGGCGCTCCAGGGGACTACGTGTACGTGGCCAACGCCGACGGCACCGTGGCGGTCCGCAAGGTCACGCTCGGTCCGAGCGACGGCATCAACACCGCCATCCTGTCGGGCTTGTCCGTGGGCGATACGGTCGTGGTCGACGGCACCGACCGTCTGAGCGACGGGGCCAAGATCAGCATCGCGAAGGCGGAGGCGCCGGGCGCCGCGGCCGGCTCGGTCCCCACCCAGGGCTCGGCGCCGGGATCCAAGGCCCGGCGCAAGCCCGCCGCTTCCGGCGCCTCCCCGGGCCCGGCGGCCCAAGGGTCGGGCGGCGCCTCGGCGGGCTGAGCGACCGACGGCCCCGGCACCCGCGACATGAATTTCTCCCGCCTGTTCGTCTTGAGGCCGGTGGCGACATCGCTGCTCATGATCGCGCTCGTGCTGGTCGGGCTCGTCGCAGTGAAGTTCCTGCCCGTCTCCTCGCTCCCCGATGTCGATTATCCGACCATCCAGGTGCAGACATTCTACCCGGGCGCGAGCCCCCAGGTGATGGCGACCACGGTCACCGCGCCGCTCGAGGTGCAGCTTGGAGAGATTCCGAGCCTCACGCAGATGACGTCGACGAGCTCCGCCGGGGCATCGGTCATCACCCTGCAATTCAATCTGGCGCTGAATCTGGACATCGCCGAGCAAAACGTCCAGCAGGCCATCAACGCCGCGAACAGCCTGCTGCCGACCGGTCTGCCGGCGCCTCCGGTCTACGCGAAGATCAATCCCGCGGATCAGCCGATCCTGACGCTTGCGGTCACCTCGGATTCGATGTCCCTGACCCAGCTTCAGGACATCGCCAACAACCGGCTCGCCTCGAAGATCTCCGAAGTGCCGGGAGTGGGGCTGGTGACCCCGTCGGGCGGCAACATACCCGCGGTCCGCGTCGAGGTGGATCCGCAGAAGCTCGCGGGCTACGGCCTGAACGTCGACGATATCCGCACGCTCCTCGCCAACATCAACGTAAGCCAGCCGAAGGGCAACTTCGACGGCCCGCAGCTCGACTACACCATCAATGCGAACGACCAGATTCAGGATCCCAAGGATTATCTGAGCACGGTGATCGCCTACCAGAACGGCGCTCCGGTGTTCATGCGCGATGTGGCGCGGGTCACCCAGGCCGCCCAGGATGTGGAGCAGGGCGCCTGGCTCAATCACGTCCCCGCCATCGTGCTCAACGTGATGCGCCAGCCGGGGGCGAACGTCATCGCCACGGTCAACCAGATCAAGGCGCAGCTGCCGCAGCTGCTCGCGACCCTGCCGCAGGCCATGCATGTCGAGATCGTCGCCGACAGCACGGGCGTGATCCGCGCCTCGGTGTCGGACGCGGCGGTCGAGCTGACGCTGTCGATCGCTCTCGTGGTTCTCGTGATCTTCGTGTTCCTGCGCAACGTGCCTGCGACGATCATCCCGAGCATCTCGGTGCCGGTATCCCTCATCGGGACCCTCGCGGTGATGTACCAGCTCAACTACTCGATCGACAATCTGTCGCTCATGGCGCTGATCATCGCCACGGGTTTCGTGGTCGACGACTCGATCGTGATGATCGAGAACATCGTGCGCTATCTCGAGGAAGGCATGAGCCCGCTCGATGCCGCGATCGCGGGCGCCGGGCAGATCGGCTTCACCATCATGTCGCTGACCATTTCGCTGATTGCGGTGCTGATACCGCTGCTGTTCATGGGCGGCGTGATCGGGCGCCTGTTCAGCGAGTTCGCGGTCACGCTGGCCGTCACCATCGTGATCTCGGCCCTCGTCTCCCTGACGCTCGTGCCGATGATGTGCGCGCGCATCCTGCGCCGCAAATCCGAGCGCACGCCGAGCCGCTTCGAGCAGATCAGCGAGGGACTGTTCGACCGCACGCTCGCGGCCTACGAGCGCGGGCTGAAGTGGGTGCTCGGCCACCAGCCGCTGACCCTGACGGTCGCGGTCGTGACCGTGGCGCTGACCGGGTTCCTGTACATCGTCATTCCGAAGGGCCTGTTTCCCGTGCAGGACGTGGGGGTGATCGAGGCCATCAGCGTGGCCGACAACTCGGTATCCTATTCCGCCATGGCGCAGCGCCAGTCGCAGCTCGCGGATGCGATTCTGAAGGACCCGGACGTGACCTCGGTCACCTCGTACATCGGCATCGACGGCACCAACACCACGTTGAACAACGGCCGATTCCTGATCAACCTCAAGGCCCACGACGATCGATCGCTCTCGGCACGGCAGATAGCGGCGCGCCTGCAGCGCGAAGTCGCCAATGTTTCCGGGATCAAGCTCTTTCCGCAGCCGGAACAGGATCTCACGCTCGACACCGTGGTATCGCCCAACCAGTACCAGTTCGTGCTTCGCGGGCCGAGTCAGGCGGCTTTCGAGCAGTATGTGCCCGAGCTCGTGGCCGGAATGAAAAAGATCAAGTCGATCTCGGATGTGACCAGCGACCTCGACAACGAGGGACTGAGCGTCAATGTCGAGGTCAACCGCCAGCTCGCGGCCCGTTACGGCATCACGCCCGCGACCATCGACAACGCGCTGTACGACGCGCTCGGCCAACGCATCGTGTCCACCATTTTCAATCAGTCCAATCAATACCGCGTGGTGCTGGTCGCCAAACCGGAGAGTCTTCCGAATCTGCAGGCGCTCGGCAACCTGTACCTTCCGACCCAGACGGGAAGCACCGGGCAGGTGCCGCTGAGCGGCATCGCCGACATCAAGGTCGCGAAATCCCCGCTGGTGATCAGCCATCTGGCGCAGTTCCCGGCGGTCACGGTGTCCTTCAACCTGGCTCCCGACGCCTCCTTGAGCGCCGCCGTGGACGAGATCAAGAAGGCGGAGCAGGCCCTTCATCTGCCGCCTTCGATCACCACCTCGTTCCAGGGCGCCGCGCAGGCGTTCCAGGATTCGCTGTCGAGCGAGGTTTTCCTGCTGCTCGCCGCCCTGGTGACGGTCTATCTAGTGCTCGGGGTGCTGTACGAGAGCTATATCCATCCCGTGACCATCCTGTCGACACTCCCCTCTGCGGGCATCGGGGCGCTGCTCGCCCTGATGCTGGCCGGGAGCGACCTCGACGTGATCGGCATCATCGGCATCGTGCTGTTGATCGGCATCGTCAAGAAGAACGGCATCATGATCGTGGATTTCGCGCTCGAGGCCGAGCGCAAGCACGGAAAGTCGCCCGAAGAGGCCATCTTCCAGGCCTCGATCCTGCGATTTCGCCCGATCCTGATGACCACGCTCGCCGCCATGCTGGGCGCGCTGCCGCTGCTCGTCGGCTCAGGAACGGGCTCGGAACTGAGGCGACCCCTGGGCCTGGCGATCATCGGCGGTTTGCTCGTGAGCCAGATGCTGACGTTGTTCACCACGCCGGTGATCTATCTGTTGTTCGACCGCCTCGCGCATCGCTTCGGCCGCAGGACGGGCGAACCCTCCGGTGAGCGTGCCGTGTGAACGTCCCCGCATTCTTCATCGGCCGTCCGGTCGCGACCTCGCTGCTCGCGATCGCCATCGCGCTGTCGGGCCTGCTGGCCTATTTCCACATGCCGGTGGCGCCGCTGCCGAACGTCACCATGCCGGTGGTCGTGGTGCAGGCGACCATGGCGGGCGCGAGCCCGGACATCATGGCCTCGACGGTGGCCGAGCCGCTCGAGCGGCGCCTCGCCACCATCGCCGGGGTCAACGAGCTCACCTCCTCGAACAGCGTCGGCAGCTCGCAGGTCGTCGTCCAATTCGCCATCAACCGCGACATCAACGGCGCCGCACGCGATGTCGAGGCCGCGATCCAGGCGGCGCGCGCCGATTTGCCGACGACGCTGCGCGGCAACCCGAGCTACCGGGAGTTCAACCCCGCGGATTCGCCCATCATCATTCTCTCGCTGACCTCGAGCACCCTGACCACGGCCCAGCTCTACGACTCGGCCGACACCGTGCTGCAGCAACAGCTGTCCCAGATCACCGGTGTCGGGCAGATCCAGCTCGGCGGCGGCGCGCTGCCGTCGGTGCGCGTCGAGCTCGAGCCCGACAAGCTCTCGAGCTACGGCATCGGCCTCGAGGACGTGCGGGCGGCGATATCCTCGGCGAATGCGGACAGCGCCAAGGGACACATCGACCAGGGGAGTCAACGCTACGAGGTGATCTCGAACGACCAGGCCACCAAGGCGGCGGACTATCGGAACCTGGTCATCGCCTACCGGAACGGGGCGCCGGTGATGCTGCACGACGTGGCGGCGGTGGTCGACTCGAACGAGAACATCCGCAACTCCGGCCTGTTCAACAACCAGCCCACCGTGGGCGTGATCGTCTATCCGCTGCCCGGCGCGAACATCATCAAGACCGTCGCGCAGATCAAGAAGGTGCTTCCGTCGATCGAGGCGACCCTGCCGCCGAACATCAAGGTGCACATCGCGATGGACCGATCGCAGTCGGTGACCGCCGCGGTCGGGGACACCGAGCGAAGCCTCATGATCGCCGTGGTGCTGGTCATCGGCGTGGTGTTCGTGTTCCTGCAGTCTCCGCGCGCGACGCTCATCCCGGCGGTGGTTTTGCCCATCTCGATCCTGGGCTCCTTCGGTCCGATGTACCTGCTCGGCTACAGCATCGACAACCTGTCGTTGATGTCGCTCACCATCGCCACAGGCTTCGTCGTCGACGACGCGGTGGTGGTGCTGGAAAACGTCGTGCGTCATGTCGAATCGGGCAAGGGGGTGCTCGAAGCGGCGATCCTCGGCAGCGGCGAAGTGAGCTTCACGGTGGTGTCGATGAGCCTGTCGCTCATCGCCGTGTTCATTCCGATCCTGCTGTTTCCCGGCATCATCGGGCTCCTGTTCCACGAATTCGCCGTGACCCTGTCGATCGCGATCCTGATCTCGCTCCTCGTCTCGCTCACCGTCACGCCGACGATGTGCGCCTATCTCCTGTCGCGCGGCGATTCGCTGCATTCGAAGGCACGCTGGGCGGTTTGGGCGGAGGCGCAGTTCGAGCGCTTCAAGGCGGGATATTCGCGCAGCCTCGCCAAGGTGCTGGATCACGCGCTGCTGGTCGGCGTGCTGCTCGTCGGGATGATCGTGCTCAATCTCTTCATGCTCCGATTTCTGTCATCCACGCTGTTTCCCGAGCAGGACAACGGGCTTCTCATGGGCCAGATCATCGCGGATCAGAGCATTTCCTTTCCGGCGATGGCAACCAAGCTGAAGCAGCTTCAGGGCATCGTCCAGTCGGATCCGGCGGTGGCCTCGGTGATCGGCTTCACCGGCACCCGCGCGCTCAACACCGCCAATATCTACGTCGCCTTGAAGCCCCTGGCGCAGCGCAAGCTGTCCGCCGACCAGGTGGTCCAGCGTTTGCGGCCCAAGCTCAATCGGATTTCCGGCGGCCGCCTGTTCCTGCAGGCGGTCCAGGATCTGCATATCGGGGGCCGGCAATCGGCCGCCGAATACCAATACACCTTGTCGAGCGAGAACACGGCGGATCTGGTCAGCTGGACGCCGAAGCTGCTGGCGGAACTCGGCAAGGATCGCAGCGAGATCGTGGACGTGAACTCCGACATGCAGCAACACGGGCTGCAGACCTACATCAACATCGCCCGCGCGACGGCGAGCCGCTTCGGGTTCGCGCCCAATCAAATCGACAACGTGCTCTATGACGCGTTCGGGCAGCGCACGGTCACGACCATCTTCAATCCCTTCAACCAGTACTACGTGGTGATGGAGGTTGCCCCGAAGTACTGGCAGTTTCCGCAGATGCTCGACCGGATGTATTTGAGCCCTGCCGCCGGCAATGCGGCCGGTACGCAACAGACCCAGGCACAGGGAGGCACCGTGAGCGGCGTGACTCCCTACACCGCGGTGTCGGCCTCGCAGTCCGCGGCCTCCCAGACCAACTCCCTCAACGCCAGTGCGCAGGCCAACGCGGTCACGAACAGCATCTCGAACAGCCGCGGAGGCACCTCCACGGGCAGCGCGGACTCGACCGCGGCGGAAACCATGGTACCGCTGCCCGCCATGACCACGTATTTCAACAATCATACGGCCACCCAGGTGAATCACCAGAACGGACTGGTTGCCTCCACCATTTCCTTCAATCTGCCGCCCGGCGGCTCCTTGAGCAGGGCCCAGGCGGCGATCGTCGGCGCGATGCGCGATCTCGGGATGCCGGCCTCCGTGCACGGTACCCCCGCGGGCGCGGGGCAGGTGTTCGCGCAGAACATTGCGAGCCTGCCGCTGCTGCTGCTGGCGGCATTCGGCGCCATCTATATCGTGCTCGGCATCCTGTACGAAAACACCGTCCATCCGATCACCATCCTGTCGACGATCCCTTCCGCCATGATCGGCGCCACCCTCGCGCTCCTGATCTTCGGTACGCCGCTGTCGGTGATCGCCTTCATCGGGGTGATCCTGCTCATCGGCATCGTGAAGAAGAACGCCATCATGATGATCGACGTCGCGCTGCACCTGCAGCGCAAGGAAGGCATGGGGGCTCAGGACGCGATTCACGACGCCGCGGTGGTGCGGCTGCGGCCCATCATGATGACCACGGCCGCCGCGGTGCTCGGCGCGCTGCCGCTCGCCATCGGGATCGGCCAGGGCGCGTCGCTCCGCCAGCCGCTCGGCATCACCGTGATCGGAGGCCTGATCTTGAGCCAAGTGTTCACCTTGTATACGACGCCCGTCATCTATCTGGGCTTCGAACGTCTGCGGCTGTGGATGCGCGCGCGGTTCGCCCGCAACCCCCCGCAGGGCGGCAATGTCAGCGCGGGGGCATCACCATGAGACGGACGTTTCTTTCATCGATGGCCGTGATCGCCGTGGCGTCGGGCGCAATGCTCTCGGGCTGCATGGTCGGCCCGGACTACCACCGGCCGAGCGCACCCGTGGCATCGCAGTTCAAGGAGCAGCCTCCCGAAGGCTGGGCGAAGGCTTCGCCCTCGGACGCTGCGCCCAAAGGCGATTGGTGGACGGAGTTCCACGATCCGCTGCTCGATGAGCTCGAGCCCCAGGTCGCGGTGTCGAACCAGACGGTGCGCCAGGACTACGCCAATTATCTTCAGGCGGTTGCGGAAGTGAAGGTCGCCCGAGCGCAGCTGTTCCCCGCGCTCGGTCTCACGGGCTCGGTCAATCGCGCCGGTGGTCCCGGGTATGCGGGGAGCGGGATCACGACCACGACCGGTACCACCACGACCGGCACGGGCACCACCGGCACCGGCACCACCGGCACCGGTACGACGACCGGGACGGGCACCTCGACCACCACAGGCACGACCAGCAGCCACCACGGCAGCGTCACCTCGGCGACCCTCGAGGGGACGGCCAGCTGGACTCCGGACATCTGGGGCCAGGTGCGGCGTCTCATCGAGGAGAACAGCGCGATCGCCCAATCCGAAGAGGCGACTCTCGCCAACGCCACCTTGTCCGAGCAAACGCTGCTCGCCACCACGGTGATCGAGCTGCGGCTGGCGGACGCCAACATCGATCTCGAGCAGAAAACCGTGGATGCGTACAAGGAGGCGCTGCGGGTCACCAAGGCGCAGGGCGCGGCGGGCATCACGGCGACGCCGCCCTCGGCGGTGATCACGGCGCAGGTGGCGTTGGAGACCACCCAGGCCAACCTGGTCGGCCTCGGCGTCGCGCGTGCCCAGTACGAGCACGCGATCGCGGTGCTGGTCGGAAAGAACCCGGAAGAACTGACCATTCCCAAGGGAAACAGCATGCCCACGCTGCCCACCATTCCGGTGGGCGTGCCGTCGAAGCTGCTCGAACGCCGTCCCGACATCGCGGCCGCCGAGCGCACCATGAAGGCGCAGAACGCCGCCGTCGGCGTGGCCGTCGCCGCGTATTACCCCACCATTTCGCTTTCGGCCGCGGGCGGCTTCACCCAATCTCCCTTGAATGGCCTGTTGCACACTGCGAATCACATCTGGTCGCTCGGGGCCGATGGGACCGAAACGCTGTTCGACTTCGGCGAACGGCACGCCGAAGTGCAGGCTGCACGGGCCGCGTACGAAGCCGCGGTCGCGAGTTATCGCAACACCGTTCTCACCGCCTTCGAGGATGTGGAGAACGACCTCTCCGGGTTGCGGATACTCGACGCGCAGTCCAAGGCTCTCGGTACCGCCGTGCAAGATGCCCTGCGCGGCACCGAAATCGCCATGGCCGAGTTCAAGGCAGGCACGGTCGATTACACCACCGTGGCGCAGGCGCAGGAGACGCAGCTCCTCAATCAGCAGAGCGCACTCACGGTCGAGGAAAGCCGGCTGGCGGACGCCGTGTCGCTGATCGGCGATCTGGGAGGAGGCTGGTCGTCGGGAGACCTGCACACCGCATCGAGCCCGAAGACCTTGCCGCCCGATCCGTCCGAGTGACGGCCTGCCGCCGGCGCGAGCCGCCGCACCGGCACAACCCGCCGCCCGGCACAACCCGCCGCCCCGCTCATTGTCCCGTCTTGAATCTCTCCCAGATGCGGGTGAGGGCGCGCGCCTGCTCGGGCGAATCCTCGGCCTGGACGAACAGCCGCCGCCGCTGATCGGGCGGCGGGAAGACGATCGGGTCGGAGGCAATCGAAGGATCCAGAAAAGGGGTCGCGGCGACGTTCGCATTGGCGAAGCCGATGTAGTTGGAGATCGCGGCGATGACGTGCGGATCCATCAGGAAATTGATCAGCACCAGCGCGTTGGCGGCATGCGGCGCATTCTTGGGGATGGCCAGCATGTCGAACCACAGCAGTGAGCCCTCGCGCGGCAGCATGAACGCGATCTGGATGCCGTTCTTCGCATCCCTGGCGCGGTTGCGCGCCTGGACGAAATCGCCGTTGTAGCCGAGCGCGATGCAGATGTCGCCATTGGCGATGGATTCGATCACGTTGGTGGTGTTGATGGTCCGAATGTAGGGACGGATCTTCAAGAGCACCCGCTCCGCGTCCGCGAGATCGACCGCACTCGGAGCGTTGGGTTCGCGACCCAGGTACCTGAGCACCAGCCTAATGATGCCGGCGGGTGCGTCGATGGTGCCAATGCCGCATTTTTGCAGGCGCGACGCGTAGGTCGGGTCGAAGAACAGCGCCCAGCCGTCGGGCGGCGGACCACCGAGCGCGTCGGCCACCTTGCCGACGTTGTAGCCGATGCCGTACGTCCCCCACATGTAGATCACCGAGTGCGCATTGCCGGGATCGTTGAGCGCGACGCGCTCCATCAGGGCCGGGTCGAGGTTCGCGAGGTTCGGAAGAAGCTTCTTGTCGAGCGGCTGATAGGCGCCGCTGCGAATTTGGCGCTGCAGATAGGGTGCCGTCGGAACGACGACATCGTAACCGCTGTCGCCGGTCATCAGGCGGGATTCGAGCGTCTCGTTGGTCTCGAAGGTGGACACCCGCAATCTGATTCCGGTACGCCTTTCGAATTCCTGGGCCGTGGAGGGGGCGATGTAGTCCGCCCAGTTGTAAAGGTCGACTACCTTGCCGTCATCCTGATGCGCCGCTGTGCCGGGCCGGGGCGGGCTCCCGCCGGTACGGCCGCAACCCAGCGTCGCCGCCGCCACGCAAAGGAGCAGGGCGCCCCGCGTGCGTCTGAAGTACATGCTCGTGTCCCGCCCTCGCAGAAAATCGGGATACGCAGTGTAGCGCAGGGCGGCCCGCGGCCCGCGGCCCGCGACCCGGGTTGCGGATGCGGGTCGATCAAACGGCGCTAGAATGGGCGCATGGATACCCTCTTCAGCCGCAACTTCGGCAGCGACAACGTGACCCCCGTGTGTGCCTCCATCATGGAGGCCATCCGGGCCGCCAACTCGGGCCTGATGGCGTCCTACGGCGCCGATGAGTTCACCGCGAAGCTGCAAGCGGCCGCGTCCATGCTGTTCGAGCGGGAGGTGGCGATCTACCCCGTGGCGACGGGAACCGCGGCCAATGCGCTGGCGCTGGCGCAGCTCGCCCCGCCGTTCGGCGGCATCTACTGCCACGACGGCGCGCACATCGTGACGGACGAGTGCGGCGCGCCCGAGCTGCTGACCGGCGGCGCAAAGCTCCTCGGCCTTCCGTCGCCCAACGGCAAGATCGGACCCGCGGCAATCGAGGCGTCGGTCGCGCTCGCGAACGACATGGGCGTGCACCACGTCAAGCCGTCGGCGATCAGCGTGACCCAGGCCACCGAGCTAGGCACGGTCTACGGACTCGACGAGCTCCGGGCATTGACCGTGGCGGCGAAGCGCCATGGACTGCCGGTGCACATGGACGGCGCGCGATTTGCCAATGCGTTGGTGCACCTCGGCTGTTCGCCCGCCGAGGCCACCTGGAAGGCCGGCATCGACGTGCTGTCGTTCGGCGCCACGAAGAACGGCGCCTTGGCCGCGGAGGCCGTGGTTTTCTTCGATCGGGCCCGCGCGGAGGATTTCGAGCGGCGGCGCAAGCGCGCCGGACATTTGTGGTCGAAGATGCGATATCTGAGCTGCCAGCTGCTCGCGTACCTCAAGGATGATCTTTGGCTGCACAACGCGCGCCAGGCGAACGCCATGGCGACGCGGCTCGCCGGCGGCCTCGAGAGCGTGAGGGGCGCCAGGCTCCTTCAGCCGGTACAGGCCAACGAGCTCTTCGCGGCGGTGCCCGAAGCACTCATTGAAGCGCTCGAGCGGGAGGGATTTCACTTCTACCGCTGGCCGTGGCTGAGACCCTCGGACGGCGCCGCGATCCGTCTGGTGACGAGCTACGCCACCACCCCCGGGGACGTGGATGACTTTCTCGAGAGCGCGGCGCGATTGTCCTAGCGCCCGGCGCGTCAGCCCTGGAATAACAACAGCACGTAGGCGACGAACAGCAGCATGTGCACCGCGCCCTGCAGGACGTTGGTCCGCCCGCTCGCAAAGGTGACGACGCTCAGCAGCAGAGTCAGCAGCAGCATTATGAAGCTCGAATGCTGCAGGCCGAGGTGGATCGGCGTTCCGAGCAGATGGGCGACCACCAGCATGAGAGGGATGGTGAGTCCGATGGTGGCGAGCAATGACCCGAGGCAGATGTTGATGGATCGCTGCAGGTGATTCGCGACCGCGGAGCGGACCGCTCCGATCGCCTCCGGGGTCGCGACCAATGCCGCGATGATGACGCCTCCGAGCGCCGCCGGCGCGTGCAGCGTCGCAATGAGATCGTCGATGGGCCGGCCGAACTGCTCGGCCAGATAGACCAGCGGTATCATGTAGGCCACGAGCAGGACGGCGTGCACGCCCCAGGGGCCGGGGGCGGCCGCACCCCCATGATGCGGTTCGGCATCCTCGTTGCCCAGCATGAAGTAGCCGCGATGCCGGCCGGTTTGGACACTGAGAAACGCCACATACAATCCGACGCACATCAGCCCGAGAAAGGTCTCCTGCGGCGCGGACAGCATCGGTCCCGGCGTGGTCTCGGTGTAGTTCGGCATGATGAGGCTCAGCACCGCCAGCGGGATGATGACGCTGAGATAGGCGTTCGCCCCCTGAAGATTGTAGTGCTGCTCCCGATGCCGCCACGCCCCGAGCAGGAGCGATGCGCCCACCATGCCGTTCAAGATGATCATGATGACCGCGAACAGGGTGTCCCGCACCACGGAGGCGCTGTTCTTGGAGTGAATCATCACCGCAGAGATCGCCGCAGCCTCGATGCCTGTCACCGCCAACGTCAGGATCAGGGTGCCCAAAGGCTCTCCGAGGTGCACCGCGAGGTCCTCGGCATGTCTGACGACACTCAAGGCGGCCCCCAAGATGACCGCGAACAGCCAGAGGGAGATCACGGCCTGGCGGATGGACCCCGAACTCTCCGGATACAGGGTGGCGCCCGCGAGCAGGTACAAGAGCGCGGAGAGGACGCTGACGCCCAGCAACCACTCTCTGCGGATGATCGACGCTGCTCCAGGAGGTGCCACGCTGGCTCGCTCGAAGGGGGACACCGCAGCATAACCAATCAGTCGAGGGCGCGGCGTCCTTTTCGAGTCCGGCGGTTCGTCGGCGGGCGTTTCGGGTCGGGAGCGCCGGCTTCCTCCGCGCGCCGCGGGCCCGCGCGGCGGTCATCGAAGTGCCGGTACTTGCATCCGCAGGACGCCGCGTCGCACTCGGGAAGGGGCAGGCGGGGTGCTTCCGACGAGAGATATCGCCTGCCCTTGCAGGCCTGCGCTGCCGCGCACGCCGAGGAGGGCGCGACGACCAGCACGGCATGCCAGCGATTCCGCGAGCCCTTTGAGGGCCGCGCCTGCGCCGGCTGCTTCGGCTCGTTAGGGGTTTCTATCAACACATGGGCGACGCTAGCGCGGAGGGAGCCCTCGGGGCAAGCAAATTCACATAATTCATGCTCGGAACCGCGGGATTGACGCCCCGGTCACATTCTCCGAGAGTCTCTTGACAATGGACCCGGATCTCCGTTTGGACGAATTGCTGCGCGACTACCGGGGCAACGTGCCCGGGGCTTGCATGCTCGTGCTGCGCAACGGCGAGCGGAAGGCTTGCCGGGCCTACGGCATGGCGGATCTCGAGCTCGAGGTCCCCACGACCTCCGCGACCAACTATCGGCTCGCCTCCATCACCAAGCAGTTCACCGCCGCGGCCGTTCTGATGCTGCGGGAGCAGGGCGCGCTGTCGCTCGATGCGCCGTTGCGCGAATGGTTCCCGTCGATTGCCGAGCCTGCGGGCGGTGCGACCCTCCGCGATCTGCTGACCCATACCTCAGGCCTCATCGATTACGAGGACCTCGTTCCGCCGGGGCGCACGGAGCCATTGCGCGATGCGGATGTGCTGCGGCTGGTCGAGTGCGAGGCGCGCACCTATTTCGTGCCGGGGCGGGCCTATCGCTACAGCAACGGCGGCTACGCGCTGCTCGCGCTGGTGGTGGAGAGAGCCTCGGGAAAGACCTTCGCGACGTTTCTGCGGGAACGCATTTTCCAGCCGCTGGGGATGAGCAGCACGGTCGCGCATGAGGAAGGAGTTTCGACGATAGCAAACCGGGCGTATGGCTACAGCCTGGTCGGAGGCGGATGGAAACGAACCGATCAGAGCCTCACCAGCGCGGTGCTGGGCGATGGCGGGGTGTATTCCTCGATCGACGATCTGGCGAAATGGGACGCCGCCTCATACGACGATCGTTTGCTGCGGCCGGAATCGTGGCGGCTCGCGTTCACGCCGGCCACGGCCACCGAGGATCCCGCCACGCGCTACGGTTTCGGCTGGCGCATCACCGAAGATACGGTGTGGCACTCGGGCGAATCGATCGGCTTTCGCAACGTCCTCGTGCGCTGGCCGAAGCGCCGGCTCACGGTGATCGTACTCACCAATCGCAATGAGCCGGAGCCGTACCGGATGGCGCTCGAGATCGCGGCGCGCGTCAATCCTCGTTGTTGAAGGCCTGCGCCTTGCCGAACCGGTAGGTCAGCCGCAGGCCGAAAACCCGCGGCTCGTTCACCGTCTGTCGCAGATCGAAATTACCCTCGTTGGTGTAGATGACGGCATTTTTGTTCGTCAGATTGGTGATGTAGAACTCCGTGGTCCAGCCCTGGTCGGCGCGCGTGAGACCGAAGCGCACATTCATGATCGAGTAGCCCGGTTGCAGGACATAGGGGAGCCCGTTGCTCCCGGACGCCTGCAGATTGTTGAACATGTCGCCCTTGTGCGAGACATCGTATTGGCCGTACCAGTGCAACTGGTCCTGCAGGGGCTTTTCGTACCGTATGTTGCCGCTCCAATCGAAGTAGGGAACATACGGCAGCCGCTCCCCGGGTCTCACGTCAAAGCCTCCCGCCGCCGCGCCTGCGGCGCTGTAGTAGATATCGCTGATGATCCGCGAATCGTTGTAGCTCAGGGAGAGATCCATGCTCAGATTGGAGTTCGGCGCCCACTTGATTTCCGTCTCGGAACCGTAAATCTTGGCATTGCCGATGTTCGCGTCGAAACTCGAGGTCGCGCAAACGCTCGGATCGAAGAGCAGCGACTGGTAATTTTTCCATGGCATCAGATAGAAGGCGCCATTCCACTGCAGATGCTTGTCGAGGAAGGTCGATTTCCATCCTAGTTCGTAATTGGTCAACGTGTCGGGCTTGTAGTTCGTGGGCACCCCGTTTTTCGTGCACGGTGCGGGCAATCCCGAGTTGACGCCGCCGTCTCTGAAGCCCTGGGCGGCATCGACATACAAGAGGAGGTCATCCGTGGCCTTGTAGTTCAAGCCGATCTTGCTGTCCCACTTTTCGGACCCTCCAGGACCGTCGCTCACCACGTTTTCCGGAGCGTAGGAGAAGTAGCCACCGTGCACGATGTCATTGAAGTGCGATTCGAAATGAACGGTCCCGACCTCGAGCTTCAACCGCTTGGTGAGATCGAATGTCATGTTGAGGAATTCGGTCATCTGCAGGTAGTCGTAGCGCGAGGTATATTCGTACCACTCGCCCGCCCGCTGCGGCTTCGTGACACCGTAATACGAAGCGTAGTATTGAAATTGGGCACCATTGGGCTGCAAGCCCGGGATGGTGTAGTAACTGTTGGCGTCATTGCGGGACCTTTCCCAATAGCCGCCGAGCAGCCAGTGAAGCCATCCGCCGTTTTCCTTCGATTGCAGCCGCAACTCGTTCGACCAGCGGTAGATCTTCGACGTGTAGTTGTAATACTGGATCGGGACGTTGCACCCGCTGAGCTCTGCGCCGGGTGAAGCAGGGGCGTTTCCGACGGGGCCGTTCAGGCAGGTGAACGATTGGCGGTTGGCAGCCGTGTAGTTGTTCGGGGGCCCCGTGTTCGCGTATTGCATGTACTCCGAATACTCGTTGACCCAGGTGTCGTCCTGAGCCCAGTAGGTATTGGCGTACACCAGGTCGCCTATGCCGACATCGCCCTCGAGGTGGAAATCGAGCGTCTTCGCGTAGTACTGTTTGAATTCCGGCCCGAAGCGCTCCACGTTTTTCTGGCCGATGGAAATTGGGGTGCAATCGGGGCCGGTGCCATACAGGCACTCCCCAAAATTGTTGACGGCCGCTCCCCGGGCTCCGCCGATGCTCGGGTTCTCATCCCACGCCCCGTGCGTAAGCTGTTTCTGGTAGCTGGCCGTGAGCGTCGCCTTCCAACCGTCAGAGATTTTCTGGCCGAGCGCGAACCGCCCGCCCATGACGCGCTCCACATTATAGTCTCGACCTGCCCACTGCGAGTTGTTGGAAACGGTGCCATTCACCCATTCGCGGGTCGTGTTGAGGTTGTCAATGTAGCCGCCGTGATAATCCCGATAGGCGGAGAATCGGATGGCGGTCCAGTCGGGAATCAGCGGAATATTCATGAAGCCCTCGACGGTGCCATTCTTGGTGCCCCCGTCGATCTTGCCGCCGTCCAGATCGGCGCCCGCGCTGAAGGCGCTCGCATCGGGTTTGTTGGTCACGAAGCGCAGCGCGCCGGCCATCGCGCTCGCGCCGAAAGTCGTACCCTGCGGTCCGTTCAGGACTTCGATGCGCTCGATATCGTAAAGATGAAGATCCGGTGTGGTGCCCGCGAAATTCATCGACATGTCGTCCACCAGGTACGCCGTGGTGGCGGTGTTCGAGTAGTTCGGATTGCTGCCATCCGACACGCCGCGCATGACGAAGGTTTGTGTTCCCGGCCCCGCGCTCACGAACGAGATGGAGGGCGTCATGGTCGCATAGTCTTCGAACTGGGAGATCGCGAGATTCTGCAGGTCCTTGGCCGTGTAGACGTCGATGCTCATGGGAACGTCTTGCAGGTTCTCCGTGCGCTTTCGGGCGGTGACGACGACTTCCTCGAGCGTGGAAGAGGAGGAGTCGGCCGAGGCGTCCGCGGCCAGCGCGGGCGCCAGGTGCACTGTCGCGGCTCCCGAGAGCGCCGTCGCGATCGCGATGCTCAGCCGGGTAGGCGACGGGCACGTGCGCAGGGGGAGCACACGAGCACGATTTCCCACGGAAGGCACCTTCCTCATGCGCATCGCATCACCCCTTGTCTCGCGTTGTTAAAGCACACCTGCGAATGTGTGCCTTTCGCGGATCATGTCCTGCCAAAGCATCGCCTGTCAATGACCGGCGGCCGGCAAGCTGATCGATCGTTCAGTAAGGAGGACGAGCTACTGGATCCCGCGGAAGCGGTCGAGAGCGTCCCCCAGCGCCCGCCGCAGGGGTGCGAGATCCGCCTCGAAATGGCGCCAATAGCCGACACCGGAGGTGTAAAGAGGCTGGCGCACCTGCTCCGCGCTGGCGGTGCGAACCGGGCGGCGGGTCTCATGGAACGACAGGCAGGCTGGCTCGAAAGGGAGCGAGCAATGACTCAACAGGCGGCGGATCTCGGTCTCGGGATCGTGGATCAGCGACTCGTATTGTAGACGCAACACTTTGCCGGGCAGCACGGCGTCCCAGTGGTCCATCAGGCTCAGATAACAGCGATAGTACCGGCCCAGATCATCCAGATCGTAGCTGAAGGATTGACCCTCGGCGAAATGCTGCTTGTAGGTGCTGAAACAGGCATCCATCGGGTGGCGACGCGCATCGATGATGACCGCTCGGGGGAGAATGGCTTGGATCAGGCCCACGTGGCTGAAATTGTTCGGCATCTTGTCGATGAAGTACGGCCGGGCTCCCTTGAGCGGCGCGGTCTCCTCGACGTAACGCCGGCCAAGCTCGACGAGGCGCTGCGGCGATGCGGTGCGTACGATCTCCGGATAGGCATCGTGCGCTGCGTCAGCGTGGTCGAACTCCCTCACGATGCTGAGGAGATTCGGCAGCTCGAAGGTGCCCTCGACGCTCGAATGGCTGGCGAGAATCTGTTCCAGGAGGGTCGAGCCTGACCTCGGGAGGCCTACGATGAAAATGGGGGAAGAATCCGGACATCCAGATCCCGATCGGGAGGCAAAGAAGGCTGCGTCGAAGCATTCGCGGACGCGGCGCGTCTTGTTCTCGAAAGCTTCGATGTCGAAGGGGACGGTCTTGCGCCGGCGGCGGTTGCCGGTTGCATAGTGTGCGAAGGCGGCACCGTAGTCCTTCTTGTGTTCGAGGGCCCGCCCGAGTGCGAAGTGCAAGTGTGCCTGGTCCTCATCGTCGCCATCGTCTCCCTTGAGTAACGACCGCATCGAAGCGATCTCGGCATCCGAAAACACATAGTTTTTCAGGTCCGCCAGGCTCCAGTAGGCCTCGCCCATGCCCGGGTCCAATTCGAGACATTGCTTGTATGCCTGTTCGCACTCGCTGCGGCGGCCGAGGGTCTTGTTGAGGTGCCCGATCGAAAGCCGCAGCCGCACTTCGCCGGGATTCATGCGAGCCGCTTCCTCGAAAGCCTCGAGCGCGTCCTGTTGACGCATGAGACGCGTGTAGACAGTGGCAAGCACGACCCAATTGTTGGGATTCTCGCTCTCGATCTTGAGCAGCCGGCGCACGGCCGCTTCCGCCTCGGGAAGCGCTCCCTGCGCGAGATACGCCTGCGAAAGTCCGCGCCACGCGAGCGGCAAATGGGCGGTCTGTTTGAGTGCGTGCTTCAGCAGGCGAACGGCGTCCTGCGCACGGCTCACCGTGAGAGAAACGGCGGCGAGGCCGCAAAGCGCCCCCACATGGCTTGCGTCCAGCTTGAGGACCTCGCGGAAGATCTGCTCAGCAGTTCTACGGTCCTCGGTCTTGAGCGCGCCGGCCGCTTCTTCGATCTTGCGCCGGTGCGGGTCGGCGAGGCGTGCGCGCTCGTACGCAAACAGTGCGTCCGGGTATTTCTCGAGATCCACCAGCACATCGCCATACGCCAGCCACGCCCTGTCGAGGTGCGGCTCCGCTTCGACGATTTGCCGCAGCGCCAAGCGCGCCTCTTCGAAACGGCCCGCGGCCCGCAGGGCGCGCGCAAGCTCCGTACGTGCGGGCCAGAATTGCGGGGCGGCCGCGACCGCACGCTCCAGTACTTCCAGCGCAGCCTGCACCTTGTCCTGCGCGAGCAGGGCGGCGCCCAGCAACCGCGAACTGTTCACGTCTCCCGGCGCCGATGCCTGAATCGCCCGCAGCTTGAGCTCCGCACTCGCGAACCGACCGGCCCGCAGCAGTGTCTGAGCCTCCGCGTAGGCTGAGCGCCATTGCGCCTGTGTCTGAGGGTCGCCCATACCCCCCGCATTCTCACATTTATTCATGCGCAAGGCTGCCTCTCGTATAATCGCGGGGCCCGGCGTCGGGTGCAGAACAACGGCGATTATGTCCATAGAAGTCACCCGCATCGGCCGTGCCCTCGGCGCCCAGATCGGCGGCATCGACCTGTCCTGGGATCTCGCGGCGTCGGAGGTCGAGCGCCTCGGGGAGCTGCTGGTCGAGCATCAGGTGCTGTTCTTCCGCGCGCAGCCCATCACGCCGCAGGCGCAAACCCGATTTGCCTCGCGCTTCGGCTCGCTCCACGTGCACCCGATCTATCCGGTGCTGCCCGAGCTTCCCGAGATCATGCTGATCGACACCCACACCGGCTTCCTGCCCGACAACGACAACTGGCACACCGATGTCACCTTCAGCCCGACGCCGCCGCTCGCCGGAATCCTGGCGGCCAAGCGTCTGCCGAGCGTGGGCGGCGACACGCTCTGGTCGAGCAGCCAGGCTGCCTACGAGGCGCTCTCGGAGCCGATGCGCCGGATGCTGGAGGGGCTCACCGCCACCCATTCGGTCGCAAAATCCTTTCCGCCCGAGCGCTGGCAGAACGACCCCGCGTTCAAGGAGCGCTACGAACGCGCCGTGGCCAAGCACCCGCCAGTGAGCCATCCGGTGGTGCGCACCCATCCGGTGAGCGGCCGCAAGGGGCTTTTCGTCAACGAGGGCTTCACGACCCACATCAACGAGCTCGCGCCGCGCGAAAGCGCGGCCCTGCTCGACTTTTTGTTCAAGCACGCGGCACAGCCGGAATTCACGGTTCGCTGGCGCTGGAGCGTGGACGACATCGCGTTTTGGGACAATCGGGCGACCCAGCACTATGCGGTCGCGGATTACCTGCCGGAACGCCGCACCATGCACCGGGCGACCGTCAACGGCGACCGTCCGTATTGAGGGAGCCGCCGGGACCCCGGGAGCGGGCGAGGTTCCGCAGCGCGTAGGCGCCGATCATGGCCGCAGCGCTCAGCACGCCGAACAGCAGCGAGGAGCGCAGGCTCGGGATGAACGCCATCGCCGCGACGATGGAGATCATCGCCAGGATGGCGAGCAGGGTGAGATACGGGAATCCCCACATGCGCACGCGCAGCCGATCGGGCGACTCGCGTTCGAGGCGGCGGCGCAGGGTCAATTCAGCCACCGCGATCAACACATAGACGAAGATGGCGACCGTGCCGTAGGAGTTCACCAGGAACGCGAACACGCGGTCCGGCGACACGTAGCTCATGATGACCGCGATATAGCCGAAGGCGGTGCCGGTGACCAGGGCGCGGACCGGGACGCCGCGGGCGTTGAGCCGGGCGAGGGCGCGCGGAGCGTCGCCGCGCCGTGCGAGCGCCAGAATCGTGCGCGAGGAGGCGAACAGGCCGCTGTTCAACGCCGACAGCACCGCCGTCAGGATGACCCCGTTCATGATCTGCGCGGCGCCGGGTATGTGCAGCGCCTCGAGGGCGGTCACGTAGGGTTGATCGATGCGCGGATGGTTCCAGGGCAGGATGCACACGACGACGAAAATGGACCCCACGTAGAAGATCAGCACCCGCGAGATCACCGACTGGGTGGCCCGCGCCACCGCGCGCTCGGGCTCGGCGGATTCGGCGGCCGCGACCGTCACGATCTCGGAGCCGAAATAGAAACCCGTCGCCGCCACCGCGCCCGTGAGCACGGGCGCGATGCCGTGCGGCATGAAGCCTCCATGCGCGGTGAGGTGCGCGAGCCCGCCGGCGGCGTGCGGCCAGAGCCCGAGGATGAACGCCGCCCCGAGACACAGGAACACCACGATGGCAGCCACCTTGATGGAGGCGAACCAATATTCGGCCTCGCCCCAGGAACGCACCGACAACAGGTTGAGGAGCGTGAAGCCGAGCGTCAACGCCAGGGTGAACGACCAGGGCGGCAATCCCGGAAACCAGTACATCAGCAGACGCGCTCCGGCCACCGCCTCGAGCGCGACCACGATGATCCAGAAGTACCAGTACATCCAGCCGGTCAGAAATCCCGCGAGCTCGCCGAGCGCGAGGCGGTTGTATTCATAGAAGCCGCCGACCGATGGATACGCGGCCGCCATCTCTCCCAGCATTCTCATCACCAGCACGACCAGGAGGCCGGTGAGCGCGAACGACAGCACCGCGGCGGGTCCCGCCGATTGGATCACCACGCCGGAACCGACGAACAGCCCGGCGCCGATCACGCCGCCGAGCGCGATCATCTCCATGTGACGGCGCTTGAGCGTGCGGCGCAGGGCCGTGCCGCCGGGGGCGGCGTCAGCCGGCGGGACGGGCAAGACCAGGCCCGTTGATGCGTCGGATTTCGTCAGGGCAGGCGTGTCGATGGCGGTTACCGGCTGGGGGAACCGCTGCAAGCTAGCACCTTGCGGGAGCGGTTGTCACCGCCCGCACGCCCGGCGGGACCCGGCGGGCGGGTCGGCCCGGCCGATCAGGCCGCGGGTTGGACGTCGCCGTGGAACTCGCGCGCGATTTCGCCGAGCAGGCCCGAAACATAGGCTGCGAAGGAACGCCAGGCCTCGAGATGGAACGCGCTTTGACCGGTCCGCCAGAGCACGATGTCGGCCTTGGCAAGCACCGTGCGGGTACACATACCGACCGGAAAGGCGCGCAGATCCAGATCGAGCGGGCAGGCACCGCTCAGGATCGTCGGCGCGTGCGGGCCGGAAATCTCGAGCGCAAATTGCCGGTGGCCGACATCGACCAGGGCGTGCGGCTCGGCGGCGAGGGCGCGCTCGAGGTTTTGCGCCACCGCCGCCGGTGATTCGCCGTTCGCGCCGTCGCCCGGCCCGAGCTCGAGCAGCAGGTATTCGTCGGGGCCGAGCCAGAGGGTCGCGCGCGACCCCGAGACCACGGCGCGGCAGGCCTCCTCGGAAAATGCGACGCCCCAGACGGGCGCGGCCAGGGCACGCGCGCCGGGGCCGCCGTGCAGCACCCAACGTCCCGCCGGGGCAAGCAGCTTGAGCCAGTCGGTGGTGGCGATGGCGGGGGGACGGCGCTGCGCGAGCTCAGCCATTGATCCGTTCTCCCGCGGCATCGTAGAAAATCGGCGAGGTGACTTCCACCTCGATGTCCCCATGGGGCATGGGCACGTACAGGTGTTCCCCCATGCGGGCACGGCCGCCCGACACCAGCGCGAGCGCGATCGGGAAGCCGAGCACGCTGCTCGCATAGGACGAGGTGATGTGCCCGATCAATTCCATCGGCGGCGGCTGCCGGGGCTTGGCGGCGACCTGGGCACCCTCCTCGAGAAGGGTGCGCCCGTCGCAAGCGCGCAAGCCCACCAGCTGTTTGCGGTCCGCAGCCTTCATGGAGGGGCGCTCCAGCGAGCGCTTGCCCACGAAATCCGTCTTGGTCTTGCCGACCGCCCAGGTGAGGCCCGCATCGTCGGGTGTCACCGTGCCGTCCGTATCCTGGCCGACGATGATGTAGCCTTTTTCGGCGCGCAGCACGTGCATGGTTTCGGTGCCGTATTCCGAGATGCCGTGCGCCTGCCCGGCGGCATGGATGCTTTCCCAGACCGATGCGCCGTAATCCGCGGGAACATTGATCTCGAAGCCGAGCTCGCCGGTAAAGCTCACGCGGAACAGCAGCATCGGCACGCCGCAGATCTTGCCGCGGGCGACCGCCATGTGCGGCAGCGCCGCCGCGGCAAGGTCGATGTCGGATACCAGCGGCTCGAGCACGCGTCGCGCGTTGGGCCCCTGCACCGCGATGACGGCCCATTGCTCCGTGGTCGAGGTGAGCCACACCTTCAGGTCGGGCCACTCCGTCTGGCGGTAATCCTCCATCATCGCCAGCACGCGCGGCGCGCCGCCGGTGGTGGTGGTGACGTGGAAGCGGTCCGGCGCGAGACGGGCGACCACGCCATCGTCGTAGATGAATCCGTCCTCGCGGCAGAGAATTCCGTAGCGTGCCCGACCGACGCCGAGCCCCGTCCAGCTGTTGATGTACAGGCGGTTCATGAACTCGGCCGCATCCGCGCCGACCACCTCGATCTTGCCGAGGGTCGAGGCGTCGAAAATACCGCAGGCATTGCGGACCGCGAGACACTCGCGAGCGACCGCGGCATGCATGTCCTCGAGGCCGCGCGGGAAATACCGCGCGCGCATCCACAGCCCCACGTTCTCGAACACCGCGCCCCTGCTCTGCGCCCAGGCGTGAGTCGGGGTGGTGCGCCTGGGATCGAACAGGTTGCCGCGGGAAATGCCGGCAAAACTGCCGAAGGTGGTCGGCGTGTAGGGCATGCGGAAGGTGGTCAGGCCCACCTGCGGGATCGACGTGCCCAGGTTCCCCGCCATGATCGCGAGCGCGTTCAGATTCGAGGTCTTGCCCTGGTCGGTCGCCATCCCCGTCGTGGTATAGCGCTTCATGTGCTCGATCGATTGGAAGCCTTCCTGCGCCGCAAGCTTCACGTCGCGCAGCGTCACATCATGCTGCCAGTCGACGAACGCCTTGAGCTTGCTGGCGGGCTGTGAGCCGGGGAGCACCCCCAGGGTCGCGCCGGCGCGCCGGATGGACGCCTCGACGCTGAAGCGTCGATCCGCCGCGCCCGCTGGCGAGACGCCGTCGCCGAGGGCATCGACCGCCTCCGCTCCGGCGCTCGCGCCATCCTCGAGCGCCTGCGCGAGATCGGTGATGCCCCGGCAGGCGCCCACCGAGCGTTCACGCTCCGCGGAGCGGCCCGGAATGAACGCCGCCAGCGACTCGTCCCAGGCGAGCTTGCCGCGCGATTGCGAGAACAGGTGCACGCTCGGTGTGAATCCGCCCGACATCAGCACCGAATCGCACTCGATGCGGCGTGTCCGGCTGACCCGGCCCGCGGCATCGACCTCGCCCAGGGAGATCGCCTTGACGCGCCGATTGCCCTCCGTGCCGAGCACTGTCGCGCCCGCGAGGACCTCGATGCCGGCGCTGCGCACCGCATCCGGCAGACCGCCCGGCAGCTGCGGGCGGACATCGGCGACAGCGGCCACGCTGACGCCGTTCGCTCGAAGATCGAGCGCGGCCTGATACGCGGTATCGCAGGCCGTCACCACGGCGACTCGTCGCCCGACCAGCACCCCGTAGCGGTTCAGATAGGTTTGCGCGGCGCCGGCGAGCATGATGCCGGGAAGGTCGTTGCCTGGGAACACCAGCGGCCGCTCGATCGCCCCCGTGGCGAGGATCACGTGGCGGGCGCGAACCTGCCACAGCCGCTCACGCGGCAGCTGCCGTGGCGGCGCCGCCAGATGATCGGTGATGCGCTCGTTCAAGCCGATCAGGTTGTGCGGGAAATAGCCGAACGCGGTGGTGCGGGTGAGCAGGGTCACCCGCGCATTGCGGCGCAGTTCCGTGACCGAGCGGCGGACCCAGTCGAGCGCCGAATCGCCGTTGATGCGCGCCGAAGCGTCGCCCAACAGGCTTCCGCCGAATTCCGCCGACTCATCGCAGAGCATGATGCGGGCGCCGGAATCCGCCGCCGCCAGCGCGGCGGCAAGTCCCGCCGGACCTCCGCCGACCACCAGCACGTCGCAATGCGCGTAACGCTGTGCATAGCGGTCCGGATCGGGCTGGGTCGGTGCGATGCCCAGACCGGCCGCGCGGCGGATGAAGGGTTCGTACCAGTTCTTCCACGCGCTTTTCGGCCACATGAAGGTCTTGTAGTAAAAGCCGGCCGGGAAGAACGCCGACAGCCAGTCGTTGACCCGGCCCACGTCGTGCTCGAGACTCGGCCAGCGGTTCTGGCTCACGGCCTGGAGGCCCTCGTACAGCTCGACCTGGGTGACCCGAAGGTTTGGCGTATAGCGGGCCTCGTCGCGGAACACCGTCACGAGCCCGTTCGGCTCCTCGGGACCCGCGGCGAAGATGCCGCGCGGCCGGTGGTACTTGAACGAGCGGCCCACCAGATGCACGCCGTTGGCGAGCAGGGCGGAGGCGAGCGAATCGCCCGCGAAGCCGCGATAGGTCCTGCCGTCGAACGTGAACGTGAGGGGCCGGCTGCGGTCGACGCGGCCGATGGAATTGGTGCGCAGGCTCACGGCGCGCGTCCGCCGATTTTCGCGAGGTTCGGCCTGGGCTCGCCGCTCCTGTAGGTCGCCAGAAAATGATCGGTGGTGGTGTCGCGCAGCGCGTTGAAGAAGCGCCCGCAGCCGCGCGCGTGTCTCCAGCGCTCCGCGTGCACTCCCTTGACGTTGTCGCGCATGTACAGAAAGTCGGTCCAGGCCTGATCGTCGAGGTCGTGGGGGCGGGCGGGCCGCGTGATGTGCGCCTGGCCGCCGTAGGCGAATTCGATCTCGGGGCGCTCGCCGCAGTAGGGGCAGTTTATGAGCAGCATGGCGGCAGCCGAAGGTCAGTGAGCCACGGCGGCGGCCGCGGCTTCGTCGATGAGGTAGCCGTCGCGGAAGCGCTCGAGCGTGAAAGGTGCGTTGATCGGATGCGGCTCGTCGCGCGCGATGGTCCAGGCGAACACGTGCGCCGATCCGGGGGTCGCCTTGAATCCGCCCGTGCCCCAGCCGCAATTGACGTACAGACCGGGCACGGGCGTCTTGCCGATGATGGGCGAGCGGTCCGGCGTGACATCGACGATTCCGCCCCAATTGCGCATCATGCGCAACCGGCGAAATTGCGGAAACAGCTCGCAGATCGCATCGAGCGTATGCGTGTTGATGTGCAGCGCGCCGCGCTGCGTGTACGAGGTGTAGGCATCGGTGCCCGCGCCGATCACGAGCTCGCCCTTGTCCGACTGGCTGATATAGGCGTGGATGGTGTTCGACATCACCACGCACGGAAAAATGGGCTTGATCGGCTCCGACACCAGCGCCTGGAGCGGATAGCTCTCGAGCGGCAGGCGCACCCCGGCGAGGCCCAGCACGACGCTGGTCGAGCCGGCCGCCGAGACGCCCACCTTGCGCGCCCGGATGGTTCCGCGCGTGGTCTCCAACGCCTCCACGCCGCCGCCGTTCGATTGCCTGCGGATGCCGGTGACCTCGCAGTTCTCTATGATGTCGACGCCCAACGCGTCGGCGGCCCGTGCATAGCCCCAGGCCACCGCGTCATGCCGGGCGGTGCCGCCGCGGCGCTGCAGCGCGGCCCCGAGCACCGGGTAGCGGATGTTGTCCCCGATGTTGAGCGGCGGACAGAACTCCTTGGCCTCGGCGGGTTCCAGCCATTCGTTGTCGACGCCGTTGCAGCGGTTGGCATGGACGTGGCGCTTGAACACTTGGATGTCGTGCACCGTGTGAGCAAGCATCATCACTCCGCGGGGCGAGTACATCACGTTGTAGTTCAGGACCTGGGAGAGGCTCTCCCACTTCTTGACCGCGTGATCGTAGAGCGCCGCGCTCTCGTTGAACAGGTAATTGGAGCGGATGATGGTGGTGTTGCGGCCGGTGTTGCCGCCGCCGATCCAGCCCTTCTCGAGCACGGCGATGTTGGTCATGCCGTGCTCCCGGGCGAGGTAATAGGCCGCGCCCAGCCCGTGGCCGCCTCCGCCGACGATCACCGCGTCGTAGCTCTCCTTGGGGGCGGCCTTGCGCCATTGCGGCTGCCAGCTGCGATGACCCGACAGGCCCCGCCTGATCAGGGCCCATCCGGAAAAGGATTGGCGGCTCATGCGAATTCCGTTCCCCGGGTCCTATGCCCTCAAGTCCTTGTTCTCGGGATCATAAGGCGAATCCACCAAAACCGTCGCGCGCTTTCGCTCTCCGAGGATCTCGATTTCGAGCTCGCTGCCGACCTGGGCGAATTCGGGCTTCACATACCCGAGCCCGAGGCTCTTTTGCAGGGCATGGCCGTAGTAGCCGGCGGTCGCACGACCCACGAGCCGTCCCTTGCCGTCGAACAGCGGCTCGTTGCCGAGCGCATCGGCATCGGTCACGCCGTGAACCTCGAAGGTGACGAAGCGGTTCGGAACGCCTTGCGCGAGCTGCCTCTCGAGCGCCTCCCGGCCGATGAAAGGCCCCTTGTTCATCCGCACGAAGCGGTCGAGTCCCGCCTCGAAGGGTGTGTAGTCGGGGGTCAGGTCGCTGCCCCACATGCGGTAGGACTTCTCGATGCGCAGCGACTCCATGGCGCGCATTCCGACCATGCCGATGTTGAACTTGGCGCCCGCCTCGAATATCGCATCGAACAGGTGATGCGCGTATTCGATGGGGAAATGCAGCTCCCAGCCGAGCGAACCCACGAAATTCACGCGCAGCAGGTACACATCGACCGCGAGCCCGACCTCGGTCACCTGTGCGGTGAGCCAGGGAAAGGCGGCATTGTCGAGGGGCGTGTCGGTGAGCTTCGCCAGCACGTCGCGGGAGCGCGGACCCGCGACCACGAAGCACCCGCGGCTCGAGGTGATGTTGCGCAGCGCGACGGAGCCGTCTTTCGGCAGCTTTTCGAGCAGGTAATCGCTGTCGTAACGTTCCGCGGCGCCCGCGCTCACCACGTAGAAATGCTGGTCGGCGATCTTGGTGATGGTGAATTCCGAGCGGATGCCGCCGCGGCGCGTGAGCGCATGCGAGAGCGCCATGCGGCCGATCTTGGCGGGCACCTTGTTGGCAACCAGCCCATCGAGCCAGGCTTCCGCTCCGGGTCCCGTCACCTCGTGCTTGGTGAACGGCGTGAGATCGATGACGCCCACGTTCTGCCGCAGGTTCATCGCCTCGCGGCCGACATGCGGAAAATAATTGGAGCGTCGGAAGCTCCATTTGTCCCTGGCTTCGATCCCCGGCGGGGCGAACCAATTCGCGCGCTCCCAGCCATAGCGCTGTCCGAACACGGCGCCCATGCGGGCGAGCTTGTCGTAGATCGGACTGGTCTTCGCCGGGCGCGCATCGGGGCGCTCCTCGTCCGGAAAATGGATGACGAAGACGTTTCGGTAGGTTTCCTCGTTCTTCTGAACGACGTAGCGCTTGCTGGTGTAGGGACCGTAGCGGCGCGGGTCGACCGCCATCATGTCGATGCCGGGCTCACCCTCGGTGATCCATTCGGCCAGCTGCCATCCGGAGCCGCCGGCGGCGGTGATGCCGAAGCTGTGGCCCTCGTTGAGCCAGAGATTGCGCACGCCCCAGGCGGGCCCGATCAACGGGCTCCCGTCCGGCGTGTACGAGATCGGACCGTTCACGATGTCCTTGATGCCGCAGCTCGCGAGACAGGGCACGCGCCGCTGCGCGGCCTCGACGTGCGGCAGGAGCCGCTCGAGGTCGCCCTCGAACAGGCTCTTGCCGAACCAGTCGGGCACGCCGTCGGCGAACCGGGCCGGGGCACCGGCCTCGTAGGGCCCCAGGATCCAGCCCATCCGCTCCTCGCGCAGGTAGTAGGACTGATCCGATTCGCGCAGCACCGCGAGCTCGCGGCCGCCCGCCTTGCGATAGGCTTTGAGCTCCGGCGATTCGTCGTACACGATGTACTGGTGCTCGACCGGGATCGCGGGCACGTTCAGCCCGAACATCCGCCCGGTTTGACGCGCATAGTTGCCGGTGGCGCAGACCACGTGCTCGGCGACGATGTCACCCTTGCTCGTGCTCAGCTGCCATTCGCCCGACGGGGTGCGCTTGATGCCGGTCACTTCCGTCTGCTCGTAGATCTCGGCGCCGCGGGCGCGGGCGCCCTTTCTCAGCGCCATGGTCAGATCCGCCGGGGCGATGTGGCCGTCGTCGGGATGATAGAGGGCGCCGACGATGTTCTGGGTGTCGGCGCCGTTGCCGAGCTCGATCAGCGGCCAGAGCTTCTTCACCTCCTGCGGGGAGATGATCTGGAAGGGCACGCCGATGGTGTTGGCGGTGCCGCAGTACTTCTGATACTCGTCCATGCGGTCGCGGCAGGTGGCGAGGCGCAGGTTCCCAGTGACGTGGAAACTCACGTCCTGCCCGGTCTCCGCCGGCAGGCGCTTGTAGAGGTCGACGGAATACTTGTGGAGCTGCCCGACGGTGTAGCTCATGTTGAAGAGCGGCAGCAACCCCGCTGCGTGCCAGGTCGACCCGGCGGTGAGCTCCGAACGCTCGACCAGCACGACATCCGACCATTTCTGCGCGAGGTGATAGAGCGTGCTGACGCCTACCGCGCCCCCTCCGATGACGACGACGCGGGCATGAGTTTTCATCTATCGACCCTTTTGGGAAATTCGCTCCGCAGTGTAACCAGCGCCCGCCGAAACAATAAGCTAATTGCGACAACCCTAGATATAAATGCGCCATCGACCTTGGACCCGCTCGCACGTTGGGCGCACGAGCGCCGCAGCAGCGCCGGCGCTTCCATCTCGAATGCGACATATTTGTGTCGGAAATGGATATTTCCGGACGGCGAGATGGCATAATGTCAGTGTCCCAGTCGGTGAAAAATCGAGTGTCGAAGGGGAGGCTCGTTTGGAATCGCCCGCAGTGCTCCGCAAGTGCAAGTATGCGTTCCTGACCCTGGCCAATTATTCGCTGATTGCGGTCTCCAATGCGCTCGAGCCGTTACGCATGGCGAACCGGCTCGTGGGCAAGGACGTCTACGAATGGTCGGTGGTCAGTCTCGACGGTCAACCGACCGAGTCGAGCAGCGGGCTGAAGCTCTCGCCGGCCGGCCTGCTGGACAAGCTCGGCGTCGTGGACATCCTGTTCGTATGCGGCGGCATCAACATCCGGGAGGCGGTTTCGCCGGCGCTGGTGACGGCATTGCGCCGCGTCGCCGAGCGCCGTGTACCCCTGGGGGCGCTGTGCACGGGGGGGTATGCGCTCGCCAAGGCGGGGCTGCTGGACAATTTCCGCGCGACCATTCATTGGGAAAACCTGTCGGCGCTGCGCGAGGAGTTTCCGCGCGTGCTGATCAGCGATCAATTGTTCACCATCGACCGCAACCGCTTCACATGCTCCGGCGGAACGGCGCCGCTCGATCTCATGTTGAATCTCATCGAGGGCAAGCTTGGACCGCGGATATCGCAGCGCGTGTCCGAGCAGTTCATCGTCGACCGGGTGCGCAAGGACCGGGAGCGGCAATATGTGCCCTTGAGGGCCCGCGTCGGCGTTTCGCATCGCGGCCTCATCCGGGTCGCGCAAATCATGGAGGAGAACATCGAGAAGCCGTTGTCGCTCGAGAAGATCGCCAAGGCAACGGGCCTTTCGCGCCGTCAGATCGAACGGCTGTTCAAACGCGACTTGAATTGCGTTCCGAAGCGCTATTATCTCGAAATGCGCCTGCGGCGGGCGCGGGAGCTGCTGCTGCAAACCGCCATGCCCATCATGGACATCACCGCGGCTTGCGGCTTTCAATCGCCGCCGCACTTCTCCAAGTGCTACCGCAGCCAGTACGGCTATCCGCCGAGCGCCGAGCGCAAGATCGGCGAGGCGAGGGCCGCGGTCGAGCAGAGCGCCGTCGCCGCGGTTTCGCTGTAGCGATCCGCGCCGCGCTAAGGCGCCGGCATCTGCGCGCGGAGCGCGCGGCCGCCGACCGTCCCCTCGATGCGAGCCTGTGCATCGGCCCGGCGATCCTCCCATCGCAGGTCGAAGTTCCCGCGGGTTCCATCCGGCCCTTCGATCGTGACCTTCGCGCGCACGGCGCCCGCGCCATCGAGCGCCTGATCGATCGTTCCCGAGACGGCAAGATCTTCCGTCCACCGCACCCGATCGAGGGTGACGCGGCGAACGTGGCCGCCCGCGTCGACTTGGAAATGTCCACCGCGCAGCCCCGCTCCATGTCCGGAGGAATTGACCGCCGCCCGCACCAGAACGTCGCCGACGGTTTGCAGCGCTGCGCTCGCGAGCCTCAGGGAACCCGCTGACGAGGCGCTTCCCGGCGCCGCGATCGCTGGATCTACCGCATCGACGCGCAGGGCGAAGCGGGTTACCAGGCGCACCGGCGGCACCCCGGCCGCGCAGGCCGCATCGCCGGGTTCGAGCGAACCGATGAAGTGCCGCACGATGTCGGCGGCGCATTCGCTGCGCGCGTGCGGCAGGGCGTTGACGTGAAAGCTGTTCGCGATGAGCACCTGCGTGCCGTGGCTGAAGGCCGCGGCGACCGCCGCACCGTCCGCCGGGGTCGTCATGTTGTCGAGCTCGCCTGAAATGACCAGCGCCGGAATATCGGGATACAGGGCATCCGCCGGGGTCGGCCGTCCGGCCGGCTGTCTCGCGGGCGCCACCGGCCAATCGACGCACAGGTCGATGAAACTGTAGTCGAGCGGCATGCCGCGATACTCGTCGATGGTGAACGGCGCGTAGGTGTCTGGATGGGTGAGGCGGCGTTCGGCGATCACGCGGTCCCGCTCCGCCGCGCGCTGAACGGGCGGCAGCCGCATATCGAAGATCTGCGGCGGATCGTGGCACATCACCGCCACCTCGAGGCCCGCGCTCCATTGGGTGATGTCGGCCGCGGAATTGCGCGCATCCTCGCTGTCGACGCTGCCGACGGTCTCGGCCATGAGCCGAAGGAGGGGCGCCCGATCGCCGGCGAGCCAGGCGCGCGCCGCTGCATCGAGCTCGCGTACGGTGGCGAGGGCCGGCGCGCTGCCGAACATCACGGTGGCGAGATGGGTGGCATCCACCGCGAATCCGCGTCCCTTGCCGTCGGCGTCGATCGCGCGGCCGGAAGAGGGCCGCCGACGAAGCTGCGCGAGCAGCGGCGCGATGTGGTCCATCGAGCTTCCGGGAATGGCGGCGCAGCCCTGCGAGCGCCGGCAGGCCAGGTCGAACTTGTCGCGCATGGCGGGGGCATAGCTCGGATACCAGGCATAGTCCGGGCCGTTCAACGGATAGGCGCCGTCGAGCACGACCGAGCGCAGCAGGTCGGGGTGCCTGAGCGCGAACACCTGCTCGAAGTAGGTCCCGTACGAATCGCCGTACAGGTCGATCTTGCGCACGCCGAGCTCATTCAGGATGGCCGCCAGGTCGTCCGCGGCCGGCGCGGTGCCGAAGAGCGCGGCGCGGGCCCCCAGCAACTCTCCGCAGGCGCCGACCATGTCGGTGGTCCAACGCTCCGCGGTCTGCAGTTGCGGACAATCGAGCGCGCCGGATCGTCCGGTCCCGCGATTGTCCATGATCAGTACGTCGTGGTTGCGTCGCAGCGGAGCGAACAGCGCGAGGTACTCGGCGCGCGATTGTGTCGCGGGGTAGCCCGGGCCGCCCTCGGTGGCCACCAGCATGCCGGCTGCCTTGTCGGGGCCGGAGTGCGGGTAGAGCTCGAAGTAGATCGACAAACGTCCGTCCCGAGCCCCGCCGGGGTCGAGCGGCCGTTCGAGACGGCCGCAGTAGGCCGGGGGGATTGCGGGCACCCGGGTACAGCGGGACAGGACGATCTCACCCATCCGCAGCGTCGGGGCGGCGCGGGGGGCGGTGGCAGCCGCGCGGCCGCCGCACGCGAGCAGCGTGATGATTGCGATCACCGCCACGACCACCGAGGAGCCGGGCATGAATGCGCGCGATGTCATATTGAGCTGCCTTCGGCGACGGAAACCAGAGACCGCGCTCGAGCGCGATTTTTATTGTGGTCCGGAAGAATACCAGGTTGATCGCGAGATGAGTGCGGGCGGCTATCGGTGTGCAACTCATCCGGCATGAGATTATAATTGCCGTAGTTACTCCCGGTTGGCGCGCTTGTCCAAAGCGTCGGGAGGAGCCTTAAGCTCCCGGGCGCAGCGGCGTTCGCGAGCCGCATCCGAGGAATCTGCCGATAAGTACCGAAATAGCAACGCCACGTCTCGCGGAATCGTCCGAAAGGAGCTCGGTTTACGACCGCCGTCCTTTGACCGCGGCGCAAGTGGCCGAATACCATCGGGAAGGCTTCCTGGTCATCGACGTGCCCCAGATCAGCCAATCCGACATCGAGTGGTGTCGGGGCATTTTGCTGTCGTTGATCGAGAAAGGCGTGGGCCGCAAGGAGGGCAGGAGCTTCGACATCTCGGCGCGGGACGGCGTGGACGAGGGCGTCACGCCGCAGTTGTTCCGCCCCTCGCTGTATGCGCCCGAGTTGAGCAAATGGTCTTATCGTCAAATCGCGCAGGCCATGGCGAGGCAGCTTCTCGGGCCGGGCGCGACATTGGCCGGAGACAACAGCGTTTACAAGCCCAGTCGCATCGGCGGCCGGACCCCGTGGCACCAGGACGAAGCCCACAACGATCCGCAGGCCTACCAGGAGCAGGTCACGATCTGGATCGCCCTGTTCGACACCACCCTCGACAACGGCGCGATGGCCTTCATTCCGCGTTCGCACCTCGGCGGGATTCTGCCGCACCGTGCGCACGGCGGATCGGGCGACGCAAACGCCATAGAATGCTGCGAAGGCTTCGATCCGAAGGATGCCAGGGTCTGCCCGATACCGGCGGGCGCGCTCACGATCCATCACGGGCTCACCCTGCATGGCGCCAACCGCAACACGAGCGATGCCCCGCGCCTCGGATACATTTTCAACTTCAAGAACCCGCCGAAGCCGCGGCCGGAGCTCGGAACCTTCCCCTGGAATAAACAGGTCGGAAAGAGCATCCACCGGCGCAGGCAGTCCTGGCTGCTTCGCGGCGGAGTGTTCATCGAGATGCTGCGGTATCTGCGCTCGGACCGCGACAATTTCAGACACTTCTTCAGGCAGGTCGTGAGGCGCCTGAGGCGCTGATCAGACGCCCAAGGCGCGCTTGAGCTCGCCGAGCCAGGGCTCGTAGTTGCGCCACTGGTCGAGACCTTCCTTGTAGATGGGCTGGCGCACCTGTTCCGAGCTCGCCGTGCGCACACTGCGCTCGGTCTTGTAGAACGTGAGGCACGAAGGCTCGAAATCGAGCCCGCAGAAGTCGAGGATTCTTCTCACGTTGCCCTCCAGGTCCTCCACCAGGTCCTCGTGCTGCACGCGCAATATTTTCCCCGGCAGAACGTCATCCCAATGGCGCATGAGTTCGATGTACATTCGATAGTAGCTGGCAATGTCCTCGAGGCTGTAGGTGAATTCCTGGCCGGATGCAAAAAGCTGTTTGAAATTCGAAAAGCAGCAGGCCATGGGCTCGCGGCGTGCGTCGATGATCTTCGCGTTCGGCAGGATCAGATGGATCAACCCGATGTGGCGGAAGTTGTTCGGCATCTTGTCGATGAACCGTGGCAGCCCGTTGCGGTAGACCTGGGTGTCGGCAATGTATCTCTCGCCGAATTTGGAGAAATCCTCGGGTCCGAGGTCGCCAAGAACGGCCGGATAGCGGGGATTTGCCGAATCGGGATCGCGCCCCTGCAGCTCTCCGACCAGGCGCAGGATTTCCGGCAGCTCGGTCGTGCCCTCGACTTGCGAATGCGAGGCAAGGATCTGTTCGAGCAGTGTCGATCCCGCGCGAGGCAATCCGACGATGAAGATCGGATCGGCGCAGTCGAAGCCCCATCCCTTGCGGGTCTCGAAAAATTGCCGCGTGCAGGTCGCGGCCTGGAGCTCGGCATTGCGCAGGATGGGCTTCAGTTTGAAACGGACTTCCGATCGTTTGAGCGAGTTGCCCGCCTGGTAGTAGCGGAACGATTCGGCGAACTCGCCCCGGTCCTCGAGCGCTTTGCCGAGCGCGAAGCACAGATGGTACCGGTCCACGGCACCGACATCCGTCCGCCGTTCCTGAAGGCGCATCCGGCCGATCTCCTCATCCGTGAACCGGTAGGTCTTGAGGTTTGCGAGGCTCCAATAAGCATCGCCGAAATCCGGCCGAACGGTGTAGGAAGCTCGATAACTCTCGACGGCCTCGCTTTGTCTGCCGAGCGTTTTGAGCGCGTGTGCAACCGACAAATGCAAGTCCGCCGCCTGGGGCGAATCGCGCAGAATGGCCCGATAGCGCTCGATCGCCTCCTCGTGCCTGCCGAGGCCCACGCAGGCGGTGGCATAGGTGATCTGATAGGCGCGATTTCCCGGTTCGATCGCGCGCAATCGCTCGAGCTCGGCAAGCGCCTGCGCATGCTTATGGCGGCGCAGGAGCGTGACTGCATAGTCGTAGCGCATCGGATGATATTCCGGCGCCAGCATCAACGCGGATTCCAGCAAGAATTCCGCGTCGTCGAGAATGTCCAGTTTCATGCCGATTTGAGCGAGCAGCCTCATGGCCTCGACGTGCTGAGGATTGGCCATGAGAAATGCCCGGATCATGTGCTCGGCGGCATGGGTTTCGCCGTCGGCGAAGAGGCCGGTGGCGGTCAGCACGGCCACCGGCCATGTCGCCAGCCGCTTCGCCTGGGCGGCGGCGTTTTCGGATTCCGTCATGCGGCCGGCCGATCGGAACAATACCTCCAACGCCTTCCAGCTCGCCGGCAGCGCCATGTTGATGCGCACCGCCTCGAGGAACGACTCGAGGGCGGCTCCAGGATCGCGCGCGGCGAGATAACAATGCCCGCGCTCCTGATACAGGCGGCTGAAGCCGGGATGCAGCGACTCACAACGCCTGAGTGTTTCGAGCGCCTCGGGGATGCGTTGCAGGTACCGCTGACTCACGGCGACGATGTAAAGCACGTCGCGATTTTGCGGAACTTGCGCGAGCAAGGTCTGCGAGTCGGTGAGCGCCTCGGCAAACCGGCCCTTCTCGAGCAAGGCTCGAAGCCGCCCGACCTCCGTCTCGACTCGGGTGCTGGTGTGCTTCTCGGGCGCGATGCTCACCGTCGTGCCCCAGGGGTGGGCGCGGCCAATGGACCGAGCGCGGCTTTGAGCGGCCCGAGCCACGCCTCGTAGTGACGCCATTGGTCCAGACCCTCGCGATAGATGGGCCGCCGCACCTGCTCGGAGCTTGCGCTGTGAACGGTACGCGAGGTCTTGTGAAAATCCAGGCATCCGGGTTCGAATTCCAAGCCGCAGAAATCAAGGATGCGCCGGACGTTGCCCTCCAGATCGTCGACGACGGTCTCGTGCTGCACCCGCAGCACTTTGCCGGGCAGAACGGCGTCCCAATGCGCCATGAGCTCGACGTACATCCGGTAATAGCGGGCGATGTCCTCGATGCTATACGTGAACTGCTGCCCCGAGGCGAACAGCTGCTTGAAGTTCGAGAAGCAGCATGCCATGGCGTCGCGCCGCGCATCGATGATCCGGGCGTTCGGCAGAATCAGGTGAATGAGAGCGAGGTGCCGGAAGTTGTTGGGCATTTTGTCGATGAAGCGGGCTTTGCCGGTCCGGTAGACGAGGGTGTCAGCGAGGTATTTCTCCCCGAGCTTGAGCATCTGCGCCGGGCTCAGCGAGCCGAGCACGCCGGGGTAGCGCTGCTCGCCGCCGATCACCTCGCGGCCCTGCAGATCCTGGACCATTCTGGGGATGTCGGCGAGCTCCATCGTGCCCTCGACCTGCGAGTGCGAGGCCAGTATCTGCTCGATCAAGGTCGAGCCGGAGCGGGGCAGGCCGACTATGAAGATCGGCGCGGCGCTGTCGCAGCCCCAACCTTCGCGTGCCGCGAAGAACTCGGCCGTGCACAAGGACTCGTGCAGCCGGGCGGTGCGCTCGAGGGGCTCGGGACGGTAGCGGCATTCGATTTTCTTGAGCGCATTGCCGCGCTCGTAATAGGCGAAAGATTCGGCGTATTCGGCCCGGTCCTCGAGCGCCTTCCCGAGCGCGAAGCACATGTGGTACCGGTCGGCCGGTTGAACCTTGGGTGAAGCTTCGATGCGTCGCATGACGACGATCTCGGCATCGGTGAACCGGTACGTCTTGAGATTCGCGAGGCTCCAGTAGGCCTCACCGTATTCAGGTCTGAGCGCAGCGGCGGCCCGGTAGGAGTCGATGGCCTCCGGTGTCTGCCCGAGGGTTTTCAAGGCGTGCGCGATCGACAGGTGAAGCTCCGGATCGCGCGGAGTCTCGGCGAGAAGCTCTCGGTAGCGCGGCAGTGCCTGATAATCCCCGAAACCCATGCATATCGTGGCGTGCGTGGTGCGATACATCCGGTTGTGCGGATCAACCGCGAGCAATTTTTCCATTTCCTCGCGGGCACGAACGTGCTTGTGCCGCTTCAACAGGACGATGGCGTACTCGTAGCGGGCCTCGCGATGATTCGGCGCGATCTCGAGTGCGCGAGCGAGCAGGATCTCGGCATCGTCCGCCACGTCGAGGTCCATGCCGATCTTGGCGAGCAGGCGCATGCCCTCGACGTGGTCACCGTGCGCCAGCAGATATTGGCGCACCACCCGTTCGGCATCGAAGATTTCGCCATCTGCATACATGCTGAAGGCCGTGACTATCTCATGCGGAAGGGCGGCCAGATTCTTGACCTGCTGGTCGGCCCTGTCCGCGTCCGCCATGCGGCCCTGCATACGGTAGAGAGTCTGCAGAGCGCGCCAACTCGCGGGCAGCGCGGGGCTCATGGTCACCGCCCGCTCGTAGGCCTCAATGGCCGGTTGGGCCGCGCGCAGGGCAACGTGGCAATGGCCTCGCTCTTGATAGACACGCGGGTATCCGGGATGCAGCTGCTCGAGACGCTCGAGCGCCTGAAGCGCTTCCGGGACGCGCTGCAGGTAGCGCAGGCTCACCGCGATCAGGTACAGCACGTCCCGGTTTTCGGGCGCTTCGGTGGCCAGCGCCTGCGCCGCCTCGAGGCCGCGCGCGAACTCGCTGCGCTCGAGGAGCGCGCGCACCCGCTTGACTTCCGTCTCGATCCTGGATGGAGGAGGGCTGATGATCGCGTCTTGCATTTCCCTCCGTGCGGCCACGCGCGTTGACCAGACATGAAAAAGCGGGCATTTCTGCCCGCTTCCCATTCTAACTCAAGCGGCGGGAGGAGGCTCCCGCCGCACGATACACCCTAGAACTTGTAGCCGAATTTCACCCCGGCAATGCGCGGACGGAGCGGCGTCTGGGTCAGAATAAACTGCGCGGAGTTCGTGTAGACGCTCGCATCGCGGTTGGTGATGTTTTGCGAGAAGAGCTGCACGTTCCACGCATCCTTGGCGACGCCTGCCGACGCATCCATCGTCGCCCAGCCGCCCATCTCGTAGTTGTCCACGGCGCTGGTGTTGGTGAACGAGCGGCCGTAGTACTGGCCGCCGACCTGCGTGAAGGCCCTGTATTCGCCCAGCGGGAACTCGTACCGCAGGCGCACGTTCGCCTGGATCTCGGGCGACTCGCCGAGCGGGGTACCCTGCACGCCGAACACATTCGGAATGGGCTGTCCGTTGGACCCGAGGATGGGCTTCCCGAGATTCACGCTCGAGGGATTGTTGTTCGCGAGATACGGCGAATTCGCCTGGAAGCTCCGGTTGTAGGAGGCCGAGGACTGCACCGTCAGCCCTTCGGTCACGCGCGCGACGATCTGCAGCTCGCCGCCCCGGACCTTGTAGTTGGGTCCGTTGGTGACGAAGGTCAGGTTGCCGAATCCCCCCTGCGGGTCGAAGAACTCGACGATCGTGTTCTTCCAGTCTTCCTGGTAGACGGCGCCGTTGACCTGCAGGCGATGGTCCAGGAACTCGGTCTTGAAGCCGATCTCATTGTTGATCAGGGTGTCCGGGCGATAGGTTGCCGGGGTCGCGTACTGGTAGGCATCCGCGCCATACGGCTGCGTGTACTTGATGCCGCGGTTGAAGCCGCCCGGGCGGAAGCCCTGCGACCAGGTGTAGTAGAGCAGCACGTCGTCGGTCACGTGCCAGCTGAGGTTCGCGCGGCTCCGAAAGCCGTGGTACTGCGAGTTGTTCAAGCTCGTCGCATTGAAGTTCGTCCCGTACGGCGCACTGCCCAGGTTGTCGGGTGTGAGGCCGCCCGGCTTGCCGTTGCCGTTGGTCGCCGAGGTGCAGGGGCCGAAATAAGTGGTCGGCGCGAAGTTCTTGCAGTAGAAGCTGCCGACGTCGCCGCCGAGCTCGCTCTCGTCGAACTTGTAGTACCGCGTGCCCACCGTCGCGATCAACGTCTTGGGGATGATTTCATAATCGGCGGAACCGAACACCGCACGCTGCAGGATGGTGCGCTCGGTGTCGTCGAAGAAGCCGATGTTGTCGTTGCGCTCGCCCTGGACGAACGCGGTCCCGCCCGGCCAGGGCTGTACGTTGTTGAAGCAGTTGTCGTTGTTCGTCGCAGAGCACGTGGGCACGGTCTTGTAGGTCCACGCCGTGTCGTCGTAGATCTTGAACTCTTCCCAGTACAGGCCCCCGATCCCGCGCAGCCGCCAATCGTCCGGCGTCGAGAAGCGCAGCTCGTGGCTCTGGTGCGTGTTCTTCTCGGTCTCCTGCCAGGCGGCGGCGGGCGAGAAGCACTGGCCGCTGCCGGCCGTTTTCGATCCGACCGCCGAATAGCCTGCGCACTGATAGTAGTAACCGTAAACACCGCGCGAGTAATTCGTGTAGTCCTGTTGCTGCTCGATGTTGCGGACCAGGTAGCCGCCCGCATAGACCATCTTGATGTCGCCGATGTGCCCATCGACGGTGAGCGAGGTGTTCTCGAACTTGTCCTTGTCGTAGGACGGGGTGAAGAGCGTCACGGAGAGCGGCGGCAGCTGTTGCACGCCGATCGGCTGGCCGTTGGCGTTGAAGGTCAGGCCCTGCGGGCCGTAGGGCTGGTCGTAGAACACGCCCTGCGCGTTCATGTTCTGGTAGCTCTGCGTGAGCAGCGCATCCCAGCCGTCGTTGATCTTGTACAGCGCCGAGAAGCGCGCGCCCTGGTAGGTCACCGGGTTGATGGCGTTGCCGACCAGATTGTTGTTGTTGATCGATTCCGAGTTGGTCGGCAGCGCGACGCCGCTCAGCACGAAACCTTCATCGGTTTGCTGACGCGCGAAAGTCGCGGGCACGTTGTTGATGTAGCCGCCGCGGCTGTCCGTATAGATCACTCCGCGAATCGCCAGCGTGTCCTGAATCAGCGGAAGATTCAGCACCGCGCTCACGTTGCTGTTCGGGTCGCCATGGGCGGTGTAGCTGTAGCCCGCATCGACGGAGCCCTCGGTCACGTCGAGCTTCGGCTTGTTGGTGATATAGCGCAGCACGCCCGCCTCGGCGCCGGAGCCGAAGAGCGTGCCCTGCGGTCCCTCGAGGACCTCGATGCGCTCCATGTCCGCCGCGTAGACGTCAAGGTTGCGGCCCGGAAGGGCGGTCGATTGCTCGTCGAGGTACACCGCAACGTTCGGGATGGGGCCGGTGGTACCGGTGCCCTGCTGGCCCGTCACGCCCACCGACAGGCCGCGCATGAAGATGCTGCTCTGCCCGGGGCCGAGGTTGGCCTCGGTGACGTTCGGGGTGTACTTCGCGAGATCGTCGAACGTGGTCACGTTCAACTGCTTGAGCGTCTCGCCCGTCAACGCCTGGATCGTGATGGGCACGTCCTGCGCGTTCTCGGTACGTCGCTGGGCGGTGACCGTGATCTCCTGGATCGTGTCCGAGGTATTGTCGGCGTTCGCGGTGTCGCTTGCCGTCGCTCCATGCGCCAATCCGCCGGTCGTGCCGCTCAATATCGCGGCGATCGCGTAAGACAGCTTCGAGTTCGAGTTCATGCGTACCATCCCGTTTAGAAGTGATTCAACTTCGCCGCTTCGCCCGAGCCGCGCGGTCTTACAGATTTGTGACAGAGAATAGCATCGCGTTTCGGCAAAACACCAACTTTGTTGTTGGGAAGCATCGCCGCATGCCCAAATTCGATTCGCTCATGCATTAATTCGATGCTTCTCGCGGTCTACTTTGCAATCAGGGCGACTCGCCGCCGAGACGCGCCGGGAAGCCCGGCGCACGCAGCGGCGTGCCCACCGCGTCTTCCAAGAGCTTCACGATCATCGACGACCAGGCGCTGCCGCCATAGCGCGCGCGCCCCTCGATGAAGATTTGCTCCATCACTCCGGCAAGCCTCAGAGGGACCCCGAAACGGCGCCCGAACTCGATCGCGAAACCGGCGTCCTTGCAGGCCAAATCCATCGTAAAACCAATGTCATAGCTGCCGTTCAATATCACCTGGCTCTCGGTCTCGTGGACGAAGCTGTTGCCGGAGCTTGCCGCGATGGCGTGGAACGCCGCAGTGAGGTCGACGCCGGCTTTGGCGCATAGCATGAGTGCCTCGCCCGCGGCGATCAGGTGGATGAAGGCCAGCATGTTGGTCACCACCTTCGTCACGGCAGCCTGCTCGATCCCGCCGAGATAAATGACTCGTCCCCCCATCGCCTCGAGCGCTGCCTTGTGGGTCTCGAATACTTGTTGCGCGCCGCCAACGAGCACGGTGATCTCACCGGCCTCGGCCCGATGAACCCCGCCGGTGACCGGACAGGCGAGGGTGGCGATGCCCGAGCTCGCGGCGCGTTGGGCGAGCGCTTCGACCTCGGCGAAATCGTTGGTGCTCATCTCGATCCACGTCGTTCCCGGACGCATCACACCGAGCGCCTCGCCGAGCACGGTCTTCGTGGCGGCGGGCGAGGGCAGGCAGGTGATCAGGCAGTCGCAGCCCGCCGCCAGCTCGCGTACCGACGGCGACCATCGCGCGCCGGCCGCCACGGCGAGCTCGGCCGAAGAGCGCTCGAGGTCGTGCACCTCGAGCGGGAAGCCGGCGCGCGCGAGGTTCGCCGCCAGGTGCCTGCCGAGATGACCCAAGCCGACAAATCCATAACGCATCGATACTTCTCCCATTTCAACCCAACGGACGAGAGTCCATCTCGAGGTGCAAACCGCTCCCGTCGAAGGGATGGGCCAGAGCCACTGCCTCGTCGAGCTCGACGCCGAGCCCGGGGGCCGTCGGCGGTATGACGTATCCCTCCTCCCATCGAATCGGTGTCCTCAGAATCCGCGCGTGAAATCCGCCCCATTGCTGGATGCTTTCGAGAATCAAAAAATTCGGCGTGCAGGTGGCGATCTGGATGTTGGCGGCGCCGACCACGGGGCCGCAATAAAGATGCGGAGCGATTTGCGCGTAGTGCACCTCGGCGAGCGCCGCGACCTTCTTCGCCTCCAACAGTCCTCCCACTCGTCCGAGGTTCATTTGCAGAATGTTGGCGGCGCCCGTGGCAAGCACGCGGGCGAACTCGTACTTGGTGGTCAGGCGCTCGCCGGTGGCGATCGGGATGCGGGTGGCGCGCGCGACCTTGGCCATTTCCTCCGGCATCTCCGGCGGCACGGGCTCCTCGAACCAGAGCGGATCGTACGGTTCGAGCTGCCTCGCGAGGCGCACCGCGCCGGAGGTGGTGAACTGTCCATGCGTGCCCACCAACAGGTCCGCCTGGCCGCCCACGGCTTCGCGCACCTTGCTTACCAGCTCCACCGTGCGCGCGAGCTGCTCCTGCGTGGGCTGACGCGGGTCGAACACCGAGTAGCCGCCGGTCGGGTCGAACTTGACGCCGGTGAATCCGAGCTTCACGTACTCGGCCGCGCGCTCGGCCGAGCGGTCCGGGTCGTGATAGAAATCCTCGCCCTCGCCGTCGGCCGGATAGAGATAGGTGTAGCTGCGGAGCCGCTCATGCACCTTGCCGCCGAGAAGCTGGTAGACGGGCCGGTCGACCGCCTTGCCGATGATGTCCCAGCAGGCCATCTCCAGGCCGCTCACGACGCTCATCAGGGAGAGGTCGGGCCGAAGCGTGAAGCCGGAGCCGTAACTGTCGCGCCACAGCGCCTCGATTTGGAAGGGGTCGCGCCCCGCGAAGCGGCGCGCAAAAACGTCCTCGATCATCGCGGCGACGATCTTCGGTCCGAAGGTGGCGGCGTACACCTCGCCCAGGCCCTCGATGCCGCACGCGGTCCTGAGCTTCAGAAAGACGAAATACCGTCCGCCGTAGCCCGGCGGCGGGTTTCCGACCACGAAAACTTTCACACTCTCGAGTTTCATAGCGCTCCTGGATCACGTCCTTGCCAAGATGATGTCCGCCGCCCGCTGCGCGACCATGAGGGTCGGTGCGTTGGTGTTGGCCGACGTGACCGTCGGAAACACCGAGGCATCGACGACGCGCAGCCTGTCCATGCCGTGCACCCGCAAGCCTGCATCGACCACCGACTCGCCGATGCCGCGGCCCATCCGGCAGGTCCCCACCGGGTGATACACGGTGGCGGCGCGCGCGCGAAAATCGGCAACCAGGTCGGCCTCGCCCATGCGCAACAGGTCCGGCGCGAGCGGCTCGCGGATCAAGCCGGCGATGGCACGGGTGCGTGCGATCGCCTGCATCAGGCGCCCGCCGTACCTCGCATCCTCCGCGTCCTTGTCCGTGGACAGATAGTTCGGTGCGATGCGCGGGGGTTCGCGAAAGTCGGCGCTGTTGAGATCGATGCGCCCCGTGCTGGTGGGCCGCGTCGGCTGAAAACACAGGTAGAAGCCGGGAAAGCCGTCGACCTTGATGCGCTTGCGGGTCGAGTCGCCCGCGCCGTAGGTGACCGGGTTGAAGTACAGCTGCACATCGGGACGATCGGCATCGGGGCGTGCGCGAACGAACCCGCCGAATTGATTGACGCTGAGACTCAACGGGCCGCTTCGCGTGGCGAGGTATCGCACCCCCGCGATCGCCTGGCGGAGAGGAGAATGCAGCTCCTCGTTCAGCGTCGGGCGCGTCGCCTTGAAGGAGTACACCACCGCCAGATGGTCCTGCAGATTGCCGCCGACCGCCGGGTTGTCGAGCACCGGCGAGATGCCGTGGGCGGCGAGCGTCGCTCCGGGACCGATGCCGGAGAGCTGCAGCAGCTGGGGCGAATTCACGGCACCGCCGCACACGATCACCTCTCGATCGGCGCGGGCGTAGCATGACGCGCCGCCGCGAAAGTATTCGACTCCCATGACCCGCCGCCCTTCGCAGCGAAGCTTCGCGGCCCAGGCGTCGGTTTCCAACTTCACGCCGCCGCGGCGCAGGGCGGGGCGCAGGAAGGCGTCCGCCGCCGACCAGCGGCGGCCGTCGCGGATCGACACTTGATAGCAGCCGAAGCCCTCGGGACTCTCGCCGTTGAAGTCGCCCGTGACCGGCAGCCGAAGCTCGGCCGCGGCCGCGAGCCATTGCTCGCGCATCGGATGCAGGAAGGGGGTTACGTCCTTCACATCGAGCGGTCCGTCGGTGAGCGCGCGACCGTCGGGTGCGACACGGCGCTCGGACCGCTCGAAGTAGGGCCGCACGTCCTCCCAACCCCAGCCCGTATTGCCGAGCGAGCGCCAGTCGTCGAAATCCGCGGGCATGCCCCGGCAATAAACCAGGGCGTTGATCGAGCTCGAACCGCCGACCACGCGGCCGCGCGGCCAATACATGCTGCGCCCGTCGAGGCCCGGGCTGGCCGCGGTCTGGTATTTCCAGTTCACGGAAGGGTCGGCAAAAGTGAAGCCGTAGCCGATGGGCGCCTTAATCCAGAAGCGGGCGTCCGAGCCGCCGGCCTCCAGAACGAGCACGCGGTGGCGGCCGTCCGCCGAAAGGCGATCGGCCAGCACGCATCCCGCGGTCCCCGCGCCGACAATGACGTAGTCGAAGCTCTCCACTGTCGCGAAGCTTAATACTATGGCGTTCGCCCGCTATGCCATTTCGCGATTCACCCATGTTATTTTTAGGCGCATCGCATATCGGAGGCGAACCCTGTATGGTGCCGAGGATCGAACGACAGGCCGGATCTACGTGAGCAGCACCACCGTCGACCTCGCTGATACCCCAACGCCCACCTCGCTGTTGCGCTGGTACGTATTGATCCTCACGTGCTTCATCTACGCCATCAACATCGCGGATCGTTATGTCGTATCCACGGTATTGGAGCAGATCCGCCTGGATCTGCACCTGACCGACAGCGGCGTCGCGATCCTCACCGGCTGGCCCCTGGCGATTTTCTACGGCACTTTCGGGATCGCGATTTCCTGGCTGGCGGACCGCGCGAACCGGCGCAATATCCTGGCGGTTTCCCTCATTATCTGGTCCGCTTTCACGGCGGTCTGCGGAATCACGCGAAGCTACTGGCAGTTCCTGTTTGCGCGCGTGGGTGTCGGCATTGGCGAGGCGGGCGGGACACCCCCGTCGACCGCCATCGTTTCCGATTATTTTCCTGCGGGACGCCGTCCGATGGCCATGACGGTCCTGGCGCTGGGCGCCCCCATCGGGGCCTATCTCGGCGCGAATTTCGCCGGCTATGTGGCGAATCTATACACCTGGCGCGGCGCGTTCCTGGCGCTCGGGGTGCCCGGACTTGTGGTCGGAATCCTTGTCTACTTGACCGTCAAGGAACCGCAGCGCGGGCGGCTGGATGAACTTTCCGACGGGATCAACGCCTCATTCCTCACATCCCTCAAGTTCCTGTGGCGGCAGCGGGCGGCTTTTCACGTCGTCATCGGCGGTGGGTTGTGCGCGCTCTGGGGATGGGGCCTCATGTCCTGGACTCCCGCGTTCCTGCAGCGGGCGTACAGCTTAAACGTGGCGCAGGCGGGAGCCTTCACCGGCAGCATCCACCTCATCGGAGGCTCGGCCGCAACGGTGGCGACGGCGTTCATTCTTTCCAGGCCTTCGATGGCCAATCCCCGCCGCGTTGTATGGCTTCTTGCCGCAGGCATCGCGCTGGCGACCATCCCCTCCATCATCGCTTACTGGACCCACGATCAAGCGGTCTGCAAGCTGATGTTCTGGATCTTCATACCGGCCATCTACTTTTACATCGGACCGTGTTTCGGGCTGCTCAATAATCTGGCCCCGTGCTGCATGCGCAACATGTTCATTGCGGTGTCGCTCCTGGTGGCGAACGTGTTGAACTGGATCGTGGCGCCATCGATGGTCGGCGCCCTGAGCGACTGGTACGCAGGTCCGCACGCGACCGATGCTGCCTCCCTGCGCTTTGCCATGCTGGTCCTCGCACCCAGCGGCTTCTGGGCCGCCTACCACCTGTGGCTCGCCTCGCGCACCATCGTCGCGGACCAGCAAAGAGCGGTCGGCTACACGCGGTCGTGGTCGCCCTAGGGAAGCGCCCGGCATGGTCAAGGCTCCGATGGATCGACGCTGGCTGCCGCTGAACGCGCTGCGCGCGTTCGAGGGCGTCGCGCAGCATTTGAGCTTCACGGCGGCGGCGAACGCGCTGTTGATCTCCCAGAGCGCCCTGTCGAGGCACGTGATCGCGCTCGAGAAATTGATCGGCGTTCAGCTCTTCGAGCGCCGTCCCCACACGCTGGTGCTGACCAAGGCGGGGCAGCATCTGCTCGCCGCGGTGACCAAGTCGTTCGACCGGCTGGAATATGCGCTCGATGACATCCGCAACGACGGCACGAGCGTGCTGCGGACGCTGCGCGTGCAGATGCCGCCCACCTTCGCGGCCCACCTGGCGGTTCCCATTCTTCGCGACTTCCGTCATATCGCCCCGGACGTGGAGATCGACCTGGTGAGCCCCCACGGGGTCGGGGCGCCCGTGAGCGAGGTGGATGTGGCGGTCGTCTACTCGAAGCCCACCGTCACCGACATGGTGCGCGATCTGTTGTGGCCGGTGCGCCTCAGCGTGATCTGTCATCCGGCCATCGCGGAGAAGCACAAGGACCAGGGTCTGGCCGGCTTCATCGAGGCGAACGAGCTGATCCACGTGCGCCTGGCGGATCTGCCGCGGCACCACCTGTGGTCGCAGTTCGCGCGCCAGTCGGGACTGCATGGATTGAACGTCGAGCGGGGTCTGGTGTTCGATACGGCGCTGCTCGCGGTGCAGTACGCGCTGAGCGGGGAGGGAATCGCGCTCATCGACACCTATCTGTTCGGCGATTACATCCGCTCGGGCCGGTTGATCACGCCGTTCGACAACATCCTCGACGACGGCTTTGGGTATTATCTGATCACCCATCCGGAAAGCCTGGGCGACACGGCGATCGCGCTGTTCCGCTCCTGGCTGATCGAGCGTTTCGGCAACGTCACGGCCCAGGCAGACTCCAGTCTGCGTCTGGCGGTCTCCAACGAGTAACTCAACCCTATGAATCCGGAAATTCGATGAAGAGTCATGCGCGAGTGGTGGTGATCGGCGGCGGGGTGGTGGGCGCGAGCGTCCTGTATCACCTGACCAAGGCCGGGTGGAAGGACGTGCTTCTGGTGGAGCGGGCGGAATTGACCTCCGGGTCGACCTGGCATGCCGCGGGCGGCATGCATACGGTCAACGGCGACCCGAACGTCGCCAAGCTCCAGCAATACACCATCAATTTGTATCAGGAGATCGAACGCATCTCCGGGCAATCCTGCGGCGTGCACATCACGGGCGGCATCATGCTCGCCGGAACGCGCGAGCGCCTCGATTGGTTGAAGATGGCGAAGGCCCGGGGCCGCTACCTCAACATGGATCTGGAGATCATCTCGGTGGAGGAGGCGGCAAAGCTGTTTCCACTGCTGGACAAGCGGCATTTCGCGGGCGCGCTGTACGATCCCATCGAAGGCCACGTGGACCCGTACGGTGTCACCCACGCGTATGCCAAGTCCGCCCAGATCGGCGGCGCGGAAATCGTCCGCCAGAACCGCGTGGTCGATCTCAAGCAGCGGCCGGACGGCTCCTGGGATGTCGTGACGCAGAAGGGCACGGTGCATGCCGAGCACGTGGTGAACGCCGGAGGATTGTGGGCCCGTGAGGTCGGCCGCATGGTCGGCATCGAGCTGCCGATCCTGGCGATGGAGCATCAGTATTTGATCACCGGCGACATGCCCGAGCTCGCCGGCAAGAAGGAGCAGCTGCACGCCATCGACTTCGAGGGCGAGATCTACCTGAGACAGGAGCGCGGCGGCATGCTCATGGGAACCTACGAGCGGGCGGGCGTGCCCTGGTCCCCCGTGACGACGCCATGGGACTTCGGGCAGGACCTGCTCGCCAACGATCTCGACCGCATCGCCCCCAGCCTCGCCGTCGGCTTCGAGCATTTTCCCGCGCTCGAGTCCGCGGGCATCCGCAAGGTGGTGAACGGCCCGTTCACCTTCGCCCCCGACGGGAACCCGCTGGTCGGGCCCGTTCGCGGGCTTCGCAACTTCTGGGTCGCCTGCGGGGTCATGGCGGGATTCAGCCAGGGGGGCGGTGTCGGCCTCGCGCTGTCGCATTGGATGGTCGATGGCGATCCGGGTGCGGATGTCTGGGGCATGGACGTCGCGCGATACGGCGACTGGACCACGCTCGCCTATACCAATGCGAAGGTGCGCGAGAATTATTCGCGCCGTTTCCGCATCCGCTTCCCGAACGAGGAATTGCACGCGGCGCGGCCGTTGCGCACGACGCCGATCTACGAGCGCCTGCAGGCCGAACATGCGGTGTTCGGCGATTATTGCGCGCTCGAGCACCCGCTCTGGTTTGCCCCGAGCGCGCAGGAGGCGCACGACGAGGTGAGCTTCCGCCGTTCGAACGCGCATCCGCACGTCGCCGGGGAATGCGCCGCGGTGCGCGACGCCGTCGGACTTCTGGAGATCTCCAATTACGGCAAGTTCGAGATCCAGGGCCCGGGCGCGGCCGAATGGCTGTCGCATACGATGGCGAACCGCGTGCCGAATGTCGGCCGCATCGCCTTGACGCCGATGCTGAACGAGCGCGGCAAGCTGATCGGCGACTTTACGGTGTGCCGCGCCTCGGAACAGCGCTTTTTTCTGATCGGCACCTACGCGGCGGAGACGTATTACATGCGCTGGTTCGAGCGGCACCTGCCCCCGAGCGGCGTCTCCGTGCGGCCCTGTGCGATGGAATACACCGGCCTCGCCATCGCGGGGCCGCATGCCCGCGCGCTGCTTCAGGGTCTGGTGCGGGACGATTTGTCGAGCGCGGCATTCCCGTTCATGTCGTTCCGGCGCATGGAGATCGGCATGGTGCCGGGCTACGTCGGTCGCGTGTCCTTCACCGGCGAGCAGGGCTTCGAGATCTGGGTGACCGCGGACTACCAGCGCGCGCTGTACGACCTCCTGACCGCTGCCGGCCGCGAGCACGGCCTGAAGCTGTATGGGGGCCGCGCGCTGAATGCCATGCGCATCGAAAAGAGCTTCGGGACCTGGGCGCGCGAGTACCGCCCGATCTACGGCCCCGGGGAGGCGGGTCTCGGGCGCTTCGTCGACTTCAAGAAGGACCGCTTCATCGGCCGTGCGGCGGCCCTGGAGGAGCGCGATGGCGGCGCGGCGCTCAAGCTTTCATGCTTCAAGGTGCAGGCCCGCGATGCGGACGCCATCGGCGATGAGCCCATATGGCATGACGGCCGGGTGGTGGGATGGGTCACGTCCGGCGCCTACGGGCATCGGGTCGGTCCATCTCGACGATGGCGCGTTCGCCGGGAAGGGCGCCCGGAACGGTCGTGGCGTCGTCGGCGACGCCGTCGCCGCGTTCGTTCAAGGCGAGAATGGTCAATGTGCGCGTCGTTTCAGCCATGCCGTGCGGCATACAGGAATTCGCGCGCGCCGTCGCCGCCCAGCACCGGCGAGGGGATGAGGCCGAGGCTCGTCCAGCCCAGGCCTTCGACGCAGCGGCGCACCGCCTCGCAGGCGGCCTCAAGCGCGGCGGGGTCCTTGACGACGCCCTTGACGAGGGCTTCGCGCCCCGCCTCGAATTGCGGCTTGACCAGGCTGACGAGCCACGCGGAGCGATCGGCGAGCGCGAGAACGTGCGGCAGCACCAGCCGTTGCGAAATGAAGCTGACGTCGCAGACGATCGCCTGCGGCGGGACGCCGACGATCTCCGCCGTCAGGCGGCGCGCGTCGAGCCCTTCGAAGACGCGCACGCGCGGATCTTCGCGCAGACGTGCGTCGAACTGGCCATGGCCGACATCGACGCTGACGACCGAACGCGCGCCGCGCTTCAGCAGCACGTCGGTGAAGCCGCCGGTCGAGGCGCCGACGTCGAGACAGGCGAGGCGGGCAGGGTCGAGCGCGAAGGCGTCGAGCGCCGCGGCGAGCTTCATGCCGCCGCGCGAAACCCAGGGATGCGGCGCGCTCGCGACGATTTGGGCGTCCGGCGCGATGGTCTCGGAAGCCTTGCGCACGAGAGCTCCGTCGGCGCTCACCAGGCCGGCGGCGATGGCCTCTTGCGCGCGGGCGCGGCTGGCGAAGAGCCCGCGTTCGACGAGCAGCATGTCGGCGCGCTTGCGCATCGGCGTTGTCGCGAGCCCGCCTCAACGCCGCCGGTCGCGCTTGCGCGCGTGGATGAACAGGCGCGGGTAGGGGAACAGGATCGCGCCGTCGCGCTTGACGCCATAGGCGTCGGCGAGTTCGCGCATGTAACGCTCGAGGAATTGCTCGCGCTCGCGGGCGTCGAGCGGGTGAAGGAAGGGCCTCAGCGCGCTGCCGCGAAACCAATCAACCACCGCGGCGACGCCGGCCATCGGGTGAACGTAAGTGGTCTGCCAGATGTCGAGCGCGCCGCTGAGCGGCGTCAGCCAGGTGTGATAGTCGAAATACGTCGCGATGACGGCGCGGGTCTTGGCGATCGGCACCAGCCGGTCCGACCACGGCCCGTCGGCGGCGATGAGGCGCATCAAGGCGTGGCTCGGCTCCTGGCGGTTGTCGGGCATCTGCACCGCCAGCGCGCCGTCTTCGCCGAGATACGACATCAGGCGCGCGAACAGGGTCTCGTGATCGGGCAGCCATTGCAGCGCGGCGTTGGCGAAGATCAGGTCGGGGCGCTGGCGCGGCCGCCAATTCGCAATGTCCGAGCGCTCGAAACGCACTTGCGGCAGGCGGCGGCGCGCCTCCGCGAGCATCGGCTCGGAATTGTCGACCGCGAGGATTTCCGCTTGCGGGAACCGCTCGGCGAGCAAGCGCGTGCTGGTGCCGGGGCCGCAGCCGAGATCGACAATTCGCCGCGGGGCGATGTCGACGCGCGAGACCAGATCGCGCGCCGGCTGGGTGCGTTCGGTCTCGAACTTGAGATAGAGCGCAGTGTCCCAGTCGCTCACGGGTCTGGCGGAAATTTCGGCAATCGGCATTGGGCGCGCCTGCGCCATCGGCTCCTCCCCCTGTTGGCCCTCAGGCGCCGCCGCGGGCTCGGCGGCGAAACTGCCGGTTGAATGGAGCGCTTTCATGGCGGGAAAGACGCCGTCGGCGAGGGCAATTCTTTTCGTCGCGTCATGTCCTTCGCGCCAGCGCGAGCCCCAATCCCGCGCCCATCAACAGCGAGCCGGTCAGGCGGTTGCGTAAACGGCCGTTGACGCCGAGGGCGCCGCGCAGTCGCGCCGCCAGTAACGCCCAGCCGCCGTCGAGGACAAGCGCCAGCGTGACAAAAGTGACGCTGAGGATCGCGAGCTGCCGGCCGACGTTTCCCGAGACGTCGACGAATTGCGGCAGCAACGCCGCGTAGAACAGCAGCGTCTTGGGATTGGTCAGCGAAACCAGGAAGCCGCGCCAAAAAATCACGCGCGCCGCGCGCCGCTCGGGCCGCGCCCGCGTCAGATCGAGCGCGCGGCGCACGCCACGCCCTGAGGCCGAGAAAGACGAGATAGGCGACGCCGATCCAGCGCAGGATTTCGAACCCATGCGCGAGCGCGCCGAGCAGCGTCGTCATCCCCAGCGCCGTCAACGCCGAGTTGCACGACCATCGCCGCGCTCGTGCCTAAGACGGTGTCAGCCCGTAGCGCGCGCCATGGGCGACGCTGTTGGCGACGATCAGCGCGACGTTGGGGCCGGGGATCAGCATCAGGATCGTCACGGCGGCGACGAAGCCGAGGTAGAGGTGGAGCGACATGGGCGGTTCCTTCGGCGCGAGTGTGACGGGTTTGCGAGCTTTGCGCCAGAGGCGCTCCCTCGCCGCCGTCTGGACATTCGCCGCTCCGCGCGCGCAAATGCGCGCTCGACAAGGAGCCTGCCGATGACCCCGCTTCCCAATTCGCTCGCCGCGCGCGACATCGCCTATTATTTCCACCCCGCCACCAACGCGCGCCGGCACGAGCAGGTCGGGCCGATGATGATCGAGCGCGGGAAGGGCGTCTACGTCTTCGACGATCAGGGCAAGGAATATATCGAAGGTCTCGCCGGCCTGTGGAGCGTCGCGGTCGGCTTCGGCGAGCCGCGGCTCGTCGCGGCGGCGGCGGCGCAGATGGAGAAGCTGCCATTTTATCATTCATTCTCCCATAAGTCGCATCCCGCGGCGACGATGCTCGCCGAGCGGCTGGTGAAAATGGCGCCGGGCCAGATGGCCAAGGCCCATTTCACTTCGTCGGGCTCCGAGGCCAACGATCTGACGATCAAGCTGATCTGGTATTTCAACAACGCGCTGGGCCGGCCGCAAAAGAAGACGATCGTCAGCCGCCAGCGCGCCTATCACGGCGTCACCATCGCCTCGGCGAGCTTGACCGGCCTGCCGGCGTTCCAGCGCGACTTCGATCTGCCGCTGCCGTTTGTGCGCCACGTCTCGTGCCCGAACTACTGGCGCTACGGCCTGCCGGGCGAGAGCGAGGAGGCGTTCGCGACGCGCCTCGCCGACGAGCTCGAGGCGCTGATTCTCGCCGAAGGGGCGGACACCGTCGCCGCGTTCATCGGCGAGCCGCTGATGGGGGCGGGCGGCGTGATGCCGCCGCCGCGCACGTATTGGGAAAAAATCCAGGCGGTGTGCCGGCGCCACGACGTGCTCGTCGTCGCCGACGAGGTCATCACCGGGTTCGGGCGCACTGGGCGCATGTTCGGCTGTGAGACCTATGGCATCGAGCCGGACGTCATGGTGATTTCGAAGGCGCTGACCTCGTCCTATATTCCGCTTTCGGCGCTTCTCTTCACTGACGCGATCTATCAGGTCGTCGCCGACAATTCGGCGAAGATCGGGGTGTTCGCGCACGGCTTCACCGCCAGCGGCCATCCCGTCGGCACCGCGGTGGCGCTGGAAAATCTCGACATCATCGAAGAGCGCGACCTCGTCGGCAATGCGGCGCGCCTCGCCCCGCAATTCCAAGCGCGCCTGCAAGGCTTCGCCGGACATCCGTTGGTCGGCGAGGCGCGCGGGGTCGGTCTGATCGGCGCGCTGGAGTTCGTCGCCGACAAGGCGACCAAGGCGCCCTTTGCGCCGGCCGGCTCGTTCGGCGCGCGCCTCGCCGAGCTCTGCCACGAAGAAGGCCTGATCATCCGCGCGATCGGCGACACGATCGCCTTCTGCCCGCCGCTGATCGTCACGACACAAGAGATCGACGCGCTGTTCGACCGCTTCGGCCGCGCGCTGGCGCGGGTTTGAGCCGAGCGAAGATCAGCTCGGCCAGAAATCGCCCTTCATCATCTCGTCGAACGACCACGGGCAATTCGCGGGGAGGTCGAACTCGGCCATTCGGGTCTCCTCTGCGGCTTCCGCGACCGCCCAGCGAAAGGCGGTTCCCATCGCTTCGGGCAGTTTCGCCTTGAGGCTCGGATTGCCCTTGAGATGCTCGCGCACGTTCAGGCGTCTGACCTTGATCGACGCCTGCCAATTGGCGCTGCGTCCTCTGGGCTGATATCGCCATTTGAGCAGGCCCAGCTGCAAGGCGCCGACGCAATTGACCAGTTCGCGCTTCTCGGTCTTTCCCAGGCTCTCGAGCTCCTCGGCGATATGCTCGATGTCGGCCGCCGCGAATTTGCCGGCGCGCAGCAGCGCCGCCTGTTCGGTCGCCCATGCATAGAAATCGCTGGAGTAATCGCTCTTCGGCATGGCTGTTCACCTTCTCGACGCGGAACGCAAACCCCCAATGAGTTTATCCATAAGAGCGGCAAAATGACAGCGCGGCCGCCCCCAAAAATGCTGCGTCTTTTCGCGTCGCGCCGCTTCGCCGATTGCGCCCGCGCGCGCTTTTGCCTAAGCGAGGCTTTGCAATTCCTGATGAGGCGCGCATCCGCCATGGCTAAATCCCCGACTCCCTCCGCCCCTCCCGCCTTCGCCCACGACAAGCTCCTGATCGTCGATTTCGGCAGCCAAGTGACGCAGCTCATCGCGCGCCGGGTGCGCGAGGCCGGGGTCTATTGCGAGATCGCGCCGTTCCAGAGCGCCGAGCGCGCTTTTGCCGAATTGAAGCCGAAAGCGGTGATCCTGTCGGGCGGGCCGGCCTCGGTGCCCGACGAGGGCAGCCCCCGCGCGCCGCAGGCGATCTTCGATTCGAAAGTGCCCGTGCTCGGCATCTGCTACGGCCAGATGGTCATGGCCGAGCAGCTCGGCGGCGGCGTCGAAAGCGGCCACCACCGCGAATTCGGCCGCGCCGAGGTCGCGGTCGGCGCGGCGAGCCCGCTGCTCGAGGGCGTGTGGAAACCGGGCGAAAGCCACACCGTGTGGATGAGCCATGGCGACCGCATCACCCGCCTGCCGCCGGGCTTCGCGCGCGTCGGCGACTTCGGAGAACGCCCCCTACGCGCTGATCGCGGATGAAAAGCGCCGCTACTACGGCCTGATGTTCCATCCCGAAGTCGTGCATACGCCCGACGGGGCGCGGCTGATCGGCAATTTCGTCCACGAGGTCGCGGGGCTGAAGAGCGACTGGACGATGGCGGCGTTCCGCGCCGAGGCGCGCGAGGCGATCCGCGCCAAGGTCGGCAAGGGCAGGGTGATCTGCGGCCTTTCCGGCGGCGTCAATTCGGCTGTCGCGGCGGTGCTGATCCACGAGGCGATCGGCGACCAGCTGACCTGCGTCTTCGTCGACCACGGCCTGATGCGCAGCGGAGAGGGCGAGGAGGTGGTGCGGCTGTTTCGCGGCCATTTCAACATCCCGCTGGTCCATGTCGCCGCGGAGCGAACGTTCCTTGGCGCGCTCGAAGGCGTCGCCGAGCCGGAGCTCAAGCGCAAGACGATCGGCCGGCTGTTCATCGAGACCTTCGAGCGCGAAGCCAAGAAGATCGCCGCGCGACGGCCGCGGGCCGGTCGAATTCCTCGCCCAGGGGACGCTCTACCCCGACGTGATCGAATCGGTCTCCTTCACCGGCGGCCCGTCGGTGACGATCAAGTCGCACCACAACGTCGGCGGCCTGCCCGAGCGCATGAACATGAAGCTCGTCGAGCCGTTGCGCGAGCTCTTCAAGGACGAAGTGCGCGCGCTCGGGCGCGAGCTCGGCCTGCCCGAAAACTTCGTCGGCCGCCACCCGTTCCCGGGCCCGGGCCTCGCGATCCGCATCCCCGGCGCGATCACGCGCGAAAAGCTCGACATTCTGCGCAAGGCCGACGCGATCTATCTCGAAGAAATCCGCGCCGCCGGCCTCTACGACCACATCTGGCAGGCCTTCGCCGTGCTGCTGCCGGTGCGCACCGTCGGCGTGATGGGCGACGGCCGCACCTACGACCACGTCTGCGCCCTGCGCGCGGTGACGTCTTCGGACGGCATGACGGCGGACTTCTTTCCGTTCGACATGGGGTTCTTGGGGCGCGCGGCGACGCGGATCATCAACGAGGTGAAGGGGATCAATAGGGTGGTCTACGACGTGACCAGCAAGCCGCCGGGGACGATCGAGTGGGAGTGAGGGGATTCAGCGTTCGGGATTCTTTCCACCCGTCGCCCGCGTGCAGTATTATGCGTCGTTTTGTTGCGGGATAGGGAGACGGGTTGCCATGCCTCGGAACGCCACAGTGGTTCGGGTCTTTGTTGCCTCTCCGTCGGACGTAGTGAAAGAAAGAGAGACGCTTGAG